>DWWA01000050.1 GCA_019119935.1 Candidatus Ruthenibacterium merdavium | reverse complement strand
GCCGCGTCGATCTTTCGCAGCAAGTGCTCCTGCGGGACCATGTTCTCCAAACTTACAAATTCAAGCTGCCCTCGATTTTCTGCATTCTTCACCAACATTTTTATCACCCCACACCATTATACCGCATTTTCGTCCCCGATACGAGAAAAAGGCCACTTTTCGGTGACCTTTTTCGACAGGCTGAAAGGCCGTCTTTACGATGGCCTTTTTCTTTTATAAAAATGTTTACGGAAAAGCCGGACATCTGCCGGGAACTGCGCCCGCAAGATGCAAAAAAAGTTTCTTTAGTAACCAAGCGGCTCGGCAACCAAAATTACTTTAATTCTTCCCGGGGTTTTAGAAAAACGCTGAACCGTGTAAGTGCAGCAGATGCGCTCGGGGCTGCGGCAGTCGGCGCAGATACCCGTCTTTGCACAAGGTGTATTGCGGTTCAAGCGCTTGGTGTTGGCGGGAGCGGCTAAATGGCGAAGACGGCGGTGTGCTTCGTGCAGGTCTTCTACAATTTTATTGCAGCCAACCACCAAAATCACATTCTGAGGGCCGAAAGCGAGTGCGGCAACACGGTTGCCGTTTCCGTCTACATTAAAGATTTCGCCTTGCTCTGTCACGGCATTTGCACTGGAAAGATAATAGTCTGCAAAAAACGCTTTGCGGTAAAGCTCTCCGACAGCGTCTCCCGTGACGGCTTCACGGTCGAGAAACTCATAATCGCCCGTGCGCAGAAAAGCGGGTACGCCGCATTCCTGCAAGCTGACACTGCCGCCCATGCTTACACATGCGCCCGGCGCAATCAATGTTTTCAAAAGTGGAAGAACATCGGCGGCACAGTCAACGCAGTACGCTTCCATCTGATTTTTTCTAAGCGCCTGTGCTGTGCGCTCCATGCGCTGCTGCGCCACTTCCTTGACATACTCGTTCATGGGACAGTTCGCTCCTTTCCAAACAAGAAAAACAGTGATCGGCTTGCAGCGCTTAAAAAGCGACAACAATGCCGCCGTCATCGGCATAAACAGTAGAAATGCCGTTCGTCGGAACCATAATTACTTCCTTAATGGCGGAACACTGCGACAAAAACATTTTTTTCAATTCCTGTGCGCGCTCCAAACAATTGCAGTAGCTCAAGACCAAAGTCAGCCCGGCTGCCTGTGCGGTTTCGCTTGCCACAATTTCCACCAAACGGCGCATGGCATTTGCCGTGCCGCGTACCTTTTCTAACGGAATGATTTCGCCATGTCCGTTTTCACCCATAATGGGGCGAATGTTCAGCATCGTTCCCAAAAGGCCCGCGGCCTTTGAGATGCGGCCGTTTTTCACAAGGTGAGATAAATCTTCCAAAACAAAGTGTGTTTTCATGGTGGCGATAGAGGCTGTGGTTTTTTCGACAATGCTGTCAAAATCCATGCCCGCATCAATCAAATCGCGCAGAAAAAGCGCAATGCGCGTTTCGCCTGCCGCAGCGCTTTCGGAATCAAACACATGGATGCGCAAATCGGGGTTTTCCTCAAGCGCGAGCTGACGGCCGACACACGCGGCGTTGTAGCTGCCGGAAAGCTTGGAAGAAAGCGTAATGACAAAGCTTTCCCGTTCTTGACGCATCAGAGCGGCGTACTCCTCCGGCGTGGGACATGCGGTAGTGGGAGGCGTTTTGCATGCTTTCATCTTGGCGATTAACGCAAGCGTATTCAGGGACTCGTCGTCGCGGTAATGTTCTTCGCCAACCGTGATATTTAAGCTGGCGATGGAAAGCCCTAAAAGGCGCTTCATAGCCGGTGTGACATCACAACAGCTGTCGGCGATGAGTTGAATGGGCATGTTGGAACCTCTTTTCTGCACAAAAATTTCGTGCGTGATATCATTTGGTATTATTGTAGACTTCTTTTACGAAAAAGTCAACGAAAAGCGATTGTCAAGCGCGCTTCAGTTTGCTACAATAAAAGAGCATAAAACCAGCTCGGCGCCGCCGGGCACAGGGCGAGGCATACGGCCGGTAAAGGAGTGTTGAACATGAAAACGGATATTGAAATTGCACAGCAGGCAGTTATGGAACCGATTACAAAGGTGGCAGGCGAACTTGGGGTGGACGCCGACCGTGTAATTCCTTACGGCAAATACAAGGCGAAAATTGATCATCGGCTGGTGAAAGAACTGGCGGGAAAGAAAGACGCGCGCGTTATTTTGGTGACAGCCATCAGCCCGACACCCGCGGGTGAAGGGAAAACGACGACCAGCGTCGGTTTGGCGGACGCACTTTCGCGCATGGGAAAGAAAACGGTTTTGGCCCTGCGAGAGCCGAGCCTTGGGCCGGTGTTCGGCATGAAGGGCGGCGCGGCCGGCGGCGGTTACGCACAGGTAGTGCCGATGGAGGATATCAACCTGCATTTCACCGGCGACCTGCACGCCATCGGCGCGGCAAACAATTTGCTGGCCGCCATGGTGGACAACCACATTTACCAGGGCAATGCGCTGAACATTGACCCGCGCCGTGTGACATGGAAGCGCTGTGTTGACATGAACGACCGTCAGCTGCGCTTTATCACCGACGGCCTCGGCGGAAAGGTGAACGGAACACCGCGTGAGGACGGATTTGACATTACAGTCGCCAGCGAAGTGATGGCGGTGTTCTGCCTTGCGTCCGACTTGAATGATTTGAAAGAGCGCTTGTCGCGCATTGTCGTGGCTTATACGTTCAGCGGAGAGCCTGTAACGGCAGGGCAAATCGGGGCGGCAGGCGCGATGACTGCTTTATTAAAAGATGC
The DNA here is from genome assembly GCA_019119935.1 of Candidatus Ruthenibacterium merdavium. Taxonomy (GTDB): domain Bacteria; phylum Bacillota; class Clostridia; order Oscillospirales; family Ruminococcaceae; genus Ruthenibacterium; species Ruthenibacterium merdavium. Next base: position 44,561 of record DWWA01000050.1, on the reverse strand, counting down.
GTTTGACCCCAATTTGGTGCAGACGCTGGAACATACGCCGGCTTTGATTCACGGCGGGCCGTTTGCCAATATTGCCCACGGCTGCAACAGTGCCATTGCCACCCGCTTGGCGATGAAGCTGGGCGATTACGTTGTAACGGAGGCGGGCTTTGGCGCAGACCTCGGTGCAGAGAAGTTTTTGGATATCAAATGCCGCATGAATGACATTCATCCTTCCGTTTGCGTGGTGGTGGCTACAGTGCGCGCGCTGAAGCATCACGGCGGATGCCCTAAAGCCGAGCTTTCTGAGCCGGGGCTGGAATATTTGCAGGCGGGAAGCGCCAACCTGCGCCGCCATGTGGAAAACATGCAGAAGGTGTTCGGTATTCCCGTGTGCGTGGCAATCAACGCTTTCCCCACAGACACCGAGCAGGAGCATGCATATCTGCGCGGCCTGTGCGCAGAAATGGGCGTTCCCTGCGCGCTCAGCGAAGTATTTGCAAAGGGCGGCGAAGGCGGCATTGAGCTTGCCAACGACGTGCTGGCCAGCATGGAAGAGCGTCCGGCTCAGTATGCCTATGACGAAACCATGACCGTGCGCGAGAAGATTGACGCGATCTGCAAGAAGATTTACCGCGCCAAACAAGTGGTATATCAAGCGCCTGCAAAGAAAATGCTGGAGGAGCTGGAGAAAAACGGATTTGACCGTTTGGCTGTTTGTGTGGCGAAAACACAGTACAGCTTTTCCGACGACGCGGCGCTTTTAGCCGCACCGGAAGGCTTCACGATGACTGTGCGTGATTTGCGCCTTTCCGCCGGCGCCGGCTTTGTTGTTGCCGTCATGGGCAGCATTATGACGATGCCCGGCCTGCCGAAAAAGCCCGCTGCGGAGTCGATTGACGTGGACGAAAACGGCATGATTACCGGCCTGTTCTAACCTTCAAAGCAAAGGGCCTTTTGGGCCCGGAGGCAAAAGAAGGGTTTGACGCCGCTTGTGCGGATGTGAGGCCGTTGTGTAAAAAATGTAACTTTTCACACTTTTGGGGTGTGCCGCTTGCGCCGCGGCGCACCCTGTTGTATAATACAACTATATATTTGCATTTTGGAGGGCTTTTGCGTGCATTATCTAGATAACGCCGCTACCACACGTGTTGCCGATGAAGTTGTGGACACGGCATCCCGTGTGCTGCGGGAGCAGTTTTTTAACCCTTCTTCGCTTTATGCGCCGGCGGCGCGTGCGGAAGAATTGATCGAGGCTTCCCGTGCGATTGTCGCGGACAGCCTCGGAGCAAAGCCGGCCGAGGTGTTTTTTACCTCCGGCGGTACGGAATCAAACAATATGGCTATTTTGGGTGCTCTGCGGGCACGTGAGGCATGGGCAGAGCATATTGTTGTCACGGGGTTTGAGCATCCCAGTGTTCACAACACGGTAAAGGCTATGGAAAAACACGGATGGCGTGTCACCTTTATTGCCCCGAACTGTGCCGGTCAGGTGGATTTGAACGCCCTTGCGCACGCTGTGGGAACCAAAACGGCGCTTTGCGCTTGTATTCACGTTAACAATGAAATCGGCACCGTTCTGGATGTTGCTTCTCTGGCAAGAGAAGTGAAAGCGAAAAACAGCCGCACGGCCGTTCACGTAGACGGAGTACAGGCGTGGTGCCGTCTGCCGTTTAAAGTAGGCTCGACAATGATTGATACTTATGCGGTTTCGGGCCATAAAATTCATGCGCCGAAGGGCATCGGTGCGCTTTATGTGCGGCGCGGCTTTTACACTGAACCGCTGATGTTCGGCGGCGAACAGGAACGCGGAATGCGTCCCGGTACTCAGAATACCCCGTATATCACCGCGCTTGGCAAAGCGGTGCAGCTGGTTCAGTCGGACAAAGGCCGTGCCGAGCGAGTGCGCCTTTTGAACCGCCGGCTTTGGAATGCACTGGCTGATATAGACGGCATTGTGCGCAACAGCCCGGAGGATGCGGTAGAGGAAATTGCTAACTTTTCTGTCATGGGCATCCGCAGTGAAATTATGCTGCACTTTTTGGAAAGCAAAGGTATTTATGTTTCCAGCGGCTCCGCCTGTGCAAAGGGAGAGGCAAGCCATACGCTGACGGCAATGAATTTGCCGAAAGCGCGCGTCGATTCCGCCATTCGCGTGTCGTTCAGCGGGCAGAGCCAAACCTCTGACGTGGATGCGCTCGTCCGCGCGCTGAAAGAGGGCATCGAAACACTGGAAAAAGTGAAAAAATGACCCAAGGCTTAATGCAAAAAGCAAAAAGATTGCTTTTTAACAAGCTTTCAGCGGTTATGTGAAAAAGAATGTGATTTGCCGCCGAGATTCTGGCGGCAAAACGGACCAAAGGAGAACGAATGAAAGAAATCATTTTGGCATATCAGGGAGAAATGGCGCTCAAGGGCCTAAATCGCGGCACATTTGAAAGCGTTTTGCTTAAAACCATGCGCCGCCGTTTGAAGGCGCTGGGAGAGTTTAAGGTATATAAGGCGCAGTCGACGATGTACGCCGAGCCGATGGATGACGGCGCCGACGTGGATAAAGCGTTTGATTATATTTCTAAAATTTTCGGCATTGCAACGCTGACGCGCGCGGCTGTATGTGAAAAAGACATGGATGCCATTCGCCGCACGGCAGTGGAGTATCTGCGTGAGCAGCTGGCACAGGCAAAAACCTTTAAAGTGAGCGCAAGGCGCAGTGACAAAAGCTTCCCGATGGACAGCATGCAGATTTCGCGTGAGCTGGGCGGAACGATTCTGCGCGCATTTCCTCATTTGAAAGTGGACGTGCACCATCCCGATGTGCAGGTTTCGGTGGAAATCCGAGATTATGCCGCTTATGTTCACGGGGGCAAGCAGCAGGGGGCAGGCGGCCTTCCCGTGTCTACTTCCGGCGCGGCGATGCTGATGCTTTCGGGCGGCATTGACAGCCCCGTGGCAGGCTACTTGATGGCAAAGCGCGGCCTGTCGCTTTCATGTGCCCATTTTGCAAGCCCGCCCTATACCAGCGAGCGTGCAAAAATGAAGGTGCTGACTCTTGCCAGAGAGCTGACGCCTTACACCGGGAATTTAAATGTTTACGTTGTACCTTACACGGATGTGCAAACCGAGCTGCGCGACCGTGCTCCGTCGGATTTGTTCACGGTATTGATGCGCCGCAGCATGCTGCGCATCACTGAACAGCTGGCGCAGAAAGAGGGCGCAAAGGCGATTGTCACAGGGGAGAGCTTGGCTCAAGTGGCAAGCCAGACTTTGATGGCACTCGGCTGCACAGACGCGGCGCAGATGCTGCCCGTACTGCGTCCGTGCATCGGAATGGATAAAACGGAAATTACGGAAATTGCGAGAAAAATCGGCACATTTGAAACGAGTATCCAGCCGTATGAGGATTGCTGCACCATCTTTACGCCGCCGCATCCGAAAACAAAGCCGGAGCTGGAGGAAATTCTGCGTGCCGAGCAGCAGGTGGAGCGTTTGGCAGAGCTGGAACGCATCGCCGCGGAAAACGCCGAGTGCGTTCGAGTCAATGTGGGTGAGTAAGCAGCAAAAGCACGGCCTTAAATAATTGCAAAAGAAGGAATTGCCATGACAGCAGAAATTATTGCAGTGGGAACAGAACTGCTTTTAGGGGATATTCTGAACACAAACGCACAGTTTTTGGCCAGAGAATTGGCTGCGCTGGGAATCAGCGTTTATTATCAAAGCGTTGTCGGTGACAATGCGGGGCGTTTGGAAGCCCTTGTGCGGCAGGCGCGTGAGCGCAGCGACCTTTTGGTTTTCACGGGCGGTCTTGGGCCGACGGATGACGATTTGACCAAGCAGACCGTGGCGAAGGCATACGGCGATACGCTTCGCTTTGACCCGGAAGAGCTGGAAAAGATCCGTGCTTTTTTTGAGCGCTGGGGACGCACTATGCCGCCCAGCAATGAAAAGCAGGCGTATGTGCCGGTGAACGGCAGAAAAATTGAAAATCATAACGGCACAGCACCAGGCATGATTTTTGAAGATACGAAATGCAAAGGCAAGTACGCAGTGCTGCTGCCGGGCCCGCCGAAGGAAATGCAGCCCATGTTTTGTGACACGGTGAGGCCGTGGCTTGCAAAGATGAGTGACGGCGTGCTGTTTTCACGCACACTGCGTGTCACCGGAGTGGGAGAAAGTCACTTAGAGCCGAAAATCAGCGATTTGTTGGAAGCGGCCAATCCGACGAGCGCTTTGTATGCAAAAATGGGAGAGGTTGTCATCCGCGTGACGGCGAAGGCGGCCACCTTGGAGAAGGCGCAGGAAATGTGCGCGCAAAGAGCGCAGGAGCTGAAAGAGCGCTTAGGCGATGTTGTCTATACCGATGTATTTGATTCGCTGGAGGAAACCGTTGTAGGTACCTTGAAGCGCACCAAAAAGACGGTGGCGACAGCTGAAAGCTGCACCGGCGGCCTGCTTTCTCAGCGTCTGACAGCCGTTGCAGGCGCAAGCGAGGTGTTCTCATTCGGTACGTGCACTTATTCCAACGAAATGAAGCAGAAAATTCTCGGCGTTCCGGCGCAGATGCTGGCGGATGTGGGCGCGGTTTCCCCGCAGGTGGCCGCGGCGATGGCACGCGGTGTGCGCGCTTGTTCCGGTGCGGAGATCGGCGTGGGAATTACGGGAATCGCCGGGCCGGGCGGCGGCACGCCGGAAAAGCCGGTTGGGCTGGTTTACGTTTCTGTTTGCGACGCCCGCGCCACTTATGTACAAAAGCTTTTGATGACAAACCGCACACGCGATTCTGTTCGCACTTGGGCCAGTCAGCACGCGCTGGAAATGGTTCGCCGTTTGGCGCTGGGCCTGGAGCAGCCCGGATGTGACTGTTTTGAAAACGGTCAGGCGGTTGAGATGTCGGATCACGAAGGGCTCAGGAACGTATGATGCACATGGGGTGAGAGTTCGGATTGTGCAAAAAAGGAGGATGAATCATGGAAGCCTTAGAAAAAAAGGTGGAAAAACAGCTCATTGTCAGAATGTATGAGCCGGATATGACAATTTTAAAGGAAACGGCAAAGCAGATTTCCGGAATGGAAAATGTCAAGCTGAACCTGTATGGCCAGTGCGGAGAAGTTTTAGTAGTAATCACTGTCCATGCGATTGCAGAAGCGGCGGCGGTGGAGTTGTCTGAAGCTGTTGCCGAGCGCTTTGAGCAGGCGCTGGGGGACACGGTGTACGGACGAGGAAAGGGCAGCCTTGCTTATTTTGCGGCAGGAGAATTGATCGAGCACGAATGCCTGCTTGCGGCGTCTGACCCGAAAACGGGCGCATTGCTGGCAGAGGAATTTTCTCACACACGGCGCGGAAGCAGTGTGTTTGATTTTGGCGATTCCAGCTATAATGACCCGCGTATTATGGGGAAAATTAAGCAGGAAGTAGCAAAAAAATGTGCCGGCGGCGCAAACGCGGCACAGGCGGCTTCCGTGCGTGCCGAGGCGGCGGCAAAGTGTTCGCGCGCTGACGTGGGCGTTTCGGTTGTTCCCACAGAGCAAAGCCTGTTTGTCGGGGTATACTATCGAGGATACGTTTATGTGCGTCAGATGGAGCAGGGCAAAGATGCCGGTAAACGCGCCGCTTTGGCTGCGCTGGATATTGTTCGCCGTTTGATGTCGCATATACAGGTTGTCAATGCACGCGCGTTCAAGGCCGGCGGAGATTTGGATTGGGAGCATCCGGTAGACAAAAAGCCGGATAACCCTTACCTCGTTCCGGTGATTATTCTGGCTGTTTTGCTGATTGCGCTCGGTGCGGCGTGCTGGTATTTCTTTACGACGTTCTCGATTACGGGCGGCGGGGATACCATTGCCGCTTCGACCAGCCAAACAACCTCTGCGGTCGTTTCGGATTCCGCTGCGGCAAACTCAGTGCCGCAAACTGACAGCACCGTGCAAAGTGTGCCGAATTCACAGTCTGCCGTGGCTGCGAGCGGCACCGACAGCGCTGCGGCACAAGCACAAAGCACAGCGCAAAGCGAGCAGGCTCAGCCTGATGCAAACGGTGAAATTCATCCCTTTGCATAATTTCAGACAGTGCGCGCAAAACACAAGGAGTGATACCAATGAAATATTGTACCAAATGCACCATGCCGGATACACGTCCCGGTATTACGTTTGACGAGCAGGGCGTATGCAGTGCCTGCCGTCATTATGAGCAGAGAAAAAATGTTGACTGGGACAAACGCTGGAAAGAGTTTGAGGCCATGTGCGATAAATATCGCGGCATGAACGGCCCGGGGGGCTATGATTGTGCCGTGGCGGTTTCCGGCGGAAAAGACAGTCATTTTCAGGTGTATATTCTGAAAGAAGTCATGAAAATGAACCCCATTTTGTTCAGCGTGGAAGATAATTTCCCCATGACAGAAGCGGGTAAGCACAATTTGAAAAACATCAGCGAAGAGTTTGGATGCACGATTATTTCCTGCAAGCCGAACATTAAAGCACAGAAAAAGCTGATGCGCGTGTTTTTTGAAAAGTACGGAAAACCGACGTGGTATGTCGACCGCTTGATTTACACCTTCCCGCTGCACATGGCGGCGAAGTTCAACACGCCGTTTTTGTGCTACGGCGAAAATGTCAGCTTTGAATACGGCGGCAACAGCGACGAGGAAACTTACTCTGCGATGGGCCAAATTGAAAACGGCGTTGCCGTTGGCTTCCCCATGGAAGAGCTGCTCAGCTACGGAGTATCTGAGAACGATCTCGTTCTGACGCAGGCCCCGAGTGCCGAGGAGCTGTCGCGTTTGGACCCGTTCTATATGAGCTATTTCCTGCCGTGGAACAGCTACAAGAACTATATGCTCGCGAAAAAGCGCGGTTTCCATGACCTGACGCATGAATGGGACCGCACCCATCATGCGGAAAACTTCGACCAAATTGATTCGCGCGCATATCTTGTGCACTCTTGGCTCAAATATCCGAAGTTCGGCCACGCGGCGGCAACCGATTATACGGCTCGCTATATCCGTTACGGGATGATGACGCGCGAGGAAGCGATTCCTGTCATCAGAGAGCGTGACGGTGCGCTCGACCCCTTGTGTGTGCGTGATTTCTGCGCGTTCTGCGGATACAGCGAAAAAGAATTTTGGGAAATTTTAGACGGCTTTTACAACAAAGACCTCTTTGAAAAAGATGCCTTTGGCCGTTGGATGCTGAAAGACCCCATTTGGGAGCAAAAATAAGCTGTTTTCTTAAAAATAAATCAATGACAAAAAACGTGGGTGCAGCGTTGGCTACACCCATTTTTTGCATAAAAGATACGGACTAAGAAACCAAAGTTAAAGGGAGATTGTGATATGGTTGAGCTACTAAACAAATTAAATAACATTCAATATGAAGAATTGGATATTGATGACATTTTAGGTAAAAGGGAAAGTGATCCTTTTGATAGTGAGTGGATGAGAGTTTACCGGGAGATAAAAGAACTAAAAAAAGGGAAGAAATTTGATGATACTACAGAGATCGAGAAAAAAGCATTTGTTACAGTTTACGAAAAATCGCACAATGACGAGCTGGCGGGATATATTTCTGATGATTTTGGATTAATTGCAGATGGCAAAGTTTTAAACTACGCTGATGAATGGTTAGATAAATTAGCTGTTTGTTATGAGAAAGCTATCATTCCTTGTGGAGAGCTGTAAAGAATGGTGTATGACTTTTCATTTTTCAAGTGATAAAATCATAGCTGCCTGCAAGGGTAGTAAAAAAATGGATGCCCTCTTTTTCTGCGGATAGGCAGGTAGAGTTTCAGACTTCAACGAAGGATTCAAGAAAATGCTAAACTCAATTCTCGAGTACACAAGAGCTAGGGGAAAATATGGGGCATCTGCAAATTTTGCAGATGCCCCATATTGATGCAGAAATCAGCTGTATGGTTGCTTATTGTGTATGGTCTCTTTTTAACTGTACACACGCTTTTTATGGAAAAAGATTGATTAAAATTCAGGTTTCGCTTCCGCAGGGGGTTCACATACGCTGCATGTGCTTTTTTGTGCTGCCAGACGCTCCTGACGGGAAAATACACAGCCGCAGTAATCCTGACGGTACATGTCATAAGTATCGGAAAGCTCTGTACTTCGGCGAAAGCCGTTTTTCTTTTTAAAATCGGAAAACAGCCATTTGACACCGTATTTTTCTGCCATTTCCAACCCGATTTCATTGAGCTTTTGCGCGTTTTTATGCGGGCTGATGGAAAGCGTGGTGCAAAAGTAGTCGTAATTTCCTTCGCGGCAAAGCTTTGCGGCCTGCTCTAAACGCAGGCGATAGCAAGCAAAACAGCGCTCTCCGCCCTCGGGAATTTGTTCCAGCCCCTTTACCGCCTCATAAAATTCAGACGGCCGATAAGGCTCTACATGAACCTTCACAGGGAACGCAAGCGCCGCCTCGCAGGCGAAACGGCATTGTTCTTTGGCACGCATTTCATACTCCTCGGCAGTGTCAATGTTGGGGTTATAATAATCAACCGTGATATCAAAATGACGGCAAAGTGTTTCCAGCACGTAGCTGGAACAGGGCGCACAGCAGCTGTGTAAAAGCAGCGTTTTGCGCTCGCCGCCAAGAGAATCAATCAGTTTTTCCATTTCCAGTTGAAAATTTTGCTTCATAAAAAGTTCCTTTCCTCCCTTGAAAGGCAAATGCAATATAAAGGTGAAATTATTATTCATCATAACGCAAAATGGGGAAAAAAGAAAGAGGAAATCAACTGCTTTTTGAAGGAGCAAGCTTTTGTAAAGAAAGATCCGGGCAGGTAAACTTAGCTTAGAATCGTAAAAAACTTTGTTTTATTGCTTGATATTTTCTAATAAACGCAAGAAAATTAATAAATTCTTTTCCTTTGAAAATCATCTTAACACAAGCTTTTTTGAAATTATTACAAAAAGGTTAAAACATCCAACATACTTCCTTCACAAATCTTCGGTAAGATAAATGCATCGGGAAGAACACTTCCCGCTACATAGAATAATAAAAAAGCCGAATCGTCGCAGACGATCGTTTGCTTCCGTTCGGCGTCAACCGCTTCTCATGCACAAATGTGCGTGTTTTCATAAACTTTTTCCTCCTTCACTTCTTTTCACAGCAAAGGGCGCGCCGGTCTTGTTTTTTTGCAAGTCTGACGCGCTTTTTGCGTTCTTTCAAAAAAAGTGGTATAATAAAACAGATTGTGAAAGATAATGCGTTTAGGCGCAGCGATGGTTATGATGAAAGAGCCATGTGCCTGCGGCCGGCGAACGGAGGAAATTTTATGACACAGGAAAAAATTGCGCGCATCAATGAATTGGCGGCCAAAAGCCGCACGCAAGAGGGCTTGAACGAGCAGGAACAGCAAGAGCAGGCAATCTTGCGCCGTGAGTACATTGATGCGATGAAACATTCACTCAAAACGCAGCTGGATCGCACGGTTATCGTGAACAGCGATGGCACGCGCACCAAGCTCGCGAAGAAATAAAACGGCTGTACGGCATCGTGCAAAAAAACGCTATACGCTCGGCTGTCATCCGGAATGTAAAGAAAAGGTGCGGTAAAAAACGACAGGCTTTTGAATATCATGAGAAGAGTGTGTCGTTATATGGTTAGGACGCTTTTGGCGTTTGCCCATATAACAATGCCGCAGACAGTGTCGGGCAAGGAGGGGCCGGTGCTTTGGAAGAAAAACGTATGATTCGATTACCGGAAAGTTATCTGGTACAGGAGCGAAAAAAAGGGGTTATTCTGCCGGACGCTTTGCCTGTGGAGGGCGCGTTTGCAGAGGATTTGGAAGTAGAGTGTGAGGAAATGGCTTACAGGGATGATCAAAATCTGAGAAGAGAGCCGGATGAAGGTATGCCGCAGCCGGAACAGGAGCCGCGAAAGTCAAAAAAGCATTTTTGGAGAAAACTGCTGCTGCGTTTGGCGGTTGTTGTGCTGCTGCTGGGGGTTGTAACAGGCGGAGTGCTTCTTTCCTACTTAAAAAGAGCAACCGTCAATGATTTTTTGTGGCTGAGCTTGGAGCAGCTGCCTTACCGCGATTCTACGGTTTTATACGCACAGAATCGGGAAACGGGTGAATGGGAGGAATACGCCTTCCTTCGCGCAACACAGCAGCGCATTTGGGTGCCTTTGGAGGAAATTCCTCTTTATCTGCAGCACGCATTTGTTGCGGTGGAAGACCGTGACTTTTACAAACACAGCGGCGTTAGCTGGAAGCGTACAATTTTTGCGGTTTTGAATGAAGCAAAAAAGATGCTGACCGGAACTTATTTCGGCGGCGATGACGGAATTAAGCAGGGAGCTTCTACGATTGACCAGCAGCTGATTAAAAACCTGCTCGGCGACGATGAAGCGGGCGGCTTTGACGGATATATGCGCAAAGTGCGTGAAATTTGGCGCGCACTGGAGCTGGACAGAACATATGATAAAAATACAATTTTGGAAGCGTATTTGAACGTTATCGGTATGACAGGAAACACCGCCGGCGTACAGGCAGAGAGCATGAAACTGTTCAATAAGCCTGTCAGTGAGCTTTCACTTGCACAGTGCGCTTCGTTGGCGGCGATTACCAAAAATCCCAGCCGTTATGACCCGGTGCGTTATCCCGAAAATAATCTTTCACGGCGCGATTATATTTTGCAGGAAATGCACGACCAAGGTTATATTACAAAAGAGGAATATGAATCTGCTTTGGCAGAACCGCTGAATCTTGACCCCGGTACGGTTGATGTTGAGCCGACAGGCGTTACGTCGTGGTTTACCGATCAGGTGATTGAAGATGTGTCGGCAGATCTTACCCAGCAGTATGGGCTGAACAAAGAGCAGGTGACCTCTTTGCTTTATAACGGCGGTTTACGCATTTATACCACGGTAGATCCCGAGCTGCAGCGCATCATGGAAGAAAAGATGACAGGCGGCGCATTTTTCGGCGGGCCCGGAATTGCAGGCACCGAATATGTTTATGATGAGGAAGGCAATCCGGTTGTAGACGAAACGGGAAGCCCCGTTACGCAGAAGGCAACAGAATATCCCGAAGCGGCGATGGTGAGTGTCGATTACACCGGAAGACTGTGCGCTGTCGTCGGCAGCGTGGAAGAAAAAGAGCTTTCGCGCGCGTTTAACCGCGGCACAGACGCATTGCGTCAAGTGGGCAGCACAATGAAGCCGATTGGCCCGTATGTATTGGCGCTGGAACAAAATAAAATTAACTGGTCAACACCGCTTTTGGATGCACCTGTGCGCGACGAAGTGGATGAAGAAACAGGAGAAAGCAAGCCTTGGCCCGCCAATGTGACCCTGACGTATACTCAGGATGATATATTGGTAGCCGATGCGCTGGCACAGAGTGTCAACACAGTTGCCGTGCGTGTGGGCGAACTTGTTGGCAGCAATAATATCTATGACTTTGTGACAAATTCGCTTCACATCACGAGCTTTACGGAAAAAGACCGTGACCTTGGCCCGATGGTACTGGGCTCTTCGACTTACGGCGTTACCCCTTATGAGCTGGCAGGTGCCTATATGATGTTTGGCTCGGGCGGTACGTTTACAACGCTTCACAGCTATGAAAGCGTTCAAACAGGAACAGGCAAAGAACTCTTAACCCCGAAGATTGAAACAAAGCAGGTTATCTCCGCCGATACAGCTTGGGTGATGAATCGTATGCTGAAAGGCGTCATGGAGGGCGCGGGAACGGCTTCGGGCTATGCTTTGTCCGGAGGGATGGAGAGCATTGGCAAAACCGGAACAAGCTCGGATAACCGTGATTTCTGGTTTGTGGGCATGACGCCGTATTATGTCACTGCTACATGGTATGGTTACGATTCCGGTGCATCGCTCAACCTGACGAATGGAACGCAGGAAACCGTGCGTGCATGGCGCTCTGTCATGCAGCAGGCGCAGAGCAATTTACAGCAGAAAGAGTTTACACCAGATGCAAGTGTGCAGGAGCTGAAATACTGTGTTGAAACGGGGCAGCTTGCCGGTGATCGCTGTTGGAGAACAAAAACAGGTTATTATCGTGCCAGCGATATCCCTCCGGTTTGCACAAAACACGCAGCGTAACAAGGACAATACCGCATCATTTCAGGCGGTGGAGCGCGCGGAAACATTTTAGCGTGATACGCCGCCTGAACTTTCGTGTACAAATGGTGGGGTGCCGTCCAAATAAACTGAGAGAATCGACAGAAAGCGGGGAGTTATCATGGAGATCAAAAAACTGAGCATCGAACAAGTGCGCGAGATTTACGATACATGGTTTTGCGAGGCATTTCCTGCGGATGAAATACGCCCTTGGAGCAATTTGAAAGGGCATTGGGATGCAGGACGTTATGAGTGTTACGGATATTTTGATGAGCAAGACGCGCTTTGTACCTATGCATTTTTCTTTCGCAGTGACGATTTACTGCTGCTGGACTATTTGGCTTCTATTCCGGAAAAACGCAGTGCGGGCTTAGGCGGCGTATTTTTGCGCGCGTTGCATGAGCGGATGAAAAACGACGTGATGCTGGCAGAAGTGGAAGCTCCTGTGTCGGGAAATGAAGAAACGGATGCACTGCGCCGCCGCCGTATTGCCTTCTATGAAAGAAACGGAATGGTGCAAGAGCCCCTGATGAGCTGTGTCTGCGGCGTAACTTATCGGCTGATGAGCAGCGGAACGAGCGATACGCACGATGCCCTGCAAGCAAAAGCAGAACAAATGTACTGGGATTTGCTCGGAGAAAAACTGTTTCGAGAGCATGTTTTGGTGTGGCAGGAGCCGGTTTTGCAGGGCAACCGTGCGGATGTATGATTACCGCTGAAATAATCCGCTTTTCGGATGCGCAGCACGTTTTTCGCTTTTGAAAAGCTGCACCGGCTTTGAAAATTTAGTAGTGCACAAAAAGCGCCCAGCCTTTTCTCGTGTAAGAGAAAGGACTGGGCGCTGCTTTTTTATGGATATGCTTTTGTCAGACGATTACAACCCGGCGTTAGTTTTGGGTGTCTATATGTTTTTTGGGAAGAAAACGCTTAATTTTTTCTTCCATAGCCGCCGCTTCGGCGGGCGAAATAGCGGCCTTTTCCACATAACCGTAAATGCGCCCGGCAAAATCGGCAAAGCGGGGAGCAATACGTGCAAAGCGTTTGGGGTGAAGCTTTAGTGCAAACATGACGTGAATTCCCAGCAAAGCGAAATATTTCAGCCAGTTAAAATGCGGCTGAAACGGGAGAGAAAACGGCTGATCGCGCGGCGGCTCCCGATATACTTGTTCCAGCAAATCGGCCATGCGCAGGTAAGCCGGTCGGTCGCTTTTGTCAAAATAGCCTTCGATTACTTCTTTTGCAATGGGAAAATCGGCAGCACCTTGTGCTGCCATGTCTGCAAAGCCCTCGTAGCTGTCAATCACAGCGGCATTTCGATAAATAACCGGGTCAAATTCATGCTCAATGGGAACGGGACGCAGCACACCGCAGCTTTTCCCGGCAAAATATACTTCGGCAATCGCTGTGCTCATCCAGATAAAAATGCGGTCGGCGGCAACAATCCACTGTTTGACGCTGTCGGAGAAAATGACATGAAAGTTTGCATGTTTTTCTGCAAGCGCCAGTAAGGCAGGACTGTTCCACTCCGACGGATGACGGCGATAGACAAGCTGCGTTTCAGGATGTTCGGTCAGGTAGCGGTCAAACCAAGCGAGTGTTTGCTCCATGCTGACGCGGTTGGTGTGGGCAAAACCGGTAAAATCCTCTCCCGCCATTTCAGAAAGCTCGCGTACTTCCTGCTCGGTCATGCTCGCATAGCCAAAACTCGAAATATAAAGCAGAAGCGGACGGTCTGCATCCAATCCGTGCTCGGCGCAAAGCGCTTTCTTGCTTTTAAAATATCCCTCAAACTCGGGACGCAGAAAGTCCATCATCACTGCCCCCGTAACAGGGCAGTTTTTTTCTTCCATGCCGTGTGCAATTAAGCGTTCTTGTGTGCGTTTTCCCCAACAAGTTTGAATACACTTTTTGGCATTTCCGTTAAAGTTGAACCATGCGCCTTCTTCCTGTGTGTCCGACAGCATTTGCTCCCAGTGGAGGTTCACCACTTTGTTGCACACGCCGATATTGTTGTAAACGTGGCTGTTGATGGCTTCGTCGTCATACATACAGCTGGAAACCAGCACTTCCGGCTTGTCCCAGCCGCGAATCCGGCGCGAAATGCGCTTGACGTCTAAAAGCTGCTGAATGGCAACGCGGTATCCGCGCCGTTCCAGCTCTGCCTTTAACAGCAGGATACTTTCATACTCTCGCACAACATGTTCGTATAAAATCAAGAAATCCGTGTGCTTCATGCCATCACCTCCTGAAATAAAAATGAGGTATATTCGGGCAATCCGTGCACAACGTCTAAGTGCAGCCCGTCATAGTACTGTTCCTGCGCAAAAGTTTTGATGGGCTCATATTCAAAATCAAGCACGGGAGCACCGGTTGCTTCCAATCGTTTTTTTACCTCGCCAAGCGGCTCGTCAATGCCCAAAGGCTCTACCAAAAGCTCCCGCAGAGCACTGTCGATGGGCGGAAGAACAAACGTCAGTTCAATGCCTTTTTCCTTGCAGTAGGCGGCAAGTTCTTCGAGACGTGTTAAATTCTCTTCGTTGACGGCATAGGTGCTGTCAGAAGGAGTCGCCGCGCGCATGGCATCCAGCAAAGCTGTCGGGTTTGTACAGCGTTCCATGACATTTCCGTTTCCGTCTGTGACAGTTTCGCTTTCAATCGCGGGGACGACACCCGGCTTTGCGACATTTGCGTACAGCGTTGCGGCGTAAGCAATCAGGTTGCGGCGATAGGGCAGAGGAGTCCCGTTTTCGTCGACATAATCCTCCTCGGACCAGCTTCCCGCGTCGCGTGTTGCACCTGTTTGAATGCCGCGCAGACGCTGAGCGGCTTCGTTGAGCATGTCTACATTCGTATTAAAGTTTGTAAGATATGCAAAAGGATTCTCTACAACGGTGGTAATGGCCTGCATGCGGTTGCGGGCATCGCCTTCGCGCAGGGTGTAAAAGCTTACCTCAAACACACAACGCTTCAAATCCGTTTTTTCTGCGGCGAGATAAAATAAATCTAAGCTTTCGTTCATCGAAGCACCGCCGAATGCAAGGTTCGACCAAGCGGTGCCGGACACTTCTTCTACAAGCGCCATATCAAAATGAGCCATGCGGGAATCGCCCAGAATAATCGAGTCCTGCGGGTGGTTTAAAAAGCTTCGGATGCGTGTGATATATGAATCCTCACTGACGGCGCCGCCCTTTAAGCCGAAATAATCATACGGCTCAAAATAAAGAAACGCGCCGAAATAAAGCAAAAAGGGAAGTGCAAGGCAAAAAAGCCGAAGAAGTAATTTTTTCATACAGACCTGCCTTAAAAATTGTTATATAAGAAATTGGCGGCGGTGGAAAAGTAGCCGTTGTTGAGCAAAAATCCGCCGAAAATGATGCCGCAGAGTACATAATAAATAACCCAGCGAACCACAAAGCTGCGCTGTAAAATCCAGCCGGAAAGGTCGGTGCCTTTACAAGCGAAACGCCGCAGAGATTCCAAAACGACGCCGAGAAATACGCTCAAAACGATAAAAGCGGCGGCGGCATATACCAGAATTGCCGTTTGCAAAGAAGCATTGTAGATTTGAAAGAAATCGTTCCAAAGAGCCGATACGGAAAGGCTCTGAAACGGTGCGCTCAAAATGTAAAGCGCTTCGGCCGGCGTGGCGCTTCGGAAAAACACCCACGCAACCTGAACGAGTAAAAAGGTGAAAAGGCACTGCACGACATTCCACAGCTTGTTTTGCTCGGTAATGTGCAAAGCGGTGCGAAAGCGCGCGCGGGCAGGCGTTGTCAGTGTGCCGCACACTTGATAAAGCCCGTGCAACAGCCCCCAAATCAAAAAACAGACGCCTGTGCCGTGCCACAGCCCCGACACGAAGAAGGTGATTAAAAGATTGAGGCATTTGCGCGCCGTTCCGCGGCGGTTTCCGCCCAAGGGAATATAAACGTAATCGCGCAGCCAGCTGGAAAGGCTGATGTGCCAGCGCGACCAGAACTCTTTGATGGAGCGCGAAAAATAAGGTGTGTTAAAGTTGACGGGAAGCTCAAGCCCCAGAAGCTCTGCAAAGCCCATTGCCAAAAGGGAGTAGCCTACAAAATCAAAGTAAAGCTGAAACCCGTAGCCCAGCGCCGCCGCTGCCAGCGTGAGGCCCTGATAAGAAAAAACGTCCGCATAAACGCCGTTGACAAATACCGCGAGCACATCGGCAATGGCAACCTTATAAAGGTAGCCTTGCCCCAATGTTACCAGCGCGTGCGCGGCACGGTCGGCGCGAAAGCGGCGCGGTTTATTAAGCTGGGGTAAAAAGCTGCCTGCGCGCAGAATGGGACCGGACGAAATAACGCAGAAAAAGCTGACAAATAAAGTCGTGCGCACAAAACTTTTTTCTGCCGGGCAAGTTTGACGGTAGACATCAATGGCGTAGCTTGCAGATTGCAGGGTGAAAAAGCTGATGCCAAGCGGCAAAATCAGGGAAAAGCCGGTGGTTGACTGCAAGGCAAGGCCGGAAGCTTTACATGCAATCAAAACGCCTACGGTTGCGGCACAAAGCAGGAATAAGCGAAGTTTTCGCTGTTTTCCCTGTGCTTTGTCCATCCAAAGCGTGAGCGCCCAGACAGCAACGCTTTCCGCAATCAAAAGGACAAGCCACTGCGGCGTGGCAAAAGCGTAAAACAGCCAGCTGGCTGCCAAGAGTACGCCGTTTTGAAACCGGGCAGGAACTGCAAATACAATTAGCAGTGTAATGGGAAAAAACAGAAAAAAGCTGAGTTGATGAAAGCTCAAAGCCACACTTCCTTTTAAAAACATTTCAGTGTTTTTGCATTTAATTACAGTATTTCATTATATCCGCATCGCGTCTTTTTGTAAAGAATTCTGCCCGCAGCAGCCTTCTTTTTTCGCAACTTTTGAATGAAAGCGGCGGCTTTTGTTGCTATTTTTACAGTTTTGTATTATACTAAATAACGATTATGGGGTTGTGTTCCCTTTTTTGGCTTTTGCAAAGTGCATCAGGGCGCACAGCAGGAATACGAAAAAAGGAGCTGAAACGATGTCTCATACCGTAATGGTGACAGGCGCCGACGGATTTATCGGCAGTCATTTAACAGAAGAACTGGTGAAAAAAGGTCACAAGGTAAAGGCGTTTTGCTACTATAACTCTTTTGGCAAATGGGGCTGGCTGGACACGCTGCCCGATGAAATTAAAAATGAAATTGAAGTGTTTATGGGTGATATCCGCGACCCGAACGGCGTTCGCACCGCAATGAAGGGGCAGGATATTGTCTACCATTTGGCGGCGCTGATTGCCATTCCGTTCAGCTATCACTCTCCGGACAGCTATGTGGATACCAATATTAAAGGAACGCTGAATGTTTTAAACGCTGCACGAGATGTGGGAACACAGCGTCTTTTGGTGACCTCCACCAGCGAGGTGTACGGCACGGCGCAGTATGTACCGATTGACGAAAAGCACCCGTACCAGGGACAAAGCCCTTACTCCGCTACAAAAATCGGCGCAGACCGCTTGGCGGAAAGCTTTTACCGCAGCTTCGATCTGCCTGTTACCATTGTACGCCCGTTCAACACGTACGGGCCGCGCCAGTCCGGACGCGCGGTCATTCCCACCATTATCACACAGCTTTTGTCGGGTGCAAAAGAGCTGAAGCTGGGAAGCTTGACGCCGACGCGCGACTTCAACTATGTCAAAGACACGGCGGCCGGTTTTATGGCGATTGCCGAATGTGAGAAAGCCATTGGACAGGAAATCAACATTGCGACGGGTCAGGAAATCAGCATCGGGATGCTGGCAGAGGAGTTAATCCGCCAAATTAATCCTGAGGCGAAAATTGTTTGCGAAGAAGAGCGCCTGCGCCCCGAAAACAGCGAAGTGAACCGTCTGCTGGGCGACGCTTCCAAACTGCGTGCCATGACGGACTGGAAGCCGGCTTATACCTTTGAGCAGGGCTTGGCAGAAACGGTGGAATGGATTCGCACACACATGGACAGCTTCCGCGTAGGCGTGTATGCGCTGTAAGCAAGTGATGAAGAAGCTTTCCTGTTTGATGCACGAGCTTTGGAGCAACCGAAGAAAACGCAGTGCGCTTTTTTGGGGCCTTGGCTATCTGTTTGTTTTGCTGTGCGGTGCGGGGCTTGTATATTATTGGCGTTTAATTTACGGCTTTAATTACTTTACCACCGCTGCTGCAACGCTGCTTGTATGTGCTTTTTTCAGCGCTATGTATGCCGTTGTCTTTGCGACGGCGCGCTTTGTTCCGCAGAGCCTTCCAATCAAAGCGGGGCTTTTGATTTTCTTTGCGGGGCTGTGCTTTACGGCTGCCAACCCGCCGCTGCAAGCACCCGATGAAACCATGCATTTTGTGCGCGCTTATGCGCTTGGCTCCGGTGATTTCACGTTCGATAAAAACCGGGATTATCCGAAAGATGTGGACGCTTTGGTTCAGGCTTTCCCCGGCTTTTATTACAGCGAACTTGTGGCCACGGAAAAGCGCAGCATGCCGCAGGGCTTTGAGCTTTATTATGATTTGCTCAACGGCGAAGAGCCGATGCGGGAACAAGCGAGCACTTTAACACAGCAGTTTCTTTATTATTTGCCGCAGGCGGGCGGTATTGCTTTAGGCCGGTTGTTCGGGGCGGATGCGCTCGTTTGTATGTATTTGGCGCGTGCGGTGAATTTGCTGGTATATGCGTTTTTTTGTGCGCTTGCAGTATACTGTGCATCTTCTTTTGTGCCGCTGCTCATTGCACTGGCCGCGTCCCCTCCGGCATTGTTCATTGTTTCCTCATGCAGTCCGGATGCTTTGTTTTTGGGGGCGTGCTGGCTGTTTATCGGCATTTGTCTATCCGATTGTTTTTCGAAAAAGCGCGCAGCCGCTTTGGTGGTCTGCTTTGCGCTGATGTACTGTACGAAGAATACAGCGATTGCCATGCTGCCCATGATTGCGCTTGTGCCGCAGCCGCAGGGACTTTCTTCGCGCTGGAACAAGCTGACCGAAAAAAGCTGGCGCTATCAAGCGGCGCTCGGAGCGGTTTGCTTGGCGGCGGCGCTGATTTTGTTTCAGGCGCTTTCGCTGTACACCTCGCTTGTGAGCAATTACGGGCGCGTGGAGTATGCGCTGGAAGGAATTGACGGCGGCGCACAGCTGGCATTTATTTTAAGCAATCCGATTCGGTATATCGCGGTGTTTCTTTACAGCCTTTACCGCGATAAGGCAAACTTGTTTTCTTCCGGCGCATTCGGCTGGATGGACTTAGTAGAGCCTTTTGTCAACTACTTTACTCCGCTTGTGTGGATGTTTGCCGCTGCGCTTTGCGCGCGTGACGGGGCAAAACGCGGTATGAAAACCGCTTGGGTGATGTTGATTTGTGCGCTTGGCATGTACGCGGTCACGTACACCGGGCTGTATTTGACAAGCACTCCGGTGACGCTGCGTGAGATTAACGGCGTTCAAACACGCTATATGATGACAGGCTTTTTTGCTCTTTTTGCACTGGCGGCGATTCTCATTGGGCGCAGTGATGTTTTGCAGGACACCCAGCGGCAGCATACCGCAAAAACGCCTCCTGCTTGGCGAATGCTGCACTTTTCCTATTGCTTTGCTGTGATTTGTGCGATCTTGCTGTTCCAGAATTATTATATCGGCACGACCATTTAAGCAGATTGCGGCGGCCTTTTGAAAGCCGCGTCACGCCTTGTGCTGCAGGGTTGGCGGTGTGCCGCTTGTCTGAAAAGGCCAAAACGTACAAAGGACTGAAAAAAGGAGAGCTTTTTTTGATTGGAGTTTTAGAAGCATTTTTGGTGTTTGCGCTGATTGTGGCTTTAAGCGTTGCCGTGTCGGTGCGCTTTCAGCTGGCGAGCGGCGCGGCACCTTTGGCGGTGTTGTGCGGCAGTGTGCTGTGGTACACGCTGGCGGCATGTGCGGGGCTGCTTTTTCCGGCGGCTGTGGTGTGGATTGCCGCGGCAGCTGCGGCAGGCGGCTGGGCTTTTTGGCGGCGTGACCAAGTAAAAAAGGCGCAGCTTTTCAGCCCGTCGTTTGTGTTTTTTCTGCTTGCGGGCGCGGCCATTATTTTGCTGCTGGGAATTCGCCAGCCGCTCTTTATGGAATGGGATGAATTCAGCTTTTGGGGCATTGCACCAAAAGTGGTGAAAGAAACCAACATGCTGTATGTGGAAGCAGACACGGAGATGCGCGTGATCACGTACGCCCCAGGCTTAGTACTTCTAAGCCATTTGTTTGAGTTTGTCGGCGCGGGTTTTGCGCCGTGGAAGGTTTACGCGGCGTATGACATTCTGATGTTTGCCATCTTTGCGGCGGCGCTCTCAAGCTGTGAGAAAAAGCACTGGCACATTGCGGTAATGGGCGGACCCATTATGGTTTTGCTGCCGTATCTCATGACCGTCTACATCCGTAATGTTTATGTGGAAACGGTTTATATTTCCAGCTATGCCGATATCCCCATGGGGTTGCTGTTCGGTGTGCCGCTTGCCTTGTATTTTACCCAGCGGGAAAAAGGTGCACCTGTTCTGCTCACGGCGTGCTCTGCCATTGCCATGACGTGCCTTTCAAAAGAAATGGGCCTTGCGCTGGCGCTCATTGCCGCGGCGATCATTGCGTTCGATGTTTTGTTTGTCAACCGCAGTGAAATTCGCATCGGTAAGCTGCCCGCTTTGCCTTCGCGCCTGATTTGGTGTGCTGCGCTGGGCGCTTCGGCGGTCGTGCCGTATACCGGATGGGCGCAGTACCGATCTTCGGTGACGGGCGCATCGGTGACTGAGCTTGGCGGCTCGCAGAATATGCAGATGTTCGAAATGCTGTTTACCGGCATCAAGGAACTTCTCGGAATCGGAAGAACCGAGCGTTTTTCGCGCGTAATGAGCCAAATGTGGCAGGCGTTTTACAGCACCAGTCTTTCGGAGTTTTCGGTCGGAAATCCTTCTGGGGGAATTGGAAAGTATTTTAACGGTTCCGGTTTGATCATCGTTTTGGTGATTTTGGCGGTTCTGGCGCTGGCGTTTTGGTATGCCGACAAGGCATACCGCCCTGCGGTTGCATGGTTTACGCTGTGGTCTTCATTAGGCTTTGCCGCATTTTATATTTTTACAGGCTTCACTTATATCTATATTTTCCACGAATGGCAGGAAATGACGGATTACAACCGCTATATCTACCCGTATTATCTCGGATGGATGCTGGCGGCAGTGGCTGTTTTGTGCTTTGTTCTTCGCGGCGCGCGAGGAAAGGTCGTCGCTTCGGGGGGCCTTGCCGTGCTGATGCTCTTTTGCGTTTGGCGCACATCGGCGCTCGTTCCGGCCAATTTGTCGGTGGTAGATTACCCAGAGAGCTACTTTGCGGGAAGACGCGAAAAGATCAAAGAAATCGAAGAGGTCAAGGCGCTTTTAACGCCGGAGGATAAAGTGTTTTATGTCGCTATGGGGGACGACGGAAAAGGCTGGTTTACCACTTATTATGAAGCGTACCCCGACTTGATTTTGGATTACAGCTTCGGCGGCGGAACTTTGACTGCTGCCGTGGAGGAGAGCTTGTTTGTTGATGAAAATGAGCTCGGCATTGAAAAGTATTATGCCGCTCAGAATTTGGCGTGGGACGAAAAGACGCAGATGGGCTTTGCCGTACCGGGTATTTTGGCGATGCCGGACGACTTTACCGAGGAACAAAAAGAGTATTACACCACGCACGGACTGACGCCGGATGTTTTGTGCAAGTACCTGCGGGATACGCAGTGTACGGCGCTCTATTTGGATACTATCGACCCGGCGTTTGAAGCGGCGTACGGAAGCTTGTTTACCGATGGGCTGAAGAGCGGCGCGATGGTATACCGCATTGAGGACAACGGCAAAGAAATGCGCTTTGTTCCTGTGGAGAAAGGGGAGAAGAGCGCATGAAAGTGAAGCAGGCGCTGAAAGCGCTCGTCGGCTCTGACCGTCGTTTGATTGCATTTTGCTATGCAGTGTTTTTCCTCATCAGTGTGGTGTGGAGCGTCGGCCTTTGGGGTCAGGAGCAAGCCTTGCGCATGATGGGGCTTTTGCAGGAGCAAACGCTTTCGGCTTCGGACTTTGAGCTGTTCGATTTGGCACAGGAAGACGGCGCGCTTATTTCCCAAAGTGTTGACCCGCGCATGGTGATGAAAGAGCCGCCCCAATATGTCTATCAAATTACGGTATACGGAAGTTTTGTCGGACAAGACCCCGGTGAGTTCTGCGTGTTTTACAAAACTGCGCCCGACCAGGAAGAATTTGACGCAAATTACCGTGTTTGGGCGAAAGACAACAGCGACGGAACATTTACGTTTGAAATGCCGCACACTAAAATCTACGGTTTGCGTATGGATCCCGGCATTTACACCGGCGTTCGGCTGGAGGCAGAAAAAATTGTGATCAATGCGCCGCGCAGTTTGGCCGGCTATCTGACTCCCAGCCTGACATGGGGTTTGGCACAGGCGTGTGTGCCGCTGATTGCGGCGGCCTTGCTCAAAGCGCTGATGCAGGCAGTTCCCGTACTGGGTGATGTTTGGCGCCGTTTGCGGCGTTCCTGAGAACAGAGAGATACCGTTTTTACAAGTAGGAAAGCGCTGTGAATCGAAAAGACAGGAATCCTTGACGGATTTTCAAGTTTTCATCCGGCAGACACCACTTGCGATGAAAAGGGCTGGAAATTTCGTTTTTGCATAAAGCCCTTATGGAAAAAGCAGAGAAATAAGAAAGAGGCGAACAATCATGGAATCGCGTTTTATCCCGCTTTCCGTGCCCAATTTCAGCGGCAGGGAAAAAGAATATGTCAACGAGGCGGTTGTGAGCGAATGGGTTTCAACCGGAGGAAGCAAGGTTCCGCAGTTTGAACGTGCGGTGGCCGACTATGTGAAAATGCCGGATGCAGTTGCTTGCAATTCCGGAACTTCCGGCTTGCACTTAGCCATGATGATTGCGGGCGTAGGCCGCGGACATGAAGTGATTGTGCCGACTCTGACATTTATTGCAGCGGTCAACCCTGTGCGCTACGCCGGGGCTGAGCCGATTTTCATCGGCTGCGACGACAGCCTGTGCCTTTGCCCGGCCGAGGTGCTGCGCTTTTTGAAAGAGCACGCTGAGTGTGTGAATGGCGTGTGCAGAAATAAGGCGACGGGCGCTGAAATTAAAGCGATGGTCGTTGTGCATGTGTTCGGCAATATGGCGGATATGCAAGCGCTCATGAAAATTGCCGAGGAATGGCACTTAACGGTCATTGAAGACGCGACAGAAGCGCTGGGAACTTATTATACAGAGGGCGTTTATCAGGGAAAATATGCCGGAACCATCGGCGACATTGGTGTGTACAGCTTCAACGGAAATAAAATTATCACAACGGGTTCCGGCGGCATGGTGGTATCGAACCATCCCGACTGGCTTTCGCATGCGCGTCATCTTTCCACGCAGGCGAAGTCTGATGAACTGAATTATAAGCACGATGAAGTGGGTTACAATTATCGCCTGACGAATTTGCAGGCCGCGCTCGGTTTGGCGCAGATGGAACAGCTCGAAGATTTCATTGCGCACAAGGAAAAAATGTATGAGTTTTACCGAGAGCGCTTAGACGGCAAACACCATTACCGCATTTTGCCGTTCTGTGAAGGCGTGCGCTCGAATCACTGGTTTTACAGCCTTTATGTGGAAGACGGACATTCTCTTTCGCGCGATGAAATCATTCAAGTGCTCAAAGAACAGAAGATTCAAACAAGGCCGATCTGGGGGCTCATTCAAGATCAAGCGGATTACCCCAAAAATGAAGCTTACGGCGAAGAGAAAGCGCGCCATTATTTAGAACGCATCGTGAATTTGCCGTGCTCTACCTCTTTGACACAAGAGGACGCAGAGCGCGTGGTTCAAGTTCTTTTAAGCTTGTAAAAAAGAACAAAAATACACCGACAAAAACGAAAAGCAGGTGAGGCAATGCGCATCGAGGATTTGCTGATAGAGGAAAATGAAACCGTGTTGGGCGCGCTCAAGCAGCTGGATACCACGGGGCATAAAGTGTTGTTTATTGCGCCGGACGGACGGCTGAAAGGCGTTGTTACGGATGGCGATGTGCGCCGGCATTTGCTCGCGGGCGGCAGTTTGCAGGACAATGTGTCCGCCATGGCGAACTATCAGCCGATCAGCGTGGGGTGCCAGGAGCGCCGCAGAGCAAAAAAAGTAATTGAAGCACATGCCATCAGCGCATTGCCGATTGTAGATGCAAACGGAAAGATTGTTGACATCGAGTTTGCCAGCGGTTTTGATATCGACGTTTCCTCCAAAGTGTGTCTGCCTGTCGTGATGATGGCAGGAGGGCTTGGCACAAGACTTTATCCCTATACCAAAATTTTGCCAAAGCCGTTGATACCCGTTGGAGAATTGCCGATTGCAGAGCATATTATCCGCCGTTTTTACGACGCAGGATGCCGAAATTTTACGCTCGTGGTCAATTATAAAAAGAGTATGATTAAGTCCTATTTCAATGAATTGGACAAGGACTATACCGTGGAATATGCCGATGAAGACGACCCGCTCGGGACGGGCGGCGGCCTGAGCCTGCTGCGCGGAAAAATAAACGAAACGTTCTTTTTAACGAACTGCGACATTCTTGTGGATGCCGATTTCGGCAGTTTGTACCGTTTCCATAAAGAGAGCGGCAACGATATTACCATGGTTTGCTCGCTGAAAGATTACACCATTCCTTACGGAGTGATTGAACACGAGAACGGTGTGCTGACGGCGATGCAGGAAAAGCCGCACCTGAGTTTTTATATCAACACGGGCCTATATGTGGTAGAGCCGCATGTGATTGAAAAAATTCAGCCCGGCGTGTTTACGCCGTTTACGGATTTAATTGAAACCGTGCGCAAAGACGGTGGAAAAGTGGGCGTGTATCCGGTGAGCGAACAGAGCTGGATGGATATGGGACAGCTGGAAGAACTGGAAAATATGCGCCGCCGCTTAGAGGAACAGGGCTGAGCGGTTTTGCAAAAGAGGAGTGCTTAACATGTCGATTTTGATTATTGCCGAAGCAGGCGTCAACCACAACGGAAGCCTGGAGCGCGCCAAGGAGATGGCGCTTGCGGCGAAAAAGGCCGGTGCGGATATTGTCAAGTATCAAACGGCTGTGCCCGAGCAGGTCGTGAGCCGTTTTGCCGAAAAAGCAGATTATCAAAAACAGCAGACGGGAAGCGAAGAAAGCCAGCTGGAAATGATTAAAAAAATTCATTTCGGCTTTGAAGAGCATCGTCAGCTGAAAGAGTACTGCGATGAAATCGGGATTCGCTATCTCTCCACGCCGTTTGATTTGGACAGCATCGACTTTTTGGCGACGCTCGATATGTCGGTGTGGAAGATTCCTTCCGGTGAAATTACGAATCTGCCCTACTTAGAAAAAGTAGCCGCACTGAAAAAACCGCTGATTTTGTCCACCGGAATGAGCATGCTTTCCGAAATTGAGGACGCTTTGGCGGTGCTGGAGGAGAACGGATGTGAAGACGTCACTCTGCTGCACTGCAACACTGAGTATCCCACGCCGATGGAAGATGTCAATTTGCTTGCGATGCGCGACTTAGAAGAGCAGTTTGCTCTGCCTGTCGGATTTTCTGATCATACGCTGGGCATTGAGGTGGATATTGCCGCCGCGGCGCTGGGTGCATGCGTGATCGAAAAGCACTTTACGCTCGATAAAACGCTGGAAGGCCCCGACCATCAAGCAAGCTTGGAGCCCGACGAGCTCGAGGCGATGGTGCGCGCAATCCGCAACATTGAAAAGGCCCTCGGCACCGGCGAAAAGCACGTAACGCCGAGCGAAGCCAAAAACCGTCCGATTGCACGCAAAAGCATTGTGGCAAAGCGTGCCATCAAGAAAGGCGAAGTATTTACCGCCGAAAATTTGACTACCAAACGTCCCGGCGACGGCATCAGCCCGATGCGCTGGTACGACGTGCTCGGAAAAGAAGCATCCCGCGACTTTGCGGAGGATGAAAAAATCAGTTTATAAGAGAAATGAGGGAATGAGATGGAGCGCAAAACGGTATGCATCGTGACGGGAACGCGCGCAGAATGGGGACTTTTGCGCGGTGTGTGCCGCGCCATGCAGGAACGGGAGGAACTGTGTGTCAAAGTAGCAGTGACCGGCGCTCATCTCAGCGAGGCGTTCGGGAGGACGGTACACGAGGTGGAGCGCGACGGCGCGCCCATTGATGTGCGCATTCCCATTTTGGAATACGGCACCGACAGCCGTGAAGCCATGGCGAAAACAACGGCATTGGCAATGGAACGCTTCACCGATTATTTTTCAAAAACAAAGCCGGATGCCGTACTCGTTTTAGGCGACCGATACGAGATTTTCGCGGTGGGAAGTGCTGCGGCGATGCTCTGCATTCCCGTGATTCATATTTCCGGCGGCGATGTCACTTACGGTGCGGTGGACGAATGGATCCGCCACAGCCTGACGAAAATGGCCGCGCTTCATTTTCCCAGCTGTGAAGTATATGCAAAGCGCGTCATACAGATGGGAGAATCTCCCGACCGTGTATTTAATGTCGGCGGGCTGGGGGATGAAAATCTGCGCAAATTACCCCTGATGTCAAAAGAAACACTCGAAAAAAGCATTGAGTTTTCTCTCGCTGAGCCGTATCTGCTCGTCACCTATCATCCGGAAACGGCATCGGGAAACGATGCACGCGCCTGCTTTGACGCATTGGCAAAAGCGCTGCTGGAAACATCCTGCCGCATTATTTTTACAAAGGCGAACGCCGATGCCGGAGGCCGGGCCATCAATGAGGCCATTGATGAACTCTGTAAGCGTGATCCGAAAAGAATGATTGCGTTCACCAGCATGGGTTTGCTTCGTTATTTGTCCGCAATGAAGTATTGTGCGGCTGTGGTGGGGAATTCCTCGTCCGGCGTGGTGGAAGCGCCGACCCTGCGCGTTCCGGTTGTGAATATCGGAACACGGCAGGCAGGCCGGATTTTGTGTGAGAACGTTGTTTCCTGCGGCGACAGTACCGAGGAAATCCGCCGGGCGCTGAGCACAGCGCTGTCGCCGGAGTTTCGGCAAAAGGCGGCCGGGACGAAAAGCCCTTACGACGGCGGTGATACGGCAAAGCGCATTGCACAGGAAACGGTGCGCTTTTTAAACCGGCCGGACTGCGGTGCACCGAAAGTTTTTTATGATATGCCGACGGGGGAAGCGAAATGTTGACCTTTTGGAACGAAATGTGGCAGACAGCGTGGAAAGCCTTGGAAAAACAGCAGGCGGAAGTTCCCGATTTCTTTGCACCTTACTGGGTACAGGCTCAGCGGCTCTTCATGCCGGCTTTGGTGATGTTTACGGCGGCGGCGGCCATCTTGTTTGCGTGGGCTTTGCTGCAATTTGCCGTGAATAGAAAGCGCCCTAAAATTTTGTGCCAGCGCGCGTTTGTACTTTTTGTTTGCGGTGTGCTGTGCTCGCAGGTATTCGCGCCCCTTCCGGTTGCTGCTCAAGCTGATTATGCGCTGGAGGTGCGCACACGCGTGCCGGGCAAGGCGGAAAAAGTGATGGTGCTCAATAAAGAGCAGGAAGCGCAGGTAAAGGAGCTTTTGAAAGAAGCGACGGTTACGCGCGGATGGGAAACGGAGCTGCCCTACGCCGGGTATGGCCAGACGTTCCGTATTTTTATTGGCGAAGGCGAAACACAGCAATGTTTATATCTTTCGCCGGAGCAGGGATGCCTGTACAGCAATTTTGATAAAGCACTGATTTATTCAGTCAATTCCTATCAAAAGCTTTACGATGCAATTGCGCAAGCAACGCAGGGAGCCGGGCAGGTAAAGGCGGCTTAACAAAAGTGCAAAGAAAAGCAGGCAGAAAAAAGAGCAAGAGGTGAATTGGGATGAAGGTATTGATCGTTGGCATGGGAAGCATGGGAAAAAGGCGTGCGCGTCTTTTAAAGGGCATGATGCCTGATGTACAGCTGTTCGGCGTGGATGCTTCACCGCAGCGCTGCGAAGAAGCGCAGGCGCTGGGCATTTGCATGTTTTCCGATTTGCACGCTGCACTGGCCCAAGAAAACTACGATGCGGCTTTGGTGTGCACTGCCCCGCTGACGCATGCGGGCATCATCGATGCATTGCTCGACGCAGATTTGAATGTGTTTACAGAGCTGAACTTGGTTTCCGACGGGTATGAGGCTTTGATGAAGAAGGCGGCGGACAAAAATCTCGTGTTGTTTTTGTCCAGCACGATGCTCTACCGCGCGGAAACACAGTATATCAAACAGAAGGTGCAGGCGTTTGACAAGCCGGTCAATTACCTGTATCATATCGGACAGTATCTGCCCGACTGGCACCCTTGGGAAAGCTACAAAAATTTCTTTGTAGGGGATAAGCGCACCGGAGGCGTGCGTGAAATTTTCGGCATTGACCTGCCTTGGCTGATTGATACGTTCGGTGAAGTGGAACGAATTCATGTGGAAAAGGATTCCATCAGCACGCTTGAAATTGATTATCCGGACAGCTGTTTTGTTACTTTGCGGCACAAAAACGGCGTGAAAGGCTTTTTGGCGGTTGATGTAGTCAGCCCGAAAGCGGTGCGCAACTTTGAGGTATACGGAGAAGGGCTGCATTTGTTCTGGGAAGGAAACCCCAAAGCGCTGTATCGTTATGACGCACAGCAAAAGCAAAAACTTTCCGTAGATACTTATACGGCGTTTGAACACGATGAGCGCTATTCCGATAATATCGTGGAAAATGCCTATGTGGATGAACTGCAAAACTTTTTAGACGTGCTGGCGGGGAAAGCGCAGCCTCGCTGGAGCTTTGAGAAGGACTTGGGTGTGATCGCGCTGATGGAGAAGATCGAGGAGGCATAATATGGGACTGTGGGGAAAATTGTTCAACAAAAAAGACCCTGTGGAAACACAAGAGCAAGAGCAAACGCCGCCGATAAACGTGTTGAATCGCGAAACGAGCGACGCGACTCCTTATGCGCATGAGCTGGACCAGTTTATGGAGCGGATGTTTCCGGGCCGCAATGTTGTGGTGTGGCGAGAAAAAAGCATGGAAGCGGGACGCGTGGATGTCTGTGTGATGCAGCCTACCGCAAAGGAGCCGTATTATGTTTTATACACCAGCGGCATGTCGGCGCAGGAAATGACGCTGGATCATTTGCCGTACCCGGAACATTACAGCTATTTGCGCCGCGCAGAGCTTTTGATGTATCTGCCCGCATCGTGGCCGATGCAGACACTGTTTTCCGCGGGGGAAAACCCTGTGCCGGAAAGTGTTTACTGGCCGGTGCGCGCTTTGAAATATTTGGCGCGGATGCCGCAGCTGTGCAACACATGGCTGGGCGCGGGTCATTCCGTGCCGAACGGTGACCCGATGGTTCCCTTCGAAGGGGCGCAGGGCTTTTCCGGCATGATGCTCTATTTCCCCGACGAGGGCAACGGCCCGAAAAAATTGCTGCCCGTACCTACCGAGGACGGACAGATTATGCTGTATGTGGCCGTGCCTGTGTATGCGGAAGAAATGAATTATAAATTGGCGGCAGGCGCTGATGCGCTTGAAGACCGCCTGCGCGCATTGCCGAACGCAGAGGCATTTATTGTGACGAACGGGCGTAAAAATACCTGTCAGGGGGACGCGTGATGAAGGTTCTGTTTACGGGGCTGGGCTCGATTGGAAAGCGCCACTTAAAAAACCTTTGCGCCGCGGCGCAGAAAAAGAATATTGCGCTGGAAATTTGGGCGCTGCGCAGCAGCCGCACGCCGCTGCCCCAAGAGATTTCCGAGTTGTTAACCGGTGAACTGTTTTCAGAATCGGAGCTTTCTCATTACGATGTCGCTTTTATTACAAATCCGACTTCTCTGCATGCGCAGACACTGAAAATGCTCAAAGAAAAGGCCGGCGCTCTGTTTATTGAAAAACCGATTTTCAGTGTGCCTGACGAAACGCTGTGCGACTGCATTTCTTCCGAGCAAAAGGCTTATGTCGCCGCGCCGATGCGCTGGTGCGGCGTGATGCTGGCGCTGAAACGCCATTTAGCGCATTTGCGCCCGTACAGCGCCCGTGTTATCTGCTCTTCCTATTTGCCTGATTGGCGGCCCGGAGTAGATTACCGCACCGTGTATTCCGCGCACCGAGAAATGGGCGGCGGTGTGACGATTGACCTCATTCACGAGTGGGATTATCTTGTGGACTTGTTCGGCATGCCGCTGGAAAGCTTCCATTTCAAAGGCACATACAGCGATTTGGAAATTGACTCGGACGACCTTTCGGTTTACATTGCCCGTTATGAGAACATGCTGGCGGAAGTGCATTTAGACTATTTCGGCCGAACGTACCGACGCAGCATTGAACTTTTCTGCAAAGACGGAACTTGCACGGCGGATTTCGGCGCCGGGGTGCTTACGCTGCCCGACGGAACCGAAGAGCATTGCGAAGAGCCGGTGAATGAGCGCTATCTGCGAGAAATGGATTATTTTCTGAGCTATGTCTGCTCTGATGAGAAAGAAAGCGTCAATTCGCCGAAAATGGCGCAGGATGTACTGCGTTTGACGCTGGGAAAGGAAGGCTGAACGATGGAAAAAGTGCTGATTACGCTTTGCGGACGAGCGGGAAGCAAAGGCTTTCGCAATAAAAATTTGAAAATGTTTGACGGCCTCCCGCTCAGTTATTACAGCCTGGCGGCGGCCGAGGGCTTTATCAAGCAGAATCCCGGAGTGTCTGTGGATATTTGTTTGAACACCGACAGCCCCGACCTTGTTAAAGTAGTTACGGAAAAATATCCGGAAGTGCACGTGATTGACCGCCCTGAGGAGCTTTGCGGGGATATTGTGCCGAAAATGAAGGTGTTTCAGCACAGCCTTGCCGAAATGGAGCGCCGCAAAGGAACGCAGTATGATTATTTGATCGACCTTGATATTACGAGCCCTCTGCGTCAAGTGAACGACGTGACAGGGGCATATCAGCAGGCGAAAGAGAATCCGGAATGCGACTTGGTGTTCAGTGTTTGCCCGGCAAGAAGAACGCCGTATATGAACATGGCAAAGCTGGTGGACGGCCATGCACACCGCGTGATTGACCACCATTTTACCGCCCGTCAGCAAACGCCGCCGGTGTTTGATTTGAACGCGTCGATTTATGTGTTTACGCGCCGCTTTTTAACAGAGAATACCACCGGCTTTTTGTGGGACGGGGTATGCGGCATGTATCAGATGTTTGATACGGGCATTTTGGATATTGATTCAGAAGAAGATTATTGGCTGATGGAAGCGATTGCGCACCATTTGTACGAAACCAAACCGGAGTTTGGCAAGGTGCGCGAGGCAATCCGTCGTTGAGGAGGAAACACGCAGTATGCCGACACCGAGCGAAAAGTATGACATTCACAGTCCAAAGCGTTATTTGGAATATACCGAAACGCCGTATTACCGCGCTTTTCGGGATTTGACCAATCCCGGCAGTGCCGCGTCCAATTACGCCGTTCTGAAAAGCATGGAAAATGCGGAAAAATCGCTTGCGGCGATTGAGGAATATTACAACGGCCCGACCTATATCAATGTCATGCCGAAATTTGAATTTACTTATGACAGCGTTACCCCGCTGGAAAGCCGGAAGTTTTTTCTGCGCAACGGCTACGACATCGGAAAACGCAGCATTTGGCGCATGACGCTGTGTGAAAAGGCGAGCAATTTGTTTTTGGTGCGCCGGTGTCAGATTCAGTCGGGCGCAGGCAAGCTTCCGCAGGCGATTGCTGCACTTTTGGTCGAGTACTGCAACGGGCAGGAATACGGTTTGCGCTTGATTGAAAAACAAATGATTAAAGGCGGCGCGATTGCTTACGTTGCCTTTTCATCCGAAGGCACCCCCGCGTCGATCTGCGTAGGGCAGGGATATGGTTCGGCGTATTGCATTACAGCGCTTTATACCACGGAGAACCAGCGTAAAAAAGGTTATGGTGCAGCGGCGCTTTTGGCAGCCATGCGCGGCGCGGCTGAAGCAAAGCTTGGGTACGACACCATTTTTCTTGATACGGCCTCGGAAAATACAAACGCCGTCAGCTTGTTTGAAAAAGCGGGTTTCCGTGGGGAAGAACACACGGTGTACGGCGCATTCAAAGGCGGCGTTCCTTTGCAGTGGAAACGCGTAACCTTGGAAGATCTGGAGGAAGAAGCGTCATGGACGAAGTGAGCGGCGGTGTAGCCGAGCAGGATGCGCAGTACAGCCGGCGCGTGCTTCACTTTGCCGTATTGGTGGGAGAAACGCTTTTGTACAACGGAGGCGAAATCTTTCGTGTGCAGGATACGATGGAACGTGTGGCCAAAGCGTTTGGGGAAAAGGATTTCCATGCATATGTTTTAACGAACGGTTTGTTTGCCTCCGTGGAAGGCGCGGCGTGTGAAAGCAGCACCGTCCGTGCGATGCAGCCCGGAGCGACACACCTTGGCCGTATTATCGCTGTAAACGCGCTTTCGCGGGAAATTGCGGCAGGCGGCGTTGACCTCGATGAAGCGTACCGCCGTTTGGAAGAAATTCGCCGCATGCCTTATAAGCGAAACGTTTGGCGTGTGATTGCCTGCGGCATTGGATGTGGGTGCTTTTCGTATTTATTTGGCGGTTCTGTCATGGACGCCATGGCAGCTACCGTTGCAGGGTTGTGCCTGGAACCCCTGCGCATTGCGCTTGACCGCGCCAATACAGGAAAAGTGGTGTCCAATTTGCTGGCATCTGTCTGGGTGGCGCTGATCAGTCTTTTATGCGTGCTTGCCATGCGGCCTTTCGGTGTTGCTATGAATTTGGATAAGGTAATCATCGGCGGCATTATCCCGCTGGTTCCCGGCATTGCGCTGACAACAGGTATCCGAGACATTGCAGGCGGGGACTACCTTTCCGGAACGATCCGTGCGATCGATGCGATGCTGGTTGGCGGTTCCATTGCCTTGGGCGTCGGCTTGGTGCTGAAGCTCAGTGTGATGATGACGGGGGTGACCATTTGATTGTCGAGTTTATCGCTCAGTGTGTCGTTTCGTTTGTGGCCACGGTGGCGTTTTCGCTGCTGTTTCATGCGCCGAAAAATCAGTACGTCTGGTGCGGTATCACAGGCATGGCAGGCTGGGCCGTCTATTGGCTGTTGATGCAGGTGCACAGCCCTTCACCCGTGACAGCATCCTTTGCCGGGGCGGTGGTTTTGGCGCTGTTGACGCGCATTTTTTCCGTGGCGCGCCGCACACCCTATGCGGTGTACATCACGGCGGGAATTTTCCCTCTTGTGCCCGGTGCGGGCATTTATTACACGGTTTATTACTTTATTATAGCAATGAACCAAGAGGCCTTGGCCAAAGGAATTGAAACGCTGAAAATTGCCGTTGCCATTGCTTTGGGGATTGTACTTGTATTGGCGCTTCCGGCAAAGCTGTTTCACCTTTTTTTGCGCGGTTCAAACATAAAAAAAGGAGCATAACATGATTACACAGGAAGTCACCCCGCAAATGCTGGCTGAATGGAAACATACATTTGAGAAATATAAAGATTTGCTCCGGCCAAACAGAAAAAGCGGTGCTGAGATTTTAGCGTATCTGCAAAGCAATTATGCTTTAACAGAGATAACAGACCCGCAAGCGCTCACTGTGATTTCGGACAATGTTTCTATGAATCCGTTTGATGCAGAAAAACTGCCGTGTGGACAGGAGCCGTTACCGAAAGCCTTTTATCTTGAGAATGTCGGGAACGGGCGTAAATTTTATCTTTCCGAAAACCGGGATGATCCGGATTTATGGGGCGCTGAAATTACAAAAATTTTTGTCGGTATCGATCTGTGCAGCGGCTTTTACATCGTGGAAGGAAGTACAATGCTCTGGGATGAGCTTTGTGCATTTCGAGGTGTAGATGAAAAAGATTTAAAAAATTGTGTTGTTGTGGCACAGTATATTGACGCTTTAAAACGCTTTGGAAAACTCGACAGCGTAATCAGGCATGCGCAGCAGTAGGAACTTCCTGTTTTTGAGAAGAAAATGGGGAGCGGCGCAAGAAAAAGCAAGGTTGACTTTTTTTGTGAAGTGTGATATATATAATACGATAAAGCGGTAAATTCCGCCCACAACGAAAAAGGCAATGATGGAGACAGTAGCTTGTAAGCCAAAGCCACAGCGAGCGAAGAAGGGTGAAAGCTTCGCGCCGGTAGTTTACAAGGGAAAATCACTCCTGAGCCGCGGGCTGAAAGTTGGTTGCGTTTTTGCATCCCACAGTAAGCTGCGCCGGTGTCCCACCGTTATCCGGGAGCATACATGTTGGTGTATCGCAAAAGGTGGTATAGCGAACGCGCAAGCCTTCGCCCTGTTTGCAGGGCGAAGGCTTTTTTGTTTTCCGGGCTGCCGGAATTTGAAAAGGAGGACATGAGTTCCGATGTATGAGAAAGTAAATCCCAACCTAAATTTTGTGGACAGAGAAAAGGAAGTACTGCGTTTTTGGCAGGAAAATGATATTTTTGAAAAAAGTATCAATTCTCGTCCCGAAGCAAAAACGTATATGTTTTACGACGGCCCGCCGACAGCAAACGGCATGCCGCACATCGGCCATGTCGAAACGCGCGTCATTAAAGATATGATCCCGCGCTATCGTGCCATGAAGGGCTATCAGGTGCCGCGCAAAGCGGGCTGGGATACCCACGGCCTGCCCGTTGAGCTGGAAGTGGAAAAGCTGCTCGGCCTTGACGGAAAAGAGCAAATTGAAACCTATGGTTTAGAACCCTTCATTGAAAAATGTAAAGAAAGCGTTTGGAAATATAAAGGCATGTGGGAGGACTTCTCCGGCACGGTTGGTTTCTGGGCCGATATGGAAAACCCCTATGTCACCTATGATAACGACTTTATCGAGTCGGAATGGTGGGCGCTGAAACAAATTTGGGAAAAGGGCCTGCTTTACAAAGGCTTTAAAATTGTTCCTTACTGCCCGCGCTGCGGAACGCCGCTTTCCAGCCACGAGGTGGCACAGGGCTATAAGGACGTGAAAGAACGCTCTGCCATTGCCAAGTTTAAGGTGAAAGACGAGGACGCTTATATTCTCGCTTGGACGACGACACCTTGGACGCTTCCCTCCAACGTGGCGCTCTGCGTGAACCCGGACGAAACCTATGTGCGCGTGAAAATGAACGAGGACGGCACGGTTTACTATCTGGCAAAAGCATTGGCGGACACCGTGTTGGGCGAAGGCACTTACACGGTGGAGCAGGAGTATACCGGCAAGGACTTGGAGCATAAGGCTTATGTGCCGCTGTTTGATTTTGTGCAGCCGAAAGAGGCTTGCTGGTATGTCGTGTGCGACAACTACGTTACATTGACAGACGGTACCGGTATTGTTCACATTGCACCGGCATTCGGTGAGGACGACTCCCGCGTGGGCCGCAAATACGGCTTACCGTTCGTGCAAATGGTGGACGGCGCAGGCTGCATGACCAAGGAAACCAAGTGGGCAGGCGTATTCTGCAAAGATGCAGATAAAGAAATTCTGGCCGATTTGAAAGAGCGCGGCTTGCTGTTCTCCGCACCGGTCTTTGAGCATAGCTATCCGCACTGCTGGCGCTGCGATACACCGCTGATTTACTATGCACGCGACTCTTGGTTTATCAAAATGACCGAGGTCAAAGACGCGCTGATTCGCAACAACAATACCGTGAACTGGGTTCCCCAAAGCCTCGGCAAAGGCCGTTTTGGTGACTGGCTGGAAAATGTGCAGGACTGGGGCATCAGCCGCAACCGCTATTGGGGTACGCCGCTGAATATTTGGGAATGTGAGTGCGGCCATCGTCATGCCATCGGAAGCATTGCCGAACTGCGTGAAATGTCCGACAACTGCCCGGAGGATATTGAGCTGCACCGCCCGTATATCGACGCGGTGACCATCCGCTGCCCGCACTGCGGCAAAGAAATGCACCGTGTGCCGGAAGTCATTGACTGCTGGTTTGACTCCGGTTCCATGCCGTTTGCACAGTATCATTATCCGTTTGAAAATAAAGAGCTGTTTGAATCTCGTTTCCCGGCAGATTTTATCTCCGAGGCTGTTGACCAAACACGCGGCTGGTTCTACTCGCTGATGGCAATTTCCACTCTGCTCTTTGATAAAGCACCGTTTAAAAACGTCATTGTCATGGGTCATGTGCAGGATGAAAACGGACAGAAAATGTCGAAGTCGAAGGGCAATGCCGTTGACCCGTTTGACGCACTGGCAACGTATGGCGCGGACGCCATCCGCTGGTATTTCTACACGGCATGTGCGCCGTGGCTGCCCAAGCGTTTTTCCGGCAAAGCAGTGCAGGAAGGTCAGCGCAAATTCATGGGAACGCTGTGGAATACCTACGCCTTCTTTATTCTGTATGCCAATATTGACAACTTTGACCCGACAAAGTACACGCTGGACCGCAGCTCGCTGTCTGTGATGGATCACTGGATTTTGTCCAAGATGAACACCATGGTGAAAACGGTTGACCGTGAGCTGAACGACTACGCGATCCCCGAAGCGGCTCGTGCTTTGCAGGAGTTTGTGGACGATTTGTCCAACTGGTATGTCCGCCGCAGCCGTGAGCGTTTCTGGGCGCAGGGCATGGAGCAGGACAAGATCAATGCCTATATGACGCTTTACACCGCGCTTGTCACTGTGTCGAAAGCTGCTGCCCCTATGATTCCGTTCATGGCGGAAAGCATCTATCAAAACTTGGTGCGCAGTGTGGACAAAAACGCCCCGGAAAGCATCCATTTGTACGATTTCCCCACGGCAGACGAAAGCGTTGTGGATGAAGCGCTGGAGCGCGATATGGATTTGGTGCTCAAGATTGTGGTGCTGGGTCGTGCAGCGCGCAACGGTGCAAACTTGAAAAACCGTCAGCCGCTCGCAGAGATGTATGTGAAAGCCGATGAGGTGCTGGGCGATTATTACACCGCCATTATTGCGGACGAGCTGAACGTGAAGAAAGTGACGTTCACAGACGATATGTCCTGTTTTACGGACTATCACTTTAAACCGCAGCTGAAAACTCTTGGCCCCAAATACGGCAAGCAGCTGGGTGAAATTCGCACCCTTTTGCAGAATTTGAACGGCGCAAAAGCAAAGAAAGAGCTGGATGAAACCGGCGTGTTAAAGTTGACGCTGTCCACGGGTGAAATCAGCCTGACGGCGGACGATTTGCTGATTGAGATGACACGAAGCGAGCGTTATTTCTCGGTGGAAGACGGTGGTGTTACTGTGGCGATCGACACCGAGCTGACACAAGAACTGATTGAGGAAGGTTTTGTGCGCGAATTGGTAAGCAAAATTCAGACCATGCGCAAAGAGGCAGGCTTTGAAGTAGAGGATCACATCATTGCGTCTGTTTGCGGCAATGAGAAAATTCAGACGCTGATGCAGGCGAACCGCGCTTCGATTGCCGACGATGTTCTGGCAGATGACCTCGTAACAGAGCCCATCGACGGTTACACTAAGGAATGGGATTTGAACGGCGAAACCGTCACTTTGACTGTGAAAAAGGTGTAAGTAATCTGGCCGAATCATTGATGAAAAAATGAATGAAACAAAGAGCGGACGTCTGCAAAGTGTGCAGGCGGCCGCTTTTTGGCGGTCATAATAATAAGAGCACGAAAACGCACGGGACAAGCGGCACAAGCCGCACAAAGAAGGGGATGCAACAAATGACGGATGGTATTTCGATGAATCGCCAGCAGTTGGAACAAGAACATCAAACATTGCGCACACAGTATGAAGCGTTTGTACAAAAAGGGCTGCGCCTCGATATGTCGCGCGGCAAGCCGTGTACCGAACAGCTGGAGCTTTCCATGCCCATGCTGCAAATTTGTGATTATATGGGCGAAGAAGGTATTGACGCCCGCAACTACGGCACCTTGGAAGGCATGCCCGAAGCACGCCGCTTTTTTGCTGATTTGCTGGGCACAGCACCGGAAGAAACGCTGGTGTGCGGCAGCTCCAGCTTGACTATGATGTATCATATGGCAGAGCTCGCCATGCGCAAAGGTTTTTGCGAAAGCGAGGGCTGGGGAAAGGGACAAAGCAAGTTTTTGTGCCCCGCACCCGGTTATGACCGCCATTTCCGCATCGCGGAATATCTTGGCATGGAGCTTTTGCTGGTTCCGATGCATGAGGATGGCCCGGATATGGACTTGGTGGAGCGCCTTGTGCAAGACCCGGCGGTAAAGGGCATTTGGTGTGTGCCGAAATATTCCAACCCCGACGGCTACACCTATTCCGATGCAGTGGTGCGCCGTTTGGCGGCGATGAAAACCGCCGAGCCGGATTTTAAAATTTTCTGGGACAATGCCTATGCCGTGCATCACCTGTGCGACGAGCACGAAGAAGTGCTGAATATTTTGGACGAATGCCGCAAGGCAGGCAACGAAAACCGTCCGCTTTTGTTTACGTCGTTGAGCAAAGTGACATTCCCCGGCGCAAGTGTGGCGGCTTTGGCGGCTTCTAAAGCGAACATTGAATATATCAAAGCAAATTTAATGCCCGCTGTCATCAGCTATGATAAAATGAACCAGCTGCGCCATGTGCGCTACTTGAAAGATATGCAGGGCTTGGCCGCACATATGGAAAAGCACCGCGCCATCTTAGCGCCGAAATTTGAGATGATTTTAAATAAATTTGGCGCCGCGTTTGGTGAAAACAGCGAGATTCGCTGGACAAAGCCGAAGGGCGGATATTTCATCAGCCTGTTCACACCGAAGGGCTGTGCAGCGCGCACGGTGGAGCTTTGTGCCAAAGCGGGCGTTACGCTTACCCCGGCCGGTGCAGCGTTCCCCTACGGCAAAGACCCGGACGGCAGCCATATCCGCATTGCGCCGTCTTACCCCACCTTGTCTGAACTGGAAACGGCTGTGGAGCTGCTGTGCCTTGCGGTAAAACTGGCAGCGGTAGAAAAAAGCCTTGCCGAAGCATAAAGCGCTTCGACACAAAAAGCCGTTGACAATTGTATGTTAATTTGATAAGATAACTCCATTGCATGACAAAACAAGTGCCTTTCCTTGTAAAAAGAGAAAGGGTAAAAGGGAATCAGGTGCAAGTCCTGAGCGATCCGGTCACTGTAACTGGTGAGAGCCCCGCAAAAATGCCATTGCCGAAAGGTGAGAAGGCGCGGGAATCGCAGACCCAGAAGTCAGGAAACCTGCTTGTTTTGAATGGTGAGAACCGCTTCCGAAGAAAGCAGCTCATCTGAACGGCAGTTGATTGGGTGCGCCCTTTTTGGGGTGTCGCCTTATGTTTCCTGTGTTCAGAAAGTCTGCTTTCCCAGCGGAAAGCAGATTTTTTATGTTTTTATGGAGGTTTTTGTATGAACATCAAACGGTTAGCAGGAATTGCGCTTTCGGCGCTGCTCTTAGTTTCTTGTGCGTCCGGCACGCCGAACACTTCTGAAAGCACAGCGGCCAGCAGTGCCGAAAGCGTGTCAGCGCAATCTGTTTCCCAAGAAGGCTATCCCGTTACCATTGAAACATTTGATTATACGGGCAACCCGGTGCAGACGACGTATGAAAAAGCGCCCGAAAAAGTGGTGGCCGTGTATCAAGGCTGTATTGAAACCATGCTTGCCTTGGGGTTAGAAGATCATGTGGTTGCGGCATACGGGCTTGATAACGAAGTAAAAGAAGAATGGCAGGACGCGTTTCAAGCCATCAACTATCAAACCGAGCCGTTTGCCCCGGATGCGGAAACCGTCACCGTGCTCGCGCCCGATATGATTTTCTCTTGGGGGTCGCTCTTTGGCGACAAAATGCTGGGCGATGTTGACCGCTGGCTGGAACAGGGCGTCAACACTTACATGGTGCGCAACACGGCATCCGGCGCGGGGCGCACGCTGGAAAACGAGTATCAAGATCTGCGCAATATTGCGGCGATCTTCAATGTGAGAGAAAAAGGCGAAACGCTCATTGCTGAAATGCAAACGCAGGTGGAGCAGGCACAGGCAGCTGCTGCCGGAAAGGAACCGGTGCGTGTGCTGGTGGTAGAGCCGATGGGGGACAGTATTCGCAATTATGGCGCGGACAGCTTGGCAGGGGATATGGTGCAAAAGCTCGGCGGCAGCTTAGCAATTGAAGCTTCTGCCAATGTTGGAAAAGAGGATTTGCTGGCGGCAAACGCGGATGTCATTTTTGTGGTATACATGGCATACAGCGGCGAAAGTCCGGAACAGGTGTTAAAGGATCAGCTCGATGTGATTACCGCTGACGATGCTTTGCAAACGCTTTCGGCGGTGCAAAATGAGCGTGTTTATCCCATCATGTTGGGCGATATTTACGCAAGCGGTGTGCGCAGTATCGACGGAATCCGCGCGTTATCACAAGGCATGTATGGGGAGGCAGCGGCGTGAAGCAGCGTGCAAGAGCGCGTGCAGCGCTGATTGTTTTACTCGCAGCCCTGCCGTTTTCGCTGATGGCCGCTGTGACGTTCGGCACAATGCCGCTTACTTTAGGGCAGGTGTATACCGCGCTGCTGCAAGGGCCTTGGGCAGAGGTTCCGGCGCAAGAACAGGCCGTGCATAACGTGGTTTGGCTCATTCGTCTGCCGCGGCTGATGCTTTCGGCAGGCGTTGGAGCGGCGCTTTCCGTGTGCGGTGTTTTAATGCAGGCTGTTGTGCGAAACCCGCTGGCCGACCCGTATCTGCTGGGCATTTCCTCCGGCGGCACACTCGGTGCAACGGCAGCTATTTTGCTCGGTATCGGCACTTGGCTCGGCAGCGGATTTGTGGGGCTGATGGCTTTTTTCGGTTCGCTGGGGGCCGCAGCTTGTGTGCTTTTATTGGCGGGAAAAGGGCTGCATCATGGTTCGGTGCGCCTGCTGCTGTCCGGCACCGCGGTGTCGGCCCTTTGCAGTGCGGTGTCGAATATGATTCTCTTTTTTTCGCATGAAAGTGGCGCGGCAACCCAAATCCTTCATTGGCAAATGGGCGGCACAGGCGGTGCTTCTTGGCAGGGAAATGCGGCACTGTTTTGTGTTTTGCTGCCTGTGGTGCTGTTTTTAGTGACGCAGAGCAATGTGCTGAATGTGATGCTTTTGGGCGATGAAGCCGCCCAAACCCTCGGCGTGGATTTAAGCCGAAAACGCTGGGTGTATCTCATTATGGGGGCGCTGCTGGCGGGCTTTTCCGTATCACAGGCGGGCATGGTGGGCTTTGTCGGCCTTGTCATTCCGCATGTGGTGCGTGCCTGTACCGGAAATGACCACCGCACACTCATTCCGCTGTCGGCACTGCTGGGGGCGGTGTTTTTGGTGTGGGCGGATGTGCTTTGCCGAAGCCTTGTGCCCGGCGTAGAAATTCCCATCGGAGTGCTGACGGCACTTTTGGGCGCGCCGTTCTTCCTGTATTTAATTTTGCCAAAGCGGTACGGTTACGGAGGGGAAGCGGTATGAAACTAAGCGCGGAGCATATCGGCGTTACGATTGGGCAAGCACAGATTTTGCAGGGCGTGTCCCTGTCGTTGGAAACGCACGAGCTTGTCGGGCTGCTTGGCCCGAACGGAAGCGGCAAAACGACGATGCTGAAATGTTTATACCGCACCATCAAGCCGAGCGCGGGAGAAATCCGCATCGATGAAGGGCTGCTGACGGATTTTTCAGCCAAGGAAACTGCGAAAAAAATTGCGGTTCATGCGCAGCACAGCCCCATTGCGTTTGATTTTACGGTGTATGATATGGTGTTAATGGGGCGCAGTGCCTACCAGCGCCCGCTGAGAGACTGGAGCAAAGAAGATCATGAACAGGTGCAAAAAGCACTGTGTGCAGTCGAAATGGAAAAAGAAGGCGCGCGGATGTTTTCCACACTTTCGGGCGGCGAGCGGCAGCGCGTATTGCTGGCGCGTGCTTTGGCGCAAAATACGCCTTGCCTTGTGTTGGACGAGCCGACAAACCACTTGGACATCAAATACCAAATTCAGCTTTTGCGCTTGGTCAAGCAGTTGCCCTGCATCACCATTGCCGCCCTGCATGACTTAAATTTAGCCGCCATGTTTTGCGACCGCCTTTATTTGATGCACAAAGGCCGGGTGATGGCACACGGAAGCCCAGAGCAGGTTTTGACAAAACAAAATATTGAAACGGTATATGAAGTGCCCGTCACGGTGACAAAACGCCCGGACGGCCGCTTGAATATTTTATATGAGGCATAAGAAAAGGCGCGATATCATTCGCGCCTTTTCTTAATATTTGGCTGCTAGGGGCTTCGCAAAGCGGTTGCTGCACCATTTTATGATTCTTCGCACGCCCATTCCTCCCATAAGCCGGAAAAGAGATTATCTTTTAAACATGCAAAATAAAAAGAGCCGCTCATGGGCATATCGACCACTTCAAACTTTGCCAAGGTTCCCGCCGCAAGTTCGCGCTGAACCACGGGCGCATATAAAAACGAAACACCAATCCCGTCTGCTGTGAGCGATTTCATCAACGAAAAATCACTAATGGTCGAAACCTGGTTAAAATCGGCGAGGGTACAGTTTTGGCGGCGTAAAGCGTCCTCAAAAATGGCGCGTGTGCCGGAACCTTCTTCGCGCAGAATCAGCCGTTCACCTTGCAATTCGTCTAAGGAGATACAGCGATTTGCCAGCCGGTGTTCCGGTGCACAAACCCCAAAAAAGCTTTCTTTGCGAAACAGCCGCGTTTGATAGCGGCTTTTTTCAAAAAAGCCCTCTACTAACACAAAGTCCAGCCGTCCCTCCTCTAGCTCACTGAGAAGCACCTGTGTATTTTCAACCAAAAGTGAAAAATCAGCTTCGGGATGCGCACGCAAAAATTGCTTTACTTTCGGGGCAATGACGTATTCCCCAATCGTTTTTGAAGTGCCCACCCGCAGGGAAAGCGGCGCTTGCTGTGTCATGGCATGGTCAATTTTATTGCTGTTATACACCATAGAGCGGGTAAATTCGCGCAGCCGCATGCCTGCCTCAGTAAGCCGCAGCACCTTGTTTTCGTAAGAAAACAGCCGACAGCCATAGTAGCTTTCTAAATAGCGAATTTGATGTGTTACAGCGGGCTGCGTTAAGCATAGCTGTTCGGCAGCACGGGTATAATTCATCGTTTCGCATAAAACAAGAAACGTGTTCCATCTTGGGTCCAGCATTGTATCACCTATAAGTTTTATTTATAGTTAAATAAAAATTCTTCATTTTATTTTATCGTAAAATTCGGTTATAATCAAGACGAAGTAAAAAATAAGCGATAAATGGAGAGGATGTACCAATGGAACAACTACGAAAAACTGCACCGGGATTTTTGCTTTGCCTGCTTTTGGCAATTCCCAGCTGGTGGCTGGGGCACTTGTTTCCCGTGTTCGGCGGGCCGGTGTTCGCCATTGTGCTCGGTATGGCAGTCACGCTGCTGATGGGCAGCCGAGAAGTCTTTCAGGCAGGTGTGGCATTTACCTCGAAAAAAATTTTGCAGTATGCGGTGATTCTGCTGGGGTTTGGCTTAAATCTTTCAGAGATTGCAAAAGTAGGGCTTTTGTCCCTGCCCATTATCTGCTCCACCATTACGGTTTCATTGGTGATTGCCTTTGTACTAAGCAAGCGTTTGCATATGCCGAATAATATTTCGGTGTTGGTCGGGGTAGGTTCTTCCATCTGCGGCGGGTCGGCCATTGCGGCCACCGCACCGGTGATTGGTGCAGACGATGAGGAAATTGCGCAGTCCATTTCCGTGATTTTCCTGTTTAACATTTTGGCAGCGCTGTTCTTTCCGACGCTCGGTGGGCTTTTGGGCATGAGTAATGAAGGCTTTGGATTGTTTGCGGGCACGGCGGTAAATGATACTTCTTCCGTGACAGCGGCTGCGGCAACGTGGGACACGCTTCACGGAACAGGCGGCACGGTGCTGAATTATGCTACCATCGTCAAACTCACACGCACACTTGCCATTATTCCCATTACGTTGGCACTGGCTTTTTGGCGTACCTGGCAGGTCAAACGCGGCGGCGAACTCTCGAATGGATCTTTTGAGCTGAAAAAGATTTTTCCCTTTTTTATCTTATTCTTTGTGCTGGCGTCCATTATCACAACGGTGGCAACGCTTTCCGGCGTGGATGCGTCTTTTTTCGCCCCGCTGAAGGAGCTTTCTAAATTCTTTATCATTTTGGCAATGGCGGCAGTCGGCCTGAATACCAATCTGGTTAAGCTGGTGAAAACGGGCGGAAAACCGATTTTGATGGGGGCTTGCTGCTGGTTCGGCATTACCGGCGTCAGCTTATTGATGCAGCATTTGGAAGGCTTAATGTAAGCTGGAAAAAGCATTCAAGTTTGCGATTTCGCTGCGATATGCCGGGGCAGTACAGCAAAGCTTATAACAAGCTATTTTTCAAGACTGAGAAATGAAAAAGCAGACATGCAAAAGAACTGAACTGCACCCCATTTGTTAGACAGTATGTTATACTGAATAACAAGTGGGGTGCTTTACTATGCCAAAAGGAATACCGAACAAGAGATATACTCCAGAATTCAAAAAAACTGTTGTAGAAACCATGCGGA
>DWWA01000049.1 GCA_019119935.1 Candidatus Ruthenibacterium merdavium | reverse complement strand
CTGCTCAGCGCAATGGATGCTGTAAGTGATGATGTCGGCGTACTTGGATATTGTGCTGCCGATCACCCTTACAGCTATCCGGAACCCACCGCAGCAAGCTGTCAAAGCTTTTTGAAAAAAGCTTCTCTGCTTGTAACGACATTGATTGTTGACATCGGCAGTGAAACACAGACAAAGCTTTCCGCCGCTGCATTTGAACAAGCGGATGCAGTGATTGTTTGTGTGGACGGAAGCGTGAAAGCATCTTCTTGGAAGGTACGGCTGCATCGTCCGGAAAAATATATCACAGTGCTCAATGATCTTGGCAAAAACTCGGCATTTGACGCAGAGATATTGTTACCCTATTCGGCAGAC
The DNA here is from genome assembly GCA_019119935.1 of Candidatus Ruthenibacterium merdavium. GTDB lineage: Bacteria > Bacillota > Clostridia > Oscillospirales > Ruminococcaceae > Ruthenibacterium > Ruthenibacterium merdavium. The sequence goes on along the minus strand of DWWA01000049.1, from coordinate 72,862 downwards.
TTAGCGCAGCAAAACGAAGAACAAGCTGCGTTTCGTCTGTGCAGAGATAAAAAATATCGGTCTGCACTGCGAAAGCTGTACGAAGCAACAGACGTGAAGAAGAAAAAGCTCACATTGATTCGGTAAAGGGGCGATGACCTATGCAGCTGACCCAAAGTATCAAAGAAAATATCACCATTCTGCACTGCGCTGAGATGCTGGGTTATCACCCGGTACAGCGCCGGAGCAATACGCTAAGCTGGACACTGCAAGAACATGACAGTCTTGTCATTACACTGGACTCCAATCAGCATCAACGCTTTATTTGGAATTCACAGCGGCTCTACGGCTCGGTGATTGATTTTTATATGGCAATGACTGGAGCTGACTTACAAAAGACGCTGCATGAGCTTGGCAACCTTTTAAAAAGCCGTTCCATATCAAGCTGGAATGTCGAACGCTCAGCAGAACGCAAAACGTATGAGCGAGTTGAAGCAAATAAACCGGATGGCTTGCAGCTGCCTGAAAAATCTCATAATGGATACCGCAGAGCGTATGCTTACCTAATCAAAAGCAGAGGGCTGAATCCTAAGCTGGTGTCAGAGCTTTTTGAACAGAAAATGTTATATCAGGATACGCTGGGAAATGTGGTTTTTGTTGGAGTATCCCCGGAAACAAATCACCCTGACTATGCAAGTGTTCGGGGAACTCTTTCCGAGAGGGTGTTCCGAAAGGATGTGACGGGAAGCAAGAAGGAAATCGGCTTTCATTTTAATTTGTATCGAGATCCTCCGCCCTCAAAGTTATTTGTGTGTGAGGCACCTATCGATGCAATGTCGATTGCCAGTGCACTGATGCACTATCAAGTAAAAACAGAGCCGTACGGCTTTTTATCGCTCGGCGGAACGTCGCTGAATGCACTGGAATATCACTTAAAGCACAGTCCGCAAATCAAAACCATCTATCTTTGCCAGGATAATGATGAAGCGGGCAATCGAAGCAGGCAGGCCGCTGTGGATTACCTTGTGAAAAATGGTTTTGAAGGAAAGATTGTACAAAAGCCCCCTATTGGCAAGGATTTTAATGAGGATTTGCTTCAAATCCGTCAACGCAGCATAGACACAGAACAAAAAATGATAAAACCAGTTATTACACAAAACAAAGGAGAAATGTTACATGAATGCCAACACGTTTTTTGACCCGATCAAAGCAGAAGCTTTTGAATGGATTAACGCTGGATTGGACAGCCTTGTCATTCCGATTGGTGCGTTAATTTGCGGTGCAGTTTTTATCTTCTTACTGATTAAATGCGTGGCTGAGTATCGCGCAGGTCAGGGAGAGGATATCAAAAACAAAATCTTTCCTATGCTTTTATGCTTAATCATTGCAGGTGTTTTGCTTTCCAAAAATCTTTGGTGGGGCGCCTTTACCAGCGGCATCTAAGGAGTTAAAAGATGCAAAATTTAATCACACAAGCGACGGATTCATTTCTCTCATCATTTGTGATAAAGAGCAAGGAAATGATGTTGGAGTTTTTGCTGAGTTTGATTGAAATGATCAATACACACTTGATGAATTTGTTTGAAACGCCGATTATTCGGGATTTTGTATCCATGGGGACAACGATAGGAAGATTTCTGTTTGCGGCCACACTTATCATTTTGCTGATTGATATTGTGGAGGAAGCTGGCAGTATGAAAAACGACCAGTTTAAGGCAATCGAATGGCCTACCATTTTCTTCAATATGGTAAAGGCGGTTGTGTTCATTGAAGCAGCACCGCAGCTTTCCATTATTGCACTGCGTATGATTTCAATTTCGGTTGGAGAGTTTGACCCTGCCCCCTATTTGAATGCAATTATCAATATGGACATCAACATATTTGGTATGGTCATTGCAATTATTGCGGTCGGTGGATTTACATTACTTACAATACTGCGCTTTGGAGCAATTTTAATTCAGGCGTTCAGTGTCTTTTTGTATGTACCGGATATTGTACGTGGGCACACCACATCGATGGGGGCTTGGATTCGGCAAACAGTCGCTATCTTATTAACGTATTTTTTGCAATACGTTTTATTTTTCATGGGATTGGTGAGCTATTTCAACACGGAAACTATTACCGCATACTTGCTTTGGCTGACAATGCTTTATGCATCGAAATACCTAGATAAGTTCGGAATGTCCTCCGGAATTAAGGGCGTTGTATCAAGCGGAGTAAGTGTTGCACAAAGCGCAACAAACGCAATAACTCTTTTGGGAGGATAATATCAAATATGAAAAAGGTAAAGTATCATGTTCCCCCGAAACTGCAAAATAAGCTGCTCTTATCCGGTCTTACAATTTCGGAAGTTGGGATTGCTTTTGTATTGGCGTTAGTCGGTTTTTTCAGCACAAATCGTTTGAACGGTCTTTTTTGGCCAGGAATGTGGCTTTTGTTCACAGCGCGGCTTTTTTCAAAAAGAAGTTTGTTCCAGATTTTGAAGCTGATGCTGTGTTATCACTTCATTTACCCGCAGCAATTTGTAAGGAAAGGAAAAAAAGAATGAAACAATCAAATATCGAAAATTTGATTCAATTTGAACTGCTGGACAACTGTGTGTTGTCCGGCGGTTTTTACTTTCACCTCTTGAGATATTTTCCGCCCAATACGGACACAATGACGCCGGAAGAAATTGACAATGAGATTGACAAGTTGGCAGCACTGTTTAACTCTTTAGAACGTCCGGTGTCCATGTTTGCAACAGATAAAGTGGAGGACTTGACAGAAATTCGCAATTTTTACTTTACGCTTGATCCGAAGTTTGACCCCTATGTGAGCGAAATTGTATCTCAAATCGATAATACAAGCTCTGAAAGTACTTCCGTGCAGCGTGCTTTTTACTTTATTTTTTGCGATACGGAAGAAAAAACAGACCTTCTCAATGCTTTAATTGCAAAGGGATACCGGGTGGAATATCCAACGAAAAACGAGCTGGCAACCCTGATGAGAAATTACTTTCTGCGTGAGTTTGTAAACTGTGACGTTTACACGCTGGAGCAGGAAATCTTAAAGGATGAAAAGCTCAGAAAAGCAATTGAAAAAAAGCCGCTCAAAATTCATAGTGAAGTGGAACGTCGCCTTGTCCCCCATCGTCTGGATTTTCTTGTGTATCATGCGATGCACAACAACATTCGCCGCCGCACCCTCATGGTGAATAATTTACCCAGCAGCATTCCTCAAGCTGCACTTATGAAGGTGGCAACCATGAAAAACACCTCTTTCATGATGAGGATGACACCCATGAGCGGTACAAATATTCGTAATTTGACAAACGCACAGGCGAAGCAAAAAGCTTGGAAGCGCGGCTCAAGGGAAGTGACCGATCAGCTGGAGGCGAATAGTGAGCAGGAGCAGCTGCTGGAATTTTATAATAATATCACGCGGCAGAAGCTGGCGGTGTTTAATACTTCCATCTATATCGAATGCTACGGAAAAACAGACGAAGAGGTCAACCAAGTGGCATCTGATGTCGTTGATGCACTGCTTTTGTCAGGAATTACAGTGGAAGCGCTTGTGCGAGAGCAGAAAGATGGATTTCTTTCGGTGAACCCGTTAGGGAGAGATTTATTTCTTTCAGATTCCAACAATTTGCCTTCTACAACGGCAGCTGCTTTATATCCCTTCACCTACAGCAGCCGAATTGATTCAAAAGGAATGCTCTTAGGATCTTCTTTACAGGGCGGGCCGTTATTTTTGGATATTTTAACACGTCAATCCGGCCAGACAAACAGCAATTTTGCCATTGTGGGAACCGCCGGGATGGGAAAAAGCTATTTGATGAAGAAAATCATTACATTTTTGACGATGTTCGGTGTGTCGTGTTTTACGCTTGACCCCGAAGACGAGTATATCGACCTATATAGGCGGCTGGGTGGAACTGTTTACAATTGCGTGGAAGGCGCTGCGCGGATCAATCCCTTGGAGGTACGCTGCCTGCGGCGTGCTGATGAAGATGAGGACGAAGATGCAAAAGATGATGTCTTGTTCTATTCGATGAAAGATAAGGCAATGTTTTTTCAGCACCTGTCGTGGCTGAAAGATTTCTTCTCTGTATTGTTTTCTGGTATCTCCCCTACGGAATTATCTGCTTTAATGATGCTGACGCAGGAGATGTACGCAGCACATGGGATTTCTGAAGGGACGGACTTTTCACAGCTGACGGAAAAGGACTACCCTACCTTTGGTGATTTGTATGAATTTATCGAGCAATATGATGTCGATTCAAGCCGTTTGGTGACAGAGAGCTTAATTTCCGGTTTGCTTTTAAGGCTTCGAGAATGTTACGACGGAGCAATGTCTATTTTGTTCAACGGGCATACAAACATCAAGAATGCCAATATGATTAACTTTTCTGTGGCTGCGCTTTTGGAAGGAAGCAAAGACCGCACACAGGCGGTTCTGTTTAATATTACGACGTGGATTTGGACGCAGGTAACGAAGCGCGAACGTTCGATTGCTTTCAATATCGACGAGCTATACCTGTTTTTTGAAAACCTCACCATGGTTAAGTACATTTCTTCCTTTGTGCGCCGAGCCAGAAAATACAACTCTCTCATCGGTACTGCGACCCAGCAAGTCGCCGATTGCTTAAGAGAGGATATTGCAATGTATACAGCAGCGTTGTTCAACGTGAGCACCTATAAGTTTCTTTTTTATCCCGGTGAAATCGACCTTGACATGATGAAGGAAAAGCTTAAACTTTCCGATGGCGAGATGCTGAATATTTCAAAGCCACGAAAAAAGCATTGCTTGGTTTGCGCCGGTGACGAGAGATACTACATTAAGGTTGGGTCATTTCAATATGAAAATGAGCTGTTCGGTACAGCAGGTGGAAAATGACAGTCGCAGCAAAAGTTATCTGGTTTTTAAGCCGCACCAAAAAAGGAAAGAAAATCATCGGCCTCATGTTAGCGATCTGTGCGGGACTTCTCTTAATTCCTTTTGTTTTTTTAGCGGCAGCAGGCTCGGTGTTCGTTTCAGCTGTATTCGGTGATACTTTTTACTTTCCGATCGTCTATCACACAACACCGTCGGAGCCGTATGACCCCAATAGAGTGATTGTGCACGAATACGAAGAAACGGTTATGGTTCCGGTTTTGGACAAAAACGGAAAACCCAAGAGAGATGAAGACGGCAATATCATCATGGAGGAAGAAATTCGGAAACTTGAGGAAGAAATCAAAAGTCCGCATTTCGGTGTTGATTTTAATGTGTCGGAAGGCACTTACGTTTCTGCAAGCCGCAGCGGGACAGTAGCATCGGTTTATGAAAATGAGGAAGACGGAAAAACTGTTGTGATTGAACATCTCGACCACTGGCGAAGCATCTATAAGCATTTGAGCAGTGTTCGTGTTCAAAACGGCGAGGAAGTTCTAATGGGCTACCCAATTGGACAGGCGGGTATGACAGGCTCTTGCAGACCGTATGATACGGATAAGACCTTTCATCTTCACTTTGAAATTATGCGGGATGACGGCAACTTGATTGACCCGATGAGTGTGCTTGAGGACTGGGGCGATTACTTAGACTTTGCAATAGAACAAATTAGGGAAGTAGCACAGGGGGAATGGAACGATTGGGGAGCAAGCGATGCACCGCCTTATATTGAATGGGACGGAGAAAACTTTTTATGGCCTGTGCAGGGTTATACGAGCTTATCTTCTGATTATGGATACCGTAATTTCGGTGGTGGTGAATTTCACAGAGGAATTGATATTCCGGCTCCGGCAGGAACACCAATTTATGCAGCGGCGGCAGGTGTGGTCAGTACAAAAGCACATTGGTCTTACGGAATTGCTGTAAAGGTATCCGTAGATGGGCGAATGACAAATATTTACGGACACATGATTGCTCGTGCAGAAGGGATTACAGACGGCGCTTCAGTCGTGGCCGGGCAGCTGATTGGTTATGTCGGCAGCACGGGAAATTCAACGGGAAATCATCTTCATTTTGAGGTAAATGTGGATGGACAGCCGGTTGACCCAAAGCAGTTTTTTTAGTCTTGTGAGCCTAGAATTGTGTAAGCAGAAAAAGCCGCGTAAATACAGGGGTTTTAAAGGATTTGTAAGCAAGAAACCACGCAGAAATGCGGGTTTGATAGCATTAAAAATTTTACCGTGTGAATTGCTTGCATTTTGTAAGCAAAAAAATCAAGCCGCACTGCGGCTTGATGTGACTGGTGCTTACATTTTGTAAGCACCCTTTATCCTGCATCACCCAAGAATTTATCAAAAATCACCCCCGAAGGGGAGTATGTTCGATTCCCCTTTAGGGGCAACCTTTAAAAACGAAAAAATGAGCAGCACAGGAGGAATGTCTATGACAGTAAAGCCTTACTCATGGAGATTGAACGAGAAGATTGTTTCGGAGATTTACAACATTGCCGATGAATGCCATTCCAAAAGAACATTCATGATAGAAAAGGCTTTAGAACAGTACGTCGAATCTTACCGCCTTCAAAAAAAGGCATCCTTACTTTCGCAGGAAGTGATCGATGTACAAAAAAGCCTTGTCGACTTGCTGGAGCATCGAATCAACAACCGAAGCAATCAGCTTTTAAGCTCCATGGCCATCCAACAATTTGTGCTTTGCAAAGTCATTGCAGAAAGCTTGGAAATCTCGCCCGACGCATTGGAGCTTTATCGCCGTCAGGCAGCAGAATTTTTGAAAGAAAACAACCGGGTGTTTTCTTTGAAGGAGATGATTTAGTGCCAAAGGTTTTTTTGAAGTCAAAGTTTTTAAAAACACAAAAGCACGCTGTAAACTATCTTTGTTACTTAAATCGGCAAAGCCCCCTATTTTCGGGGGCAAAAGAGGTCGCTCTGAAAGATGTGCTGGCTGAAATTCAAAAAAGCGGCGCAATTTGCTGGAGTCACATTTTATCTTTGAAGCAGGAGGATGTGCAGCGGCTGGAAATTGACCGGCAATACATGAAAGCTTTGCTGGAATCTCAAAAAGATAGAATGGCAAAGGCATATCACATTTCACCGCAAAATCTGATCCTCTATGCAAGCTATCACAATGTTGGCCATCACCCGCACTTGCATTTTATCATGCAAAGCAAAAGTAAAAGTGAAGGCTACATTGTACGCCGTGAGGGACAATCCATGAGCGAAGCAGGCGCTCCATCCAGAAATGCTTTGAAAAGCATTCTGGCCAACGCCATTTTTCGTGAGGATTTGCACGATTTAAAAGTAAGAAAATCAGATTTGCGCGAGGAATTTCAAAGGCAAATGAAATACCTCGTTGAAATCGGCAAAGCCAATCATCGTGTTCCACCCGATGCAGTGGAAAAAATGACAGCACTGAAGCAAGTGCTGCAACAAACTCAAGGCAAAAAGGTCTATGGTTTTTCGCCGGAAAGCACAAAGCGGCAAACGGATGACCTGCTGAAAATTCTCATTGAGCAGGATGCTGTGCTGAATGGATTGTATCAAGAATACCGCTCCCTGCATGAAGCAATGCTGAAGCAACTATACATAAAAAATCCGAATACACTTGCCCAGAAGATGGAGGAATGGGAGAAAGATTTTTTTCATCCCAAAAAGGGTATGGATACCGGGCGGCACAATATTATTATTCGAGCCGCAGTCGAACAATACAAAAAAGAATATCACTATAAAACACAAGAGTCTGCAATGCGTTCCATGATGTATCACATCGGATATTCTCTGCGCGATGATGCAAGGAGACTCTATAGCTGCGGAGGTTATGCGCCGCAGCAATCAAAAATCCGTGCCAAAAAAATTCAAAAACAAACTCAGGTGGATAACATCGAGCAGATTCAAGTAGGAGGACGCAGATAATGTACGCAATCGCCCGCTATTATATCACGGATTTTGCCATTTATCAGACGGTTACAGAGGAATATTTTTGTTTGCGCATGGAATGGGATATGTTCACGCCGGGAATTGCGGAAAAAACGGAGTTTTTGAAGCCGTTAAGTGATTTTCAGAAAAAAGAAGTGCGAAATTTGCGTGCGTTGGAAAAGCAACTGATTTCGCGCTTTCCCGACTGCGGAGTGCAGATTATGAGCATTGCACAGTCGGATGTATTTCTATCGAGTAAAACACCCGGCTCAAATATTGTAAAGCTTTCAAAAGCAGAGCTTTTGCAGCTTTCGGAACAGCAGCTTAAAGAATTGGCGCAAATGAACACGGGTTCTCCGGTATTGCGCAGCGGATCGCTTGATCATATTGATTATCTTGACTTTTTGCGGTTTATGGTTCGCTTTCAGCGGTTCAGCCTTGAAAATATCATCAGGCTTTATCGCTATCATCCAAGAGCCACCTTGCTGCATTCTTTTGCAGAGTGGAATCGCATGAATTTTGTGATTTCTCAGGATGCAAAAAAATATTCAGCTATACTTCCTATTCGCATTCAATGCAGCCTATTTGAACGCGATGGAGCAGCTGTTCCGTTGGAACATGCCGTGGAAAGTGAGCGTGCAGCAATTGCAGAACAAAAGCTTCCGATCTTCAAAAAAGAGTATGATGCTTTGTTAGAAGTTTGGGATGAGTTTGATGTTTGCAGAGTGCGTTCGCCGTTTGTGAGAACCTGTAATCCCCAGCTTTTCTTTGAAACAATTTCTAAGCTTGCAAAGGTGCAGGGATTTGAAGTTGTGAAAAATCCTGACATCTGCGAAAGCTATTATCAGCAGCGCACAAAAACCATTCATCTTCCTCAAGGCGGAAATGTGCTGATGTATGCAAAATGGATTTGCCGTGAATATGCCGCCGCGCTTGTGGAAGAAACGGCTGCGTTTTCTGGTAAAAAATTAAATGACCTGGCAGCGGAAAGCCTTGCTTGGATGCTATGCTACCGATATGGCTTTGATACTTCTGCGGAATATCTTGTGCATTATTACAGGTATGTGGTTGGAGAAAAATTTCTGGAAGAATTAACCGTATATTTGTACAATGCATTTCGCTATATTCAAGAGAATATAGAAGAAACGCTTCTTTCCGATATTGAAGTGGAGCAAACAATTCGCAAGAATCTTTTATCCAATGTGGAAAAGTTTAAAAACAGGAGAGCAGAGTAAAGATGAAAAGAAAAACGAAATACCGCTTGCTATTTCTTGTGATTCTCTCCTTGGTTTTACTGTTCTTTTTCTTAAAATACAAAAGTGAAAACTTCGGCCTTCTCATACTGATTGCAGGTTTAGCAGTAGTGGGAATATCATTTTTCTGGTGGATGGTTTATGCCAGACCAGTCAATATTAAAGATAAACGTGCAGGTAACGGTCAACATGGTAAATCGCACTGGATGGACGATGCGGAAAAGGATAAAATCTTTCACACGATACAAAAAGGAAAGGAGCATCTGCACGGCTTTGCCCTCGGATTTAGCGGAAACGAATGGCTTGTTGATACGAGTGAGGACAATGTACTTTTGCTGGCACCACCCAAGGCCGGAAAAACAACAAAGATTTTAATTCCCTCGATTCTTTATAATGCTGCCATTCAAAAAAACACGAAAAACGGGGCAAGCATGTTAATTTTAGACTGCAAAGGCGAATTGTTCCGCCGCTGTGCCGGACAGCTAAAAGCTGCGGGGTATCGAATTTCTACTTTGGATTTAAGAAATATTCTGAAATCTAACCGGTATAACTTTATTACACATGTCAACCGAGCGATGGGAGAATACCGCGAGGCGAAAAGCGAAATGGAACGAGCCATTGCATACGGAAAGGCGGAACGCTGTGCAAAGCAGGCAGCCGGCCAGCTCATCGGAATGGGTGGTGCAGAGGTGAAGTCAGAAGCAAGCGACTACTTTAACGAAACGGCACGCGGCTTGCTCACGGGCATTATCCTTCTTGTCAGTCAATATGCTGCCCCGGAGGAGCGGCATATCATTTCTGTGTTTAATCTGATTTTGGAAATGAACGGTCAGATTTTAAATCAGCAGCCAAATGGACAGGCTCAAAAAACAAAGCTTCAGGAGCTGTTGGAGCATATCGGAAACCAACGCATCATGTTCTATACCGGTGCGGCCACCAGTGCCGACTCCCGCACCTCGATGAACGTGTTTTCCTCTGCACTTGGCAAGCTTGCCAAATTCATTGATGCAGAGTTGGAGCAAATTCTGTGCGGTCACGACGATGATTTTGATGGCAGAAGTTTCATCGAGCAGCCAACGGCAATCTTTTTCATCTCCCCCGATGAAAATACAACAAGGCACTTTATGTCCTCTTTAGCAGTTCGTAATATCTTGAATGAAACGATTGAAATTGCGGAAAAGGAGTATGAAGGTGTACTGCCGAGAAAAGTGCAGATTTATCTGGATGAGTTCGGCCAGCAGCCGCCCATTGAAGATTTTGATGCGCTATGTGCAGCTTATCGGTCCCGCGGTGGTCGTTTTATTTCTGCCATACAGGATTTTGCACAACTGCAAAAGCATTACAGCAAGGATAAGGCAAATATTATCAAAGGGACAAATCAGACACTGATTACTGCGTTTGTTGCACCGTCTGCGCTTGAAACAGCGGAAGCGATCTCGAAGATATTGGGCAATGAAACAATTCTCACGGGATCAAGCAGTCAAACGGGGAATAAAGTATCTACTACCAGTTCATTGATTGGGCGTCCTCTGATGGCCGCAAGCGATTTGATTTCAATGCCTCTCGGTGATTTTATCGTCATCAAGGGTGGATGTTCTCCCTGCAAAATCAGCCCTCCCGGCTATTGGACGCATTTAGAGCAGCTCCCTGAGCCGGAAAGGAATAATCTCGCTTATCAAAGACCAATGATTGCGGATGCAGAATCAATCCGCCTGCGAATTACCTATCGCAATTCAAAATTAGTAAAAGGAATGTTTCATCAAAAGCCGGAGTGCACAGGTTAATGTGCGCTCCGGCTTTTTACATAAGGAGTGAAGTGAATATGTTCGTCAAGGTACCGCATTACTTAATGGCACTCGGTTTGCCGTCGAATGCGTTGAAGGTGTACCTTTATTTGCTGGCCGCAAAAGGCAGCAAAAAAAGCATCACGGTGCGATACACAACGATTGCACGTTATTGCCATATCCATAAAGATACCGCAGTATCTGTCGTTAAGACATTGGAAAGCTGCGGGCTGCTTCAAGTAGAACATCGCTATTGCAACGGGCAATATGTTTCTAATCGCTACACATTAGCGCAGATTCCCGGCAAATGGTTTAAGCTGGATTTGTCACAAAAGCTTTTTGCGCTGCCTGCCGGCGCTTTTGGTGTCTATTTGTGCATTTGCCGCTGCGCCAATAAAAAAGGACGGGCTTTCCCGTCCTATTCTGCTATTTCTGCTATGCTGGGCGGCAGAGCACGCGCAACCATTTCATCCGGCATTCGTCTTTTGGAGGAGCTTGGATTTGTATTTCGGATGGAACAATGGAAAGGAAAGCACAACCTGTATATGTTGGGGATAAAAAAAGAGCGGGCGCAGCTCCTACCCCGCACCCGCAGCGTTTCAAAAACATTTGAAACACCTAACTCTTTCTGCATTCTAACAGACTTTGCTCTCTTTGTCAACTTCTCTTTGCCGAACACCAGTTCAATTTTTCATCAACATGGAATAGACCCACCCTATTCTACGATACACAAGAAAAAAACAAGCTATTTTGTTAGAAGCATAAAAAGATTAACAACGATAAAAGACTTGTGGAAAACAGCGCGTCCCCCACCCGTTGAAAGCTCGTGGGAAATAAACAAAAGAAAGGAAGATTCTTATGATTTTGGGTGTTATTGCAACAGATCCTGTGAAACAAGTAATTCACGAGATGAATTTCCGCAAAGATAAAGATATTCGCATGCTCGATGTGCGCAGCATGGAACAAATCGCACAACAAATAGAAGAAGAGCAGGTGTTTACTCACGTTTTGATACAGCCGGACGCACTGCGCGAAAAAAGCGGTGGTTTGCTGCTTTTGGTGGAAAGATTGTGTAAATCGACAATGGCAGAGTATTTGGTTTTACTCGATGGTTATCCGCAGGACAGCCGCCTTGTCAGAGAGCTGGAGGAAGTAGGAGTTGCTGCGGAGAATATTTTGTTTTCTGCATCACTGGCATTGAAACAACGCATTAACGAGCTGTTTCAAAATGCTGAAGAGTACGCTTTTGAGAAAGCAGAAATTGAGCCGCCTCCACAGGCTAAACCGAAAAAAAGAAAATCGGTTTCTTCGGTTTTTTCTTTTCCGAACATCTTTCCGGCTAAGAACAAACGTCCGCCTGTACATTCTTCTTCTCCTGCTCAGCAGCCGATCAGCACACTGGAAAGCAGGATGCTCTCTATTCAGAAAGAAAACCTGAAAATAGCAAAAACGATTGCAGTTGCCGGGGCGGGAAAACGGATCGGAACCACCACGCAGGCGCTTCAAATGCTGCTTTTTCTTCGTGCGCATAACCGTAAGGCCGCACTGATTGAGATGCACGAAAATCCCTGTTTATCCTCCTACGCGCAAGTGTACAGCGATGCCGTTTTGGAGAAGGACAGCTGCATCATCAACGGAAGTCGCCTGTATTTTTCTAAAAAAGCTTTGCCAACGATACAAAAAGAATTTGACTTTTTAGTTTTAGATTATGGCGTATATCGAAACTGTGCGATGCAGGAGCTGGCAGATTCAGACGCTTCTATCATTGTTTGTGGAATCAAGCCATGGGAAGCAGAAGAAATCAATTATACCTTCCGGGAAAATAACGAAAAGTATCATTATCTGTTTTCTTTCGTTCCCCAAAACGATCAGGAAAATGTTACAGCACAAATGGAAGAATTCAGTCAGCGTACCTTTTTTGCTCCCTATTCGCCCGATATGTTCCAATACAACGGAAACGATGAGCTGTATAAAGCGCTGCTTTCGGATTGTTTATAAACGCAGGTGCGACATCATGTCGCACCTCTTTGACAAACCAGAAAGGAGGGAAAGGATATGGTTCTTTTATTGCCGGCAATTTTAATCATAGCATTTTGCGGATACAATATCATTTTATCCCTTTTGGGTTAGAAACCAGCGCAAGTACGACATCGTGTCGTACCCCCTTGAGGACGCGGCGCAAGTACGACATCGTGTCGTACCCCCTTGAGGACGCGGCGCAGGTACGACACGATGTCGCACCCCCTTGGGAACGCAGCATAGGTACGACACAATGTCGCACCCCCTGAGAAGCGGCGAGGTACGACACGATGTCGCACCCCCTGAGAAGTGGCGAGGTACGACACAATGTCGCACCCCTTGAGGACGCGGCGTAGGTACGACACAATGTCGCACCCCTTGAGGACGCGGCGTAGGTACGACACAATGTCGCACCCCCTTGAGGACGCGGCGCAGGTACGACACGATGTCGTACCCCCTTGAGGACGCGGCGCAGGTACGACACAATGTCGCACCTTTCAAACAAACAGCAAAGAGGCATTGTCCCGAAAGACAACACCTCTTTTTATCGTTTCACAAAGTGTTCATTTTTTAATTGACAATGCTGCTCAGATGGAGTATACTGGAAAAGCAACAGAAAAACCCCCGCTACTACAAAGAGAAACGGCAATTTCTTTTTGTAGTGCCATCCAAACCTTTTCGCAGAAGGCTGGCTGACTTGCGAGAGTTTTCCCTGTCTGTTTATTAAAGCAGACATAAAACGATTTGTCAAGCACCAACCGACTGAAAAGACGGGCGAGGTGCTTTTTTTGTTGACCCGAACCTTGAAAAAGCCAATGTTTGATGTGACAGCATCAAACGGGCATCATAGCTGTAAAGCACTGGCATGGCTGAAATGCCGTGTCATGGGTAAATAAACCGTTGACAGGATTGCAACCTGTCACTGCGTTGAAAAAGACGCCGCGGCGACTTTGCACTCACGAGCGATCGAGCTGCCCACCGGGAAGTGGGAACGAGAAAACTGTCATCGCTGACAGTTCCATGTTTTGCAGCGTTTTTTACTTTAAAAAATATCCACAGCTTTGCATCTTGATAAACAGGATATAAAGCTGTGGGTATTTGGAGCTGGTGGACGGATTCGAACCCCCGACCTGCTGATTACAAATCAGCTGCTCTACCAGCTGAGCTACACCAGCGCGACACAAATTGTCAACAAGGGATATTATACAGAAAATATGCTGTTTTGTCAACACTTTTTCCGTTTTAAATTTTTTGCTGTTTGGTGTTACACGCTGAGAAAAAGTAAAAAAGAGAAGCAACCGGCTGTAAACGCCGCCGCTTCTCTTTTAACAGTCAAATATGGATACCGAACAGGATTTTATTCACAGGCAGCTTTGAACTCTGTCCAAACACGCACGTGCTCTTCGTCGGCTTCCGGGGTGATATTCTGGATCATCTCCATCTTGTCGGCAGTGAAATCTTCCGGCAGGGTCAGGAACGGACGATATTCTTCGGAAATCAGCGCGTCCGCTTCTTTATTGGTGCTGTAATAGCCGATATACTCAAAGCACTGTTTTGCAACTTCCGGGCGCAGGATATAGTTAATAAATTCATGTGCTTCGTCGGGATGCGGTGCGGCGGAGGGGATAAACTGCGCCATAATGCCGAAGCCTAAGCCCTCTGTGGGGTAAACAACCTTCAAATCCGGGTTAGCCATGCAGGCCAAAGTCACTTGGCTGGTATACATCACGGCGGCGGATACTTCGCCGGAAAGCAGATCGTCCTGCACGTTGCTGTCTTTAATCAGGCGGATATTCGGCGCAAGCTCCAGCAGTTTCTCGCCTGCTTTGGAAATCGTGGCGGTGTCCGTTGTGTTATAGCTTTCGCCCATCACTTTCAGTGCCATGCCGTTCACAACGCGGTAGTTGCCGATGACTGCCAGAGAGTCGGCAAGGCCGGCATCCCACAGGTCGGCATAGCTTGTGATTTCTACATCAGTCAAGGTGGGGTCATATACAATTGTCTGCACGCCCGAACCATAGGGAACGGTGTAAGCGTTCTCCGGGTCAAAAAACTGGCCTTGGAACAGCGGGTTTACATTGCCCAAATTCGTCAGCTTTTCTTTGTCAAGCTCCTGCACAAGACCCTCGGAAATAGCAGCTTCGATAATATAATCGTCTGCGATGACAACGTCATAATCGCCGCCTTTGGCCGCGGCAAGCTTTGCCAGCATGGTTTCATCGGTGTCAAACGCCGTAAAGTTGACACGGATACCCGTTTCCTGGGTGAATGCATCCAAAACTTCTTGCGGGAACATATTTTCCCAAGTGAACAGGTTCAGCTCACGGTCAGCGGTGGCAGTAGCCGAAGCAGAGCTTGCAGTGCTTGCCGTGCTGCCGGATGCGGTGCCGGACGAACTGCTTGCAGATGTGCCGGAACAACCGGCCAAAAGCCCTAGTGTCAGCGACAGGGCGGAAATTGCAGAAATCATACGTTTCATATCTTCGAATCCCTCCGTCAGAAAAAATAAACAGGCGCACATTTTAAAATGTGTGCTTTGCTTCAAATGAAATCATACTTGTTAAGTATACGTTTTTTTGAAGGGAAATACAAGACATTCCGTTAAATTTTTTTATTTTGTTACGAATCAAGGGCGGTTTTTATTTTTGAAAGTTCCGCAAAGGCTTTCCGCATTCGATAAAATGACTGTGCAAGAGCATTCATTTATGTTACAATAACAAGAAAAGGTGGTGGAAGGATGGCAAGATTATTGGTACTCGGTGCGGGCGGCTATGGCCGAACCGTAGCGGAAGCTGCTGCGGGTTTGTTTGAAGAAATTGCCTTTTTAGACGATCGGGCGGCGGCTGCGCTGGGGCCTTGTGTCGATTATGAAAAATGGAAAGGAATTTATCAGTACGCCTATCCGGCCTTCGGAAATAATGAGCTGCGCAGGAGGTGGCTGGAGGTGCTGGAACAGGCTGGCTTTCAGCTTCCGGTGATTGTCCATCCGCGCGCATGGGTGAGCCCTTCGGCCGTTACGGAGCCGGGGAGTGTTGTGCTTGCGATGGCGTGTGTCGGCGCGGCAAGCCGTGTGTGCCGCGGCGCGATTATAAACATGGGTGCACTCATTGACCATGACTGTGTGGTTGGCCCCTGTGTTCATGCCGGGCCGGGTGCAGTTGTGAAAGCGGGCAACCATTTAGAGCCGGGCGAAAAGGTGGAATCCGGCGAGGTGCGCGAGCGCAAAGAATATGTGGCGTGTACGCCGAAAACAAACGATTAAAGGGGCTTTTTTATGTCAAAGCTGTTAATTATTGGCGCAGGCGGTTTGGGCCGCATGATTGGTGAAGTGGCCGAAGCACAAGGGTGCTTTGAAAAAATTGATTTTCTCGACGATGCCGTTCGAGGCGAGCATGTTGTGGGAAAATGCGCCGATTATACCGTGTTGAAAAAGGACTATGAGCAGGCGGTGGCCGCTTTCGGTGATAACCGGCTGCGCCTTACGTGGACCAAGCGGCTTTTGGAGGCGGGTTATGACGTGCCCTGCATCATTCATCCTACGGCTGTCATCAGCCCTTCGGCAGAGCTGGGAGAGGGCTGTTTGATTTTGCAAAGCGCCATTGTCAACACGCACGCAAAGCTGGGAATGGCCTGTCTTGTGAATTCCGGCGCGGTCGTGGATCACGATGCAGTGCTCGGACGTGCGGTGCACGTCAATTTGCAAACGGTTGTAAAAGCGTGGGCAAAGCTGCCCACCGTTCGGCGCACCGAAGCTGCGGATGTGGTTTACGCCGAACGCCGCGCGATTGACGGTGTGAATGACCGTAACTTGGAAGATGCACTTTTCGAGTTTAAGCTGGGCGAAGTGGCAAGTTATGTGAAGCCCTTCGGTTCCGGGCATATCAACGATACCTACGCGGTGTATATCAATGAAAACGGTGCAGAGGAGCTGCGCTATGTGATTCAGCGCATCAATACCGAAGTGTTTAAAAAGCCCCGCGAAGTCATGGAAAACATTTTCGGCGTGACGGAGTTTTTGCGCCGCAGAGCGCTGGAGCGCGGCGGCGACCCTGACCGCGAAACACTCAACTATATCAAAACACGCACAGGCGACAATTATTTTGAGGATGCAGACGGCGGGCCGTGGCGCTGCTACAACTTTATCCCGGATTCCATCTGCATTGAAAGCGTGCGCAATCCGCAGGATTTTTACAACTCTGCGAAGAGCTTCGGCGGATTTTTGCGGGAACTCGGGGAGTATCCTGCGGACACTCTGCATGAAACGATTGAAAAATTCCACGATACCCGAAAGCGCTACGCGGATTTTGAGCGTGCGCTGGAGCGGGATGTGAAAGGCCGCGCAAAGCACTGCCGCCGCGAAATTGAGTTTGTGCAGCGCCACCGCGGCGACTGTGCCGTTTTAATGGATTTATTGGAGCACGGGGAGCTGCCGCTTCGCGTGACGCACAATGACACGAAGCTTAACAATATTTTGTTCGACGAAAAAACGGGCGAGGGCCTTTGCGTCATTGACCTTGACACCATTATGCCCGGCCTTGCGCTGAACGACTACGGCGATTCCATTCGTTTCGGCGCATCGAGCGCCGCCGAGGATGAGCCGGATTTGGATAAAGTTCACTTTGTGCCGGAGCTGTTTGAAGCGTACACCAAAGGCTATTTGGAAGCGGCGGGCGATGTGCTGACCGCGAAAGAAAAAGAGTATTTGCCGTGGGGCGCAAAGCTGATGACGCTGGAATGCGGCATTCGATTTTTGACCGACTACTTGCAGGGGGACACCTATTTTAAAGTGTCGCGCCCGAAGCAAAATTTAGAGCGTGCGCGCACCCAGTTTAAGCTGGTGGACGACATGGAGCGCGCATGGCAGCAAATGCAGCAGATTGTAGCAAAGTATTGCAAAGGGGAGGTATAACAATGAGAATTGAAACGAAATGCTTAAAAGAGGGGTATCATCCGAAAAACGGCGAGCCGAAAGCACTGCCGATTTATCAAAGCACGACTTATGTTTATGATTCTGCCGAGCAAATCGGCAATCTGTTTGACCTGAGCGAAGCGGGACACATGTATTCGCGCATTTCGAACCCGACGGTCGATGCGGTGGAGCAGAAGATTGCCGCTTTAGAGGGCGGCGTGGGCGCGCTGTGCACCACTTCCGGCCAAGCCGCCGTTTTGCTGGCGGTGCTCAATCTTTGCAGTGCCGGTGACCATGTGGTGGCGGTATCCACCATTTACGGCGGAAGCATCAACCTGCTGGGCGTAACGCTCAAACGCATGGGTATTTCCTGTACATGGGTAGACCCCAATGCCGCGCCCGAGGAGCTGGACAAAGCATTCCGGCCCAACACCAAGCTGGTGTTTGGTGAAACATTGGCGAATCCCGCTTTAACGGTGCTCGATATTGAAAAGTTTGCCCGTGCGGCGCACCGCCATGACGTGCCGCTCGTCGTCGACAACACATTTGCGACGCCGGTTCTCTGCCGCCCGTTTGAGTGGGGCGCGGACATTGTGGTTCACTCGACCAGCAAATATATGGACGGCCACGCCGTGCAAATCGGCGGCGTGATTGTTGATTCCGGGAAATTTGACTGGACGAGCGGCAAATTCCCCGACCTTTGCACTCCGGACGAAAGCTACCACGGTGTGGTCTACACGGAACAATTCGGCGCGGCGGCTTATATTACCAAAGCGCGTGTTCAGCTGATGCGTGACTTCGGCGTCTATCCTTCCGCGCAGGCCGCCTTTTTGCTCAATCTCGGCTTAGAAACGCTGCCGGTGCGCATGGAGCGCCATTGCAGCAATGCTTTGCGCGCTGCCCAGTTCTTGCAGGCTTCGGATAAGGTGGAAAGCGTGAACTATCCCGGCTTGCCGGAAAGCCCCTACCACGCTTTGGCGCAAAAGTATCTGCCGGGCGGATGCAGCGGCGTGATTTCGTTCTGCGTGAAGGGCGGACGCGATGCGGCGGTACGCTTTATCGACCATGTACAGATGATTAACAACCTTGTTCATGTGGCGGATATCTGCACCTGCGTATTGCACCCGGCTTCTTCCACTCATCGTCAGCTCACGGATGAACAGCTGGTAGCCGCAGGCATTACACCGGGCTTAATTCGTCTGTCTGTCGGTTTGGAGCACATTGATGACATTCTGGCCGATTTGCAGCGTGCGTTGGATGCCGTTTAAAAAATGAACCGGCTAAAGTGAGAAAACAAAAACAGGCATATGACCGCAAAGGTCATGTGCCTGTTTTACTTTAGGGAAGATTCGGGGGAAAGGAATTCAGCGTTTCGGCTCAGCCTTCAAAGCTGCGTCCTGCCTGAAAATCCTCTTCCAGCTTCTGCATCGTTTCCGGCTTCAAATTGCGCTCGGCAAACGGATATACCGCCCCGTTTTCTTTCGCAATATGACGGCGCAGAAGATACACATACTCCATCGTATGTGCTAAAACGTCGAGCTTTGCGTCTGCACTTTTGGTTTCCTCATACGCCTGCACGGCCTTTTCCAATTCGCTGACCGTCAAACGCGCCATGTCGTGCTCTACGAGCATGCCGTGCTGTACCAAATTTTCTGCCGCCGGGCCAAGCTCTTTCACCATCGCGCGGAACAAAAGACGTTCTTCTTTTTGATGATGCTCTTTGTCGGCGTATTCGCGAATATGGCGAATGGCGTCGTGAAATTCCTGCGCATTAAAGGTACCATGCTCCATCAGTGCAACACATTTTTGCTGAAGGGTTTCGATAAAGGCCGCAATCTTCTCGTGTTCATCATACAGCGTTTCCATCAAAGTCATGATTCCTGCTCCTTTTTGATTTCAAATTGTGTTTCAGACGGGCGGTTTTGCACAAAGCCTTTTTCGTCGCAGTAAGCGGCCTGCCAGGCGCTGCGCACCATTAAATAAAGCGGGGTTTGCGGATGCATGCGGCTGTCAAGGGCAATGCAAAGCGTGTCGCCGTCGATGCGCACCGCACAGCCGCCGTCACAGGGCATGCCGTCGAGCCAGTAACGCTCCAGCTGCTGCCAAAGCGCGGCAACATCCTCTGCCGGGCATGTTGTTTGTGCGGCGTTTCGGCCAAGCGCGGCGGCATACTGCACCGCTTCGGTGCTTTTCTCGTTCAAAGCGCTGAGCACCGCACCCAGCTGTGCCTGCGCATGATTGACAAGCGTGCTCAGTGAGCCGTGAATATTGCCAAGGTCTAAAATTTCTTCCAAAGCGCCCTGCGCAAGCGGGTATTCTTTTGCGGCTTTGCAAAAAATATCTTCGCAGCCGAATTGCTGCGCCAAAGCCTCGGCAATCGATGCCGTATGCTTTGCTTTATCGTACATTTTATAATGAATAGGGCCTAAAACAAGGCTCATAAACCGGTCCTCCTCAGATGGAAATTGTGCGCCAACTCGATTGACTTTTCACTGTGATTATACTAGAATGAAAGCAAACTGTATGTTGGATATACAACGCAAAGGAGTTTCTTGCTATGGATGCCGCACTGCTGCAAAAAAGTCCGCTCTTTGACGGAATTACAACAGAGGAAATCGAGCGTCTTCTGCACTGTTTGGGCGGGCGCATCAAACGTTATGCAAAGGGAGATTTTATTTTTCATGCGGGCACTGTGCTGCGTCAAATTGGGCTTGTCGTCAGCGGGAAGGTACAAGTGGTAAAAGAGGATTACTGGGGAAATCGGCTGATTTTTTCCAGCATGGAGCAGGGGCAGCTGTTTGGGGAGTCCTACGCCTGCCTTCCTCGGGAACCGCTGGAAGTGAGCATTGTTTCGGCGGCAGACTGCGAGGTGCTGTTTTTAGATTTAGAGCACGCGATTTCCGTGTGCAGCTGTGCCTGCGGGTTTCACATGCGCCTCATTCGCAATTTAATGACGATTTTGGCAAAGCACAATCTCAATTTAACGCGCAAAGTACAGCACATGGGCCAAAAAACAACGCGGGAAAAACTGCTGGCTTACTTGTGGTCAATTTCGCAGAAAGAACAATCGCAGGAATTTGATATTCCTTATAACCGGCAGGAGCTGGCGGACTACTTGGCGGTGGACCGCAGCGCAATGTCGGCCGAGCTGAGCCGCATGAAGACGGAAGGTCTATTAGAATTTCACAAAAACCATTTTCGTTTAACGGAATATTCCATGGAAGATTTTTAAATATTGGAAAATGCGGTGCATTTGCGCCGCTGGGCATGGCATGAAAAGGAGGAAATCAAATGAAACATTTACTCGAAATTTGCGTAGACTCCGTGGAGTCTGCCCAAAATGCCCAACAGGGCGGAGCCGACCGTTTGGAGCTGTGCAGTAATTTGATTATCGGCGGCACTACGCCCGACCCTGCGCTCATTCGGCTGGTAAAGCGGGAGGTAAATATTCCCGTGCGCGTTTTACTGCGCCCGCGTTTCGGTGATTTTTGCTTTACCGATTACGAAAAGGAAATGCAGCTCATGCAGATTGAGCAGTGCCGGCAGCTGGGCGCAGACGGCGTTGTCGTGGGCGCTTTACTGCCGGACGGAAATTTGGACGAAGAATTTTTACGTGCGTGTGCCGCGGCGGCGAAAGGAATGGGGCTGACGATGCACCGTGCTTTTGACGTTTGCGCCGATGCCGAGCGTGCTTTGGAAACGGCAGTTTCCATCGGCTTTGACACCATCTTAACTTCGGGCCAAGCAGCAAAGGCCCCGGCGGGCAAGGATTGTCTTGCAAAGCTTTGCAGGCAGGCCGAGGGCCGCATCACCATTATGGCGGGCAGCGGTGTGAACCCGGATAATATGCCAAATCTGGCCAAAGCGGGTATTTGCACGTTCCATTTTTCGGCAAAAAAGTGTGCGGAAAGCCCGATGCAGTACCGCGCCGAGGGAATTCCCATGGGCCTGCCCGTGGCTGACGAATATCTGCGCGAGTATACGGATGCAAGTGAGGTTGCAAGAGCAAAAAAAGTTTTATCTGAGCTGTAACTGCCGCGCGGCGCACGCGAAAACAAGCCGTGAAGGATACATGAAATATACATAAAGTAAGAAAAATTTTGTAGTTTGCACAAAATTTTATCATTTTTTATATGGAACTGTCTAAAAAACAAGACAAAACAGGTTTTTCAATTGACAGATTGCACAAAGCTTGCTACACTGTAATTGAACAAAACAGTGGGTTGTTACTGTACGGCAGGCAAGACCATACCTTGAGCGTTCGGCTGTATCACAGCTGCTTTGGGTGTGGTCTTTTTTAATTTCCGGCAAGAAATGTCTTTAGGGAGCATACATAATGAGAGTAACGAAAACAATCAATAATAATGTGGTGTGCTGCGTAGATGATGCCGGGCGTGAGGCCATTGCCATGGGGCGTGGCTTGGGATTTACCCTGAGGGCGGGCGCTTATTTGGACGAAGCGCATGCGGAAAAGATTTTCCGTATGGATACCAGCGAGGAGCAGCGCCGTTTGAGCGATTTGTTTTCGCGCTTAGACCCCCAGCAGATTGAGCTGTGCAGCAAGATTGTCGACCATGCGGCCGAAGATTTAGGCAGGCGGCTTTGCCCCAGCATTTATCTGACGTTGACCGACCACTTATGTTTTGCGCTGGAGCGCCTAAGGGACGGAGAAGTGTTTCAAAACCCGCTTCTTGCCGAAGTACGCACTTTTTATCCGCGGGAATATGCCGTTGGCAAGTACGCCTTGGCGCTTTTGCAGCAAACGTTGGGCGTCAGCTTTCCCGATGATGAGGCGGCAAGTATTGCCATGCACATCGTCAACGCCGAATATGAAAATTCGATCAGCAATACACTGCGCATCACGCAGGCACTGCACGATATCGTCAGAACGCTGAAAGGCTGGCCGGGGCTGGGATTTTCCGACGAAACCAATTTTTACGACGAGTTTACGGTGCATTTGAAATTTTTGGTGTTTCGGGCCTTTTCCGGCAAGTGCCAAACGCAGGAAGATGCGCCGTTTGTCCGCGCGGTGCGTCGGTGTTATCCGATGGAGTTTCATTGTGTAGAGCAGATTACCGAGGGGCTCTCAAAACGAAGCGGAGCACAGCTGCCCGATGCGGAACTGGCGCATTTGGCAGCGGCGCTGCACCGCACTTGTGTACGCCCGTCAAAGCAAAAGAAAGGATGAGGTATGATGGGATTTTTTGATAAGCTTTTTTCTTCAAAACAGCAGGATTTTATTTTAAAAAGCCCGGTGAAAGGGCAGGCGGTTCCGCTCAGTGAAGTGAGTGACCCGACGTTTGGCGAAGGCATTTTAGGTCAAGGCGTGGCAATTAAGCCGAGCGCAGACCGCGTTTGCGCTCCGTGCGACGCAGTTGTCGAAATGATGTTTGACACCGCACATGCCGTTTCCCTGAAGGCGGAAAACGGCGCCGAAGTACTGATTCACGTCGGTTTGGAAACCGTTTCCTTAAAAGGCGAGCACTTCAAAGCGCTCGTGAAATCCGGCGATCATGTCACGGCAGGCCAGCCTTTAATTGAGTATGAGCGCAAGGCGCTGGAGGAAAAAGGGTTTGATACCATTATTCCCGTTGTCATTTGCAACACAGATTCGTTTGAGCATGTGACTGCTGTAACAGGCGAAGTCAATGAAGGCGACGAAATTTTAAAAATCGGTCAGAAAAAATAAGCCGGCATTTGCAACGCCTTTTAAAAGCAAAGAAAGAACAGTTTCGCCGTTTTAAAACGATTTTTAGAGAAAATTTGTTTTGCCAAAGCGGCGCATGGGCCTGCACAAAGGAGTGAGAGCATGAAACAAGGAACAGGAAAAGCCGTTTATCCGGGCATTGCCATTGGGCCGGTGTATGTTTATCAAAAAGCGGCGGCGCCCGTTCAGGCACAAAGCTGTGGTGCCGAAAAGGAAAAAGCAGCCTTTGATGCCGCGTGTGAAACGGCAAAGGCACAGCTTGCCGCGCTTTACGAAAAAGCCGCGAAAGAGCTGGGCGAGGAGCATGCACAGATTTTTGATGTACAGCGCATGATGCTGGAAGACCTCGACTTTTTGGAGGATGTAGAAGCCAGAATCAACAGCGGGACCGCTGCTGTGCAGGCTGTGCATGAAACCGGCGAAATGCTCGCCGCCGTATTTGCCGGAATGGAGGACAGCTATTTGCAGGCGCGTGCCGCGGATATGCGCGACATTGCGGCCCGCGTTGTGAAAGTGCTGTCGCCCGAAGAAGCGGCATTTACCATGGATGAGCCGGGCATTTTGGTGGCGGATGACTTAAACCCCAGCGAAACGGTGCAGTTGCCGAAAGATAAAATTTTGGCGTTTGTAACAAAAGGCGGTTCGCTGAACAGCCATACCGCCATTTTAGCGCGCATGATGAATCTGCCTTCTTTGGTTCAGGCAGATTTGGAGCCGGACGAAGCACTCAACGGGAAAATCATGATTGTAGACGGCAAAAAGGGCTGCTACTGGCTGGAGCCGGACGAGAAAACGCTGGAGGAAAAAACAGCACAGCAGGCGAAAGAGCAAAAAGAAAAGCAGGCGCTGGAAGCCTACCGCGGCAAGCCGACCGTGACAAAAAAAGGCCAGACGGTTAAACTTTACGCGAATATCGGCAAACCCGAGGATGTGAAAGCTGTGCTGGAGGGCGACGCGGAGGGCGTCGGCTTGATGCGAAGCGAGTTTTTGTATTTGGGACGCACCGATTTCCCCACGGAGGAAGAGCTGTATGAAGCTTACCGCGACGTGGTGGTCGGCTTGCAGGGCCGCCCGGTTGTCATCCGCACGCTTGATATCGGCGCGGATAAACAGGTGGATTACTTCGGCTTAGAGCACGAGGAAAACCCGGCGCTGGGCTACCGCGGCATTCGCATTTGTCTGACGAGGGACGACATTTTCCGCCCGCAGATGCGCGCCATTTACCGCGCGGCGGCACTCGGGAAAGTGTACGCGATGTTCCCCATGATTATCTCTGTGCAGGAAGTGCGCAAAATCAAAGCGTTCTGCGAAAAAATTCAGGCGGAGCTGAAAGTCGAGGGCCTGCCCTGCGGTGAGGTAGAGCTGGGCATTATGATTGAAACACCCGCCGCCGCTGTTATTAGCCGCGAGCTGGCGAAAGAAGTGCAGTTTTTCAGTGTCGGCACGAACGACTTAACGCAGTATACACTGGCGATTGACCGTCAGAACACAAACTTGGACGAATTTTATGACGCCCATCATCCGGCGGTGCTGGAACTGCTTCGGATGATTGCAGAAAACGCCCACAAAGAAGGAATTTGGGCGGGCATTTGCGGTGAGCTGGGGGCAGACCCCACCTTGACGGAAACGTTCCTGCAAATGGGCTATGATGAGCTTTCGGTTTCACCCGGCCGCGTGCTGGAGCTGAGAAAGAAAATTTGTGAAAGTGAGGGATAAAGAATGAAGGAGTTTCAATATGTCATTCAGGATGATTTAGGCATTCATGCACGTCCGGCGGGCAATCTTGCCAAGTTGGCGCAAAGTTTTCGCTGCGATGTCAAAGTGGCTTGCAACGGCAAAACCGCTGACGCAAAACGTGTCATTGGACTGATGACGCTCGGCGCAAAAAAAGAGTCGGCCGTAACGGTTATTTGTGACGGCGCAGACGAAGAAAAAGCAGCCGAAGAACTGGAAACCTTTTTCAAAGAAAACCTGTAAGGTTTCACACAGAAATGACAGCCTCTTGTACGGGCCTTGTCGGGGGCTGTGCATAAAAACGGCGGCGCACCTCTTTCGTGAAAAAGCGAAATGTGCGCCAAGGTTTCAGCCTGCCGAGATGGTGAAGCTATTTTCACTGCGGCAGGCGTGATAAACAAACGCAAAATTTGTGTTTGAAGAATGGAGGAAAAGTTTATGATGCGATTTTTACAGCGTTTGGGTAAATCGTTGATGCTGCCCGTGGCGTGTTTGCCCATCGGCGGTATCTTAATGGGTATCGGTTACTGGATCGACCCGTCAGGCTGGGGCGCCAACAATCTGCTGGCATTGCTTTTGATTAAGGCAGGCGGCATTTTGATTGACAACATGGCTATTTTGTTCGCACTCGGCGTTGCCATCGGCATGTCGAAAGATCAAGAAGGTACATCCGGTTTGGCGGCCATCATTTCGTGGCTGACCGTCCAAACCATGCTGGGTGCCGGTGTGGTTTCGCTGATTATGGGCGTGGAAGCGGATCAGGTTCCCGCTGCGTTCACGAAAATCAACAACCAATTTATCGGCATTCTGTGCGGTATTATTGCCGCTTTGTGCTACAATCGGTTCTATAAAACGAACATGCCGGACTTTTTGGGCTTCTTTGCAGGCCGCCGGTTCGTTCCCATCATGACGGTGGTTGTAACGCTGATTGTCTGCATTCCTCTGTACTTTGTATGGCCGATTATCTATAACTTCCTGGTATGGGTTGGCGAAAGCATCGTGAACCTCGGTGCCATCGGCGCAGGTATCTACGGCTTCTTGAACCGTTTGCTCATTCCCATTGGTATGCACCACGCGCTCAACAGCGTGTTCTGGTTCGGCGTTGCGGATATCAATGATATCGGCAAATTCTGGGGTCAGATTGAAGGCGGCGTGCAGGGCATTACCGGTATGTATCAGGCGGGCTTCTTCCCCGTGATGATGTTTGGTCTGCCCGGTGCTGCTTTGGCTATGTATCACACCGCGAAAACCAACAAAAAGAAAATCGCCGCAGGTATTCTGCTCTCCGCTGCGCTGTGCTCCTTCTTCACAGGCGTTACAGAGCCGCTCGAGTTCTCGTTCATGTTCCTCGCTCCGGGACTGTATGTTGTGCATGCACTGCTGGCAGGTATCTCGGTTGCATTGGTAGCTGCGCTGCCCGTGCGCGCCGGCTTCCAGTTCAGCGCCGGTTTTGTTGATTGGGTACTTAGCTTTAACGCTCCGTTTGCGGAAAATCCGCTGTTGCTGCTGCCCATCGGCATTGCGTTCTTTGTGATTTACTACGTCGTGTTCCGTTTCGTCATTACGAAGTTCAACCTCAAGACCCCCGGCCGTGAGGATGACAACACCGAAGAAATGAACATTGAGCTTGGCGACGCAGATTATGCGGCAATGGCAGCTGCAATTCTGGAAGGCCTTGGCGGCAAAGAGAACGTCACAAGTGCTGACAACTGCATCACTCGTCTGCGTCTGGAGGTCAAGGACCGCCTGCTCGTCGATGAGAAGAAGCTGAAAGCTTCCGGTGCCGCGGGCGTTATCCGTCCGGGTAAAACGAGCGTGCAGGTCATCATTGGCCCGAAGGTTCAGTTCGTTGCTGATGAGTTTAAAAAGCTGCTGTAAGCAGGATTGCGAAATATCATTTTCTTGTGGCAGTTTGCTTTGCAAAAAAGGCCCTTTTGTAAGGTGAAGCTGCTGTGGTGAAAAGGGATCGCTGAGATAACCCGAAAAAGAGGAGCGCCCCGCATATTTGTGCGGGGCGCTCCTCTTTTTGCTGTCATGATAAAGGTAAAAGCGAATGAATTAAGTGTTGCTGTGCTGTCCGCGATAACCTTGCAGAATGATGTCACGCGCCTTTCGGGCGGCTTCCTTGTCGGCATTCGGCACGCCTTCGAGCGGATACTCCATTCCCAGCGAACGATATTTTGCGATGCCCATGGTGTGATAGGGCAGCACTTCCAGCCCTTTCAAGGTGCGCAGGCGGCGCAGCTGACGGCCCAGTGAAAGCAAGTGCTCGTGTCCGTCGGTAATTCCCGGCACAAATACATGGCGCACCACAACGGGTACGCCCGCTTGCCCCAGCGCTTCGCCAAACGCCCAAACAGGTTTTTGACTTTGCGAAGTCAGGGCACGGTGGCCTTCTTCATTACTGTGTTTAATGTCAAGCAGCACGAGGTCGGTTGCTTTAAAAAGTGCGGCAAATTCCTCGGCGCGCTGCGGCGTGTAAGCAATACCGGACGTGTCTAAGCAGGTGTGAATGCCTTTTTCCTTCGCGTGTTGAAAAAGACACGTCAAAAACGGCAGCTGCAACAGGGGTTCGCCCCCTGTTGCGGTAATGCCGCCGTTTTTGTAAAAGTTTTTATTTTTGTCGTAGGCGCTTAAAATTTCCTCTACCGTTTTCTCGGTTCCGCCGTCCAGCTTCCAAGTGTCCGGATTATGGCAGTACTGACACCGCATGGGACAGCCTTGAAAAAATACAACAAAGCGGATGCCCGGCCCGTCGACCGTACCGAAACTTTCAATAGAGTGAATGCGGCCTCGATCACATAGCGTCATGGAAGGTACGCGAAATAACTTCGTCCTGCTGCTCTTTCGTCAGCTTGTTGAAGTTTACCGCGTAACCGGACACGCGCACGGTCAGCTGCGGATATTTTTCGGGATGCGCCTGTGCATCCAGCAGGGTTTCTTTCGTAAACACGTTTACGTTCAAGTGATGGCCGCCTTTTTCGGCATAACCGTCCAGCAAACCAACCAAATTGTCAACCTGTGCTTCGCTGATATTCATATTCAGACACTCCTTTTCTTGTGAAGATGTTTCAAAATTCGGTTGACAGACACGATTTGCGCATCCGTCAACCGGCCGGATAACTTATTACTCGCCTTCTACGCTGAGGTTTTGCTCACCGCAAGCGCAGTCATGCGGCAAGTCAAACTCAATGTCGCCGAAGAATACGGCGTCATCTTTGCCCAGTGCGCCGGGCACAATCGAGAAGGTATTGGAAATACCGTCCTGTGCATCCTTAAACGGCAGCTTCGACACGGAGCTGAGGGAAGCCACAGCGCCGCAGGCATCACGGTGGTGCATGGGGTTCGCACCCGGAGCAAACGCCTCACCGGCTTTGCGTCCGTCGGGAGTAGAGCCGGTGTTTTTGCCATACACCACGTTGGAGGTGATGGTCAAAATAGAGGTAGTCGGCTTGCCGCCGCGGTAGGTGTGGTTGCCCTTGATGTAGGTCATAAACTGATGCACTACATCGTAAGCAATTTGGTCTACACGGTCATCGTCGTTGCCGTATTTCGGGAAATCGCCCTCGATGGCATAGTCTACTACAATGCCGTTTTCGTCTCGGATGGTTTTTACCTTTGCATATTTGATTGCGGAGAGGGAATCCGCCACAACGGAAAGGCCCGCAATGCCGGTGGCAAACCAGCGGGTGACTTCCTTGTCGTGCAATGCCATCTGCAAGCGCTCATAGCAGTATTTGTCGTGCATGTAGTGGATGATGTTCAGCGTGTTGACATAAACGCCGGCCAGCCACTTCATCATGTCGTCAAAGCGCGGCTTTACTTCCTCATAGGTCAGGTACTCGTCGGTAATGGGGCGATATTTCGGGCCGACCTGCTTTTTGGAAATTTCGTCTACGCCGCCGTTGATGGCGTACAAAAGGCACTTTGCCAAGTTGGCACGCGCGCCGAAGAACTGCATTTCTTTGCCCACGCGCATGCTGGACACGCAACAGGCAATGGCGTAATCATCGCCGTGTGTTACGCGCATCAAGTCGTCGTTTTCGTACTGAATGGACGAAGAACGAATCGAGGTTTTTGCACAGAAGCGCTTGAAGTTGATGGGAAGGCGCGTAGACCAAAGCACGGTCAAGTTGGGTTCCGGCGCAGTGCCCAGGTTTTCGAGCGTGTGCAGATAACGGAACGACATTTTCGTAACCAGCGGGCGGCCGTCAATGCCGATGCCGCCGATGGACTCCGTTACCCAAGTGGGGTCGCCGGAGAACAGCGCGTTATACTCCGGTGTGCGGGCAAACTTCACAAGGCGCAGTTTCATGATGAAATGGTCCACCATTTCCTGAATTTCGCTTTCGGTGAAGGTGCCGTTTGCCAAGTCGCGCTCGGCGTAAATGTCAATAAAGGTGGAGGTGCGGCCAAGGCTCATTGCTGCGCCGTTCTGCTCCTTGATGGCGGCCAGATAACCAAGGTACATCCACTGGATGGCTTCCTGTGTATTCGCCGCCGGGCGGGAGATGTCAAAGCCGTAGATTTCGCCCAGCTTTTTCAGCTCTTTCAGCGCCTTAATCTGTTCGCTGAGCTCCTCACGCTCACGGGTCACGTCGGAGTACATGATGGTGCGCGTGCTGTTTTTCTGATCTTCTTTATCTTCAATTAAGCGGTCAACGCCGTACAGCGCCACGCGGCGATAGTCGCCGATGATGCGGCCGCGGCCATAAGCGTCGGGCAAGCCCGTAATAATATGGCTGGAGCGGCAGGCGCGCATCTCCGGGGTGTATGCGTCAAAAACGCCCTCGTTGTGCGTTTTGCGGTGCTTGGTAAAAAATTCTACAATCTGCGGGTCAACGTGATAGCCGTTGTCCTCGCAGGCTTTCATGGCCATGCGGATGCCGCCGTAGGGCTGGAGAGAGCGCTTAAAGGGCTTATCGGTTTGAAAGCCAACAATCTTTTCCAGCTCTTTGTCGAGATAACCGGGGCCGTGCGAGGTGATGGTAGAAATCACGCTGGTATCCATATCCAGCACGCCGCCTTTTTCGCGTTCCTGGCGGGAAAGCTCCATCACTTGTTCCCACAGCTTTTTGGTAGCTTCTGTGGGGCCTTGCAAAAACGACTCGTCGCCCTCATAGGGGTGATAGTTGCGCTGGATAAAATCTCGGACGTTGATTTCCTTTTCCCAAATTCCTTCGTGAAAGGAAGCCCATTCTTTTCTCATAGCGAATCTCCTTCTTTTATTTCTCACGGTTGTTCGCCGGGGGTTCAGATTTCTTCTGAATCTGACATAACTATACCATATCGGTGTAGTTATGTCAAGCAAGGCATGTTTACCCTGGCAAACACGCCGCCACACGGCACGGCCACTGCCGGCCAAAGCACGGCATTAGTTTTATTGTAAAATTTTTTAATTTTTTCGTCAATTAATTTTTTTGAACTTTCTGTGTTTTGTTCGGCTATTTGCAGCAAAAACTGGGGAACAGAAAAATCTGTTCCCCAGTTTTTCACTTAAAGTATCCGGCGTAGCGCTCGCGCAGGCTTTCTTCCTCCACTTTATAGCGTGACAAGTGGCGGTGCATCAGCTCGGAGGCTTTTTCTGCGTCGCGCTCCATGAGCGCCTGCAAAATGGCGCGGTGATCTTCCACAACTTTTAAGTCCTTCACGGCATACAGCGCCATGTTGCGGATGCGGTCGTCGTGAATGGAAAGACTTTCCGTGATGTGGTGCGTCAGCATTTTTCCCGCAATTTCAAACAGCATTGCGTGAAACTCATCGTCCAGCTGCATCAGTTTATCCGATTCCTGATTTTTTAAATAGAAATCCTGCATGGCAACATTGGCCTGCAAACGCACAAGCTGTTCTTGTGAAGCCGTTTCGCATACCTGTTTCAAGATAGCGCATTCCAAAGTGGTGCGCAAAAAGCGGCTTTCCTCCACCAGCGCATAGTCTACTAAGGAAATCAAACAGCCGCGCTGAGAAAGAATTTCCACGATTTTCACTTTGGAAAGCTCAATGAGCGCCTCCCGCACGGGGGTGCGGGAAAGGCCCATTTCACTTGCTAACACATTTTCACTCACCATGCTGCCCGGCTCTAATTCCAGCCGCACAATATTATCGCGCAGGGTGCGCAGGGCATAGTCCCGCGCGGTTTCTTTCGGGTTTCGTTCGCTGATATGCATGTGGATACTCCTTTAATGTTGCATGGCGCACCCTCTGTGAAAAGAATTTAAGCCAGATATTTTTGCAGTGCGGCACGCACAGCGCCTTTTCCTGCCAGTTCTTCTACAAAGATACGCTCAATTTTCTCGCCCAAGCCTGCCTGCCACAGGTCGACGCCAAAGATGGACGCATTGGACAAAATGGGTTTCAGCTGACCGTTGTAGCTGTCGGGTTTGCCCGCTTCAATGCCGGAAAGAGCCTGCGTCAGCTCCTCTTTCATGGGGTCGGCGGACACTTCCATCGGCTGCAGATTGTCATCTACACCCAGCAGATAGCGCAGCCAGCCGGCCAGCGCCAAGGGAATGGCGTTCAGCTCGGATACGTCCTTGCCCTGCGCCAAGTAGCTCTTGATGGTTTCGCCAAAGCGGATGCCAACTTTTTGAGAAGTGTCAGTAGCAATGCGCTGCGGTGCGTCCGGCATGAATGGGTTCGGCAGACGCTCGCCCACAACTTCATCAATGAAGGCTTTCGGGCTGAGGATTTTCGGGTCAACCACAACGGGCAAACCTTCCTGATAGCCCAAAGTGCGCACGAGGTTGACAAGATCGGCATCCTTCATTTCTTCGCAGATCAGCGTATAGCCCAGCATACAGCCGTAAACGCTCATGGCAGTGTGCAAGGGGTTCAGGCAGGTGGTGACCTTCATGCGCTCGGTGTTGTTCACCGTTTCGCGGTCGGTCAGATAAACGCCTGCTTTTTCCAGTGCCGGACGGCCGTTGGGGAACGAATCCTCAATCACGAGATACTGCGGACGCTCGGCGTTGACAAACGGAGCGATAAAGGTGTTTTTGGATGTGACAATGGGCGCCATGTCGGCAATGCCGTCAGCGGCAAGGCTTTCTTCTACGCTTTTGGCCGGACGCGGCGTGATTTTGTCAATCATGCTCCAGGGGAAGGAAACTTTCGCCGGATCGGACAGATAGTCCGCAAAGCCCTGCGGCGCAAAGCCGTTTTTCACCCATGCCTCGGCAACCGTGCGGACACTGCTGGACAGTTTTTCGCCGTTGTGGCTGCAGTTGTCCATCGATACCACTGCAACGGGCGCTGCACCTGCTTCATAGCGAGCGAGCAGCAGAGCGGCCACCATGCTCATGGCGTGGCGTGCTTTTGCCGGGCCGTTTGCCATATCTTCCTCGACAATAGGCAAAAGTGTGCCGTCGGCGCGGTAAAGGGCATAGCCTTTTTCCGTGATGGTGAAGCTGACCATTTGCAGGCTGTCAGAAGTGAAAATTTCACGCAGACGGTGCATCATGGCTTCGTCGGTGCTGTCGGCGCGCAGACCCTCGGTGACGCTGGCGATAATTTCACGTGTGGTGGTGGCGTCCGCGTTCAGCGTCACGTTCATTGTCAGGTTGTCAAAGGGCGTATAGATTTTGTCGATGATATCGTAGTCGAAGGTATCGGCCGCAATAATGCCGCGGTCGGCAAGGCCCTCGTTCAAAAGGCGCTGCTGAAGCACCGCAACAAATCCGCGGAAAATGTTTCCTGCGCCAAAGTGAACCCAGATGGGGGCTTTCGCCGTCGCATCGGCCACTGCCTGTACATCAAACTCAGGCAGTTTGACATTGGCTTTTTCCCAAGCGGCGCGGTCATTCAAGCTGTTTCGTGTCATGTGAAGCATCGGTAAGGTCATCCTTTCTTTTTTTGTGTAAATATTTTATGATTCAGGACTTATAAGTAAAAGCCCTTTTATTTGCTTTCTTCTGTGTCAAATGTGAGCACAATTTTGCGCACTTCGTTTGCGTGGTTGTCGGCAAAATCAAACGCAGCCTGCGCGTCTAAATAAGAGAAGGTGTGGGAAACCTCGCCGGAAAGGTCAATGGCGTGGTTTTTTACCAGCTCAACCGCTTCGCCGAAGCGGCGGTTTTGCAGGCGGCTTCCGCGCACATCCAGCTCTTTGGAGGTAATCACAAATTGGTTAATTTCGTCCGGGCTGGTGGAAAAGCCCATGGTCATCACACGTCCGGCGTTGCCTGCGGCTTGCAGCAGGCTCAAAAGGCTGCCTTTGACGCACGCCGCATCAATGCAAAGCGTGGGGCCATAGCCGTCCGTCAGCTCTTTGGCGCGCTGCGCCACGTCCTCGCGGTCGCTGCGAATGACGGCATCTGCGCCGTTTTTCAAAGCGGCCTCCAGCTTGGCATCGTCAATGTCCGCCACGATGATTTTCGCCGGATGGTGCAGTTTCACAACGCTTAAAATGCGGCTGCCCAGCGCACCGGCGCCCATAATCAGCACGGTGTCCTCCGCCTCAATTTCGGCGCGTGCACAGCACTGAATGGCGATGGTCGTCGGCTCAATTAAAACGGCGTCTACGTCGGAAATATGGTCGGGCAGGAGGTAGCAGTCATTTTCCGGCACTGCCATCCACTGACGGTAGCCGCCGTCAATGTGAACGCCGCGCACCTTCAAATTGCCGCACACGTTCGGACGGCCTTTGCGGCATGCATAGCATGTGCCGCAGGCGGTCACTTGGTCGACAATCACGCGGTCGCCCGGTTTCACGCGGGAAACGCCCGGCCCGACTTCTTCCACCACGCCGACCATTTCATGGCCGATGACGCGCGGATAAGTGGCGGCGGCGTTGGTGCCGTGGTAAATGCCGCGGTCACTGCCGCAAATGCCTGCCGCCGTCATGCGAATGAGCACGTTGTTGGTTTCGTCGATGACGGGCTTTTCCATCTCAATGATGTGCAGCTCGCCAGGTTTTACAATTTGTACAGCTTTCATTTTGATTCCCTCTTTTAACAATAAGCTTTCCAAAGAAACGCTTGCTTTAAGCACATTGTAACACTTGTATACTAGTATTTCAAGTGTTTTTTCAAAAAATCCTCCCTTGGCCGCAAAGCGGAAGGGAGGATGAAATTTTTTGCACGGATTGCGTTGCAAAGCGGCGCTTTTTATTTTGCGGCTTCCACCAATTCTTTGGTATCGCGGGCAATCATCAATTCCTCGTTGGTGCAAATCACGAGCACCTTCACACGGCTGCCTTCGCCGGAGATGTCGTTGATGTCGAGGCCGCGCATTTTGTTCTTTTCGGGGTCGACGGGAGCAACGCCGAGATACTCCATGTTTTCGCAAACAGCGGTGCGCAGCGCAGCATCATTTTCGCCGATACCGCCGGTGAACACGATGCAGTCAAGGCCGCCCATCGCTGCGGAGTACGCGCCGATGTATTTCTTAATCTGATAGTTCAGCATATCCTCAGCCAGCTGAGCGCGCTTGTTGCCTTCTTTGGCGGCGTTTTCTACGTCGCGTTTGTCGCTGGAAACGCCGGAAATGCCGAGCAAGCCGGAGTTTTTGTTGAGGTAATCGGCCATCTCCTGACCATGGATGCCGAGCTTCTGCTCCATGTAAGTGACAACAGAGGGGTCAACGTCGCCGCAGCGGGTGCCCATCAGCACGCCGGCCAGCGGGGTGAGACCCATGCTGGTGTCGATGCATTTGCCGTTTTCCACAGCGGTAATGGAGCTGCCGTTGCCGAGATGGCAGGTAACCATCTTGAGGTCATTGCGGCCCAGATATTTGGCAGCTGCCATGCTGACATAGCGGTGGCTGGTGCCGTGTGCGCCGTAACGGCGGATGGAGTATTTCTCATACATCTCGTAGGGAACGCCATACACGAAAGCTTTCGGAGGCATCGTCTGATGGAAGGTGGTGTCGAACACAACCACGTTGGGAACGTTCTCACCGAAGACAGCCTTTGCGCTGCGCAGGCCCTGAACGTGTGCCATGTTGTGCACGGGAGCCAGAGGAGCGATTTCCTCAATTTTGTCGATGATGGCGTCGGTGACGATTTCAGACTTGGTGAAGAACTCTGCGCCCTGCACGACACGGTGACCGATGGCGGAAATTTCGCTCTTATCTTTCACCACAGCGCCTTCGCCCTGCGTCATCATTTCTACAACTTTCATGAAAGCCTCGGTGTGGGTGGGGAAGTCAACCTCCTGTGTCCACTCGCCGCCGTTTGCCTTGTGGATGATACGGCTTCCGTCAATGCCGATGCGTTCGCACAAGCCTTTGCACAAAACGCTTTCATCCTGCATGTTGATCAGCTGATACTTCAAAGAGCTGGAACCACAATTGATTACGAGAACATTCATTTTCTTTTCCTCCAATACAAATCGCAAACAAGCCTGCCCGACACTTTCTATTTTAAAAATCGAACGAAAAGACTTTATCTGCCTAATTATTTATTATATAATCGAAACAACGGTTTTTCAAGAGAGGAAACGAAAAAACGCCTTTGCAGGTTTTGCAGAAGTTTTTTTTCGGTGTTTATAAGCATAAATGTAAAGTAAAACGTCCATTTTTTGGAGACTCTGCAGGCGTTTTGACACAAATGCCCTGACACACAGTCTTTTCGGAAAAAAGAGGAAACGATTCGGCACGCGCTGACGCCCCCAAGGCGAAAAGCTGCTTTCAAAAAGCATGAGGCGGGAGGGAAAGACAAACGATGAAAATTGCGGGAATCGTGGCGGAATATCATCCGTTTCATAACGGCCACGCGTGGCAGATTGCCGAGGTGCGCCGCCGCGGGTTTGACGCGGTGGTGTGTGTGATGAGCACCGGACTGGTGCAGCGCGGTGAATGTGAAATGCTGCCGTATCGCGTGCGTGTAAAAGCGGCGCTTGCGGCCGGAGCAGATTTAGTGCTGGCTCTTCCGGCCCCTTATGCGTGCAAAAGTTCCGAAGGGTTTGCTTTTGCGGCAGTATCTTTGCTAAACGCGCTGAACTGCATTGACGCGCTGTGCTTTGGAACGGAAACAGCCGGGGAAGAGCAGATGCAAAAAGCGGCGCAGGCAATGGAACAGCCTGAATTTCGCCCGCTGATGCGCCGGGCTTTGGACAGCGGTATGAGCGCCCCGCAGGCGCGTGCTGAGGCCGCGGCGCAGCTGCTGGGGCAAGACGCTGATTTTTTCAAACAGCCCAACCATATTTTAGGCATTGATTACTGCCGCGCTTTAATAAAAGAAAAAAGCGCAATCAAGCCGCTCGCCATTGTGCGCGTGGGCGCGGCACATGACAGCGCCGCAGATGGGCGCCATGAGGGGGTTTGTTACGCCAGCGCTTCTCACCTGCGGCGGCTTTGGCGGGAAAAAGGTGTCGATGCGCTTTCGCCGTATGTTCCGCCGGAAAGTTTGATTTTGTATAAAAGGGCACAAACGGAAGGATTGCTGCGCGATGACCGCGCCTGCTCCACCGCGCTTTTGAGCCGCCTGCGCGCCATGAATCCCGAACAAATGCGGGAGATTCGCTTAACAGGAGAAGGGCTTTCCAATCGGCTGTATCACACGGTGCAAAGAGCGGCGAGTGCCGAAGAGCTTTTGGAACGGCTAAAAACAAAGCGCTATCCGACAGCGCGTCTGCGTCGGTTGATCATGGACGCGGCGCTTGGGTATACCGATGCGCTTGCACCGCTGCCGCCGTACTTGCATGTGCTGGGCGCAAGCAAAGCAGGGTTTGACGTTTTGAAGCAGGCCCAGCCGAAGCTTCCCCTCAGCACAAGCCTTTCTGCGCTTTCGCGGGTAAATGACACCTGCCGCTGTGCCGCAAAGGCACATGCCGCCGCAGTGGATTTTGCCGCGCTGTGCCGCATGCGGCCGCAGCCGTGCGGGCTTGCGTATACCCAGCCCGTGTGCAAAAGCAGAATGTCATCAGAGGACCGGCTGACCGCGGGCGAAAAGAAAGAAGCAGGCACTCTGTAAAGCCTTTTTGAAAAAAGAAAAGTTTCCGTCAAAAAAAGCTGTATTTTCTGCCCTTGCCACAATGCAAGACAGAAAGTACAGCTTTTGTTTTTCGGTTAGGAGCCGGACTCATTGATTTGAAACTCATTGACGCGCAGACGCGAATAGACAATTGTGCCGGATTCATACGTTTCCAGTGTGCCTTCCACCGTTACCATGCTGTCATTCTCCGGGTAAGAAGCTGTGCTTTCTTCGTCCAGCACAACCTCTAGGCCCTGAATGCAGCAAGCGCCTGCATCCTGCACTACTACGGCATAGTATGTCTGTCCACCCTCCAAATAGGGAAACTCACGAAACTGCCCGCTCATCCGAATGGTTTTGCCCTCATAGCTTTTCGGGTCAAGCGTGATATTATAAAGTTCTGCAAAGCGCACCGTGTCGCTGATTTGTGTTAAATCTACATCGACTTCGGCGCTGTTTGAAGCAGTGGAAACAGAAAGTCGGGTCGGTTCTTCGGACGGTGCACTTTGCCCGCACGAACAGCAAAAGATTAGACAGGAATACGCCGCCGAGAGGATGAAAAGATGTTTTTTCATGCGCGCCCTCCTGCAATACGTCCCACAACTGAAAAGAGGAAAAAGCCGATGAGATTTGCGGCAACAATGGTGGAGCCGACCGGGGTTCCCGCGATAACGGCAACCAGAATACCAACCAAGGCGCACACCACGGCAAACACCGCTGCGCAAATAGTGACGGACAAAAAGCTTTTAAATACGCGCATGGCCGCCAGGGCGGGGAAGATGACAAGAGCAGAAATTAAGAGAGAGCCCACGAGGTTCATTGCAAGTACAATGATGACGGCAATCACCACAGCGATCAGCAAATTGTAAAGCGAGGCGCGCACGCCGGTAGCCTGGGCAAAGGTTTCGTCAAACGTGACGGCAAAAATCTTGTGGTAAAACAAAATAAATACGGCGACAACTGCCAGGGATAAGCCGATGCAAAGCCAAACCTCAAATGGCTGAAGCGTCAGGATCGACGTGGCGCCAAACAGTGTTGTGCAAACGTCGCCCGACAGGTTTGAGGAAGTGGAGAACATATTCATCAAAAGGTAGCCGATGGCCAAAGAACCGACGGAAAACATCGCGACGGTCGCGTCGCCTTTGAGTTTGGCGTTTTGCCCGGTGTGCAGTAAAATAACGGCGCAAATCATCGTCAAGGGGAGAACAAGCAGCATTTCGTTTGTTAAATTCAGCACAGAGGCAATACAGATGCCGCCGAAGGCCACATGCGACAGGCCGTCACCGATAAACGAAAAGCGCTTTAAAACGAGCGTGACTCCCAGCAAAGAGGCGCACAGTGCAATCAGCACGCCGACAATCAGCGCGTATTGCACAAAGGGGTATTGCCAATAGAATAAAAGCTTTTCTAAAAGCTGTGTCATGCGCCTTCACCGCCTTTCCACGCCGCAAAACGGCGGCCGATACTGCTCTCTAAATATGCTTCGCGCGTGCCGAAAAAAACGGTTTCGCCGAGATGCAGAATATGCGTGGGATAAGCCAGTGCTGCTTGTACGTCATGCGACACCATAATGATGGTGATGCCGTCTTTTTGATTGAGCGATTCAATCATTGCATACATATCGGCAGTTGCTTTCGGATCCAGCCCCGAAACGGGCTCGTCTAAAATCAGCAATTTTTTGGTGGCGCACAGGGCGCGCGCCAACAGCACGCGCTGCTGCTGTCCGCCGGAAAGCTCGCGGTAACAGCGTTTTTCCACGCCCTCTAAGCCCAGCCGCTTGATGTGCGCCGCAGCCTGAGCTTTTTGTGCGCGCGTGTAGAACGGACGCAGGCCGCACTGTGCCTGAAAGCCCGAAAGCACTACCTCACGCACCGAGGCGGGAAAATCGCGCTGAAGTGCAGTTTGCTGCGGCAGATAGCCCACAGCACCGTTTTGTACTTCTTTTGCAAAGTGAATCTGGCCGCTTAAAACAGGGTTCAGGCCGAGCAGTGTTTTCAATAAGGTGGATTTTCCGCAGCCATTTTCACCGACGATGCAAAGATAGCTGCCTTCTTCCACGCAAAAATTCAACGGCTCATCCAAAAGGCTCTTCTCATAGCCAAGCTGTAAATTTTCTGCGGTAATTTGTGCCATTGTGTCCTCCTGCTTTGCATTATGCGCATGCCAGCGCCGTGCGAAGAACGGTTAAGTTGTCCTGCATCACAGAAACATAGGTGACGCCTTCGTCCGCCTGCGCGCGCGTGATAGACTGCATGGAGTTCATGCTCAAAATTTCCGGCGCAGTGCCGCGGCTGTTCTGTGCCACAGTCTGTGCGATTTTTCCGTTGGAGTCATCGATGGTTAAAATAGTTTGAAGCGAGAGCTCGCTCACCTTTTCCGATAAGAAGCTAATGGTTTCAAAGCTGGCTTGCGTGTCGGTGGAGCAGCCGGTGAAGGCTGCGTAGTAGGAAAGGCCGTAGTCATCCGTCAGGTAGCGGAAAGGGAAACGGTCGGCAAACATCAGCGTTTTCGTGGATGCACTGTCTGCGGCTTGCCGGAATTGCTTGTCCAAAGCGGAAAGCTCTGCTTGATAAGCCGCGGCGTTTTCTTCAATCTGCTGTGAGTGCTGCGGCATCAGGTCCGACAGCGCTTTCTGTAATGCATCACAGACAATTTCTGCATTTTTCACAGAGAGCCACACATGTTCGTCATAAACAGCATCGCCGTCATGCTCGTCGTGCAAAGCGGCTTCCTCTTCGGAGGTGTGCTCATGCTCGTCTTCGTCTTCATGGCTGTGCTCCATGCCCTCTACCAGCTCTTCGGTTTTTAAGCGGTCAGCGAGCAGTTCCATCAAATTGATTTCCACGCGGTTCGGATTCGGGTTTTGCTCACACGCCTGCTCAATCCAGGCATCTGATGTGCCGCCCACATAAACGAGCAAGTCTGCCTGCGAAACGGTTAAAATGTCCTTTGCTGTCGCTTGGTAGTTGTGAAAATCCACTCCGTCGCCCAGTAAAAACTGCAAGTCGGCGTTCTCCTTGACTTCTTGTCCCAGAATTTGGCGCGTCCAGTCATAAAGCGGGAAAATGGTAGTCACAATTTGTACCTTGCCGTCCGCAGCCAAAGAGGAAACGGCGGCTCCCTGCGCTTGCGTTTGCGGTGCCGGGCTGCCGCAGGCGGTTAGAACACCCACTGCAGTGCAGCAGGCAAAAAAAGCAGAAAGAATGCGTTTTAACATAAAAGACCTCCGTTTATTCGTGGTGATGGCAAGCGGTACGGCCGGCGGAAGTTTTTGCGCCGGTGCGGCAGGCTTCGCATACGCCGTAAAATACGGTGCGCGTTGGATTGAGTGCAAACCCATGCGCGCTGAGCACATGCTCGGAAATATCTTCCAAAATATGACAGTTTAAGTGAATGAGCGTGCCGCACGATTCACATTTGCAGTGTACGCAGGGGGTATGCCGTTCCCTGTGACCTTCGCCCAAGTATTCAAAGCACGCGCTGTGCGTATTTTCCACGGTGTATTTCGCCGCAACACCTTG
This sequence comes from Candidatus Ruthenibacterium merdavium, assembly GCA_019119935.1. Taxonomy (GTDB): domain Bacteria; phylum Bacillota; class Clostridia; order Oscillospirales; family Ruminococcaceae; genus Ruthenibacterium; species Ruthenibacterium merdavium. Next base: position 32,195 of record DWWA01000049.1, on the reverse strand, counting down.
CGAAACCAGCCGTTCCAGATTGCGGTAAACGGTGGCGGTGCCTATGGAAACGCCTTGCTTTTGCAAGCCTTCGCAAATTTCAGAGGCGGTCACATGCTGTCCTTCAAAGCGCTTCAAATATTCGGTCAGCTGCGTCAGCTGTTTTGTTTGATACGGCCCTTTCGCTCCCAATTCAGAACGCTCCCTTTCGTTTAAACCTTGTAAGATAAGCGCCGAAAAATCGGCGTTTTGTGATTGAATATAAAATTGATAACCGTTTTCATATTATAAAAGCTTCTCGTTGTCGTGTCAATATGAAAACGATTATCAATTTTAATTTGTCAAAAATTTTTAAAGTATCTGAAAAATAAGCAATCAGCGCGTTTTACACGAGCTGTAAAGCCGTTTTGCAAAAACGGGAAAAAGACGCTGAAAAACCTTGGAGAAAGCTTTGAACCTTGTGGGGTGCTTTGGCATACGATGCTCATAGAAGCTTGCCGAAGGGCAGGTTTTGAAAGGGTTGTGCGTTGCACAAAATTTAAACGCCCAAAGAAAGGAAGATTGTTATGCCGATTCTTTCCGTAAACAAAACGGCAGACCGCACCGAAATCAGCAGCGGCGGTACATTTCACGTCACGTTGTCCGTAACGGCTGCACCGGAATCTGAAATTCGCCCCGTAGATATCGCAATGGTGCTCGACCGCTCCGGCAGCATGAAAGGAAGCGCACTGCAAAGCCTCAAAAAAGCGGCAAAAGAATTCATCGAGCTGCTGGCACAAGGCGGCGATACGCTGGCAGGACAAAACCGCATTGGCATCATCAGCTTTGCCAACAGCGCCGTGATTGACGCACCGCTCACCCAGCAGGTGGATGTGCTGGATGCGGCCGTAGACGGCCTTGTGGCAGACGGCAACACCAATACCGGCGACGCCTTTGCACAGGCACAGGCGATGCTGCACGCTTCGCAGGCAAGCCGCAAAATGATGATTTTGTTTACCGACGGCGAACCCACCATCGGCGTGAACCCCACCCCCATTGCCAACATGATGAAGCAGGACGGCGTGGAAATTTACTGCATCGGTTACACCGGAACCGACGGCATCAACGAGGAGCTTTTGAAAGAGTGGGCCTCGAACCCGGATTCTCAGTATGTGCTGATTGCCCCCACAGAAGCTGAAATCATTGAAGCGTTCAAAAATATCGCACAGTCGATTTTGGTGCCGGGTGCAAAGGACATCACCATTTACGAAACCCCGAACCCCGCCTTTGAGATTGCCGCGATTGACACGCCCAATTTCGGAAGTGTTCAGGAAATGCCGGACGGTTCTTTGCAGTGGTACATTGACGAGCTGGCTGTTTCCGAGCAGCAGACGGCAACCTTGCGCTTTACGCTGAAGGACCGCTGCAAGAAAACCGGAAAAATGCCGGTCAATAAGAGCATTTGTCTGGTGGATGAAGCCCAGGAAAGCCCGACTTTCCCCAACCCGATGATCACCGTTACGAAAGACGTGTGTGAGGACTGCCCCGAAGCCGTAGAAGTAACGGCTCCTGCGTGTGTGGACTCCATTTGCGCAGACCTCGGCGGCATTTGCGTGCCGGATATGGGCCGGATGCTGACCGTATCCATGACGCTGAAAAACCTGTGCCCGCACCGCAGTGTTGCTGTTGGAATTTTAGTGACAGAGCTGACCTCCTGCGGTGAAGTGACGCGCGGCTTTAAAGCCATGACGGTGACGGCACCTTCCTCCCGCGGCTGCACCGATATGCGTTTGAGCCACATTCGTTTTGTACTGCCGGAAACGGAAAGCATGTGCAAAACGCGCACCTACCGCGTGCGTGCCTTTGTGAATGCGGCCTCCGGCACATGGGGCGCCGAGTGCTACCACGGCGACGTCTGCGGCTGCTGAACCCCGTTTAAAAGGCCGTTGATTGTTTGAAAAATATCTGTTTTTGGTACAAAAGGCTATTTCTTTAAAAAACCACTGTTCACAACGCAGTAAACAGATATAATGAAGGCAAAGAAAAATGTTTGGGCGGCGCACTCAAAGTGCGCCGCCTTCCGTGGGACAAAGCGGTAAAAAGCCGCAAAGGATTAGGAAAGGTGTTGTGTACTTATGATTTTGAAAAATGGTCGTGTATTTACGGAAAACGGCGTTTTTATTGATGCGGATGTTGAGCTGAAAGACGGCAAAATCGTCAAAGTCGCACCGCGCGGGACACTGAGCGGTGACGAGGAGCTGGACGTACAGGGAAAATACGTCACCCCCGGCTTTGTGGATATCCATATCCACGGCGCAAAAGGTTCGGACTTCTGCGACAACGGCGCAGAGCACATTGAAACCATGAGCAGCTACCTCGGAAGCGAGGGTATTACCAGCTTCTGCGGCACCACCATGGCGTTCGACGAGCCGATTTTGCAGTCGATCTTTGAAACGGCACGTCCCTACATCAATAAGGAAACCGGCGGTGCGGTGCTGCGCGGCATCAACATGGAAGGACCCTTCTTCAACAAAGATAAAAAGGGCGCACAAGCTGAAAAATACATCGTTACTCCCGATCAGGGCATGTTTGACCGTTTGTACGAAGTTTCCGGCCGGAGCATCAAGCTCGTCGACATTGCGCCTGAGGTAGCGGGCAGCTATGATTTCATTCGTCATGCCAGCAAGAAATGCGTGGTTTCCATCGCGCACACCTGTGCGAACTATGACCAGGCAAAAGAGGCGTTTGCATGTGGTGCAAGCCATGTGACGCACATCTTCAACGCGATGCCGGCGTTCGGCCATCGTGACCCCGGCGTGATTGGCGCGGCTTCCGACGATGCGGCGCACGTTGAGATGATTTCCGACGGCATTCATCTGCATCCGGCTGTAGTGCGCAGCGTGTTCAAGTGGTTCGGCGATGACCGTGTGTGCCTCATCAGCGACGCAATGCGCGCTGTCGGCATGCCGAACGGCGTTTACAGCTTGGGCGGACAGACCGTATATATGACCGACGGCAAAGCAACGCTGGAAAGCGGCGTGATCGCCGGAAGTGCAACCTCTTTGGCAGAGTGCTTCCGCCGCGCCGTAAGCTTTAACGTACCCTTGGAGAGTGCTTTGAAGGCTGCTACCATCAACCCCGCAAAGGCAGTTGGACTGTTCGATGAGGTGGGCAGCATTACTGAGGGCAAGCGCGCCGACGTTCTGGTGCTGGATGAAACACTGCATCCGGAGCACATCTTCATCGGCGGCGTGAAAACGAAATAAGTATCATCACCGACACTAAAGTGATTCTAAAGCGCGGCACGCTTGAAGCGTACCGCGCTTTTTGCTATAATGAGGCGAAACGATGAGGCGAAACGGGAGGAAAGCATATGAATCAAACCATTAAAGCTGCGGTGTTTGATATTGACGGAACCTTGCTTGCACAGGGGACTCACGAGATTACGCCGCGCAATTTAAAAGCGCTGGAAGATTTGCGCAATGCAGGCGTGACGCTGATTGTAGCAACCGGGCGCGCGCCCTTTGCCGCTCGTGATGCGCTGGGAAAATTTGAGCCGGATTACCTGGTTTGCGCGACAGGCGCACTGGTGCAGGACCGCGCAGGAAAGCCGGTATATGCCAATTACATGACACAGGAAGAAATGTACGCACTGGTGGATTACTGCGAAGATTATGAGCTGCCGCTGGACTTTGTTTACGATGAGGGTTATGTTGCTTATGTTGAGTATGAAAAGCTGAAACAGCTTTCGACAAGCAGCAGCGGTAAGTTTGTGCTGGATGGTGAGGATCAAGTGCGCCACTTGCAGGGGCTGCCGTATGTGGCGTGTGTTTATGCCTTGCCGGGACAATTTGACGGATTTTTTGAAAAATACGGGCACTTGAATCTGCGCACCTTGCCCTTTGCGAATGGCTGCGGTTTTCACGACGTGGTGCATGAAAATGATGATAAGGCGGATTCGATTGAGATGCTCTTGAACCGTTTGGGATTGACATGGGAGCAGACGGCGGCTTTTGGCGATGGCTTGAACGATGAAAAAATGCTTTCGTGTGCCGGAATGCCGGTGGTGATGGAAAACGGCGAGGACAGCTTGAAACTGCCGGGCCGAGTGATTGCACCAGCATGTAAGGAGGACGGCGTCGCACAGGTGATTGAGACATTGCTTTTGAAATAAACAGTCTGCAATGTCTGAAGGTTACATGCAATTTGCCGGAAAAAATACTCACGGATCAAGTGAAAATATAATATAACGCCAATAGGCAAAATAATAACAGTATTCATAGCGGTACGAGAAAAGCCCCGGAGCTCCGGGGCTTTTCTATTCCGTTTTTGTTTTTATTGGATGATTTTTTGCGGGGAAAATGATTTCCCGCTTTAAGATTAGAAGAACAGATCTTTGCTGGGGAATTCCGGGCTGCAAGTTAAGCGCAGGCCCAGCTTGCGCAGGGTGCCTTCGTCGCCGGAGTGCAGCATGCAGGTGCTGTGCATTTCACAGTCGCGCAGCTTCGGCAGCTCCTGCATGGCGCGCTCTGTCATGGTGTTGGTGGCGGCGGAAACGGCCAGTGCTGCCAGCACGTCGTCTACTTTCAACACGCTGGAACGGCTGCCCAGCACGTTGATTTTCAGGTTCAAAATCGGCTCTAAGAAAATCGGTGTCAGCAGCATCAAATCGTCGTCGATGCGCGCCAAGCGCTTGATAGCATTCAACACACACGAGGAGGAAGCGCTCATCAAATTGCTGGCCTTGCCCGTCACAATTTGGCCGTCCGGCAGTTCGATGGCTGCGGCGGAAACGCCGGTATCTTCGCCTTTTTTCAAAGCAGGCTCCACCACACAGCGGTCGGTGGTCGAAAGGTTCAGTTCCTGCATGATGCGCTTAATTTTATCAACGGCTTCCTGAGTGCCTTTGCCCTGTTTAGCGTCGCACAGGGCTTTAAAATAACGGCAGATGATTTCCTGCTCGGCGGCATGACGCACGTTTTCATCGTTGCACACCGCATAGCCTGCCATGTTGACGCCCATGTCTGTCGGAGATTGATATACGTTCTCATCGCCCATAATGCGCGACAGAATGGTTTTTACAATCGGGAAGGCTTCGATATCGCGGTTGTAGTTTACGGTGGTTTTACCGTAGGCTTCGAGGTGGAACGGGTCAATCATGTTGACGTCGGCAAGGTCGGCGGTAGCTGCTTCGTACGCGAGGTTGACCGGATGCTTCAGCGGCAGGTTCCAAACGGGGAATGTTTCAAACTTGGCATAGCCTGCCACATGACCGTGGCGGATTTCGTGATATACCTGCGACAGACAGGTAGCCAGTTTGCCGGAGCCCGGGCCGGGCGCTGTTACAACCACCAGCGGCTTTGTGGTGGCGATATAGGGGTTTGCACCATAGCCGTCATCACTGCAAATATATTCGATATCCGTCGGGTAGCCTTTAATGGGGCGATGGATATAGTTTTTTACACCGCGTGTTGTCAGCTTGTGGCTGAATGCGTCGGCCGCAGGCTGGCCGGTGTACTGCGTAATGACCACGCTGTTGATCGAAATGCCCATCGCGGAAATATCATCAATCAAACGCAGAACTTCCATGTCATAGCTGATGCCGAGATCTGCGCGGACTTTGGTTTTTTCAATATCGCCCGCAGAAATGGTGAAAATAATTTCTGTTTGCTCGCGCATTTCGTAAAGCAGACGAATCTTGCCGTTGGGGTCAAAGCCCGGAAGCACGCGCGCTGCGTGGTAGTCGTCAAACAGTTTTCCGCCAAACTCCAAATAGAGCTTACCGCCCCATTGCGCAATGCGCTCCTTAATGTGCTCTGTTTGCTTTTTAATATACAGGTCGTTGTCGAATCCCAGCTGAATCATAAGCCCTCCTGCCGCCTTTCACAATTTATCACATGAAATCAGGACGTACAAAACAAATGCCGCACGGCCTTTTTGCTTTGCAGCCCTTCACAAAACCAAAAGGGAACATGCCGTGTGCCAGATTCCCTTTTTACCATAAAATAAGATACCATTAAAACGATGAACTTACAAGCATTCTTGCAAGGAAATTAACATTCTGTTCAGGATTTTTCGTCTTATTTCGGAAAAGTATTGGAAAATAATCCTTATTTATTTTGCATAAAAAGCATGAAAATTATTTGTTGAAAAGGCAAATTATTGGTTTTCAAACCTATTGCGCCAAAACACGAAAAGTAATATAATAAAGACGCTGGCATCGTTTTATCGAATGCGCAGGGAATTGTGCGCCTAAAAAAGAGGAAAAAGGGTGGGGAAACGCTTTTGGATAGAAAGCATCTGCGGCGAATTGTGAAAGATTTATCATGGCTGACGCAATTCGGCGTTTCCCTTTGCGTTCCGCCTATCTTGTTCCTTTTGGGGGCTTCGTGGCTTACACGGCATGGCTTCGGCACATGGGTTTATATTCCCGCGTTGGTGCTGGGGCTTGGCACTTCGGCCAGTTCATTCCGCTCTTTTTTGCGCTATATCCAAAATCGAAAATAATCCGAGGAGGAAATCGGTTTGAAGTTACAAAAGGCAGTTAAACGGGAAACGGCCCACATTGCTTTGGGTGTTGCCGTATTTACGGTGCTGGAAAATATCATCTATTTTCTGCTGGGCATTTGGAATACTACCGTTCTGGGGGGGAGTCTTGTTGGTGCAGTGCTCGCAATCGTCAATTTTTTTGCGCTTGCGCTCACCGTGCAGGCGGCCGCTGCCACAGGCGATGAAAAGCGTTCTAAGCTGAAAATGCAGTTTTCTTACAGCGTTCGCATGCTGGTGGTTTTGCTGGCACTCATTGCGGTGTTTGCCGTGCCGTTCTTAGACGGCGTTTCGGCGATTTTTCCGCTTTTGTTTCCGCGGCTTACCATCGTGGCAATGCAGGTGATGGGCGTTTATAAGCCCGAAAAGCAGCAGGCAAGGGATTAAAGCGCCTGCATTTTAAAAGCAGATAACGCGTGCGCGCGGCTAAGAGGTACAAAGCTCACCGCGCTGCGCGCGTTTGAAAGGCTCGAAAGGGCTGTAACATAAAGGAGGAATTAAGCGTTTATGAATGTAGAAATTACCGGCGCTAAAATCCTGTTTACCATTCCCATATTCGGGGGCATTCCCATTACGGAAACCATTACGAATGCGTGGCTGGTAATGGCGATTATTGCCGGGCTTTGCGTATTTCTGACGCGTGGCATGACCGTGCGCGGCACGGGCAAGCGGCAGGTAATCGCAGAGATGCTGGTGCAGACAGCGCAGAACTTTGTGGATACGAACATGGGCAAGCGGTTTTCGCACTTTGCGCCCTTCATTGCCGCACTGTTCAGCATGTCGGTGCTTTCGAGTCTTTTGAGCTTGGTTGGCCTGTATGCTCCCACGGCGGATTTGTCCACAGAACTTGCGTGGGCGGTGCTCGTGTTCGTGATGATCACAGCGGCGAAAATCCGTTCGGGCGGCCTTGGCGGCTATCTCAAAGGCTTTACTGAGCCCATCGCGGTGCTCACTCCGTTCAATATTCTTTCCGAGCTGGCAACGCCCATTTCCATGGCGTTCCGTCACTTCGGAAACATTGCTTCGGGCGGCGTTATTTCCGCGCTGGTGTATGCTTCGCTGGCGGTGCTCAACCAAGCGGTGTTTGGTCTTTTGCCCGGTGTTTTGGGCGATGTTTTGGGCGCCATTCCGTTTTTGCAGGTTGGTATTCCGGCCATTTTGTCCATTTATTTTGACTTGTTCTCCAGCTTTATGCAGGCGTTTATCTTCTCTATGCTGACGATGCTTTACATCGCCAACGCCGCCGGAGAAGAAGAGCCCGAGGCTGCTGCGGCTTAATCAGCGGTATTGTTTTTTGGTATCGAGGGGCTTTGTGCTCTTTTGATCAAATATTCGTTACAAAGAATCATTTTAGGAGGAAACCCTTATGTTGGAAAAAGCTATCGTTCTCGCAGGCTGCGCAGTGGGCGCAGGTCTGGCCCTGATCGCAGGTATCGGCCCTGGTATCGGTGAAGGTTACGCCGTTGGTAAGGCTTGTGAGGCCATCGGCCGTCAGCCCGAGTGCAAAGGCGACGTTACTTCTACTATGCTGCTGGGCTGCGCCATCGCTGAGACCACCGGTATTTACGGCTTCGTTACCGGCCTTTTGCTGATCTTCGTTGCGCCGGGTATGTTCACCGGTATGCTGGGCTAATTACTGTGACAACTGTGCGCACTTTGCGCACAACGTAAGAAGGGAGGAACAAAAATGGATACACAGTCCCTTGTCACAGTTGCACCGTGGACCTTTATTTTTACCATTTGCAACCTGTTCATCCTGATGGCGATTGTCAAAAAGCTGCTGTTCAAACCCGTGAAGGAAATTTTGAACAAGCGCGCCATGGAAGTGAACAGCCGTTATGCCGACGCCGAAGAGGCGAAGGAAAGTGCTGAGGCTATGCGCGCTGAGTATGAGCAGCGTTTGGCAGCGGCGAAGCAGGAGGCTGCCGAAATTGTAAAAACGGCAACCGATTCTGCCGCGCGCCGCAGTGAGCAGATGGTGAACGCCGCCCGTGCCGAGGCAGCTGCCTTGAAAACAAAGGCGGACGCAGAAATTGAGGCACAGCGCAAGAAAGCAGCCGGAGAGCTGAAAAATGATATTTCCGACATGGCGCTCGCCATCGCCGGAAAGGTCGTGGGCAAAGAACTGGACGGCAAGACCCATCAAAACCTGATTGACGGCTTTATTGCCGAAGTGGGGGATGAGGTATGACGGCATCCGAAAAAGAATACGGCGGCGCTTTGTACGAGCTGGCCGCTGAGGAGCATTGCGAAGATGAAGTGCTGGAGAGCATCGGCCTTGTGAGCAAAATGTTTGCCGAGGAGCCGAGCTACCGTGCTTTGCTGCAAAACCCGGCAGTGCCCAAGGAAGAACGCCTTGGCCTGCTTGACAAAGCCTTCGGCAAGAGCATCCACGCATATGCGCTCAACTTCACCAAGATTCTGTGTGAACGCCGTGCGCTTTTCGAGCTGGAAGGCTGTGAAAAAGCGTATCGCGAGCGCCTTTATGAGGCGCGCGGTATTCTGCCCGCCGTGGCATACAGCGCCATCGCTTTAAGCGACGCGCAGATGCAGGCGCTGCAAAAGAAAATTGAAAAGAGCACAGGCAAAAAGGTGTTGCTGGAAAACAAGCTGGACGCGAGCCTTTTGGGCGGCGTGAAGGTTTGCTATGCCGGCAAAGAGCTGGACGGCACCGTTTCGGGCCGTTTGGAAAGCCTGCGCCGCAGTTTAACACAGGCTTGATGTGTGAAATTTGAAATTAGAAAGCTGGTGAGAGTATGCAGTTAAAACCGGAAGAAATCAGCAAGATTATCAAAGACCAGATTAAAAACTACGCCAATCAGATTGAAAGCGCCGAAACCGGCACGGTTATCCTGGTAGGCGACGGTATCGCGCGCGCGCACGGCCTTGAAAAGTGCATGGCGAACGAGCTGGTCGAGTTTCAAAACGGTGAATACGGCATGGCCCTCAACCTTGAAGAAAACAGTGTTGCTATCGTTATCCTCGGCAGCGACCAAGGCATCAAGGAAGGGGACACCGTAAAACGTACAGGAAAGGTTGTCAGCGTTCCCGTGGGCGATGAAATGATCGGCCGCGTTTTGAACGCACTGGGCGAGCCCATCGACGGCAAAGGCCCCATCACAGCCAAAGAATATCGTCCTATTGAGTCGAAAGCGCCCGGTATCATCGAACGCAAAAGCGTTAGCGTGCCTTTGCAGACCGGTATCAAGGCCATCGACAGCATGATTCCCATTGGCCGCGGTCAGCGTGAGCTGATCATCGGCGACCGTCAAACGGGTAAAACCACCATTGCAACCGATACGATTCTGAACCAAAAGGGCAAAGACGTGATTTGTATCTATGTCGCCATCGGCCAGAAGCGTTCCACGGTTGCACAGCTGGTGGAAACACTCACTGTCGGCGGTGCAATGGATTACACCATCGTAGTAGCGGCAACAGCCAGTGAGCTGAGCCCCTTGCAGTATATTGCTCCGTACTCCGGCTGTGCAATGGCTGAGTATTTCATGGCGCAGGGCAAGGACGTTCTCATTATCTATGACGATTTGTCCAAGCACGCTGTGGCTTACCGTGCCCTCAGCCTGTTGATTCGCCGCCCGCCCGGACGTGAGGCATATCCCGGCGACGTATTCTACCTGCACAGCCGTTTGCTGGAGCGCGCAGCGCGTTTGGCTCCCGAATACGGCGGCGGTTCCATCACGGCACTGCCCATCATTGAAACGCAGGCCGGTGACGTTTCCGCTTACATTCCGACGAACGTCATTTCGATTACGGATGGCCAGATCTTCCTGGAAACCGAGCTGTTCCACTCCGGTATTATGCCGGCTGTGAACCCCGGTATCTCCGTTTCTCGTGTTGGCGGCAGCGCACAGATTAAGGCAATGAAAAAGGTTGCCGGTACGCTGAAGCTGATGTATTCGCAGTACCGCGAGCTGCAAAGCTTTGCGCAGTTCGGCTCCGACCTCGACGCCGACACCAAGCGCCGCCTAGATCAGGGCGCTCGTATCGTGGAAGTGCTCAAACAGGGCCGCAGTGCGCCGGTTGACGTAGAAAAGCAAATCTGCATTCTGTATGCGGTAACCAACAACTATCTGGCTGATGTCAAGGTAGAGGATGTGCAGGAGTACGAGAAAGAACTGTACGAGTATATGGATACCGCACACGATGCCGACGTGCTCGCACCGATCCGCGACACAGGCGCGCTGTCGGACGAAACGCTCGAGGCGTTGAAAAAGGCTTTGCAAGACTTTACGCAGCGCTTTGTGCAATCACATTGATGTAAAGGGGGCCAAAGCCAATGGCTGCTTCGTCCATGAAGGACATTAAACTGCGCATTAAAAGCGTGGAAAGCACCATGCAGATTACCAAGGCGATGGAGCTGGTGGCTTCCTCGAAGCTTCAGCGTGCCAAAGAGCGCGCTGAGCGCACAAGACCGTATTTTACAACGCTGCACGAAACGCTTTGCGATATTGCCTATGCCAATACCGATTTTTCCTCGCCGTTTGTCAAAGCGCGCGAAGTGAAAAAAAGCTGCTTTGTCATTGTGGCCGGTGACCGCGGCCTTGCCGGCGGTTATAACTCCAACGTGTTCAAAAAAGCAGCATCAGAAATGGAAGGGAAAAACGTTTGCGTGGTTCCCATCGGAAAAAAGGCACTGGAATACTGCAAAAGCCGCGGCTATGAAATTTTGTCGGCGGATTTCCCTTTGGCGGAAGCCATGGATACCAGTGAGTGCTTTGCACTTTCCCGCATGCTGTGCAAAGCTTACTGCGAGGGCAAGTTTGATGAGCTGTACCTTGTGTACACGAACTTTGTTTCTATGCTCAGCCAGCAGCCGGCAGCGTTGAAGGTACTGCCCATTCGCTATGAGAAAAGCGCTGCAAAGGACAACGTGCGTGCGTTGATGCAGTACGCTCCCTCGAGCGAAGCGGTGTACAATGCGATTGTGCCCGAGTATGTGGGCGGCCTGCTTTACGGCGCTATGGCGGAAAGCATCGCCAGCGAAATGGGCGCGCGACGCACCGCAATGGATGCCGCGTCCAAAAACGCCGGGGAAATGATTGAGGATCTTTCCCTGAAATATAACCGTGCCCGTCAGGGTGCGATTACCCAAGAAATTACGGAAATCGTCGCAGGCGCCGAGGCGTAACGCCGCGGCAGACGGTTTTGCCTGCGCGCAGGATGCCGCGCAATGCTTTGCATCCCATTCATCCTATGAAAAGGAGAATTGCCAATGAGTCAGCAAAATATCGGCACAGTCATCCAAGTCATTGGACCTGTGCTGGACATTCGCTTCCCCGACGGACAGCTGCCGGGGTTGCTGAACGCCATCACCATTGAAAACGGCGATGACGTGATTACGCTGGAGGTGGCACAGCACATCGGTGATGATGTTGTGCGCTGCATTGCCATGTCCAGCACCGACGGTTTGGTTCGCGGCGCAAAAGCTGTGGACACCGGCGGCCCCATTACGGTGCCTGTGGGTGAGAAAACCCTGGGCCGTATCTTTAACCTGCTGGGTGAGCCTGTGGATAATCAGGAGGCACCCGCCGACGTGGAGCGCTGGCCGATTCACCGTCCCGCTCCTACTTACGACGAGCAGGAATCCACCACGGAAATTTTGGAAACCGGCATTAAGGTTGTGGACCTGATTGCCCCCTATGCAAAGGGCGGTAAAATTGGTCTGTTCGGCGGCGCCGGCGTTGGTAAAACGGTTCTCATCATGGAGCTCATCAACAACGTTGCCAAGCAGCACGGCGGTTTGTCCGTGTTCACGGGCGTTGGCGAGCGTACTCGTGAGGGCAACGACCTGTACGAGGAAATGAAAGAGTCCGGCGTTATCAACAAAACAGCACTGGTCTACGGCCAGATGAACGAGCCGCCCGGAGCCCGTATGCGCGTGGCGCTGTCCGGCCTCACCATGGCAGAGTATTTCCGCGACCGCGAAAATCAGGACGTGCTGTTGTTCATCGACAACATTTTCCGCTTTACTCAGGCGGGCAGTGAGGTGTCGGCTCTGCTGGGCCGTATGCCTTCTGCCGTTGGTTATCAGCCGACGCTGGCCACCGAGATGGGCGCTTTGCAGGAGCGTATTACTTCCACAAAGAAAGGCTCTATCACATCGGTTCAGGCCGTTTACGTTCCCGCTGACGACTTGACCGACCCCGCACCTGCTACCACGTTTGCGCACTTGGATGCAACGACGGTTTTGGATCGTGCCATCGCTTCTCAGGGTATTTTCCCTGCGGTTGACCCGCTGGCTTCCAACTCCCGCATCCTGTCGCCGGACGTAGTGGGTCAGGAGCACTACGAGGTGGCTCGTCAGGTGCAGGAGATCCTGCAGCGCTACAAAGAGCTTCAGGACATCATCGCCATCATGGGTATGGACGAGCTGAGCGAGGTAGACAAGGTGATTGTTGCGCGTGCGCGTAAGATTCAGCGCTTCCTGTCGCAGCCGTTCACCGTTGCCGAGCAGTTCACCGGCATGGAAGGCAAGTATGTGCCGCTGAAAGAAACCATTCGCGGCTTTAAAGAAATCATCGAAGGCAAGCATGATAATCTGCCGGAATCGGCATTCCTGTTTGTCGGTACGATCGACGAGGCTGTGGAAAAAGCCAAGTCGCTGTAAAGGAGGGGCGCTATGTCGGCCTTTCATTTACAAATTGTCACACCGGACGGCAGCTTTTTTGACGGCGAAGCAGAGCGTGTTATCGTTCGTGCCATTGATGGTGATATCTGTATTTTGCCCCGTCACATTCCCTATGTCACAGCGCTCGCTATGGGTGAAGCGCGCGTGACCGTGGATGGAAAAGTGCGCCGTGCTGCTGCCAATGGCGGTATGCTGGCTGTCACGGGTGATAAAGTGCGCATTGTTGCCTCTACCTTTGAATGGGCAGAGGATATTGACAAAGAGCGTGCTGCTCGCGCCCGTGCTGCGGCTGAGGAGCAAATGAAGGCAGCTAAGGACGACAAAGAGCTTCAACTGGCAAAAGCCAAGCTGATGCGCGCTTTGACCCGTCTGAAAGTGTCGGAATAAAGCTTTTATTCAGCGGCAAGGCTGCTGACATGATTCAAACAAAAAACACCGTTTGGGAATATTCCCAGACGGTGTTTTTTGCTGTTACTTCTGATTGCTAGCATTCTTTTGCTCAACATTGCAAAGCATTACGAGTTCGCAAAAGAGCTGAAAATAGGAAATCGAATCGGGAAGAATTTGCACGCCTTAGAAGTTGTGGTAAAATAAAAAATAAGCTTATCGAAATTTGAAAAGAAAAGTTGCTAAAATTTAAACCGCAGAGAGGAAAAGAAAAATCATCATATGAATGCCTTGAAAGTATTGAATGAGAACTTTGAAGCGAAGAACAATAGCTTTTTATATTACTTACATGAAGAAAACTTTTTTCATGAGGCAGCGTTTGCCGAGTTGTGCGATAGTTTATTCTCCCTATGGGATACCCATGGGCATGATAAAGTGGTTTCTGCTCGAATTTGTTTTATTTATGGACAAGTGCTAAAGCATATCATGTATCATTTTGATCTGCGTGATATGTACCGGATTCAGAACTTGCCTGATGATTATAATGAAAAGATAGAAATGATGGAGCATGCCGTGCAAAAATATTTTTCGCTATGAAATTTGTCTTTCATAGTAAGTGTTCACAAGAAAAACCGGAATGTTTGGAGATGATAGAATGAAGTTTAATCGATTGATACCCGAGCTAACTGTTCAAGATATAGAGAAAACAAGATAATTTTATCTTGATGTATTAGGGTTTCAGCTGGAGTATGAGAGAAAAGAAGATAGGTTCATGTTTCTGTCTTTTGAGGGGTCGCAATTCATGTTTGAAGAGATGCATGAAGATGGATGGAACGTTGCCCAAATGGAATATCCTTTCGGGCGAGGAGTGAATTTTTCTATTGAAGCAGATCATATTGAGCAAATTTATCAACGAGTAGTACGCAATCAATACCCAATATTTCGCCCCATGATGACAAGTAAATATGAATCGAACGGGAAGTATCTGGAACAAAAAGAATTTCTGGTGTAAGATCCCGACGGGTATTTATTAAGATTTACACATGAATAACGTATCATTTGCCATTGATTTTAAAGATAGCAAGGCGTGTGCGGATAAAAGTTTTTTCGCCACCTTGAATTTTGAGAACAAAATGCTGCAAAATCAAAACGAGAGTGTCGAAAAACCGCCGCCTTATTCAAAAAGAACCTAGGCTGCAAGGGGAAAAAGGCTTGGAAAAGGGGGCCGAGCCCTCTTTTCCATTTTAGATAGGGTTTCAGTTTGTGAAAAAGCAAAGCTTTTTCGACAAACTGGAGCCGCCAACCCCTACATGGGGGTTGGCGGCTCTCCTAATGTTATTTAACACAGCTGTATTCTTTAGCGAATTTTTGCCAAATCTTTGATGACTTCTCCTGCCAAAATCATCCCGGCAACGCCCGGTACAAAGCTGACCGAGGCAGGCGCGCTGCGTCCGGCGGTGCCTTTTTGCTCCGTTTCGCCGCACGGCGTGCGCGGCATTTCTTCACTGTAAACCACTTTTAAGCGCACAATTCCGCGCTTTTTTACTTCCCGGCGCAGTACGCGCGCCAGCGGGTCGGTTTTCGTGTCGAACAAATCGGCCACGCGGAAAGCGGTGGGGTCTAATTTGTTGCCGCATCCCATGGCGCAAATAATCGAGACGTTTGCACGATAAGCGCGTTCAATCAATTCCAGTTTTGCGCTCACGGTGTCCACTGCGTCAATGATATAGTCAAAATCGTCTAAGGGGATGCTGTCCGCCGTTTCCGGCAGATAAAATACGCGGTGGGCGTGAACGTCAATGCCCGGCGCAATTTGCAAACAGCGCTGTGCCAGCACTTCGGCTTTGTCGCGGCCGATGGTGTCGATGGTTGCGGCCAGCTGACGGTTTAAATTCGTTTCGCTGATGTCGTCGCCGTCAAACAGGTGCAGCGTGCCAATGCCGCCCCGCGCCAAAGCTTCTACCGCATGACCGCCCACTCCGCCTAGTCCGAACACGGCCACTTTGGCTTTGGCAAGGCGCTGCATGGCTTGTTCTCCCAGCAGGGCGGTGGTGCGCATTTTCCAGTTTTCCATAGAAACTCCTTTTTTCGGGGCTTTCCTTATTTTTAAGCCCTTCGATGAAATCCCGCCGTCTGCAACATTTGGGTTATTTGCTCGAACGCGGCGGTGTGTCCTTTATTATATCCTTTTTTCGTATTTTTTGAAAGATGTGATAGACACAAAAGACAAAAAGGGTGACAATCAGAGCCAGTTTAACCGCATCCCCCATTTGTGAGAATACGGCAGCAACGCTTTGCCAGCGCGCACCGGCAAAGGCGCCAAGGCAGACAAGAAGCGTGTTCCACACAATGCTGCCCGCTGTCGTAAGCAGAATAAAAGGAAGCAAGGGCATTCCGGCAATGCCTGCGGGAATGGAAATTAAACTGCGCAGAATCGGCACACAGCGCAAATAAAAAATGCTCGGCCAGCCCTTTTCCTGAAACCGTTTGACAGCGCGTGTCACGTCGTCGGCATCCGTTTTTAAAAGCCTGCCTGCACGCCCTGACAGCAAGCGGCAAATGCCTTCCAGCCCCAGTTTTCTCCCGACAGCGTACAGCACCAGCGCACCAGCCAAACTTCCGATGGTAGAAAAAATAATGACTCCAAACACCGTCAGGCGCGTATAGGTGGTGAGAAAACCGCCGAACGTGAGAATCACTTCACTCGGAATCGGAGGGAACAGATTTTCCACTGCGATGAGAAACAAAACGCCCCAATAACCAAACCCCTCTAAAATATTTGTGACAAGCTGCTGCATATTAGCCCCTCCTTTTGTCGTATCTATATGGGAATGGGTTGAAAAACATGCAGCCCTGCATGCGGCCTGAAAACAAAGGGAGGGTAAATTGTTCTGTTTGCAAGAGCAATCTATGAATTTTTTGTACAGGCAGGTGAAAAAATTGTAAACAACAAAATTACACTTGACATTTTTACAGTTTTTGCTAAAATAAGCTTAAATAATTTTACTTAAATTATTTTAAATAAAATTATTGAAATATTTTGACGAAGAAAGTAGGAACGAATCATGTTTGAAAAAGTGCGCGATATTATTGTAGAAACTCTGAGCTGTGACGCTGATCAGGTAACATTAGAGGCAAACTTGGCAGAAGACCTCGATGCAGACAGCCTCGACGCCGTAGAACTGAACATGGCAATCGAAGAAGCACTGGAAATCAGCATTCCCGACGACGAGCTGACGAAGATGAAAACAGTCGGCGATATCGTGGAGTACTTGGAAGCACACGCTTAATTGGTAGAGGAGGGACATCCCATGACGCAGGAAACGCTGTTTCGACTGGTGGAGGCGTTTGACGCCGGCACAATGACACGTCTTGAATATTGCGAAGGGGAAGCAAAGCTTGTGCTGGAACGCACGGTCTGTGCGCCGGCGCCTGTTCCGGCGGCAATGCCCGCCGTGCCGATGGCAGCCGCCCCTGCTGCCCCGATGCCCACAGCGGTTCCTGCGCCCGAAGCGGCTGCACAGCCCGGCGCTTGCATTAAAGCGCCGCTGGTCGGCACGTTTTACGCAGCGTCGGAACCGGGCAAGCCTGCCTTTGTCAAGGTGGGCGATACGGTGAAAAAAGGCAGTACGGTATGCATTATTGAAGCCATGAAAATGATCAATGAAATTCCGGCGCCGTTTGACTGCGTGATTGAGGAATGTCCCGTCGAGGACGGAGAACTGGTCGGCTTTGACGATCCACTTTTTATTGTGCGGGAGCTGTGAGGCAATGTTGAAACGAATTTTAATTGCAAACCGCGGGGAGATTGCCGTGCGCATTATCCGCGCGTGCCGCGAGCTGGACATTGAAACCGTCGCGGTTTATTCCACCGCCGACGCAAACGCCCTGCACGTTCAGCTGGCGACGATGGCCGTTTGCATCGGCCCGCCGAAAGCGGCGCAAAGCTATTTGAACCAAACCGCCATCTTGACAGCCGCCGTAGAAAGCGGCTGTCAAGCCATTCATCCGGGTTATGGCTTTTTATCGGAAAACGATGAATTTGCCGATCTTTGCACCAAATGCGGCTTAAAATTCATCGGCCCGTCCGGCGATGTCATCCGCAAAATGGGCAACAAAGCCAGCGCCCGCGCTTTAATGCAGCAGGCGGGTGTGCCTGTTGTGCCCGGCTCGAACGGAACTTTGCAGGATGCCGAGCAGGCCGCGCGTGAAGCCGAGCGCATTGGCTATCCCGTGCTTTTGAAGGCCAGCGCGGGCGGCGGCGGGCGCGGCATGCGCCGGGTATACCGCCCGGAGGACATCAAAAGCAGCTTTGCCGCGGCACAATCGGAAGCGGTGGCTTGCTTTGGCAACGGCGAAATGTACTTAGAAAAGCTGGTGCTTAATCCGCGCCATATTGAGTTTCAAATTATGGCCGACCAGTTTGGAAACGTCGTGCACTTAGGCGAGCGCGACTGCTCCATTCAGCGCAAAAACCAAAAGCTGATGGAGGAATCGCCGTCGAAAGCACTTTCTCAGGAACTGCGTGAGCGTATGGGACGCGACGCGGTAGCCGCCGCAAGAGCCTGCGGCTATGAGGGCGCCGGTACGATTGAATTTGTGCTTGCGCCCGACGGAAATTATTATTTTATTGAAATGAACACCCGTATTCAGGTAGAGCACCCCGTCACGGAAATGGTCACGGGAATTGACTTGGTGCGCGAACAGCTGCGCGTGGCTGCCGGACTGCCGCTTTCGTTTACACAGGAAGAAGCGGCCATCAAGGGACATGCCATTGAAGTGCGCGTCAATGCGGAAGACCCCACGGCCGATTTCCGCCCCTCGCCCGGAAAAACGAAGTTTCTGCATTTTCCCGGCGGGTGCGGCGTTCGTGTGGACTCAGCGCTTTATAACGGGTGTGAGTTAAGTCCCTTTTACGATTCCATGGTGGCAAAAATTATTGTTCATGCCCCCACACGCCTTGAAGCCGTGCGCAAAATGCGGCGCGCACTGGAGGAATTTGTCGTAGAAGGATATCCTACCGGTGCCGAGCTGGCGCATCTGATTCTGCACCATCCGGATTTTTTGCGCGGCACTTACGACACCAGTTTTATTGAACAGAATTTACAGGATTTGCTGCATTGGGGCGAACGATGCAAACTGCCCGCGGAACAGGAGGAAGCCTAATTGAACGAACGCTTTTCACAAAGAAAACAGCGATTGCTTCGGCTGAAAATTCTGCGCGAGGGACGCGCGGCGTCCGTTCAGCGCGCGAATGCGCCCGCTGTATTTGAGCAGTGCAGTGCCTGCGGTGAGGCAGTGACGAAAGCGCAGTGGGATAAGGCGCTGTACGTCTGCCCGCACTGCGGCCATCACCGCCCCATCAGCGCGTATATGCGCCTTTCCATGCTGCTCGACCCCGGCACGTTCCGCGAGCTTGACGACCGTTTGACTGCGCGCAACGCGCTGGAATTTCCCGGCTATGATGAAAAGCTTGCGGTGCAGCGTGCCGGTACAGCGCTTGCAGAGGCCGTCGTGGCGGCAAAAGGGCGTGTGTGCGGAATGCCTTTGGTGGCTGTCGTGATGGACAGCCGTTTCATGATGGGCAGCATGGGCGTTGCCGTGGGTGAAAAAGTGGCGCGCGCCGCCGATGCCGCCCGTAAGTCCCGTGTGCCGCTTGTGATTTTCTGCGCGTCGGGCGGTGCACGCATGCAGGAGGGCATTTTGTCCCTCATGCAAATGGGCAAAACCGCCGCCGCCATCACGCGCTTTCAGGACGCGGGCGGCCTTTACATTGCATGGCTGACCCATCCCACCACGGGCGGTGTGACAGCGAGCTTTGCCTCTTTGGGCGATATCACCGTGGCTGAGCCGGGAGCACTGATTGCCTTTGCCGGGCCGCGTGTGATTGAGCAGACGATTAAGCAAAAACTGCCTGAAGGCTTTCAGCGCGCGGAATATTTGGAAGAACACGGCTTTGTGGATGCCGTTGTGCCGCGCGGTGAAATGAAAGATACGTTATGCCGAATTCTGCGGCTGCACAGCAAAGGAGGTGCATTGTAATGGAGTATACCGCTGCCGAGCGCGTCGCTTTGGCGCGCCGCCCCGGCCGTCCGGGTACCGCCGACTACATCAATGCCCTCTTCACCGATTTCTTTGAGCAAAAAGGTGACAGGCTGTGCCGCGAAGATGCCAGCATTTTGGGCGGCATTGCCCTGTTTCATGGCCGTCCCGTGACGGTCATCGGCCATCGCAAGGGCAAAAATTTGGAAGAAAACATGAAATGCAATTTCGGCATGCCCAGCCCGGAGGGCTACCGAAAAGCCCAGCGCTTGATGCGCGCCGCCGAAAAGTTTCGGCGCCCCATTATCACGTTTGTCGATACGCCCGGCGCTTACCCCGGCTTAGAGGCCGAGGAGCGCGGCCAAGGCGAAGCGATTGCGCGGTGCCTTGCTGTGATGAGTGAGCTGACAGTGCCGCTGATTGCCGTGATTACCGGCGAAGGCGGAAGCGGCGGCGCGCTGGCGATTGCCATGGGCAATCAGGTGCTTATGCTTGAAAATGCGGTTTACTCCGTGCTTTCGCCCGAAGGCTTTGCCTCTATTTTGTGGAAGGATTCCTCCCGCAGTGCCGAAGCGTGCGAAGTGATGAAACTGACGGCGCAGGATTTAAAGGAACTGCGTGTTGTCGATGAAATTATTAAAGAGCCGGAGCAGGGCGCGCACGAAGACCCGCAGGCCATGTTTGCCGCGGTAGACGAAGCGCTTCGCCGGGCTTTGCACACGGCAGACCGCATGCCGTCGCCTGCGGCACAGCGTTACCGCAAGTTCCGAAACATGGGAGCGGCATTTTTGCAGTCCTCCGGAAAGGAGCTGCTATGACGGGAATTGAAATTGTGGGAACCGGACGATGCGTCCCCGGCCGATTGGTAACAAATGACGACCTTTCGCGTTTGGTGGATACCAGCGACGAGTGGATTCGCACGCGCACCGGTATTGCCCAGCGCTATTTTTGCGCAGAAGGGGAAACGAATGCACAGCTTGCCGCCGGAGCCGCGCGTGCCGCGCTAAAGCGCGCGGGCATCAGCGCGGAGCAAATTGGCCTTTGCGTTGCGGCGACTTTTACCGCCGACCACGCCATGCCTTCGCTGGCCTGTGAAGTGCACGGGGCGCTTTCTCTGCCGGAAAGCGCCCCGGCGTTTGATGTGAACGCCGCGTGCACCGGGTTTATTACAGCGCTGGAAACGGCGCGCAGCCTCCTTGCGGGTGGAAGTGTAACAGGAGAGTATGCGCTTGTCATCGGCTCGGAGTCTATCAGCCGCGTGCTGGATATGACTGACCGAAATACTTGTGTCCTGTTTGGCGACGGTGCAGGTGCGGCGGTGATTCGCTTATCAGACAAACATGACTACCGCTGTGTGATGGGCGCGAGAGGCGATGCAAGCCTGCTGCATGCGGGCGGCGCGGCAAGCGAGGAACACTTTGTCCACATGGAGGGCAAAGCTGTGTTTCGCTTTGCCTCGGAAACAGTGCCGAAATGTGTCATGCAGGTGCTGGACAGCGCCAAAATGACGATGGACGATATTGACTATGTGGTTTGCCATCAAGCCAACGGACGCATTATCGATCATGTCATGAAAAAGCTGAACGCACCGGCCGAAAAGTTTTATAAAAACATGCAGACTTACGCCAATACGTCGGCGGCAAGCATTGCCATTGCGCTGGACGAAATGAACGAAAAAGGCTTGCTTTGCCCCGGAACGCGCGTCGTGTGCGTGGGCTTTGGCGCGGGCCTGACATGGGGCGGCACGCTGCTGACATTTTAAAGGAGTATCAGGGAATATGAAGCGTTTAAATGAAATTTTGGGAATTGAATTTCCGTTTATCCAAGGCGGTATGGCGAATATCGCCACGGGTGAATTTGCGGCGGCCGTGTCCAACGCGGGTGCGCTGGGCTTAATTGGCGCGGGCGGCATGAATGCCGAAATGCTCCGCGAGCACATTCATCGCTGCAAAGAGCTGACGGATAAGCCCTTCGGCGTCAATATTATGCTGATGAACCCTGAAGCTCCCAAAATGGCCGAGATTGTTGCCGAGGAGAAAATCCCCGTTGTCACAACCGGTGCAGGCAACCCGGGCGCTTATGTTGAGATGTGGAAAAAGGCGGGCTGTAAGGTGTATCCGGTGGTTCCCGCCACCATTTTGGCGCGCCGTTTGGCGGCACTGGGCGTGGACGGCATCATCGCAGAGGGCACGGAGTCCGGCGGCCACGTGGGGGAAATGACGACGATGGCACTTGTTCCGCAGGTGGCGGATGTGTGCCGCGAGTTTGATATTCCTGTCATTGCGGCAGGCGGCATTGCCGACGGCCGTCAGCTGGCGGCAGCGTTTGCGCTGGGTGCATGCGGTGTGCAGCTGGGCACTTGCCTGCTGGCCAGTGAGGAATGCCCCATTCACGAAAATTATAAAAACGCTGTCTTGAAAGCCAAAGACAGCGATACGATTGTCACGGGCCGCATCGCGGGCGTACCTGTGCGCATTTTGAAAAACAAAATGGCGCGCGAATATGTATCGCGTGAAAAAGCGGGTGCAGACAAAATGGAGCTGGAGCACTACACGCTCGGTTCCCTGCGCCGCGCGGTGTTCGACGGCGACGTGGATACCGGAAGCCTGATGGCTGGCCAAGTGGTGGGCATGCTGAAAGAGGTAAAGCCCCTGCGCACGATTTTTGAAGAAATGTACGACGGTTATCGCCGGACGGCTGCCGCACTCGGAAATGAGGTGCGTGAATGAGCATTTTGTTAGGAACGCGAACACTTGACGTTCCCATTTTGCAAGGCGGCATGGGCGTCGGCGTTTCCATGGGCGGTCTTGCGGGTGCGGTGGCCGAGTGCGGTGCGATGGGCACTATCAGCACGGCGATTCCCGGCTATGATGAGCCGGATTTCGGCAAAAATCCCAACGCCGCCAATCTGCGCGTGCTCGCCAGAGAAATCGAAAAAGCAAAGCGCCTTTCAAAAGAAAAAGGCCTTGTGGCCATCAACGCAATGGTGGCAACGGTTCAGTATGCCGAAAGCGTGATGACCGCCATTAAAAGCGGTGTAGATGCCATTGTGTCCGGGGCGGGTCTGCCGAACGAACTGCCCGCTATTGCAAAGGGCGCAGACGTTCTGCTTGCGCCGATTGTGTCGGGCGGGCGCGCGGCGCGCGTCATTTGCCGCATGTGGGAAACACGCCACGAGCGCTACCCCGACTTTGTGGTGCTGGAAGGGCCGCAAGCGGGCGGACATTTGGGCTTTTCCAAAGAAGAGGCCAAAAGCGACAGCGCCCCAAAGCTGGAAGACCTCATTAAAGAAACGGTTGAGGCATTGCGTCCTTTTGAAGAACGTGCCAAACGCGCCATTCCCGTATTTGCCGCAGGCGGCGTGTGGGACGGTAAAGACGCGGCCTGCATGGCGCGCCAAGGCGCCGCGGGCGTTCAGATGGCAACCCGCTTTATCGGCACTTATGAGTGTGACGCTTCGCAGGGGTTCAAAGATATCCTGCTTGCCGCCAAAAAAGAGGATATTCAAATTGTCCAAAGCCCGGTCGGCATGCCGGGGCGCGCTTTGCGCACTCCGCTTATTGAACGTCTTTCGGGCGGCGTAAAGACGGCGGCAGAGCATTGCGTCAACTGCTTGACGCCGTGCCCCAAAAAAGAAACACCGTACTGCATCATGGAAGCGCTCGTCAAAGCGCTGAAAGGAAACTATGAGGAAGGGCTGTTTTTCTGCGGCTCGAATGTTTGGCGCATGGATAAAATGATGCATGTTTCAGAGTTAATTGATGAAATTATGAGAGATTGGAGGGCGTTTGCATGAAGCTTGCCGTATTATATGCCGGGCAGGGCGCACAGCACGCCGGAATGGGAAAGGATTTGTACGAAGCGTTCCCCGCGTTCCGCGCGGTGATGGATGAGGCCGCCGAAGCTGTCGATTTTGATTTGAAGCAGCTGTGCTTTGAAGGCCCGGACGAACAGCTCAGCCAAACTCAGTTTACCCAGCCGTGTATGGTGGCATTTGCCGCCGGTGTGACGGCAGTTCTGCGCGAGGCAGGGCTGGAGGTGCAGGGCGCGGCGGGCTTGAGCTTGGGCGAGTATTCCGCCCTTCATGCCGCCGGTGTGTTTGACGCAAAGCAGGCCGTTTCGCTCGTGGCATTTCGAGGCAAAGCGATGATGCAGGCCGCTGAAGGGCGCGCTTGCGGTATGGCGGCTGTGCTGGGGCTGGAGCGTGACGCGCTGGAAGCAGCGTGCGAAAAAGCGCGCGGCGAGGGTGTTGTGGAAATTGCAAACTTTAACTGCCCCGGTCAAATGGCGATTGCAGGCGACAGCGCCGCAGTAGACGCGGCCTGCGTGTATGCCAAGGAGACGGGCGCAAAGCGCTGTGTACCCTTAAAGGTGTCCGGCCCGTTCCATACCTCTTTGATGAAACCGGCGGGCGATGCTCTGCGCGAGCATTTTGCAGGCGTTGCGTTCCACGAGATGCAGCTGCCTGTTTATTTCAACTGCTTGGGCGCCCCGATGGGCGAGGGGGATTCGATTCCCGCTCTCTTGGAGCGTCAGGTGCAGAGCAGTGTTTACATGGAAGATACCATCCGCCGCATGGCCGAGGACGGCTTTGACACATTTTTGGAGATTGGCCCCGGCAAGGTGCTGACGGGCTTTGTGAAGAAAACCGTCAAGGGAATGAAGACATACAGCGTGGAAACAGCCGATGAGCTGAGAGAGGTGCTGAGTGCGCTGAAAGGAGAAAACGTATGAATTTACAGGGAAAACACGCCGTTGTCACCGGCGGCGCTCGCGGCATTGGCAAAGCGGTATGCTTGGCGCTGGCCGCGGCAGGTGCCGATGTTGTCGTAAACTTTTCGGGAAGTGAGCAGGCCGCAAACGAAGTGGCCGAGGCCTGCCGTGCGCTCGGCGTGCGCGCTGTGGCACTGCGCGCTGACGTTTCGAATGCCGATGAAGCACAGGGTTTAATTGACGCAGCGGTGAAGGAATTCGGCAGTGTGGATATTCTGGTGAATAACGCCGGTATTACGCGCGACGGCCTTTTGATGCGCATGAGCGAAGATGATTTTGATGCGGTTTTGAATACAAACTTGAAAGGTGCGTTTCATTGCATGAAGGCGGCATGCCGCCCCATGATGAAGCAGCGCAGCGGACGCATCATCAACATTTCCAGTGTGGTGGGTGTGCGAGGAAACGCCGGACAGGCAAACTACGCCGCCAGCAAAGCGGGCTTAATCGGCATGTCGAAAAGCGTCGCCAAGGAATTGGCGGGGCGCGGCGTAACGGTGAACTGCATTGCGCCGGGCTTTATTGAAACCGCGATGACGGACGTTTTGCCCGACGCGGTAAAAGAGAAGATTTTAACGGAAATTCCCATGGCAAAATTGGGCCAGGCCGAAGATGTGGCAAATGCGGCGGTGTACTTTGCTTCCAATGAAGCAGGTTATGTCACTGGGCAGGTGCTGTGCGTCGACGGCGGCATGGCGATGTGAAGAAAGGGAGGAAAACAAGATGCAGAAAAGACGGGTTGTCATCACCGGCATGGGCGCAGTGACGCCGCTGGGCCTGAACTTGCAGGAGAGCTGGAGCGCTGTGCGCGCCAACCAATGCGGCATTGGCCCGATTACGCAGTATGATACAAGCGAGCAGAAAGTGACCTTGGCGGGCGAGGTGAAAAACTTTGACCCCACGGCGGCGATTGATAAGCGCGAGGTGCGCAAGCTGGACCGTTATACGCAGTTTGCGCTGACGGCCTCCGACGAAGCAATGAAGCAAAGCGGCCTTTGTGTGGAAAACGAAGATACCTCCCGCTGTGCCGTCTTTTTTGCCAGCGGCATCGGCGGATTTTCCACCACACAGGCAGAATGTCTGAAAGGTGCGCAAAAGGGTTACGACCGCGTTTCTCCTTATTTTATTCCGATGGCCATTTCCAATATGGCGGCGGGCAACATTGCAATCCGCTATGGCTTCCACGGCATGTGTACCTGCCCGGTAACGGCATGCGCTTCCGGCGCGAATGCTGTGGGCGATGCATTCCGCCATATTCGCGACGGCTATGCGGAAGTAGTGCTTTGCGGCGGTGCTGAGGCAACGATCACCTCTTTGGCAATGGGCGGCTTTACTTCGCTTCATGCACTGCACACAGGCGATGACCCCAACCGTGCATCAATCCCGTTTGACGCGGAGCGTTCCGGGTTTGTCATGGGTGAAGGTGCGGCGGCCCTCGTTTTAGAGGAGTATGAGCACGCCAAACAGCGCGGTGCTGTCATTTTGGCGGAAGTGTGCGGCTATGGCGCAACGTGTGACGCACACCACATCACGGCTCCTGCGCCGGACGGCTCCGGTGCGGCAGCGGCAATGACGCAGGCCATGCAGGAAGCGGGCATTGCGCCGTCTGATGTCGATTACATCAATGCGCACGGAACGTCCACCCCGATGAACGATGCGGGCGAAACGGCAGCAGTCAAGCGTGCCTTCGGTGATGCGGCCAAAACGCTGGCGATGAGCTCCACGAAGTCCATGACGGGCCACTTGCTGGGTGCATCCGGTGCGGTAGAAGCTGTGTTTACGGCGATGGCGCTGAAAGACGGCTTTATCCCGGCGACACTAAACTACAAAATCCCTGACCCCGATTGTGACCTCGACATTGTGCCGTGCGAAGGGCGCGAGGCGGCGCTTCGCTATGCCATGTCCAACTCTTTGGGCTTCGGCGGACACAATGCCAGCATTTTGCTGAAAAAGTGGGAGGATTAACATGACACTCGATTCCAATCAAATTATGGAAATTTTGCCGCACCGCTTTCCGTTTCAGCTCGTGGACCGCATTACCGAGTGTGAACCGGGCGTGCGTGCCGTGGGACGTAAATGCGTGACGGTGAACGAGCAGTTTTTTTGCGGACATTTTCCGCAAAAACATGTGATGCCCGGCGTGCTGATTATTGAAGCTTTGGCGCAGGTGGGCGCGGTGGCTCTCTTGACAGAGGAAGAAAATAAGGGTAAAATAGCATTTTTTGGGGGCATTAAAAATGCACGTTTTAAGCGGCAGGTAACGCCCGGCGACGTGCTGGAGCTGACATGTGAGCTGACCGCCCGCCGCGGCCCCATTGGAAACGGAAAAGCGGTTGCCACCGTGGACGGCAAGGTGGTTGCGATGGCCGAGCTGACGTTTGCCGTGGGCGAATAATCAAGGAGGTTCTGCGTCAAAACGCTTTTGCAAACGGAAAAAGGAGAAGGAAATTGCTGGATAGAAAATTTGCCGAGGTCTACTCCAAATTTAAGCTGCATTTTTATCAAAAAGTGTTTAACCGTTTTCAGGAGCGCGAAGCCAGCCTGACCACGGTGGAAACCTTCTGTATGGAGATTATTCAGGCACTGGGCACACCCACTGTGAATGAGTTTGCCTCCTTTGTGCAGATTTCTCCGCCGAATGCGGCTTATAAAGTGAACAACCTGATTCAAAAGGGTTATTTGAAAAAGGTTCGCTCGGAAACCGACCGGCGTGAATATCATTTGGTGATTACACCGAAATACCAAGATTATTACAGCATCAGTTACAGCTATTTGAGCACTGTCATGGAGCGGATTCGAGAGCGCTTTTCCGATGAGGATGCCAAAAAGCTGGAGGAAATGCTCACGATTATTTCCGAAGAATTGATGCCGGAAATCCCCATTCGCTTTTCACCTCCCGCTCAGAATGCGTCTGAGCAGGACGAGCAAGCAGGCCAAGCACCTGCAGCAGAAAAAGAGCAAGCGTGAGCCTGCTTTTATAAAATGAAGAGGCCGCCCAAACGGGGCGGCCTCAGTTTGTCGAAAAAGCTTCGCTTTTTCACAAACTGTGTTCCTATCTTAAATGGAAAAGGGAGCTAGCCCCCTTTTCCAAGCCTTTTCCCCCTTGCAGCCCGGCTTTTTTGAATCAGGGGGCAGTTTTTCGGCACTATCGAGGCCGCCCCAAACGGGGCGGCCTTTTATATAAAAACATGGCACCATGAAAGCACAGATAGATTATCCGCTTTTTTTCAAAAGCTTTAGTCAATTACGGTACTGGTTCTTCCGATGCCAACCGATGCCGCCGTCAGCTTTTTCCAAGAATTGCATCCGCAGATGCCGTCTGCTGTGAGGCCGACAGAAGATTGAAACGCCTTCAGCGCGCGTTCGGTATTGGCACCGAAAATGCCGTCAAGTGTCCGTGTGCTGTATCCGAGGGCATTCAAAGCATCCTGCAAAATCAGCACATAAGTGCTCTTGCTGCCGCGGCGAACGGTGGGATATCCGGCGGTGGTGTTCGGGCAGGCCGGTTTGCCGTAGCGGCGGTCAAAGTGAACCCAGGTCGGGGTCATGCTGATGGGCTCTACATAGCCCCATGCTTTCGTGGCTACAGCGGCATCACGGATTTTAAGGCGCTCGGAGCTGGTGGTGTTTTGGCCTACGTCAAACGAAACGCCCGCATAGTGCTGGCTGGCGGTGCCGTGGCCGCCCTCCCAAATGCGTTTAAACGCATAGCCAATGTAAATACCTTTGCCATAGCGGCGGCGGGTTAAGTTCCACGCTTCCATAGCGGTGGTTGTCGTCCAAAGCGTAGGGCTGTTAGAAGAGCCGCGGAACTCGCGTACACGCATTGTGTTGTTATAGGCATACGGCATCGGATCGTTTTCGCTCAAATTGTATTTCAGCAGCTTATTGTTGTAAGCGTCATAGACATATAACTTTGCCATATTTCATTCCCCCGTAAGATAATAAGCGTAAATTGCATCCCAAGTAGCACGGTCAACAAGGCCTGTTACAGGCAGGCCGAAGCCCATTTGAAACTCTTTAACAGCATTGAAGGTTGTTTCGTCGATAATGCCGCTTTCCGGTACAAACCATGCGGCGCAGTAACGCGAAGCAATGTCGTTCATAAAGCGCTGCATTTCGAGCACCGGCGCTCCTGCGCTGCCGATTGTCATCGTGTAGCCCGGATATTCTCCAACGGGACGCTCTCCGTCAAGCCCCACCGATGCAAAAGTCAGATATGTGATGACAAGTGCATTCCATGTGGTTTCATCGACATTTCCGGTGACCGGAAGGCCGAAGTCGCGCTGGAAGCTGCGGATTACCTCGGTCATTTGCGCGTCATAATTGCCGCTCAAGGTATCAATGGGCAAAACCGTATCCCAGAAAAATGCGATATAGGCCAGCATAAACTGTACAAACTGCACCATTTGGCCGCTCTGCCCTTCGCTTAACACATATCCCGGATAAGCAAATACGCGGAAGCTGATGAGCGGGCCGTCCACGGAACGCAGTTTGCTGAACTGTGCATAAATGCTGTCCCATGTCATTTTTCCAACCACGCCGTCCTGAGTCAGAGAGAACAGGCGCTGATACGCCATAACGGCTTCCTGCGTGGCGCGTCCGAACACGCCGTCAAATGCGATGACGGGAATTTCGGGATAGTAAGCGCTCAGCAGATACAAATAATACTGTACTTCCTTGACCGCTTTTCCGCGGCTGCCCACGCGAAGCGGAGAACCGGGATAAGTACCCGGGCGTTCGCCGGGCTCAAGCAGTCCGTTAATAATACTCGTGTAAACTTCGTAAATTTTATTCCATGTGTTGCGGCCCACAATGCCGTCTACGGTTAAGCCGTAGTGACTTTGGAAGGCGCGCACAGCGCGCTCGGTGGCTGCGCCGAAAATGCCGTCTACCGTGATGGTCGGAATTTGTACGGTGGAATTGGAAATAATGCGCAGCCATGCCTGAATCCGCCGCACCGCATCGCCGCGGCTGCCGTTTTTCAGCGGCGTGCCCGGGTAAGCGCCCGCGCCGCTGCTGTCGCCGTCCGGCGTTGAGAGGTCGTCTTCAATAGAGGTGTATTCTGCATAAAGCCGATCCCAAGTAGCTTCGCCAACGATGCCGTCTACGGTGAGGCCATACTGCTCTTGGAACGCTTTGACAGCTGCCTGTGTTCCTGCCCCGAAAATGCCGTCCACAGCAGGCGAGGGGATTTTGCTGTTATACTCGCTCACTTCGGAAAGCCAGAACTGTACCTGTTCTACGGCGTCGCCGCGGTCACCCAGGCGTAAAGCAGTGCCCGGATAAACGCCTGCCACAAGGTTGCCGTCGGGCTTTTCACCCTCGCTGGTCAGCTCGGCTAAGTCTTTTACAGAAACATAAATGTAGCTGATTTTGTACCATGTGGAGCGCCCGACAATGCCGTCAGCCGTCAGGTTAAACTGCTTTTGGAACTTCTTCACCACATCTTCGGTATCCTGCCCGAAGATACCGTCGGTGTTCGTTCTTCCAAAGAACGGATAGTCCTGGGCGATGCGGTTCAGCTGGCGCTGAATAATGCGCACGCTTTCACCGCTGTCGCCTTTTTTCAGCGGCGTGCCGGGGTAACTGCTGGGAATCGCGGCGATGTTGTCGGTTCGCACCAGCTCTAAGTCGTCGCCGTAATAGTAGCGCAGAATTTGAAGGGCGTTTTTGCCCTGTTCGGCCAGATCTTTGGTGCCCCACTGCTTCATACCTTTACAGGTGACGGTTTTGCCGTCGCAATACTCGGTGAAATAGGGGTTGACTGTGCCTTTTTTACGCGCGTAGGTATTGAAAATTTCGTCGGTGATGCGGCTCATCGGCTCAAAGATATTGCGCCCGTGGACATAGGCCTGGTCGTAGCCGGGCGAGCCGGTAATCTGGAACGAATAACCTTTGCTTTTGTACCACTCGGTGTAAATGCGGTTAATCGCAAGGCTGATTTGTGCGTGAATATTCGCGCGCAGAGATTCTTCCGGCCAAGTGGGATAGACCTCGCTGGATGCAACATTCTTGATATAGTCGCGGAAGCTGACCGTAACATTCTGCACGTTTGCGGAAGGTGCGCCTAAGTGTACTGTAATTTTTTCGGGAATTACAGGCTGGGTTAAAACACGCGCCTTGCTTTCACACGCCTGCACAGGGGCAACGGCAGAGGTTTGACCGCCGGCAAACAGCTTGTGAACCGGAACATTAGAAATATCGCTCATAATGGAAGCGGTGCGAACCGGTGCGCCGGCGTCAGGGTCTTCTTGCGGAAGCAGCGGAAACTGCATCAGGCTTTCCACGGTATCAAACACCTGCACACCTGTAGTTTCCGCAGGGTCGTATCCGGGCGCCTCAACTAAAATATTGCATGTCGAATAGGGTAAAATGGTGTTGTTTTCTTCCAGTGACAATGATTTCGGCGGACACGGAATCGAAAACGGGCCCGCGTTTCCGCCCTCATCCACTCCGGAAGAGATGGTTGTGCCGTCCGGCAGGGTCAGCGTTACCGCCGCGCTTTGCACGGGCAGAGCCGCACGCGCCGTAAACACCTGCACTTTGACGCTCCCGGTGCCGGTGAGCTCAGCGGCGTTGGTTTTTTGAACCATTGTGGTCACTCCTTTCCGAAGCCCTCAAGAGGATTTTTTTCATGTAGGGCTTTCTGACTTACGATATTCTGAATTTTTTATTTGTGACACTGAGCTGCCCTCTTCCTTTTTTGACAGTTTTCCGTTATACTGTAAGAAAAGAAGCGAAAGAAAGCATTTGGAGGCTTTTTATGGAATGGATCATCGAAAATGAAATTTTGCGCGTGACGGTGAACGGGCACGGTGCGGAAATGACAAGCGTTTGCAAAAAGGAAACAGGCGAAGAGCTGCTTTGGACGGCAGACCCTTCTGTTTGGGGGCGTCATGCGCCGCTTTTGTTCCCGTACTGCGGCAAGCTGAAAGACGGCCGTTATACCCACAAGGGTACGGTGTATGAAGGCGGCGGCCATGGCTTTGCGCGCGACATGGACTATGTGCTGGAAGAAAAGACGCAGGACAGCATTACCCTCAAGCTGGAAGCAAATGCCCTTACGATGGAAAAATACCCCTTTGCTTTCCGCTTGCTGGTAACGTATCAGCTGGATGGCAACACGGTGCGCCACAAGGTGAGTGTCGCCAATGACGGTGAAGAGGAAATGCCGTTCGGCATCGGTTTTCACCCTGCGTTCCTGTGCCCGTTTGATGCACAGCACAAAGCGGAAGACTATGTAGTGCGTTTTTCCCAGCCGGAAACTCCCACACAAATCATGACCGGCCAAACCGACGGACTTGTCACAGGGGAAAAAGCGGTGTATTTTGAACAGCAAACTGAAATTCCTATGTCCGACGAGATTTTTGCTCACGACAGCATTTGCTTTACGGATTTGAAATCTGCCCGTATGAGCCTTGTGGAAAAAGACACCGGAAAAGCCGTTAATGTTGAAGTGACGGGCTTCCCGTATGTTTTGCTGTGGAGTGCGGCAGGCCCCTTGCACTTTGTGTGCATTGAGCCGTGGATGTCCTTGCCTGATGCGCGCGATGCGGACGGCGAGTGGACGCATAAACCCTGCGCTGCGGTACTCAGTGAGGGTGAGCAGTACGAAGTGACCCTTTCGATGGAATTTGCACGCTGAAAATTCCTTTGTTTGATGATTTGAAACGCTGGCGGTTCACAAAACTGATTTCGGTTTTGTGAACCGTTTTTTTGGCGCCGAATAGGCAAGAAAAAACCCCCAGTTCAACTGGGGGTAGATAAAAAATCTTATAGTAAAAGAAAAGACCTCCTGTGGTAAAATAGAAGTGGTTTGGCGACCACACAACAAAAACCACAG
>DWWA01000048.1 GCA_019119935.1 Candidatus Ruthenibacterium merdavium | reverse complement strand
TGGCTGACTTGCGAGAGTTTTCCCTGTCTGTTTATTAAAGCAGACATAAAACGATTTGTCAAGCACCAACCGACTGAAAAGACGGGCGAGGTGCTTTTTTTGTTGACCCGAACCTTGAAAAAGCCAACGTCTGATGTGACCGCATCAGACGGGCATCATAGCTGTAAAGCACTGGCACGGCTGAAATGCCGTGTCATGGGTAAATAAACCGTTGACAGGATTGCAACCTGTCACTGCGTTGAAAAAGACGCCGCGGCGACTTTGCACTCACGAGCGAGCGAGCTGCCCACCGGGAAGTGGGAACGAGAAAACTGTTATCGCTGACAGTTCCATGTTTTACAGCGTCTTTTACTTTAGAAAATATCCACAGCTTTGCATCTTGATAAACAGGATACAAAGCTGTGGGTATTTGACGCCTCCAAGCGAATTCGACCGCCTAAAGCATCCTTTTTGGCGGAGAGTTAGGGATTTGAACCCTAGGTACGCTATTAACGTACACACGATTTCCAGTCGTGCGCCTTAGACCACTCAGCCAACTCTCCAAGCGACTTCTATATGATACATGATTTCACGCCTCCTGTCAACACTTTTTTTCATTTTTTCTGATTTTTTTATGTTTCCTTTGTTTCAGGCCTGTTTTTGACAAAACAAGCATCCGAACAGGCACATTTTGACATCCTGCGTCATATAAGTAATTTAGGAAGCGCTCTGTCCTCTTCTCAGCGGCTCAAAACCGAAAAGGGCAGTCTGCTTTTTGAATTCGGGCAACAAAGCGATTGCCAAGGGAGGAATTAGATTATGTCTACACCAATCATCACTACGTCCAATAACCCCGTATCGATGAGCCAAGCCATCACCGATCTCATTGAGTCCATTGCCATGCAGGAGGCCTCGATGAGCTGCATTCTGGCGGCCGAAGCACAAAAAATTCAAAAGGCGCTCACCATGGAAATTTCTTTGGATCAGCTGCTCAATGTCAACGATACCGCCATGAATATGGTGCAAACCATCAACGATTTAGAGCATACCCTGCGCGATAAATTGGAGTTTGTTTCCAATAATTTGTACTATCCTTCGCGCGACGTGTAAAAGCGCATGTCATTGTTTGACTTTTCGGGTAAAATCCTTTACTCTTAATAACAAGAAGTGCGGCGTTTCAACTGACAACCCTTTTTGCATAAGGAACGTTTGATTGCCGCCAAAACAAAACTTGTTAAGGAGCAGGAATATCATGAAAATCGCTTTGATTAACGAAAACAGCCAAGCGGCTAAAAACAGCCAAATCGAAGCTGCCTTGAAAAAGGTGGTTGAGCCGATGGGTCATACCGTGGATAACTATGGCATGTACAGCGCCACCGACGACGTACAGCTCACTTATGTGCAGGCCGGCATTCTGGCCGCCATTTTGCTGAACAGCGGCGCGGCCGACTACGTTGTTACCGGATGCGGCACGGGCGAAGGCGCAATGCTGGCTTGCAACAGCTTCCCCGGCGTTCTGTGCGGCCATGTGGAAGACCCTGTGGATGCCTACACCTTTGCTCAAGTCAACGACGGCAACTGCGTTGCCATGCCGTTTGCCAAAGGCTGCGGCTGGGGCATGGAGCTCAACTGGGAGTATGTGTTTGAAAAGCTGTTCGGCTTCGGCAGCGGCAAGGGCTACCCCGCCGACCGCGTCGTGCCGGAGCAGAACAACAAAAAAATCCTGGACTTGGTGCGCGCGAGCAGCATGAACGACCTCATCGATACGCTGAAAAAGATTGAAGCGATGGAGCCCGTAGAGGGTATTACCAACATGGAGCACCTTGTCAGCCGCGCAGTGGCAGGCGAGCGCTTCCGTGAGCTGTTCTTTGCTTCCTGCAAAGACGATGCGATCAAAGCATATGTGGAAAGCCTTTTGAAATAACTTTTATTTTGCCGGTTTCCGTTCCGGCCAACCGGCGGCTCACCTTTGCAAAAACATAAAAGAGCATCCTTTTTTTGCAAAACGCCCCTTGACTTTTCAGCTCCACCTGTGGTATCATGGCCCTGTTGGAAAGGGAGTCGTTACAAAGGAGTATTGCTCTTTTGTGTATACTGTCAACAGCACGATTTTCGTTTTTGGGAAAATCTGGTGGTATACGCCGTTTATTTTTCGGTAATAAGACTTTTCGACGGTCACTTTGTGTTGCCGTCGAAAAGTCTTTTTTTATTTTTCACCGGGATATTCCTTGCATCTGCTCCTTTTAAGACGCCGAAAAAACGCAATTCAATGCAAAACGGAAGGATGGATATCGGCATGGAAAAACAATTTTTCAACCGGCCTGCGCAGGAAGCTTTGACCGAGCTGAACACCTCGGAACAAGGCCTTTCTGCTCAAGAGGCCCAAAAAAGGCTGGAACAGTATGGCCCTAACAAACTCAGTGAAGCCAAGCGCAAATCCCCTCTCGCAGTCTTTTTAGAGCAGTTTAAGGACTTGCTCGTTATTATCCTCATTATTGCGGCTATTATCTCGATGGTGTCCGGCAATATGGAAAGCACACTCGTTATTTTCGCCGTGCTGATTTTAAACGCGATTTTGGGAACGGTACAATATTTCAAGGCCGAAAAGTCGCTCGAAAGCCTGAAAGCCATGAGCTCTCCGTCTGCCAAAGTATTGCGCGACGGTGCCCGCGTGGAGATTCCCGTTGCCGAAGTTGTGCCCGGTGATATTCTTGTTTTGGAAGCGGGCGACCTCGTCGGTGCGGACGGCCGCATTTTAGAGAACTTCTCCATGAAAATCAACGAAAGCTCGCTGACGGGCGAAAGCGAAGGCGTGGATAAAACCGCCGATTGCCTGTCGGGCGAGAAAATCGCGCTGGGCGACCAGAAAAACATGGTATTCTCCGGCTCGCTTGTCACTTACGGACGCGCAAACATCATTGTTACCGGCACGGGCATGAACACCGAGCTTGGCAAAATTGCATCGTTGATGAACGAAACCCAGCAGCGCCGCACTCCGCTGCAAAAAAGCCTTGACGATTTTTCCGGAAAGCTCGCCATGGTTATCATGGTCATCTGCGCCATCGTCTTCGGCCTTTCCATTTTCCGCAGCGGCATGTCGATTCTCGACTCTCTCATGTTTGCCGTGGCGCTGGCCGTGGCCGCGATTCCGGAGGCACTGTCCTCTATCGTTACCATCGTGCTTGCGATGAGCACACAGAAAATGGCGCGTCAAAACGCAATTTTGAAAGACTTGAAAGCCGTGGAAAGCCTTGGCGCGGTGTCTGTCATTTGCTCGGATAAAACCGGCACGCTCACGCAGAACCGCATGACGGTTCAGCACCTTTGGGCAGACGGCAAGCTGATTCCCATTAAAGAGCTGAATTTGGCCAGTGATACCCAGCGCCTTTTGCTGAAAATCGGCATTTTGGCCAGCGACGCTACCACCGACGCGGAAACGAACACCTCCATTGGTGACCCCACTGAGGTGGCACTCATTCAAGTAGGCGATGAACTTGGCATTGATGAAGTCACCTACCGCAGCCAGCATCCGCGCCTGCGTGAGCTTTCTTTCGATTCCGACCGCAAGCTGATGAGCACCTTGCACGAGATTGACGGCGAAGCTGTTTTAATGACAAAAGGCGCCATCGACGTACTTTTGAACCGCGCCGACTTTATGCTGACGGATGAAGGCGTTGTACCCATGACTGCCGAGCGCAAAGCCATGATTGAAAAAGCGAATGACGAGCTTTCTCAAAACGGCCTGCGCGTGCTGGCATTCGCACAGCGCACTTTGGACAGCGTGCGTGACCTCGATTTCGAAGACGAACAGCACTTCACTTTTGTCGGCCTCGTTTCCATGATTGACCCGCCGCGTCCCGAATCGGTGCAGGCCGTGGCCGACGCAAAAACGGGCGGTATTCGCACTGTGATGATTACGGGCGACCACAAAACAACGGCTTCGGCCATCGCACGCCAAATCGGCATTTTTGAGGATAACGACATTGCGCTGGACGGCGTAGAGCTTGATGCGATGACCGACGACCAGCTGGACGAAGTGCTTCCCCGTGTCTCTGTTTATGCCCGCGTTTCTCCGGAGC
Organism: Candidatus Ruthenibacterium merdavium; assembly: GCA_019119935.1. Taxonomy (GTDB): domain Bacteria; phylum Bacillota; class Clostridia; order Oscillospirales; family Ruminococcaceae; genus Ruthenibacterium; species Ruthenibacterium merdavium. The sequence continues at coordinate 15,863 of DWWA01000048.1, read as the reverse complement.
ATAAAATCCGCATTGTGTCTGCATGGCAGCGCCGCGGCTGCATTGTTTCCATGACGGGCGACGGCGTAAACGATGCCCCCGCTTTGAAGAAAGCCGACATCGGTGTTGCGATGGGCATTACCGGAACCGAAGTGAGCAAGGACGCCGCCTCAATGATTCTTTCCGACGATAACTTTGCTACTATTGTTCAAGCAGTTGTCAACGGACGCGGCGTATACACCAACATCAAAAACTCCATTCAATTTTTGCTTTCCGGCAACATGGCAGCGATTCTTTGCGTCGTATACGCCTCTATTATGGGACTTTCTGTTCCCTTCCTGCCGGTGCATCTGCTGTTTATCAACCTGCTCACCGACTCGCTGCCCGCCATTGCCATCGGCATGGAGCCTGCCCGTCCCGGCTTGCTCAAGCAAAAGCCGCGCAACCCGAAAGCGCCCATTTTGGACAAAGCGCTCCTTAGCTTGATTTTCGGTCAAGGCTTCTTAATCGCCATCAGCACCATGATTGCCTTCTATCTGGGCAACGCTTATGCCGGAGCTGCGGGAGCTGCGACCATGGCTTTCGCTACTCTCACTTTGGCACGCTTGTTCCATGGCTTTAACTGCCGTGGCGCAGAGTCGATCTTCCGCTTGGGCCTTGGCTCGAACCGCGCTTCGCTTTATGCGTTTGCGGGCGGCATCGTTCTTTTAGCGGCAGTGCTTTTCGTTCCGGGTCTGAACACACTCTTTGCCGTTACTCCGCTTACCGGCACACACCTTTTGCAAATTCTCGGTTTGGCATTTGCTCCGACGGTACTGATTCAATTGTATAAAACTTTGCGCGGCAGCAAGTAAATCATTTTCATTTTGTTGAGCAAATGTTTCGTTTGTTTTAATTCCACTGCATAAAAAAGCTCCCACCTGCACATGCTATCCACAGGAAAGGACGCATACCGCGCCCTTTAGACGGATTGTTTTGAAAGGTGGGAGCTTTTTATGGAACGAAAGAAGAACAAAATGCCCCGCACGACGCAGTCGTTTCAGCCGGGCAAGCGTTACGTTGCAGGAAAAACCCCGTTGGATTCGCGTGCCGCAGTGCAAAACGAATACCGCAATTTAATTCAAGACCCTTGGGTTCCGGCGTTTTTGCCGCTGGAGGATATGCCGGGCGCTCAGCCGCCGGACGATAAAAGCGAAACTTGATTGTCACTGAATTTTTTCGCTGTACAGTGCTTTGACCAATCAAAAAGACGTTTAAAAAAACGCTTTCATTCACAGTGCTTTCGTTTCTGTGTGCCCTGCGCGCATGGATACGAAAGCACTTTCTTTTTGTAAAAAGTTGATATATTTTGCCTCCATGCGTTTGAATGCTTTTCCGTTGAAACCAGATGTGCTATACTGATTAACGAAAAGCTATCAGCAAAGGAGACTGAAACCGTTGGAAGTAATCGCCTATTTTATCATCAGTATGCTGGCCAGTGTGGCCGGGGCTATTTGCGGTATCGGCGGCGGCGTTATTATCAAACCGACCCTCGATTTATTTCATCTGGACAGCGTATCCACCATCAGTTTTTTGTCCGGGTGCACAGTTCTTGGAATGACCTGCTATTCCGTAGGCAAAAGCATGATTGCCCGCGACAGTCAGGTAAACCTGCGCACCGGCACACCGCTGGCGATCGGCGCAGCAGTGGGCGGCATTGTGGGAAAGCAATTGTTTACGATGGTCGGCGGGCTTTTTCCCGACCCGAACACCGTGGGCGCAGTACAGGCCTCGGCACTGGCTGTTATCACATTAGGCACGCTGATTTATACCATTTTCAAAGCACGCATTCCCACCTTAAAGGTAAACTCCCTCGCCGCCTGTATGCTGATTGGGTTAGCACTTGGCGTGATGTCCAGTTTCCTTGGTATTGGCGGCGGGCCGATCAACCTCGTAGTTCTGTTTTTCTTTTTCAGCATGGACACGAAAGTTGCTGCACAAAACAGCTTGTACATTATTTTGTTCAGTCAGATTACCAGCGTAGGGGCAACCATCGTTACGGGCACCGTACCGGAGTTTGCTTGGTATAAGCTGGTGCTCATGGTTGCAGGCGGCATTTTGGGCGGTATTCTGGGCCGCATCTGCAATCGCCGCATGGACAACAAAGCCGTAGATAAACTGTTTATGGGGCTCATGGCCGTTATCATCGGCATCAGCATCTATAACACTTGGCAGTTTTTATAAAAACGCAAATAAGCAGCTCAGAGGGGCAGCTCTGCAAGCCGTTCGCTTGCCGGGCTGCCCCCTTACTGATGGCCTTGTTTTACTAATTTCAAAAGTTTTTTCATTGCAATCCGGAAAGGAGCTTATGTAAAATGTACAAATGTAAAACTAGGAACCTTTCGCTTGGAATCGGCGTTTTTTTGATACTGCTTTTGTGTGTTCCTGTCATCATCTTTTGTACATTCAATCTGTTTAACCCCGAAATTTCTTTGCGTGATAAAGGCATCGATATCGCTGGGCTGGGCGTGTTCGGCTGGGCGCTGATTTATTGCCTGCGCAGCGCACTTGCCGCAGAAGAAATCGAAATTGAATTTAATGAATACAACGTTATTTTTCATTTCAGCGCAGCGCAGGAAAAGGAAATGACATGGGAATCACTTAAAGAGCAATTGCTTTCCGGTGATGTCCGGCTAGAACCGCCGCCCACTGCCCTTCCCGGCTTCCTGTTTGTGTTTCAAAAGCAGGACGAAGAAACCCCGGCCATTTCCATTCCTGTATATTTCTTTCACTCTGGGTATCAAGAGCTGCGCCAGACAATGAAAGAAAATGGAATTTTTGAAATTGTAAAAAGTCAATCGTTACCGTAAACAAACAGCAATCCCCCTTGATGCAGAAAATAGAACTGCATCAAGGGGGATTGCTGCATATAAAAACATTGCGGAAAGCAAGCTGATTTAGGAATGCTGCGTTTCTTGCTGTGTCATCTTGAGCAAGGCCATTCCTGCCTTTTCTATCACATTTTGCTGGTCGGGATAACCGTTGCGATCGTCAAATTTCTTTGCGATTTCCAGCGCAGCCGCATGAAACCACTGCGCCAGTTCTTTCGCATGATAAATGCCGTCCTCACGGTAAAGGGCAAATTCTTTTGGTAAAGAAAGCGAAAGCGTTTCTTGCGTCTGTGCTGCTCTTGTCAACAGCAGCCACACACTTTGAAAATAATCCTGCCGCTCCTGTTGGCTCCATCTTTGAAGCATATCCGGAAGTGTGCGCTCAAACGCCTTCAATCCGCCTCCAACATCAGACAAAATATAACAGGGCAGCACTTCCCATTCTTCCCCCACAGGGTCCCAATGCACACGCTGCAGCATTCGGTCACCTGCAAATTGAAGGGACTCTCGATCCCCTTCATACCAAGCAAATTCAAACAACAGCTTCAGCGTTCCCCATGGCTCTGTGCGGCAGGAAAGGGTTCCGTCCAAAATCGGCTTTGCCAACTCCATTGCCTCCTGCCAATTTTGGCTATTTAGTGCATGAAGTATCCGCATGCCTTGCTCACATGCTTTACATCGTGTAAGCGTCTTATGAACGCCCGGCTCTTGTGTAAAGCGCAGCTCATATTCTCTTTCCGCTTCTTCAAACCTTCCCTCTCTTCTCCTTTGCATGTACTGCCTTTCGTGATACAGGGACGTGCTGTATCCATAGCGTTTTAACGCATAAAAAAACTTTTCCGCAACCTGTTCACGCTGCTCCAAAGAAAGCTGCGGAACCTCGTTCCACACGTCGAGCGCTTCATAAAACGCAAACAAATAGTCGTAGACGTAACTTTCAAGCGGTTCTTGTTCAAACAGCTCTGTTGCACGCGCAATAATAGGCAGCGTTTTTGCACAATCCCCGTAAAAATGCAGCTCATCTGCCAGCTCAAACCGATGAATGATTTGCCATGCGTGGTCTTTTTGATCATCGGCTTTTTTCACGGCCTTCTGAATGGCCTGTACTCTGGCGGAGCCGTGCGGCATTGCTTTGTATTGGTCTTTTAAACGTTCGTGTTCACTCATTGCTCTCACCTGTCATTTTCTGCATTCCATCCCACGCTCGCTGCATTTTGTTTTGGTAGTAAGAAGATTGGTTGCGCTCGTCAAATTTTCGCGCAATTTCCAGCGCGCCCTCGTGAAACCACTGCGCAAGTTCCGCTGTATTGTACTGGCCGTCTTCGCGGTAAAGGGGGAAGGTTTTGGGCATTGCAAGCGAAACGGTTTCATAAGTATGGGCAGCCTGCGAGAAAAAGAGCCAAGCTTCCATAAACCCCCTCCAGCGGCTGCATTGATTCCATTTGTGAAAAATTTCATCGATGGATGTTTCCACCGTTTTCAAACCACGCGGAATGTCGAGCAGCGCATAATACGATAAAAGCGACATCTCGTCGGCGTTTTCGTCCCAGCCTAAGCGGCGAGTGAGCTGCCTTCCATAGTATTTCATGCCCCCAAGATCTCCCCTGTTGCGGCTGTTATTCATAAAAAGGCGAAACGAACGCCACGGCTCATAGCTGCATTGGATGGTACCGTCCATCAACGGTCTTGCGAGCTTTAGGGCTTCGTCGCGTTTCCCTTGATGCAGCTTGTGTCTGATTTGAATGCTCTTGATGCATCCTTCGCAGGAGGTAACTTGCCGCGCACTGCCCTGCCGTTCCTCCTCCCAAAGCTCGAAAACTTCTTCCGCTTCTTCCAACCGATCTTCATAGCGCAGCTGAAAATATCGGCGGTCATAATAATCGGCCTTTCCGTACCCAAACCGCTTTAGCGCATTCCAATATTGTTCTTCCAGCTGTCGGCCTTGTGTGAGCGGCAGCTGCGGCAGAATTCCAAAGACATTCAATGCCAAATCCAACAAATAGAGATATTCCCCCAGCTGTTGGTGCGTGGGGCTTTTTCCTGTATCAAAATACTTTTTTTCAAAAATCGCCACATATTCCGCAATCATGGGCAGTACCTTTCCCGAATCATCATAACGATACTGCTCAATTGCAAGTTGATAACGATTTTTCAGCCGCCAATAGTCATCGCCCCATTTATCCGCCTTCTTTACCGCTTCGCGGATGGCATCAATGCGTTCTGACCCATGCGGCATTGCTGTGTAGCGTTCAAACAGCCCATAAAGTTCTTCCTCCATCACCTCGTCATCGCCTCCATTCCTGTTTTTGGCATTTTCCGCTTATTTTTGTCTTTTGTCCGTCATTTGCTTCATGCCCGCCCGCGCTTTTTCCATTGCATTTTGATAATAGGGAAAGCCGTTTCTTTCATCAAATTTTTGAGCAATTTTGAGCGCTTCCTCGTAAAACCATTGGGATAGCTCTGCCGGGTCATATTGCCCATCTTCCCGATAGCAGCCGAGCTGCTTTGGCAGCGTGAGCGAAAAAGGTTCCTGTACACAAGCCGCTTGCTGCAACAACAAAGACGTTTCTAAAAAATTTCTCCAGCGCTGCAAATGATCCCATTTTCCCAAAACCCGCTCCAAGGAAGATTCGATTGCCTTTAACCCATGCGGAAGATCAAACAATGCGTCATATGCCAGCAGCTCCATGGCATCGGCATTTTCGTCCCAGTCCAAGCGCATGCGCAGCTTTTTTCCGTACTCTTTTACGCCAGAGCGGCTGCCCCTGTCACGGCTTTCTGTCATGAACAGGTGCAGCACACGCCACGGCTGCTGCGAACAACCGGGATCGTCACCAAGCAGGGGCTGCGCCTCTTTGACGGCACCGTCCCAGTCGTTTTGCACCAGCGCGTGACGCACGCGGAAATATTGAATGCATCCTTCACAGTCTACCACCTGATCGTGATTTGTCTGCTGCTCTTCTTCCCACATGCGATAAAATTCCTCTGCTTCCTGCACACTTCCTTCGCACAGAAGCTGGTTGAATTTCTTTTGAAAATAGTCCGCTTTGCCATAGCGGTAGCGCTGCATGGCACTCCAGTACTTTTCTTCCATTTTTCTCCACTGCTCCATCGGCAGCTGCGGCAGTGTTTCAAACACTTCCAGCGCCATATCCAGCATACGCAAATAACCTTCAACGCGGTTCTCTGTCGGCACCATCCTGCCATTTGCAAGATTTCTTTCAAAAATCTCTATATATTCTGCAATCACCGGCAGCGCTTTCGCCTTATCGCCGTGAAAAAACTCTTCGAGAGCGAGGTTGCGGCGGTTGGCAAGCCGCCAACCCAAATCATCCAATTCATCCGACCGCTTTAACGCCTCTTGCTTCGCACGAATGCGTTCTGCACCATGCGGCAGAGCTACATAATGGTTAAACATCCGCTGCAATTCACTTTCAGCCATCCTATATTCCCCCGATCTGACGCTTTAATCCTCGTTCTCTTGTTCCCATTCCTCATAAGAAATGCGCTCCAAAAGCATCATCAGGCCACCGTTCAGCGCGCGCAGTTCTTCGCCTTGTACAGAATGGCCGCCGGCAAGCAGCGACTGCACATACAGAATTTTTATGGTTTGCCTCAGCAGTGCTTCATCCTGCATATGCATTAAGCGGCGAATGAGTGTGTTATTGGCATTGAGGTAAAGGCTTGCCAGCGGCTTTTCTTCAATACCTTCCAACATGCAGGCCAGTGCATCCGAAAAAACGCCGGTGCTGCTCTCCTGCGCCGACTGCACCTGACGCAAAAACTGCACTTGGTCGCTCAGCGCGTACAAGGCGGGTAAATCAGCGGGCAAAAAACGGCACAGCTGCGTGCGGCAGTCAAACGCCTGCAATGCATTGTCCGCTGCATTCAACAAGGTTTCCGCCTGCTCCTTTTCCTCGGAAGTCACCTCATTCAGCACCGTTTCCATGTCTTCTTCTCGCAGGGGATGAATGGGAAGCTGAAAGCGCTTTGCCAATTGCTCAATCAGCTCTTGGTCGCTGACATATCCAGTGCAGATCAACAGCCGCCCCTGCGCCAAAAACAGAGAGCGAAGCTGCTGATAGCGCGGTACAGAACCAACCCAAAACGCTTCGCCTGCCTCTTTGAGTACCGCCCCCGTCAAGGTTCCTTCACTTGTTTCAAAAGAAAGGTAGTCAATAAAAATGCGGAACAATTCTTCGTCCCAAACCGCCATCGCTTTAATTGCCTGTTCATGCACCTCAACAATGGTGCGCAGGCGTTCGGGGTTGGTTTGCGCAAGGCGTGCCAAATAAGCGCGAATTACCTGTACAAATTCTTGACGTGCCTCATCCAAGGCTTCATCCTCGTAAAAATCCTCACGGGAAGCGGTGGGGCGCAAATTGCGTGTATTCAAAAAACAGCGCAGAAAAAATGCCCACGGCGGCAAAATTCGCTCGCCGTTCTCTGTCAGCAGCATTTGTTTTAGGTAAATGCGATGACTGTTTTTGACAGATTGATCGGTTCGGTAAGGCAGCACATAGGCCGCGCCACTGAGGTGCGGCGTTCGGATGGGAATTGCCTCCAAAAAATCTTCGTGAAACACCCACTTGCCAAAGCTGAGCAGCTGCTCTCGGCTCACGCCCGAAAAATCCGACGGCAGACTGTTGATGCGCTTTGTGCTTCCGTTGAGATAAATGGGAACGGGCAGCGCCAAGCCGTAATAACGCACAAGCTCCTCAATTTTCTCGGCTTTGAAGTAGCGCTCCATCCCCGGCTTTGCCGTAAGAATAATCGTCGTTCCAACGGGGCAATCCTCCAGCGGCTTCAAGGTATAAGTGCCGTCAGGATGGCCCGTCCAAATATGTGCCGAGCCGCCCTGTGCCGGGCGTGTATGCACCACAATGGAATCGGAAACCATGAAACAAGATAACAGGCCGATACCGAATCGACCAATGTAATCTTCCGGAAGTCTGCCGTTGACAAGCTCTGTTTTCGACGACTGGCCAATCACCGCAAGAAAACGGTGAATCCCTTCTTCCGTCAAGCCTGCGCCGTCATCTTGCAGCATCAAACTTTCGCCCGGCTCTACTTGAATGGCAATTTGTCCGCCCTTCCAATCCGGGTCTTGTTTGCGGCGCATGGTAATCGCGTCAATTCCGTTCTGCATCAATTCCCGCAGGAATACATCGGGGCTTTTATAAAGGTGGTTCGAAAGAATGTCCAGCATTCCGCCTAAATTGACTTGAAAATGGTAAACGTCACTCATCATGAAACCTCCGTTTCTCTGGGTCGATATAAAAGAAAACCTGTACCACATATTTTGTAAGCAAGATGCGTTTTCGTTAAAAAAAACGCACTTGCCGCCAAAACTGATTTCCTCGGCTATATCGAAACTGAATCTCTCTTATTTTACACGATAAACCGAAAAAAGCCCAGCCTCCAGCCGAACTTTTTTCCTCGATTTGTGATAATTTTTACAAAAGAAAATCAAGAAGACTCAACATCAAGAGCTCTTTGAGCATGTCACAGTTCTTCCGGTTTCATGCCCTGTCTGCGATAAACATGCGGTGTTTGTCCGGTCATTTTTTAAAAGGTGGTTGAAAATCTGCACTCATTGCCAAAGCCGCACCGACACGCAATTTCTTTGAGCGGCAAAGAGGTACTTTTTAAAAGATATTTTGCTTTGTCTACTCTGGCACGCACAATATACTCATGCGGGGAAAAGCCCGTTTCCTTTTTAAACAGACGCGAAAAGTAAAACGGGCTCAGCGACACATTTTCTGTCAGCTGTTCCAGCGTGAGCGGCTGCTCCACATGCTGTGCAATAAACATGAGGCTTTCCTCAATGGCACCAAGCCATTTAAATTGCTTTTTTTCGTGCTGAGAGGAAAGCATCGCCTGGGTTAACAGGTCGTTGATTCGCTTGGAAAGCATTGGCTCATTCACGGCACAGCGCGTGTCAAAGCTTTCAAATATTTTCATAACGGCATGCACGCACAGCGCGGCATCGTTTTGGATGAGAAACTCCCCACCCTCTGCACATACTTCCAGATACAGCCTTGCCAAAACACCGTCAAAGTGCATCCAATAGATTTCCCATCCCGTGTGCGTGCCATAGCAGTGCGGCTTATAGCAGTCGAGAAACAGCAGCGACCCTTCCGGCACAGGAACCTCCTGTCCGTCCGCTATCCAGTACCCGCTGCCTCGTGCCGTATAAATCACCCGAAAGCTGTCGTAGTGGCTGCGCTTGACCATATAAGTACTGTCACACTTGTAGTGTCCTGTACACAGAGGATAAAAAACATCTTTTTTGCAAGCGCGCTGCAAGTGTGAAAATATGCAGCAGACCCGCTGAACACGCCCGGTTCTAAAACGTTTATGGCAACCCCTCTCATAAAAAGCAAGTTTTCATAATTGATTTCTTTATTTAAGCTTGCCATCAATTATATTTTCGGTCAATTACATCTTCATATCAGAGCAAGAAACAAAAAGATTTCGACAAGCTTTAAGAATGACAGTGCCGTGTTCTAATGTTAAAATTGCCTTAACAAGCAACACATCACGCTGCGCGCCTGCAAGCCGCAGCGAGCGATTGAAAGGCGGTTTTTTATGAAATTACAATCTCCCTGCCCTGTCACGCTGCCTTTGCTGCAGTCGTTTCTTTCTAAAGCAAATCACTCTTGCCCGAATGACCTCTCCGCTTGTCTTGACTTTGTGGAACACACAGCCGTGCACGATTCCCTTTTTGAAATGGATCTTTCCGGGGAATGGTCGTTTTACATGGGTGCTATGGAAAACGCATCTTTTTCCGGCGAAACGGTAACACTTCCCGGCACGATGGACGAAAATGGCAAAGGCTATGACAACCGCAATTGCCTTTCGATTCGCCATCTTAACCGCGACTATGTTTATACCGGCCCGGCCACCTATCAGCGAACCTTCACTTTGCCCAGCTCGTGGAGCAATCGGCGCATTGTGCTGGAATTAGAACGCACCAAGAAAACGCGCGTTCTGCTTGACGGGGTTTCTGTTGGCCCGCGCCAAATGAGTTACAGCACCCCGCATCGCTATGAGATTACTCCTTTTTGCCGCGCGGGTGCAGCACACACCCTTACCATCGAGGTGGATAATTCTGCGTCCGACATGCCGCATGCGCTGTACTCCACGCTGTTGGAAGGCGAAGCATGGTCCCACCAGATTACCGAACACACACAAACAAACTGGAACAGCATCACGGGGTAGCTTCAATTAACAGCACTTCCCGGATACGCTGTACCTTCCATGTCGGTGTGCTCGGACGTCGCTTCTCACCGCGTATCCGTCCGCGCGGTTTTATCCCGTCCTGCCGATGGTGCCAGCGAGCAGCTTGTGCTTGTCAAAATCAGCGCAAACAGCCTTACAGGGGAACATCAAACCGCGCCGCAGTGGCTTGCGGTGCACTTTCCTGCCGGAGAGAGTGAAATTTGCCTGTCCGCTTTGCACGATATGGGAGAGCATCCTCTTCTTTGGGATGAATTTTGCCCCAATCTTTACCGCATGACACTTTCTGTATATTGCATACAGAACGGTACACTGCGAATTGCCGAACGCTGCGAAGATTTCGGCATACGCAGCTTCACTGTGGGTGAACACGATGGTGGCCGACAATTTTTCATTAACGGTCGGCCCACCATTCTGCGCGGTGAAATTAACTGCGCAGTCTTTCCGCGCACAGGTTACCCGCCCACAGACTTAAATACTTGGATGCAGCTGTTTCAACTGTACAAGGATTACGGCTTGAATCATGTTCGCTTTCACACTTGGATACCGCCGCGCAGTGCGTTTCAAGCCGCTGATCGGCTGGGGCTGTACCTTTATGTGGAGCTGCCGCAATGGGGACGGCGAATGTTCGGCGACGTGTATCAAGGCGACATGAGCGACGTGCGTTACTATTTTCCCGCCGGATGTACACGCCGTCATGGACCACGGAAAGCGCAATGTTTCGCGTTTCCCCATTGCTACCGGTACTTACTATAAGCACGATTACGGCGCGGGTGTGGATATTTCCCGCTATAAAAACATTCCTGTGCCCACGTCGTACATGGCCTATCACTCCGACTATGATTTTGTCGGCGGCTACGACTATCAAAAACAAGCGGGTATCCTCCACATTGCCGACCACCATATTTCCCCGGGTAAAAAGCAATGGACATGGGGCTGCGGTGACTTCGGGCAAGCGTGGGACCGCAACCTTACCGACGAAGACGGCCCCTACATTGAGCTGATGACAGGAATGTTTACCGACAATCAACCCGACTTCACCTGGCTGGCACCTTTTGAGGAAAAAACATTCACACAGTATTTCATGCCCTATAAAAAGGTAGGCTGTGTGCAGAACGCCAGCACAGAGGCTGTTTTGGGGCTTGACGTGCAGGACGGCAAAGCACGCGTATGTGTATATGCCACAGGAGTTCTTGAACATGCGCGTGTGACGCTTCGCACAAAAGACGCTGCTTTGTTTGAGCGCACGGTAACGCTGTCCCCTACGCAAATTTTAGAAGAGCACATCCCCACCGGACTTCCTGCACACGAGCTTACCCTGACACTGACCGATTCCAACGGGCGTACCATTCTTTCTTGTACACCGCCGAAAAAGAACGTCGAACCCGTGCCCGCTCCGGCACAGCCTGCGCTCGAACCTGCAAAAATTGCCACCTGCGAGGAGCTGTACCTCACCGGACAGCACCTTAAACAGTACCGCCATGCAACATATCTTCCGGAGGACTATTACTTGGAAGGGCTTCGCCGCGATCCGGGCGATATTCGCCTGAATACCGCCTACGGAATGCTGTTGCTGCGACGGGCATGCTTTTCCGAAGCTGAAACGCATTTCCGCGCTGCCGTCGAACGCTCCACATGGAAAAACCCCAACCCGTGGAATAGCGAGCCGTATTTCGGCCTTGGTCTTTCCCTTTTGTATCAAGACAAAGAGGAAGAAGCGTTCGACGCATTTTACAAATCCGTTTGGAGCGCCGCGCAACAAGAAATGGCCTTTTACTATATTGCTGCCATCTGCTGCCGCCGCGGCCGCTGGCAGGAAGCACTGGCACATGTGGAGCGTTCCCTTGTTAAAAACGCACACAATTTGAAAGCACGCGGCCTGCGTGCGCAGATTCTTTTGCAGCTTGAACAGCGAGAAGCGGCATTCGCTCAGCTTGCGGACAATGTGCAGCTTGACCCCTTTGATTACCGTTCGCGTCTGGTGCGCGAGATGGCCAAAGGGCTTCCCCATGACGAAACCCTTGCTTTAATGGGCGACCGCGCCAGCAGCTTTATCGAGTGTGCCATTGATTTTGCCGAAGCAGGCTTCTATGCACACGCCGTCAAAACGCTCCGGCTGTGCCGTGCGGCGTCACCGATGCTGAAATATTATGAAGCATTTTATCTGGAGCAAAGCGGCAATTCCTCCGACGCATTCAACGCGCTCACCGAAGCTGCCGCCCGCAGCCCGCGCTGCTGCTTCCCAATCGGCTTGAAGATGCAAAAGTGCTTTCCTTCGCTTTGAACCGCAATCAAGCGGATGATCGTGCACCGTACTATCCGGGATGCTTGTTCTATGATAAACGCCGCTATGAGGACGCACAGCGCCTGTGGGAGCTCTCCGCTCAGTTGGACGCAAACTTCCCCACGGTATGGCGCAACCTCTCACTGGTCTATTATAATCAGTGCGGCGAACCTCAGAAAGCCCGCGAAACACTGGAGCGTGCCTTTGCGCTGGATGTTGCCGATGCCCGCGTGCTGCTGGAGTTGGATCAGCTGTATAAAAAGCTCGGTGTTGCGCCGTCTGAGCGCCTTGAACATTTGCGCACACATGAGGACACCATGCTCCAGCGGGATGACCTTTGTGCAGAATTCATCACCTCGTTAAACCTGACAGGGCGCTTTGAAGAAGCGCACACCATGCTGATGCAGCGTCACTTCCACCCGTGGGAAGGCGGCGAAAGCAAGGTCACTAAACAGTATATCTGTGCGCTGTTAGGTATGGCACGCCATGCGCTGGCGGAAAATCGTCCCGACGAAGCACTGCCGCTTTTGCACCAAGCGCTTATCTTCCCCCATAACCTCGGAGAGGGCAAACTGGAAGGGCAAAAAGACAATGACATCTATTATCTCTTGGGTGTATGCCTGAGCCGTATGGGTGATGAAGCAGCGGCGCACAGCGCTTTTGAAAAAGCCGCCGAGGGCGACAGCACCCCTGCCGGTGCAATGTACTACAACGACCAGCCCGCCGATATGATTTTGTACCGCAGCCTTGCACAACAGGCGCTTGGCCATCATAATGAAGCTTTAAAGTGCTTTCATCAGCTGGTCGATTACGGCGAAACCCACTTATTTGACGAAGTGCGTATTGATTACTTTGCGGTATCTCTTCCCGAGCTCCAGCTGTTTGAAGAAGATCTCACCAAACGCAATCAACTGCATTGCCGCTTTTTGATTGGGCTTGGCTGTCTGGGACTGGGCGAAACCACCCGCGCCGAGCAGGAGCTTGCATATGTTGTAGAAAACGACCCCGCCCATACCGGCGCAGTGTGGATGACACATCGGGAAAGTAAAGTGTTAATTGATTAAAAGCACTTCCTAGCTATATTTTTTAGCAGCCGCTATCGCGTTTCGCACTTATTCATGCACCTTAGAAAATAAAATGTTAAACAAAAGAACAGGCCCTCCCGGCAAGTTACCGGGAGAGCCTGTTCTTCATAATGCATAGTATTCTAATTTAACTGCTTATCTGAAAATGGAAAACAAGCTCCTCTTTATTGTGAATCAAGATTTAGGAAAAATAGTTCTCAACCATTAAAGGCGATAATCGCAATGATCATTGAAATGATCGCTACTATATTCCCGCTGATTGCAAACAACTGCTCACGTTTTTCCATCTTCTTGATTTCAATTCTCATAATACGAAATAGCCTTGCCCAAAGAAAAATACAAAACCCTAACGCCAGCCATACGACTGCAAGCCATTTTGAGTTTCCTGTGGCATCCCACAACTTGAAAAACACGCCCAAAAGAAACATTAACGCTCCAAAATAGGCGATATACTCTCCAAAAATAAAAATCACCATAATGATGGCTTTTATAAAATTTTCAGCACAAAAACTTTCTTTTATCTCAATATCTTTTACCGTAACTATTTTTTTAATCATCCTGATAACGCATTGTGCCTCCAACTTTAGACGACTTAGTCCTTTATAACCGGAATAATCTTCTTCTCCAAACAGCTTTGACCATTCTTCTTTTTCTTTTTTATAGTGCTGGGCCATTTTCTCTTGCTTTTCTTCTTCTGCCTTCAAAATCGCTTCAACTATAATTTGTTTTAATTCCTCAGAAGATACAGCGTGTAGTTGTGTCCCCACAGAAGCCTGTTTGTTTTGTGTTTTGTCTTGCTTTTTATTCTTTTTTCTTTTCGTCGACATTCACTAAACAACTCTCTTTTAATTATCTCTTTAAGTTTCACCAAAAATAATATAGATAAAATTACCCCAGACAAACCTAGAGGTTCGTCTGGGGTCTAGATGGTGGAGATGACGGGAGTCGAACCCGTGTCCGAAAAGAGGTCCACGCTAGTATCTCCGGGTGCAGTTTATCTACAACATTCCCTTTGCATCAAGCGGATAAACGCGCTGGTGCATTGGTAGCTTCATTCAGTCATGACAGCCTGCAAAGCTTAGGGCTGTTCACGTACGGCACCTCAATGATGCCCTGGCCCCACACGGTGCCGGAGTGGGCAGGACAGCCGCCTATAATTAGGCAGCGACAGCTAATTTATTGTTGTTAGCTATTTTTTTGGAGGAGTTTAAAGTGTGTCCCCCGAACACTACCCGCTGCTCTCGCTTTCCTCTCCCCGTCGAAACCTTTACATCCCCATATTGACAGTCTGCCGGGGAAAGACAGACTGTAACAACAAAATGATACGCCGAAACTTCGGCTTTTCACGCTCAGCGCCGCTGCTCTTTCAGCGCACGGTCCATCACTCGCTTTGCATCGCGCTCGGCAATATCGGCGCGCTTATCATACAGCTTTTTGCCCTTACACAGGCCGAGCTCCAGCTTCACGCGCCCCTGCTTTAGGTAAAGCTGAAGCGGAATTAAGGTGTAGCCTTTCAGCTTTTTCTCCTGCGCCAAGTGGCGGATCTCCCGCTTATGCACCAAAAGCTTACGCTTACGCACAGGGTCACGGTTGAAAATATTACCCTTTTCATAGGGGCTGATGTGCATTCCCAGCACAAACAGCTCGCCGTTTTCCACCTCGACCCATGCATCCTTTAAATTAACTTCACCAGTGCGGACGCTTTTCACCTCAGTACCCACCAAGGCAATTCCCGCCTCCAGCGATTCGATGACAAAATAGTCATGACGCGCCTTGCGGTTCACCGCCACCTGTTTGATTGCATCGTTTTTGGCCATTTTGTCACCCCTTTCCAAAAGGTTCTATAAGAATACGCTTTTTCGGCGCAAATGTCAAGCGCTTTTTGTCGAGCCTTACAGCTCGCCGCGGTTGGCCAAAGAGCGCCCCAGCGTCACCTCGTCCGCATACTCCAAATTGCCGCCCACCGGCAAGCCGTAGGCAAGCCGCGTCACCTTAATGCCAAACGGTTTCACCAGCCGCGCTAGATACATGGCGGTTGCCTCCCCCTCTACGGTGGGATTCGTCGCCATAATCAGTTCTTTCACCTGGCTTTCCGTCAGCCGCGCCAAAAGCTCTTTTACCGTCAAATGCTCTGCGCCGATGCCGTCCATGGGGGAAATGAGTCCATGCAGCACATGATAAAGCCCGCGATATTCGCGCGTGCGCTCAAACGCTGTAACATCGCGCGGGTTTTCCACCACACAAATCGTGCTTTTGTCGCGGTTTTCGTCGCTGCAAATGGAACACACTTCATTTTCGGTAAAGTTTTGGCAAACGCGGCAGCGATGGATTTTCGTATGCGCCTGCTCGATGGCCTGCGCAAACTCCAACGCCTGCGCACGGTCCATCGCCAGCACTTGATAC
>DWWA01000047.1 GCA_019119935.1 Candidatus Ruthenibacterium merdavium | reverse complement strand
GACACTGCACCGCTTCAACTCATTGGTGCTGATGTTCCCTTGACCGCGACTTTTGAAAATCTCGCAGCAAAGCCGTATGCGATGCTGGACGAAAAGGGCGGCTTACGTGCCGGGATGTCTGCGAAGGCGGACGCAGTTGAGCTGCGGCAGGGTGCGAGCGTCGAATGACATCATTTTTTTCTTTCATAAAATCGTGGTGGCGCGAGAGTGCCACCACGAAAAAGTTGGTTGTTTGCAGCGGCGTTTTGGTGGGGCTGATAGCTGCCGTGTGGGTACTGGGGCGTACCGTCCAGCACTGGCTTCCGGGTGTGGCACTGGCTGCCCTCTTGTTTCTTGCGGCAAAGGGCAAGTGTACCGAGGTTCAGCAAAGGCAGGAATATTGCCGTCAGCAATTCCTCATCGACAGCCGCCAAAATGTCCTAAATTTTATTCAATGGTTATTCGCCAAACAGCAGCGTGACCGCATGGGAATTCATGCCGTTCCGCTCACTTCTTCCCTTGCCTATCTGAACCAGCACACAACGAGCGAATACACACAGGAAGGGCTTGTCCATACCGTTACAGTCGGTTTAGCCGAGTTTAACACAGCATCACTCTATTTGCTTTGGGAAAGTTTAACCGAGCCGATGAACGAAGCCCTCACGGAATACTGCCGCCTTCACAATTCCAATTGTAACGACAAATTGATGCAGTTTCAAGTCATTTCTGCCATTATTACAGACGGTGCAATTCGACCTGAAATTATTTTAAAAATTCTTGATTGTGAATCTTGCGGCAAAAATTGAAATGACCCGACAATATAAAGGAGTTGTGCATTATGAGTGTAACCTTAGAGAAAGGTATTCCCATTGCGTCCACCTCAATGATGAGTTTTAACGGTTCACCAAACCATATTTTATACTATCCTCGCAGCCATCCGCACTCTCTAATTGTGGGGCGTACTGGTTCGGGCAAGTCTTATGCTGCGCGTTATTGGATGTACCAGTTCTTGAACTGCTATCCCAACGCAAAACTTTATTTGCTGGATTTCAAGAACGAGTTTAACTTCCCACAACTGCCGAGATATTACACAAATTTTGATTGCGTGCAAGGTATGAAAAGCTTTGTGAAAGAAATGGGGGAACGACAAGAAAGCCACAATGTGGACAAGCCGCCTATCCTGCTTTACATTGATGAGCTTTCCGCTCTTTTGACATTCCTTGAAAAGAAAGACGCAGAAACCTTTCGGCACGGAATTAGTCTTGCTTACATGGTATCACGAGCGCAAAACATGTTTACTTTAACCGGGATGCAGCGAGCCGATGCAAGCAACTGGGTTGCAGGTGCAAGAGATAATATTAGCTTTGTGATGTTATTAGGCGAGTTTTCAAAGGAAGGGTGTGAAATGTTTTCTCTAAAGAAGGAAAATATGGGCGCGTGTCCATATCCCGGCATGGGGCATATTCTCATTAACGGGAACAGCAATTCTTTATTGAAAATCAAAATCCCCTTCTTGCGTGACACGCAAAAGATAGATAGGCGAATTATCGAAGCCCTTTCATGATTAACAGAGGGGAGAATGTGCCTGTGGCGAAGCCGAAAGGGCACATTCCCCTTCTCGCCCAAAGCTTTGCTTTGGGGATCGTGCCAAAGGTTAGTATTACCCTTTGGCACTTTTGTAGCTGTAGCACCCCTACAGCTGCCCTTCCATTATATAAAATCAATCATCTAATATAAGGAGATTGTATATTCATTATGCCAGAGTATAAAAATTTGCAGGGTAGAAAATGGCAGCTCACAATCAATAACCCTGACGATTATGGAATTACTCCCGAAACATTAAAACAAAAGATTTTCACTTTTCGTTCTCTCGTCTATTTCTGTTTTGGATATGAAATAGGGTTAGAAACCAAGACAAAGCATGTGCATGTGTATTTTGTTTTAGATGTTCCTATTCGATTTAGCACCATCAAAAACCGATTCCCTTCGGCTCATATTGAACGCACTGCCGGAACTTCTCAGCAAAATAGAGATTACATCCGCAAAGAGGGAGCATGGGAAAATGACGCTAAAAAAGATACCGTAATTCCAAACACTTTTTTTGAATGGGGAACTCTGCCCAGCGAACAACAAGGAGCAAGAAGTGACTTAGATTTATTATATGAGTATATCAAAGATGGGCTTTCCAATTATGAAATACTCGAACGATGCCCTGTCTTTATGACACGTTTAACCGATATTGAAAAAGCACGTGCCATTGTTCGGCAGGAGCAATATAAGAATTGTTTCCGCATGATGAATGTAATATATATCTTCGGTGCAACGGGGACGGGAAAGACAAGAGGTGTCATGGAGAAAAACGGATATGAAGCTGTATACCGTGTCACTGAATATGAGCATCCCTTTGATTCCTATGCCGGACAGGATGTGCTGGTCTTAGATGAATATAGAAGCCAGCTCAAAATATCAGAACTTCTTAATATATTGGATGGCTACCCTTTAGAGCTTCGATGTCGTTATAGCAATAAGATTGCCTGCTTTACTGTGGTTTATATTATTAGCAATATTCCTCTTGAATCTCAGTATCCCTATATTCAGCAAGTAGACAAAGAAACATGGAATGCTTTACTTCGGCGTATCCACAAGATTGTAGATTATCACAAGGATGGTACAGTGTATGAATATAGCACTCACCAATATTTTAACGAGGTAAGAATGGTAGATATTCCCGATGGGGATAGCCCTTTCTAATATAGATAGCATTATGATTGAGAGGTTTTTATTTGAATCCTACACCTTCAAATTCATGTGATAATTATACGCCCCCGCAAGAGTGTATTGATGCATTAGCTCGTTTCCTTTATCCCATCGTTTTGGAGATGCACAAGGAAAAGTTAAAGAGCCAAGAAGCGAATACATTTAATCAGAACAGGGGATAGGAAAACATAAAAAGAAAAGGGGCTTTGACAGCCCCTTTTTCTAATTGGTTTAAATATTCGTATAAGAACAAACAAAGCCGAACACTCCAATTCCAATAGGAATATAGAAGGGTTCGACTTTGTTACACAATGGTGAGCCACCGGAGATTCGAACTCCGGACACCCTGCTTAAAAGGCAGGTGCTCTGCCGACTGAGCTAGTGGCTCATGTGTGTCACTCACAGTGCTTTTTTATTATACACACACCAAAGGTGTTTGTCAACTCTTTTTTTAAAATTTTTTATTTCAAGCTAAAAAAAGCAGCCTTCCCTTTGAAAAAACCTAAAGCACCTTTTAAAAGTAAATTTAAGCTGTTTTTCCGCTTTTTTGTAACTTTGTGGATGAAGGATAACCGTAATTTTAAATTTGTAAAAATGCTTTGTGAAAAAACGGCGTTAGTCTTTACAAATTGTTACTTTTTCGGTATTATATATAAATGTATTCATGGAAATAACATCTTGTGAAACATGGGCAGGACGCATACCGCGTCTTGCTTTTTGCCGCTTTATTCAAAAAACATCATAGGAGAGATTGCATGAAACGTTTTGTTTCCATCTTTTTGGCGCTGTGCATTGCAGCTGCTTCCATGACCGCTTGTTCCAAAACCTCTTCCACGGAAAGCCAATCCGCTTCGGGTTCTGCCGGTGCGGCGCAGTCGGCTTCTCAGCCGGTTCAGGAGGAAGAGCCGTACAATGCCGCTCTTTTAACCGGCCTTGAAAAAGGTGCGGACTATCCCGAGGGCCGCCGCTTCACCGCTGTGATGGTAAACAATATTTCAGAAGGCGCCACTCAGCAGGCGCGCCCGCAGGCAGGCTTGTCTGATGCTGATATTTTGGTGGAAATCAAGGCCGAGGGCGGCATTACCCGTTTTATGGCCTTGTATGAGAACTATGAAACCATGCCCCGTGTCGGCCCCGTTCGTTCGGCGCGTCATCAGTTCTTCCAGCTGATTCTGCCCTTCCACCCGATGTATGTCCATGTGGGTGAAAGCGTGGTGCAGACAGAGTACAAGAACAACTATGATTACAGCGATTTTGACTTGAACGGCGACGTTCTTTCTACTTTGGGCCACCGTGACAGTGATTTCCGTGCCCGCGGCGTAGCCATTGAGCACACTTATGTCACGAGCGGTGAGGAAATTACAAAGACCATCGAGCAGTTTGGCTATGATTCCAGCATTGACCCTTATAAGAGCACCTTCTTTGACTTTGTTCCTTACAATGAGGAGCCGCGCGTGCTCACCGGAGGAGATGCTTCTAAAATTTCCGTGGTTCACTCTGCCGGCTATAAAACTTATTTCGATTGGGATGCAGAGCAAGGCAAGTATATGATGAGCCAGTATTCCAAAGCCGCAGGCGGAGTGCAGCCTTCTGTCGATGCAAACAATGACGAGCAGCTCAAGTTTGACAACGTCATTGTACTGTTTACGGATATTCATGTGTTCCCCGGCCACGAAGCGAAGGATTTGCAGGAAGTAGACTATAAATTCGGCGGTTTGGGCTACTATTTCAACGGCGGACGCGTAGAGCCGATTCGCTGGCAGAAGGGTGCAGCTGACCAGGTGCTGCGCCTTGTCAACGATGACGCTGAGCTGACAAACGTAAAAGTAAACCCCGGCCGCAGTTATATTGCGGTTGTTGACTTAGACGAGGCTGAAAACTTCAGCTATACCGCGGCGGCAGCTTCGGCTGATTCTGCGGCACAATAATCAATAGACGGGAATGCAAGGGGATGACAATGACGAAACGACTGCTTGCAGGGGTTATGCTTTTGGTGATGGCATTTTCCCTCTTTGGCTGTGCACAGCAAGGCGAGGGTGAGGCATCGTCTTCCGGCGCAGATGTACCCAAGGCCAGCGGCGAGGGGCTGCAGCAGGATGCAGACAAGCCCACGCCTAACGTCAACTTGATTACCGGCGAGGCATTGAAGGAAGGCCAAACGCCGGGAAAGCGCCCGGCGGCCATTATGGTGAGCAATATTGCCCAGGCACTGCCGCAGCGCGGAATCGGATCGGCAGATGCCGTTTTAGAAATGGAAACCGAAGGCGGGATTACCCGTTTGATGGCGTTTTTCGCTGATCCGGCGAGTGTGCCAAACACGGGGCCGGTGCGTTCCGCACGCGACCAGCATTTGCAGTTTGCTTTGCCGCTCAATGCGGTTTTGGTGCACATCGGTACAAGCATTTATGCGAAAAATCTGCTGAATGAGTACGCCTATCAGGACATTAACGGCCTGTATTTGGGCACAACTTCTTTTGCGCTTGATGAAGAGCGCAGGAAAACGCGAAATCAAGAGCACTGTTGGTATACCGATGCGGCGCTCATCAGCGCCGGCATGACGCAAAACGGCATTGTGCCGGATGGTTCAAAGAATACGCTTTTGAATTTTGCCGCCCCGGGAAAAACCGTAACCTTGAACGGGGGCGACGCACCTCATGTAAGGTTTTTGGCTTCCAACACAACGGAAGTGCAGATGGTTTACGACGCAGCCAGCGGCACATACCTCAAAACCGAGTACAGTAACCCGATTGTGGATGAGGCTACGGGTGCGCAGCTTTCTTACAAAAACGTATTCGTGCTGTTTGCCAAAGTAACTTTAAAGCCGGACGGCAACTGTACCGATTTTGCTTTAACTTCCGGAACGGGATATTATTTCTGCGGCGGAAAATATCAGAAAATTCAATGGAAAAAAGGCGATGTGACTGAGCCTTTGCAGATTTTGGACGAAAACGGAAAAGAGTTTAATGTCAATACCGGCAAAAGCTATATCGCTGTTGTGCGCCAGGAGCTGGAAAAAGAGCTGAAACCCGATATCAATGCGGCAGCACCGGCGGCTTCTTCCGCATCTGCTCCGGCGGCATAAATATTGTGTTCCAATAAAAGACGAATGTGGAAAACTCCGCATTCGTCTTTTTTATAAAAAATTAAACTTGTAAAAATAATTATATAATTTAGTTGACAAATTATATTGTTAGTGATACAATAATAGCAAGGAACGAGGTGGGGCTATGAAAAAAAGTGTATACAGTTTGGTGTTGATGGATGATGTAGTTTCCGCTATCGACCGCATGGCATATGAGCAGGGCGTCAGCCGTTCGGCGCTGGTGAACCGCGTTTTGGCGGAGTATGCGTCTTTGCTTACGCCGGAGCATCGAATCCGCAGTTTGTTTGACACGGTTTGTGAAATGCTTGAGCCGCAAAGTGTCTTGCAGCTTGCCAGCACTGAGGGCGTGCTTACGCTGCGCAGTTCTTTGCAGTATAAATACAACCCTGTGATGCGCTATACGGTAGAAATCAACCGTGAAGCAGGAGAAAAGCTGGGGGTGCTGCGCGCTTGCCTTCGCACGCAAAACGCCGCACTCATTGCCTGCCTGCAAAGCTTTTATCAGCTTTGGGTGGCGCTGGAAACAGCTTCTAACCCTGCTTTGGCGCAGGAGTCAAGCGTTTCCGGAACCAAATATGCGCGGGTGCTTTCCACCCCAAAGGAGCATGCAGACGGGCAGGAAATTGCGGAATGCATCGCCGGATATGTCGGGCTTTTTGACGGATGTATGAAATGCTTTTTTGCGAACATGCCGCAGATGTCGTATGCTGTACAGCAGACCGAACAATACTATTGGAATCATTTAACAAAGGAAGTTGCACAGTTGTAGAACGAAGAACACAGCGAATCAGCTAATCAAAATAGAGTATCAACCGGCGTTCAGAAAAGGAGCGTGATTGCATGAACGCACAAAAAATGACACAAAAATCTTTGGAAGCTTTGCAGGCGGCGCAGTCGCTTGCGATTGAATATGAAAACCAGTCGTTGGCGCAGGAACATTTGTTCTGTGCTTTGCTGGCGCAGGAAAACGGTCTTGTCGGCCAGCTGTTCCAAAAAATGGGCGTTGAGCCGGGCAATGCGCAGGCGGCTTTTGCACAAAAAGTCAGCGAATTGCCGCGTGTGACCGGTTCGGGACGTGACCCTGACAAAGTTTATGTTACGAGCGAACTTGACCGCGCCCTGACCGCTGCCGAAAAGGCCGCCGCCCGCATGAAAGACGAGTACGTTTCTGTGGAGCACCTTGTACTCGGCATGCTGGAAAGTCCCAGCCGTGCCGTAAAAGAAGTGCTGAAAACGTTTGGCGTGGACAAAAACAGCTTTTTGGAGGCGCTTTCTAAAGTGCGCGGCAACCAGCGCGTGACAAGCGACAACCCCGAATCCACCTATGACGTTTTGAATAAATACGGCCAGGACTTGGTGGCGCTGGCAAAAGCGCAAAAGCTGGACCCCGTGATCGGGCGCGATGCCGAAATCCGAAATGTGGTTCGCATTTTGTCCCGAAAAACAAAAAACAACCCGGTGCTGATTGG
This sequence comes from Candidatus Ruthenibacterium merdavium, assembly GCA_019119935.1. Classification (GTDB taxonomy): domain Bacteria; phylum Bacillota; class Clostridia; order Oscillospirales; family Ruminococcaceae; genus Ruthenibacterium; species Ruthenibacterium merdavium. The sequence continues at coordinate 7,468 of DWWA01000047.1, read as the reverse complement.
TGAGCCGGGCGTTGGTAAAACAGCCATTGCCGAAGGTTTGGCACAGCGTATTGTGCGCGGTGACGTGCCGGAAAACCTGAAAGACCGCAAGGTGTTCAGCCTGGATATGGGCGCTTTGGTGGCAGGTGCAAAATACCGCGGCGAGTTTGAGGAACGTTTGAAAAGCGTTTTGCAGGAAGTCAAAAAGAGCGAGGGTGAAATCATCCTGTTTATTGACGAGCTGCATACCATTGTGGGCGCGGGCAAAACCGACGGTGCAATGGATGCCGGTAACCTGTTAAAACCGCTTCTGGCGCGCGGTGAGCTGCACTGCATCGGCGCGACAACGCTGAACGAGTACCGCCAGTATATCGAAAAAGACCCCGCGCTGGAGCGCCGTTTCCAGCCCGTAATGGTAGAAGAGCCGACCGTCGAAGATACAATTTCGATTCTGCGCGGCTTGAAAGAACGCTATGAAGTGTTCCATGGCGTAAAAATTCACGACGGCGCACTGATTGCGGCTGCGACGCTTTCCAACCGCTATATCTCCGATCGTTTCCTGCCGGATAAGGCGATTGACCTTGTAGATGAAGCATGTGCCATGATTCGCACCGAGATGGATTCTGCTCCGGCTGAGATGGACGATTTGCGCCGCAAAATTATGCAGCATGAAATTGAGGAAGCCGCGCTGAAAAAGGAAACTGATAACCTGTCGAAAGAGCGTCTTGCTGCACTGCAAAAAGAGCTTGCGCAAATGCGCGACGAGTTCCAAGAGATGAGCGCAAAGTGGGAGAACGAAAAGAGTGCCATCAACCGCGTGCAGAAACTGCGTGAGGAAATTGAGCAGACCAATGCCCAAATTGCACAGGCCGAGCAAGAGTATGACTTGAACCGTGCCGCCGAGCTGAAATACGGCAAGCTGCCCAGCCTGCAAAAAGAGCTGGAGCAAGAGGAGCAAAAAGCAGAACAGGCCGAGAAAAACACGCTGTTGCGCGATAAAGTAACGGAAGAAGAAATTGCCCGCATCATTGCGCGCTGGACGGGAATTCCTGTGGCACGTCTGATGGAGGGCGAACGCGAAAAGCTGCTGCATTTGCCTGAGGTGCTTCACCGCCGTGTGATCGGCCAGGATGAAGCCGTGCAGAAGGTCAGCGAGGCCATTCTGCGCAGCCGCGCGGGCATAGCGGACGAAAACCGCCCCATCGGCAGCTTCTTGTTCCTCGGCCCGACGGGTGTCGGCAAAACGGAGCTTGCGAAAGCGCTGGCCGAATGTCTGTTTGACGACGAGCACAACATGGTGCGTATCGACATGTCGGAATATATGGAGAAGTACTCCGTGTCCCGTTTGATTGGTGCGCCTCCGGGATATGTCGGTTACGATGAAGGCGGACAGCTGACCGAGGCGGTGCGCCGTCACCCGTACAGCGTAGTGCTGTTTGACGAGGTGGAAAAAGCCCATCCCGACGTGTTTAACGTGCTTTTGCAAGTGCTGGATGACGGCCGTATTACGGACAGCCAAGGACGTACCGTCGATTTTAAAAACACTATTATTATTTTGACCTCGAACCTCGGTTCGCCGTATATCTTGGACGGCATTGAAAACGGAGAAATCACCGCCGAGGCGCGCGCACAAGTGGATCAGCTGCTGCGTCAGTCCTTCCGTCCGGAATTTTTGAACCGTCTGGATGAGATTGTCTATTACAAACCGCTGGGCAAAGAGGAAATCCGCGGCGTCGTTGACCTGCTGTTGGAGCGTTTGCGCCATCGTTTGGCAGATAAACAGCTTACGCTGGAAGTCACCGACGCGGCAAAAGATGCCATCATCGAGGGCGGTTATGACCCCATCTACGGCGCAAGACCGCTGAAACGCTATATTCAGCAAAAGGCTGAAACACTGGCGGCAAAACGCATTATTGCCGACGACCCCATGCCCGGCACCGTGCTGACGCTGGATGCCGAAAACGGAACGTTGGTCATGCGGTAAAAGGTGCAATGCCTTGCCAAAAGGAGAAGGCATTGAAAAGTTTTATATCATCAAAAAGGGGAAAGGGCTGTGTGCCTTTTCCTCTTTTTTTGTTTCGATAAAATCAGAGCATTGCCGAACGCGAACAAGGAAACAGGGATAGCGAATCATTGGCAAGTCGTGATATAATGACAGCACGGCCAAACGAGAAAAGCGCGGGCGGTTTGTCTTTTATAAACAGCAAGGAGGGGAAACAAGGATGGAACACATTTTTCTTTTGGAAGATGATGATGCACTGGGGCGGGGAATTGCCATAGCCTTGGAAAGTGCAGAGCGTCCTGTTGTTCGGACAACGAGCATTGCGCAAGCAAAAGAATCCTTGGCGGCACAGCGGTTTGATCTGCTGATTCTGGACATTAACTTGCCGGATGGAAGCGGGCTGGATTTGCTGCGTCAGCTTCGAGCAGGCGGCGACAATACACCGGTCATTTTGCTCACTGCCAATGATATGGAATTGGATGAAGTAACGGGGCTGGAAGCCGGGGCGGATGATTATATGACAAAGCCGTTTTCTTTGGCAGTGCTGCGTGCCCGAGTGAATGCTCAGCTGCGGCGCAGCGAAGCAAAAACCACAGATATTCTTGTGCTGGGGCCGTTTCGTTTTGATTTTAAGCAGATGCAATTTTGTCGGGACGGGAAGATGGTAGAGCTTTCCAAAACGGAACAAAAGCTGCTGCGCGTGCTCACAGAAAACCGAGGACAAACGATTCCGCGGGAAGTTTTATTAGACCGTGTTTGGACAGATGCGGCAGAATTTGTGGAGGAAAACGCCTTATCCGTTACCGTGAAACGGTTGAGGAGTAAATTGGAAGCCGATCCTGCAAAACCGGAATATTTGAAAACGGTGTATGGCATTGGATACACTTGGGCGGTGGAATTATGATGGCAGATTGGATTGCAGGTGCTGTGGTGCTGGCGGCACTGTTTGTCGTGGTGTGGGACCGTATTCAGCTGAGCCGCACCATGAACCGCTTAGACGAAATGCTCACCTGTGCACTGGACGGCAGCTTTTCTGAAAAAACTTTTGACGAAAGCCGTTTGTCGGCGCTGGAAAGCCGCCTGAACCGTTATTTAACGGCAAGCGATTTATCTGCGCGGAACATTCAAATGCAGAAAGATCAAATCAGCAGTTTGATTTCGGATATTTCCCACCAAACGAAAACGCCGGTAGCAAACTTGTGTCTGTACGCTCAGCTGCTGGAAGAGCAGCCCCTTACTCCGCAAGGCCAAAATTGCGCCAAAGCCATCGAAGCGCAGGCACAAAAACTGCAAGCGTTGATAGAAGTCCTCACAAAAAGTTCTCGGCTGGAAACGGGAATTTTACTGCTTTATCCCGAAAAAAATCCGCTTATGCCTACGGTGCAGCGCGCGGCGGAGCAGTTTCAGCTCAAGGCGAAAGAAAAACAAATTGCTCTTATTTGTGAGAATATACAGGGACAAGCGGTGTTTGACCCCAAGTGGACAGAAGAAGCCTTGTGTAATTTGCTGGATAATGCCGTAAAATACACACCTTGCGGCGGCGCTGTCAAGGTGGAAGTGCGAAACTATGAGATGTTCGCTTGTATCCGAATTACCGACAGCGGGCCGGGCATTCCGGAAGATGAGCAGGCAAAAATTTTTGGGCGTTTTTATCGTTCCTGCGGCGCATACAGCAAAGAAGGCGTCGGCATTGGCTTGTATTTGACGCGTCAAATTGCGGAAAAACAAAGCGGTTATGTCAAAGTGGAGAGTGTGCCCGGAAAAGGAAGTTGTTTTTGCCTGTTTTTGCCGCGGGACCACCATAGCATATCATCACTCTGAAAACTTTTTGAAGTGATTTTGCGTTCGAATATGACAAAACTGTTAGTTTTCAGAAAGTGTGACGAAAGATTGTTTTGATAAACTCTGTATTGTCGAAAGATGATACAGAGTTTGTCTTTGGGGGGATTTATTATGACGGTGCTGCAAACAAGAGATTTGAAAAAATATTATGGAAGCGGCGAAAATCAAGTACGGGCACTCGACGGCGTGAATTTGTCGGTAGAGCAAGGGGAATTTGTGGCGATTGTAGGGACATCCGGTTCGGGCAAGTCTACTTTACTGCACATGCTGGGCGGGCTGGATCGCCCCACCGGCGGCACAGTCACGGTGGAGGGCAAGGATATTTTTTCGTTAAAAGATGAAGCGCTCACGATTTTTCGCCGCCGAAAAATCGGTTTTGTGTTTCAGTCGTACAATTTAGTGCCTGTGCTCAGTGTATGGGAAAATGTGGTTTTGCCCATTCAGCTGGACGGGAAAAAACCGGATGAAAGGTATATTAAGCAGGTGATTTCCAGCTTAGGGCTGGAGAAAAAACTAAAAAATCTGCCCAATCAGCTTTCTGGAGGACAGCAGCAAAGGGTGGCTATTGCGCGCGCTTTGGCAACTAAACGCGCGATTTTGCTGGCGGATGAACCAACCGGAAATTTGGACTCGAAAACCAGCCAAGATGTGCTTGGTTTGATGAAAGTGATGGGGCAGAAATTCGGCCAAACGATGGTGATGATTACGCACAATGAGGAAATTGCGCAAATGGCTGACCGCATTGTGCGCATTGAAGACGGACATATTGTAACGCGATAAGGAGGCGGGCAAAAATGAATGTTTCCAACCGAAGCTGTGTGTGGCGGCTGGGCCTGCGCGCTTTGTTAGCAAACCGCACACGAAATTTAGTAGCGGTGCTTGCCATTGCCTTAACCGCGATGCTCTTCACTTCTTTATTTACGATTGCACTGTCTATCAACGAAGGCATTCAGCAAAATACGTTTCGCCAGGTAGGCGGTTATTCCCACGGAGGATTTAAGTATCTGACGCAGGTGCAGTTTGAGGAATTGCGTGAAGACCCTCTGATTCAAGCGTGGGGCCTGCGTCGTTTTTTAGGGATGCCGGACGAAGCGCCGTTTAATAAGGCTCATGTGGAATTGGGCTATTCGGATTCCAATCAAGCGCATTGGATGTACTGTGACCCAGTGGAAGGCAGGCTGCCAAAAGAGGGAACGAACGAAGCCGCCACCGATACGCGCGTATTGGAACTTTTGGGAATAGAGCCGAAACTCGGCACGCAGTTTACCATGACATTTGACGTGGATGGACACAGCACTTCTCAGACATTTACTTTGTGCGGATGGTGGGAGTATGATGAGGCGATTGTAGCAAGCCATGTTTTGCTTCCTGAAAGCAGGGTGGATGCAGTGCTCCGTGAAGTGGGTGTCACCCCGCCGGGCGAGGACGGCATGACGGGTAGTTGGAATATGGACGTTATGCTGTGCAATGGCGCGCGCTCAATTGAAACAGACCTGAACCAAATTCTCAAAAATCACGGTTATCAGGCCAAAGAAAACGGCGCGGCGGACAATGCTGTTTCTATCGGCGTCAACTGGGGATACACGGGGGCTCAGCTTTCCGATAAACTCGACCCTTCAACTGTTTTGTTAATGGTTGGCGTTTTGACGCTCATTCTGCTCACCGGGTATCTCATTATCTACAATGTGTTTCAAATTTCTGTGGCGGGCGATATCCGCTTTTACGGCCTTTTGAAAACGATTGGCACTACTTCGCGCCAGCTTCGGCGTGTGGTGCGCTTTCAAGCCATGGCACTCTCTTTGGCGGGTATTCCGCTTGGCTTGGTGCTGGGCTGGCTTTTAGGCGGTGTCTTAACGCCGGTCATTGTACAGCAGCTGAATGCCGTTACGCCGGTGGTATCCGTCAGCCCTGCGGGGTTTGTTCTCTCTGCCTTGTTTGCACTGATGACTGTGCTGATTTCCTGCCGCCGCCCCAGCCGATTGGCCGGAAAAGTATCCCCGATAGAGGCCATACGCTATACGGAAGCGAAGAATCTTCAAAGAAAACAAAAGCGCACGAAAAAGGGGGTATCTTTGTTTTCCATGGCTTTGGCAAACTTGGGGCGTAGCCGCGGCAAAACGGTTATTACCATTTTGTCGCTGTCGCTTTCGGTTGTGCTTCTTACTGCAACCGTAACTTTTACGGGAAGCTTTGATATGGAAAAATATGTGTCTAATTTCACGGCAAGTGATTTTATCGTTGCCGACGCGCGTCAGTTTCAAACAGGTTCAGAACTGTTTCACACCGATATGGAAGTGACACAAGAGGTAATCGATGCCGTGAATGCACAGGGCGGAATTGAAAACAGCGGCAGAGTTTACGGCAAGGTTTCCGCCGCACAGGAGTTTGTCACAGAAGAATACTATCGGTCGCTTTGGAGCCGGTGGTATACGCCCGAACAGTTAGACAGTACGGTGCAATTTTTGGAGCGAAACGAAGCGGGCATGGTAGCGGACGGCGTACAGCTTTACGGTATGGAGCCTTTTGCACTTGATCACTTAACCGTGTTGGAGGGTGACCTCACGAAGCTCTATGATTCCAATGAAAATGTGATTGCCGCTGTTTACTCGGAAGACGAATACGGCAGGCCCGATTGGCAAAGCCACTGGGCAAGGCTGGGCGACACGGTAACCATTCGCTATGTGGATGCATTTGAGTATTACAACCCCGACAGCGGTGAGGTGTACGGCGCTTTGGAAAATGTGCCGGAAAACGCCGCATATCGGTCGCATGCTGTCAAGTATCGCGATGTGGAGTATACGGTTGCGGCATTGGTGTCTGTTCCGAATGCACTGAGTTATCGTTACTACGGCCTTGATGAGTTTGTCCTTGGGGCGGATACATTTATCCGGGATACCAACACCGACAGCGTGATGTATTACGCCTTTGATACAACACAGACATCCAATGCCGGTATGGAGGATTTTCTGCGCGATTACACCGAGAATCAAAATGTACAGTTTGATTACGAGAGCAAGGCGATGTATGCAGCTGAGTTTGAAAGTGTACGCGAAATGTTTTTGCTGCTGGGCGGCGCCATGAGCCTGATTGTCGGCCTCGTGGGCGTTTTGAATTTCTTTAATGCAATCATCACAGGAATTACAGCGCGCCGACGTGAGCTGGCAATGCTGCAATCCATTGGCATGACGAAGCGTCAGCTGAAAATCATGCTGGCATCAGAGGGGCTTTTATATACGTTAGGTGCGGCTTTCTTTGCGCTTGTGATTGTTTTCATTACGACGCCGTTTTTAGGGCCTGTAATGAATCACTTGATTTGGTTTTTCACCTATCGCTTTACCGTTTGGCCGTTTGCTGTCATTCTTCCGGTGTTTGTAGTGCTGGGAATAGCCATTCCGATTGTTGCCTGCCGCGCCGCGGAACGTTACTCGGTGGTGGAACGCTTGCGTCAAGAATAAGGCCGCAAAAAATGTCTGCAAAATAAAAGAGGAAAGAAAAAACGAGAGGCGAACCCTTTTTGAAGTGCCCCCAAAAAGTTAGACAATATTTTTGAAGAAATAAATCAAGCAACCGAAAGGGCTTGTTGTCTGTGAAGAGCAGGCGGCAGGCCCTTTAGCTTTATCTTGATTCTGCGGTTATTGTAGTAAT
>DWWA01000046.1 GCA_019119935.1 Candidatus Ruthenibacterium merdavium | reverse complement strand
GTAAAAACAACTGCCTTTGAGTGCGCCTGGCGTTCCGATACCTGGCACTCCCAAAATGAATATGTGGAAATGTATGATGTTCAATCGCCCGGACTGCGGGTGCTGACTGAAGAACAGCTGAAAAGGCCCATTGAGGGGGAGATTCGTATTATCAACGGGGCACCTCGGGTTTACACTCCCGCAGTGGTGCTGAACGAATCGGAAGTTGTAGATTTTTTGCAACATGGGGCCTCGTACACTGATTTTACAAAGCAATTTGGATCTGGGTGTAGCGGGTGGAACCATGAGTATTATGAACTGCCGCCAATAGACGGAGCGCCGCGGTATCTGTGCCTGACCTGGGATGAAGAACAGAATGAGATTTATGCGGCTTCCGTCTGTGATGAATGGGATACCCTGCGCGTGGTTTGGAAACAGGAAAAAGAATAAATCATGCTGGTCGAGAGGAAATGCCTTATGAAAAAAAGCTGGAAAATCAAAGTGGTTTTTATTCTTGCGCTATGTTTCTTGTGGCTGCCCGGCTGCGCCGCAGAGGGGGAAGCACAGACATATATCCTCCCAGATGTCTATGTAGATGCACAGGCCCTGATCGACGATAATAAGGGGAGCAATCGGTGTGAGGACATTTATCTGAATGAAGATGGCTCTTTGACCCTTGTACTGACTGAGCGACAGCGAAAATGGTGGGCCGACCCCGGTGACATGGAGCATACGATCCTTCCGGTTATGAAGATGATGGGGGTATCCATTGAGTATTCAGATGATTACACGGAAATGACCTGTTCAGCGCCCGATGGAGTTGCCGAGGCAGCTTCCCCGATGATTCGCAGCTTTGCATGGCAAGCAGAACTGATTCAAATTCTCGGGGGCTCAGAAACATGGTCCTTAGAAGTGACTGTTGTGAACAAGGATACCGGAGAAATCGAGCAAAAGGTCACGATGCCCGACGAAGAGCTGGACTGGAGCTTCCTTGAAGGATGACCGCAGACGGAAACTTAGAGGTATCTTCGATGACATTTTACAGGCAAATGATCCCGTCCCTGTCTGCACTTCTGAAATCAGGAGAAATGTTGGCTGCATCCATTTATAGCACGCAGCTTCTAAAATGAGAGCATGGTGTTTCAAAGAAAAAGCACCCTTGACAAATCTCTTTCCACGATTAAATAGTACGGCCTTACATAGCTCAAAATGAGATGATCCGCACCGGAAAGCCGCAGAATCGGCTCATGAAACAAAAGAGAAAAAAGGCCAACTCCGATGCCCAGCAAAATTCCCAACAAAATGGACTGAGACATACAGTGAGCCGTTTGAATTAAGTCTTTCTTCCCGTAGTTTCGTGAAACGAGAGCGGTCGTACCAATGCTGACTGCCGCAAAAAAAGAAATAAAAATATTCATCACGACATTGGTAACGCTGATTCCGGAGATGGCGGCATCGGTTAACTGTCCCGCAAAATATGCGTCGGTTGTGCCTAAAAGAGTTTGCAGAACCGTTTCAATCATAATCGGCAGCGCCAAGGATAAAAGTTCAATGGTTTGACGTTTCAGCATCAAGATTCCGTCTCTTAGATGATTTTATCAATGGCTTTTTTCAGCGCCTCAATGGTTTCTTCGTCGTGCTGTTCAACTGCTTGTACAATACAATGATCAATATGGTCTTTTAAGATGATTTTGCCGGTATTGTTTAGGGCAGATTTTACGGCCGCCAACTGAATCAGCACTTGCGCACAATCCTCATCATCAATCACCATTTGCTTTACAGCCTCTAAATGTCCGATGGCTCGCGACAAACGATTCAGTACGGCCTTTTTTGCGCGTTCATCATGCTTATGCTTCATTATAATACCCCTTTCATATCCCCCATGGGGGGATATGAAATATGATATCACACTTTTCTCTTTTTTTCTATACGACGCTCAAAAGAAATTTTTCTTAGTGAAATTATCCATGAAAAAAGGCCGCCTTCCGGCGACCTTCTTTCTTTTGCATGGCATTTTCTTTCTCATTTACGGACTGGAATTTTCATTTTTATAGAAAAGCGGCTTCTATTTTTTACGAAACACGCTTTCTTGCTGCCCTATTTTTAAATAAGCCTTTTAAAACAATTTCGACTGCCCGTGTTACTACGGCAAACAGTGCGAAAATAGAAAGGTACTGTACCGCCTTCCAAATAATATTGCCGGCAGATGCACTTTCCTGCGGCCCGCCATGTCCGCGCTCTCCATTGGGTTTCTCAGGTCGTTCCGGCTCTTCACCTTCGGAATTTTCATCTAACAATTCCGGTTCTAAACTTTCTGCAGGAGACGTTTGGCTCTCATCTGAGCTTCTTTCTGGGACTTTCCCTTCCTCAGTCACAAGCATTTTGTCCCCTCATAACACAAGATACTTATGAAAAAATTGTTAACACTGCGATTGTCATTATAAAATCGCAGTGTGTGAAGACGGTGGAAGGTATGTGAAAATTTATACAAAAAAACAAGCGGTCGTTTCATAATGAATGAAAATGGCCGCTTGTTTTTCATATTCAATTTTAAACTCACCGACGCGCTGAAATATTTGCAAAAATCAAAACGCATCAATGTTTTGAAAAGAAACGGACAGAGGTATGCCCCGGGTAAAGAGCTCCGCAATTATTCGCCGATCAGCAGTTTGATGTCCTCTTCTACTGTTCCAATTCCGGCAATACCAAACGTTTCAACCAAGACTTTTGCAACATTCGGGCTTAAAAAAGCAGGTAGTGTGGGGCCTAAATGAATATTTTTTACACCCAAATAAAGCAAGGCCAACAAAACAATCACAGCTTTTTGTTTGTACCATGCAATATTATAAACAATTGGCAGCTCATTAATGTCATTGAGGCCAAACACTTCTTTTAAGCGAAGCGCAATGACCGCAAGCGAGTAAGAATCGTTGCATTGGCCCGCATCAAGCACGCGGGGAATTCCCCCAATATCACCCAAATCAAGTTTATTATATTTATATTTCGCACAGCCTGCCGTCAAAATCACGGTATCTTTAGGAAGTGCTTTTGCAAAATCTGTATAATAGCTTCGGCTCTTGGCTCGTCCGTCACAGCCTGCCATTACCACAAATTTTCTGATTGCTCCGGATTTCACGGCATCCACAATGCGGTCAGCCAAAGAAAGCACCTGTGCATGGGCAAATCCGCCAACCAAGGTTCCGCTTTCTAAGGGCTGCGGTGCAGCACAGCGTTTTGCATGTTCAATCAAGGCCGAAAAATCTTTTTTCTCGCCCGGTGCTCCGGGAATATGAACGCAACCCGGATAACCGGCTGCTCCCGTGGTATAAAGACGGTTGCGATAAGAATCCTTTGGGGGCACAATGCAGTTTGTCGTCATCAAAATCGGGCCTTGGAAGGCTTCAAATTCTTCTCGCTGCTTCCACCATGCGTTTCCATAGTTTCCAACAAGATGGCTGTACTTTTTAAAAGCGGGATAATAATGCGCCGGAAGCATCTCGCTATGGGTATAAACATCTACGCCCGTTCCCTGTGTTTGCTCCAAAAGCATTTCAAGGTCGCGCAGGTCATGGCCGGAAACCAAAATAGCCGGGTTCTCCCGCACACCTAAATTAACGCTGGTAATTTCGGGGTTTCCATACGTCCCTGTGTTGGCTTCATCCAGCAAAGCCATCGCTTTCACACCATATTCACCGGCTTGCATATTCAAAGCAACCAAATCATCTGCACTAAGAGCATCATCCAGCGTTGCCGCCAATGCCTTTTGTAAAAAGGCATCGACCTGCTCATCTTGGTGCATCAGGGCATTGGCATGTTTTGTGTATGCGGCCAAACCTTTCAGCCCATAAGTGAGCAATTCCCTCAGGGAACGGATATCTTCATTTTCCGTTGACAAAACTCCTACCTGCTTTGCTTTTTCTTCCCAATCTCCGGTACCGTCCCAATGTGCCGCTTCGGGCAAAGAATCCATATTTTCTACACAAGTGCGCAGCGTCTTGGAAGCTTCCAGTGTCTTATGAATAGACTCTTTGAGCACTTCAGCATCAAAATTGGCATTGGTGATTGTTTCAAATAAGTTATTCACCACCAACAGATTGATTTCGCGTGAAATACTGCCGCCTTTGCTGCGGATGGCGGTTGTGAGTGATGACAGCCCCTTTGTCGCATAGACAAGCAAGTCTTGAATATTGGCTACTTCGGGAGTTTTTCCGCAAACGCCGGACTGTGTACATCCACTGCAATGCGCGGTTTCCTGACACTGATAGCAAAACATCTTTGTTTCCATATAAACTCTCCTTTTATGCTGTGGGAAATACAACGGTCAAAAGCATTTTAAAGTCACTTTTTGCATAGACGGCATGCGGAACTTCTGCGGGCATTACCAAACACTGTCCGGCGCCAACTTCGAATTTTTGTTCACCAACCGTAAAAACACCGACACCTTCCAGAACCTGAACCATGGCATCGCCGTGCGAAGTATGTGTGCTGATTTCTTCTTCGGCGGAAAAAGAAAACAAGGTCATTCCGACAAATTGATTCTGCACCAGTGTTTTGCTGATAATTTGTCCTTTGTGAACCGGAAGCTGTTCAGCAAGCACCAACACTTCTTCATGTGGAATATTCTTTAAATGCATAAATCCTCCTATGATAAAGCAAAATTTACCTGTTACATGAGTCAATAAAAAGCTCATGAAAACCTTACAAATTCATTATAGGAAGTTTCGCAAAAAAGATACGTTGTAAAAACAACAAAAGGAGTTCATTCATACTTTCTTTGCAAAAAACAAAACCACTCGAAATCGAGTGGTTTTGCCTTGGGTTGTTTATTTTTATGCTGTCACTTGAGAGTGCGCGAAAGAAGCATCAGTCATGACGAATGGCTTCCAATGCACTGATTTTCACAGCTCGATTCGCCGGTGCAATACCGGACAAAAGCCCAACAATTGTTGCAAAGAGCAGTGCCGCCAAAACGAGCCACGGTGGGATAATCGAAAGCTGAGTGCTTTCCATCCCCATTCCTCCGCCGATAGAACCTGCTGAATTCAAAAGTCCTCCCAAGTTTACAGACGATGCGTCAAATTGAATTCCCATAGACGCTAACGCCGTAGAAAGCAGCACCAGCCATTCGGACAGATGGTTTAAAACAAAACTCAGAAGCAAACTAAGCAGTACACCTACCACACCGCCGATAAACCCGATTGTTCCCGATTCAATCAAGAACATCTCGCGAATTTTACCAATGCGGCAGCCGAGCACCTTCATAACGCCGATTTCTTTGGTTCTTTCATAAATTGCCATCGTCATGGTGTTGGCGATATTGAGCGCCGCAACCAAGAGCGAAATTGCCGCCAACCCGCCGAGCATGAGCTGACTGGAAAAAACCTCTTTTTGTGCTTGCTTACGTGTTTCTGTCATCGAATATGTTTTGTAGCCGATTTTTTGAATGGCCGCTTCTACGGTTTCCACTTCGTCTACACTCTCGGTTTTCACAAACACCTGATTGTAACCGCCTGTTTTACTGCCGGAACCGCTTCCCCCCATAATGACGACACCACCGCCGCCACCGGAAGAACTACCGGATGCTTTTTTATATTCGCTTTCTAACCATTTCATGTCAGAAATGCTCATAATCATGGAACTGGAACCCTCTTTGGCGTAATCCTGCTTCAAAATACCCACGACATTCAGCTCATAATCCTTTGTTTTTGGATTACCCTGATCGTCATAACCGGTAACCATTTGCAAAACCAATTCGGTTTCTTCAATGTTAAAAAACGGATCGATCGTCGCATTTCCGTTTTCATCAGTTTCTTTCCAGCGATAACGCTTGGGGTTATTGTAGCTTTTTTTGGTATCTTCAAAACTGTAAGCGAAATCTTCGCCCACTAAAACGGGAATCTTCTTTGGCTTTCCGTTATGTTCCTGTAAATAATCACCGCTTTTGAGTTCATAACCCATCGGCTCAATGGCAGAGGGTTCCATGCCGACAATACCGCCGGCATAAGTGGTGTAACGCCCTTGAGAACCTGCTAAAATTCTTCCGTCAAAATTCTGAAAATTGTACATGGGCGTTGCCGCGATGACATACGGCATTTCCTTCAAACTTGCCACCATTTTATCATCCAATGCAGGGGTGTCCGCACTGTCTGAATATCCCATCACGGTAATCTGTGTCAAATCGCTCCAGGAGGCCAATGTTTCCTCTGTGCGTTTATTGGCCGCAATTCCGAGAGAGATCATCACGACAATAGCGCAAGTGCCCACCACTACGCCAATAACAGTCAAGGCGGTGCGCCCTTTGCGCCGTCGAAGATTATCCGTGCTGAGCTTCAGCAAATCAGATATCTTCATCGTCATCCTCCATCAGCTTTGCGGTGCGTTTTTTATCACGTTTCTTCTTGATAATAATCGCAACAGTTACTGCAATTGCAATCAATAATGCCCCAATAATGACCCATGCAAACACAGGCATTCCCTGTGAAGGCTCTTCCACCGGGATATCTACCATTCCCATATCCATACCGGGATCTGTGGGTGTCATTTCATCAACGGTAATGGTAAAATCTTTGGTGACAGTTTTGATATTAGCACTTTCATCTTCATAGCTTACAACTAACTGCATGCTGATGGTGCCGGTTTGCGTAGGCGTAATGGAAAAATCTTGTGTGCTCTGCGTACCGGAGTTAATGTTGCCGATAAACTTACTTGCACCTTCATCTACCGTAAAGCCCTCGCCTTCCAGCTTAGCTTCTACGTTATAGACCGAGCCTTTTCCTTTGTTGATCAAAGCAATATTTCCGTAAGACTCCTCACCCATCACCATGTTTTCCGGAATCTCCGCGCGCGAAATTTCAAAGCGATCAGGCTGAATAACCGGAACGGTTACGGGCATTTTGCCGCTTAATGCTGTGCCGTCGCTCTGCGCGTTGCCGGTTACATCAATCGAAATATTGTAGCTGCCTGCCTTTGCTACCGCGCTGGCTGTGAGCTGGAATTGAACATTGGCGGTTGTATTTGCTTTCATATTGCCGATAAACTGATAGGAAGAACCGCTTACAACCGTAATTTCTTCGGGCAACGTTAAGCTGACCGCTACATTTTCAGCACCGTTTTTATTGCCGGAGAGCAAAATTTCTGCACTCAGCGTAAACTGCTCACCGGCAGTAACCTGGCCCTGTCCATAGCTTGCCGATTTCACAATCAAGGCAGGCGCCTTTCCTGCATCTTGACCGGTACCTGTACCGCACTGGCTGATGCCTTGGCTCAGCTTTACCAAAGGACGCTGAATATCATTATATGCCAAGTCGAGCACCAGTTCATTGCTGTTTCCGCCGAGATATGTAATATCGTTGAGCACAATCGAATATTGCAAACCGGAGGAAGTCATATTAAAGGTCGTCGTATAGATATCACCCAAAGACGGCGTAGCAAACGTATTGGTGGATACCACTTTGATATTGGCTTCCAGCGGGCGCCCGTCCGCCAAAACCAATTGACTTTCCGAAGTAATACGCGGATCTACAACAGCTACGATAATTCTGCACTTTTCACCTTCCGCAATGGTCTGCTTCTCATTTCCTGCGGCATCCGTGACGGTATAAGCGGTGATATAAGGCGAACCGAGAACATCCGGTGTGGTGTTCGGCGTACTTTCCGAAGTAGGCGTTGAAGTAGAATTTGAGGGCGGCGTAGAAGTAGATGCTGCAGTGGCAAATACATTGATTCCCGACAATAGCATGACAACCGCCATTGCACTTGCAGCTGCTTTTTGTACCGTGCCTTTTTTCAATCGAAACATGGTGTTCACTTCTCCTCTTTTACAGTGGTTTGCGGCTCTGCAACATCTTGGTCGGCCAACTCACCAAACAATTTTTTTCGGTTTACAGCTTTCTCTTCTTCCGTCAGCAGTTGATTAGAAAGCACTTTGCCGTCTTTAATCGTGATAATACGGTCGGCACAATCTGCCAACTCGTTTTCATGCGTTACCATAACAAAGGTGATTTGACTTTCCTTTGCCATTTGCAGCATGGAATATAGAACTTGCTGCGTTGTGACGGAATCTAAGTTTCCTGTCGGCTCATCTGCAAAAATAACCGCAGGTTTGGCGACAAACGCACGCGCAATGCCGACGCGCTGCTGCTGTCCGCCGGACATTTCTGTGGGTTTATGCCCGGCACGCGAAAGCAGGCCCATTTTTTTGAGCTCTTTTTTAGCCAACTTTTCTCTTGTTGCCCGCGGAACGCCTTTAAACATCAACGGCAATGCCACATTTTCAAGTGCCGTCAGGGAGCCGAGCAAATTATAACTTTGGAAAATAAATCCCAAATGCTGCTGGCGAAAAATAGCCAGCTCATCCTCGCTCATTGCACTGATTTCATGCTTGCCTATCAGAACCTTGCCTCGTGTGGGTTTTTCCAATCCGGCAAGCTGATTTAAAAGCGTCGATTTGCCGCTTCCCGATGCGCCTACAATACAGCACATCTCACCTTTGCCTATTTCCAAATTTATATCGTTTAAGGCAATTACTTTTTCGTCACCAACGCGGTAAACTTTTCTCAGATGTTCCACCGTGATAATTGGTTTCAAGCGGCACATCCTCCCTTCCTGTGCTATCTCTCGTAGTATACCATGCTTCGCCATATTTTGACAAGTTGCACAAAAATATTTTTACAATTATAATGTAAATAGTTTTTAAAAATTAAATTTTCTGTTTGCAATCCTTGCAGGATGCAATTTAAAATTGGAGGTTTTTCATGAAAACGGCAATTTTTCTACTGTTAGCGATTCTATTTTCAGTTGACAGCGTTATGCGTTTACGCCAAGGTTATTTTGATTTGGGTGTTTTTTTAATCTACTGTGCCACAGGTCTTCTTTGGATTTACACTGTGTTTCACAAACAGATTGATGCATGGTGCTCTTTTGGCATCGGTAAAATTTTGAAACTGCTGTTTCTTTTCGGTATTTGTGTTATGATATGCTTAATGGCGTTTATTCATTTCAGCGGCCAGCGCACGCCTCCCGACAGTACGGAAAAGGCAATGATTGTACTGGGTGCTTCCGTGAGAAACGACACGCCCAGTCCATCGCTCAAATATCGTTTGGACGCTGCCTATGAATATGCTGTAAAACACCCGGACATTCCGGTTGTTGTTTCCGGGGGCCAGGGAGCGGACGAAAGCAGGCCCGAAGCCGATGTCATGGCTGAATATTTAATCAATAAGGGGCTTTCTGAAGAGCGCATTTGGAAAGAAGACAAAAGCCAATCTACGCAAGAAAACTTTCTTTTTTCCAAGGAACTTTTAGAAAAACACGGAATTACCGAGAAAGATCCGATTGTTTTTGTTACCAATCAGTTTCACTGCTACCGATCCGAGGGTTACGCCAAACGAGCCGGATTTGAAAAGGTTCACGCAATTCCCGCTGGCATGAGTTCTACATCCGTTCTGCCTGTCTATTTGCGTGAAGTCTTTGCTGTTTTGTACTTTTGGTGCTTTGCTTAATGTTCGGTTTATTTAGCGGGGGATGCAATTGAACCAGGAGCAATCGTGCAGCATGAGCTTTTGTATTTTTCAAACGCAGCCGATACCAGATGTTTGTGTATCAGTCTCCACGCTCTATTTATATTTCGCGTCACAACATAAAAGCGCTGATGAAAACAGGAATATCCTGTTTTCATCAGCGCTTTTTGCTTATTTGAGCGTATTGATAAAATGAAAAAAGTTATCGTCTAACACAGTGAACGAAGTTACTCAATCACCTTTACCTCGGACAGCACAATACCGGAAGCACCAATGCTGCCATCCTCTGCGGGCGTATTGACTAAATCGGCAGCCATTCCGCTGACATCATCGGCTAATGCAATCACTAAATTGTCGTATGATTTTCTGGTAAAATTCTTTAAATGGGAATCATCCATCGTCAGCGCAATGCCGTTTTCTGCGGCTGTGCGCTGTACAGTGCTGCCGCCTGTCAATTCTTCATTATAGGACAGATCAATCAAATCCTGAACGGCTTGACTATAATGTTTCACAGCGCTGATAGCCACATTTTGAGAGGCATCCGACCAATTTACATCTGCGCCAATCACCTGTTTGCCAAACTCTTCAGCCGCAGCAATTACACCATTTGTCAATTCGTATCCAATGGCAAAGATTGCTTCTGTTCCGTTTTGAAACCACTCTTTTGCAACCGCCTGATTTTCGGGGGTATTCCCTGGCTTATCCGCGTAGGCATATCGAATTTCAACGCTTTGCGCAGGCATTTCCTTCGCTTTTGCATAAGCTTGCGCGCCTTGAACAAATCCGTAGCCGTAAAGGATAGATTGAGAATCCTTTTTTTCACTGAAAAAGCCAAGTTTCGTCCAACCGTTTTCTACTGCGGCATATCCGGCTAAAAATCCGGCCTGCACCTCGGAAAATGTTACACCCACAGCATTTTTCGGTGAACCTTCAGGAATTGAGCAGTCCAAACCTAAAAATGTTACATCGGGAAATTCTTTTGCCGCTTGTACTAACGTATCTTGGAAAGACGCGCCGGAGCAGACAACCAGCATTGCACCGCGCTTTACGGCTAGGCTGACTGCATCCATACGCGCTGTCTGCGTATTTTCTGAAGCTTGAAAAGACTGATTGGAAATACCTTTTTCTTCACAATATTTTGCAATTCCCGCCCAAGCCTCTTGGTTAATCGTGCCATCGTCTATGGTTCCCTCTGCCATAACCAGCGCAATTTCCGCCATTTTGGGCTGACATGCCGTTAACAGAGAAACCCCAAGTAACAAGCACAGCAAACAGGCCAGTAATTTCTTCATAGACACTCTCCCTTGGTTTTCTTCACATATACGGAAGGCTGTCGCTCTCCTTTCACCCGCAGTATATGCGCCACAAGCAAAAAATATACAAAGTGCCGGTTCGCCCTAGCCAAACCGGCACTTTTCATTTTATGATTGGATGCTTCACAAAGCCGAAAGAAGAAAACTTCTTTAGAAAAACCGTGCTTTTCGAAACCATGCAAAGCTCGTCTTAAAATTTTAAATGAGATCCATGCCGTGCTGCATTTTTACAGCTTGGCAATTTCCTGTTCCATCATCTCGCGCAAAATTGCGGGGTTGCCCTGCCCTTTGCTTGCCTTCATGCATTGTCCAACAAGGAAGCCCAGCACGTTGGTTTTTCCGTTTTTGTAATCTTCTACCGCTTTTGTCTGGCTGGCCAGCACATCCTTTACAATAGCAGCCAATGCACCCGTATCGCTAACCTGTGCCAACCCTTTTTCTTCCACCACATCTTTGGGCCGGCAGTCGCGGGCAAACATTTCTTCAAGCACAGTCTTAGCAGCTGTATTAGAAATTGTTTTATTTTCAATCAACTCAACCATAGCTGTCAGCTTTTCAGGGGTTAAGTAGGTTTCGTCGATTTCAATGCGGCGCTCATTTAAAATGCGTGCAACATCGCCGATCATCCAGTTGGAAAGAGCCTTTTTATCGCAGCGGTTGAACGCAACGCATGCGTCAAAGAAAGCACTTCTTTGTTTGCTGGAAGCAAGCAGCTCAGCATCAGCCTGATTCAACCCAAACTCTTTTACATAGCGCAGCGTCTTTGCCACGGGGAGCTCCGGCACACTTTCTTTCAGCTTCTGCACATGCTCTTCGCTCAACACAAAGGTCAGCAGATCCGGCTCGGGGAAGTAGCGATAATCCTGCGCATCCTCTTTGGTACGCAATACAAAGTTCACGCCCTTCGCATCATCCCAGCGGCGTGTTTCCTGCTCAATCACGCCGCCTTTTTCCAGCTCCTCCATCTGACGGTTGGCCTCGTACTGAATCGCACGATACACCGCGCCGAAGCTGTTGACGTTTTTCATTTCCGTTCGGGTGCCAAACTCCGCGCTGCCTTTCGGTCGAACCGAAACGTTTACGTCTGCGCGCACACTGCCTTCCTGCATTTTTGCATCGGAAATGCCAAGGTAAAGCAGGATATTGGTGATTGCCTCCATGTATGCTTTTGCTTCTTCTGCGCTGCGCATATCCGGCTCGGAAACAATCTCAATCAAAGGCACGCCGCAACGGTTAAAGTCTACGAGAGAACCCGCAAAGGAATCGTCATGAATCAATTTTCCCGCGTCTTCCTCAATGTGAATACGGGTAATACCGATGCGCTTCACTTCTCCGTTGACAAGAATATCGAGCGAACCGTTTTCACACAGCGGAACATCAAACTGACTGATTTGGTAAGCCTTCGGCAAGTCCGGATAATAATAGTTCTTTCGATCGTTTTTCGACACGCGATTGATCGAGCAGCCCAGGGCATGGCCCATCGTCACGGCGTAATCCACCACTTGGCGGTTGAGCACCGGCAGCGTACCGGGCATACCCATACAAACCGGGCAGCACAAAGTATTTACTTCGGCGCCAAAGGCATTTTTGCAGCCGCAGAAGATTTTGGTTTTAGTGCTCAACTCGGCATGAATCTCCAAACCGACAATTACTTCATATTTTTCATTCAATGCACTCATTGCTTTACATCTCCTTTACCGCAAAGCCGCCTACGGCAGTTTCATAGCATTTTGCCACGCCCAGCAGCTTGGACTCGCTCCATTTCGGGCCGAGCAGCTGCATACCGATCGGCAGTCCTTGTGAGTCAAAGCCGCACGGCACGCTTACACCGGGCAGCCCCGCGATATTCGCAGTTGTTGTGCAAATATCCGAAGCATACATTGCAAGCGGATCGTTTGTTTTTTCGCCCAAGCGGAAAGCCGTTGTCGGCGTTGTCGGCGTTACTAATACGTCACACTGTGCAAATGCTTTGTCAAATTCCTCTCCGATTAAGCGCTGAAGCATCTTTGCACGCTTGTAATAAGCGTCATAATATCCGCTCGAAAGCACATAAGTACCCAGCATAATGCGGCGCTTTACTTCCATGCCGAACCCTTCCGTTCTTGTTGAAAGGTACAAGTCATTCAAAGTACCGTCGCGTTTACCGGAATAGCCGTATTTTACACCGTCATAACGGGACAGGTTGGAAGATGCCTCCGCAGAGGAAATAATATAGTAAGCGCTCAGCGCATACGGTGTGCTCGGCAGAGATACCTCCACCACTTGTGCACCCAAGCCGCGCAGCTGCTCTACCGCTTTTAACACGGCCTCTTTGACATCCGCTGCCACACCTTCCCCGTAATATTCCTTCGGAATACCGACACGCAGACCGTTGAGGCTTTCCATTTTTTCTAAGCCGGAAAAGGTATAGGGCTTGCTGGTCGCATCGCGTCCTGCATCCTGTCCGCTGATCACGCTGAACAAAAGCGCAGTGTCATCCACTGTGCGCGCAAACGGGCCGATTTGATCCAAAGAAGACGCAAATGCCACTAAGCCGAAACGAGATACAGCACCATAAGTGGGCTTCAATCCAACAATACCGCAAAGGCCTGCCGGGCATCGCACAGACCCACCGGTATCAGAGCCCAGAGAAAGCGGCACTTCGCACGCCGCAACACAAGCCGCACTGCCGCCGGAAGAACCGCCGGGCACGCGCGCCAAGTCCCAAGGGTTTTTGGTTGCTTTAAATGCGGAATTTTCACACGAGCCGCCCATGGCAAACTCGTCCATGTTCACTTTGCCCGGAATCACCGCATCGGCAGCCGCCAGCTTTTCTACTACGGTTGCATCATAAGGCGGAACGAAATTCTCCAGCATTTTCGACGCACAAGTCGTGGCAGTTCCTTTTGTGCAGATATTGTCCTTTACCGCAACGGGAATACCCGCCAATGCGCCGATTGTTTCCCCGGCGGCGATTTTTGCATCTACCTTTTCTGCCTGCTGCAATGCATTTTCGGCATTGACAGATAAAAAGGCGTCAACAGAAGGCTCTGTCTGCTCAATGCGGGCAAGAACCGACTGCGTAATTTCTTTTGCAGATACTTCTTTTGCGCGCAGCATAGAGGCAAGCTCGCACGCACTTTTACGATACAATTCCATGTCGGTTCCCTTCCTTTACTCTACAGTTTTCGGCACGACCACACAACCTGCAATCGCATGCGGCACGTTTTTCATCAGTTCATTGCGCGGCAAAGACGGCACAATTTCATCTTCACGCAATTCCATTGTATTGCTTTCGTCCAGTAACGTACCGGTACTGTCAAGCTCGGGCAGGTTTTCTACCATGCCTACAATCGACGCAAACTCTTTTTCAAAGGCCGCCGCCTCTTCATCTGTAAATTTCAGCATTGCCAGCTTTGCAATGCGCTGAACGTCAAATTCCATAAAAATCCTCCTAACTGCTCACTGAAGCATCTTTAAAAATTCTTCTTCATTGATAACAGGAATTCCAAGTGACTGGGCTTTTGTAAGCTTGGAACCGGCCGCTTCGCCCGCAAGCACATAGCTCGTCTTTTTTGAAACAGACGAAGAAGCCTTTCCCCCGTTTTGTACAATCATCTCTTCTGCTTGTGTCCGGCTCATTCCGGGAAGTGTTCCGGTGACGACAAACGTCATGCCCGCTAAGCGCTCCCCGCGCTCTTCGCCTTCATACTGCATATTCACACCGTATGCTTCCAAGCGCGCCAGCAGATCTGCCGTCCCTTCTTTTGCAAAAAAGTCAAGAAGGCTTTGCACCATCACCCCGCCGAAGCCGTCCACTGCTTCGAGCTGTTCCTGCGAGGCTTCCCGCAGTGCCTGCATACTTTTAAATTTCTGTGCCAATTCTGCCGCAGCTTTCGCGCCGATGTTGCGAATGCCAAGGGCAAAAAGCAGCTTGTCCAAATTATTTTTTTTCGACGCTTCAATTGCATCCAAAAGATTTTGCGCCGACTTTTCTTTAAACTTATCCAGTGTCAGCAGCTGCTCAAACGAAAGGGTATACAGGTCAGCGGCGCTCTGCACATAACCTTTTTCCACCAGCTGAGCCGCAACTGCCTGCCCGAGGCCCTCAATATCCATCGCCGTGCGCGACGCAAAATGAATTAAGTTGCGCAGCGCCTGAGCCGGACATTCCGGGTTGGTACAGCGCAAAGCCGCCTCATCTTCTTGTCTGCTGACGGGTGCGCCGCAGGAAGGACATTGTGTCGGCATCGCAAACGGCGCCGCATTTTCTTCGTGACGCACCACACACACCACTTCGGGGATGATATCCCCTGCCTTTCGCACACGAATGGTGTCGCCAATGCGGATATCCATTTCTCTGATAAAGTCCTCATTGTGAAGAATCGCACGCGAAACGGTTGTTCCCGCCAATAAAATCGGCTCAAACACGGCCGTAGGAGTGAGAACCCCTGTTCGCCCGACGGAAACTTCAATTTCTTTCAAGACTGTATCTTTTTCTTCCGGCGGATATTTAAAGGCAACCGCCCATCGCGGATACTTCGCGGTGCTTCCAAGCAGCTGGCGCTGCTCAAAGTCATCGACTTTCACAACCGCACCGTCAATATCATACGGAAGTGTGCCGCGCAGAGTTCCAATTGCATCAATTTCTTTCAGAACATCTTCAATACTGTCAAAGCGTGCGTAACGGGGGGACACCGCAAAACCAAGCGCTTTCAGATAATCTAAACTCTCCTGGTGACTTGATAGTGTAATCCCTTCGATTTGCTGAACATTAAACACAAAAATGGAAAGCCCACGTGCTGCTGTAACAGCGGCATCCTTTTGGCGCAAAGAGCCCGCTGCCGCATTGCGGGGGTTTTTAAATACCTGGCGTCCGCTTTCCTCCTGCTCTTTCGCAAGGCGCTCAAAGGCATCACGCGGCATATACACTTCACCGCGCACCTCCAGAAAATCAGGCGCATTTTTTAGTGTTTTCGGAATATCGGCAATCGTTGCAAGGTTTTCCGTAACATCCTCGCCTACGACGCCGTCTCCGCGCGTCGAACCGCGCACGAAGGTTCCTGCGCGATATTCCAAGCTGACGGAAAGGCCGTCAATTTTACATTCCACCACGTAAGAAGGAGAGATACCGGCCTCTCGCACACGTCGGTCAAAATCGCGCACCTCATCAAAATCAAATACATCCTGCAAGCTTTCCATTCGCACGGTATGCTGTACTTTGTCAAACTTTGCCGAAACAGTTCCGCCGATTTGCTGGGTGGGAGAATCGCTTGTTACCAATTCCGGAAACTCCTCTTCCAGCTGTTTTAACCGCTGCGTCAGAGCATCGTATTCATAATCGCTCAGTTCCGGAGCATCTTGGTCGTAGTAAAGGTGGTTGTGACGGCGCACTTCTTTTACCAGCGCCTCATACTCCTGCCTTGCAGCTTCCAGGGTCAAACATCATCACCTCTTATGGTATCAATCTGATATAGTATACCACAAAAACCTCCGTTTGCCTATATGTATCTGTCGCTTTTTTATTCCGCAGGTTCAGAACTTTCCGGCTGTGTCGTGTTCTCCCCCTGTGCAACAGCGTACACTTGCGGCACTTGACCTACAATTAAAGTTTGCGCTGCACAAAAATCGTTCTGCACCAAAACAGAAACAGAGCATCCCGGTAAAATGGCGCTGACTTCCACTTGGAATGACAGCATTACCCGGTGCTGCGTTTGGTTGATCCCTGCGGTTTCAAATACGTCCGTCACACTGCTTTGCACGAATGAGGCAGGAATCAGCTTCAAAGGAATATCGGGCCCTCTGCCCGTTAAAAACTGCCAACCAAGCATCGTACCCAGAGGAATATCAACGCGCTGTTCTCCCATTGCCAGAAGTTCGTTTGAAATTGCTTGAGTGAGTTCTGCTTTTAATCGATTCAACGCAATCGCATCCATTTCCAGCGCAGCGATGCTCCCGTCAGGGTTATATTTTGTAGTGACAAGCTCCTTCGTACCCCATTGTGCTTTTTCCAGCTCTTCCTCAATTGCTTCATTCATTACTTCCAGCACAGCAACACGGCATTGATACCCGGCTACTTGCTCCACCAAGGGACGAAGACGCATATCGACTCCCCACAAAAGGACAAGTCCAAGCAAAATTGCAAGCAAAATTTGCAGTCGGTGTCGGGAACGGCGCGGCCGGCGGGGTGTGTAACGTTTTCCTTTCATGGAACTGCCTCCTTGTTCTGCATTCCTCTATTTTATGCAGCAAAAATGCGCCGTGTGCCAAAATGTATTGCAAATCCGCTATTTCGCAACACGCTAACAAGCAAACAATTCTCATTTTATTTTGAGGAAATATAAAGGGAAAGGCAATAAAAATATTTCAAATTAGGGTAAAACAACAGAAAATAAGATTCAGAACAAATGATACCAAATTGATGAAACCTGATCTTCTCAATCTGCGTTGTCCGGCCAGATAAAATTACAGTTTCCCGCTTCCAGCCCATCGATCAAAATATTCTGCCCCGTGCAGAATCGATTGATAACGGAAACAAAGTAAACCCATTCAGCTGCCTCTTCCACGCACATCCATCGTTTCAAAGGCGTAAGCTTCATAATTTCATTCCACAAAGCAGGGTTTTCCATAACCGGCCGGTTCAGCTCCGTCATCACCCCTCCGAAATCCAAACTATTGCAGGTGGCCTGATATTTTGCAAGCCGCATAGCAACATTTTTGGTGTATGCAAGTATACCGCCCTTGCTGGCCGCATATTCCGGAAATTCCGATCCGGTATGTCCGCTTGCAGAACCAATCATCACAATGGATCGAATGTCCGGATTCATACCGTAGTACTCTGTTATAGCAATGGTTCCTTTAAGATTGACATCAATGTCATCTTTGTTTTGTACGCCGGCATTATTGACAATGATATTCATATTGGGAAGTTCCGGATAAGCTGTCTTATTTCTAATATCCAGACAGAAATGCGTGTAATTTTCATCGGAAATTGCAAAATCGTTCCGGTCAAAGCCATAAACACGATGACCCTTTTTCAGAAAATATTCCGCACAAGCTTTGCCAATTCCTGAACTTGTCCCGGTAATTAACACATTCATTTTCAAATCCCCTCTTTATTTTTTATGAATTGCTTGAATCAGCGCAGAAGCAAAATACAAACAAATCACACGGTCAATGTAATCCGTAACAAATTGCACCACGAAAGAACTGCCAACCATTCCGAGCGGTGTTTTTGCAAGCAGCTGAACCAGAACAGCTGAGCCTGAGGAAGTAATGCCCCCGAACAGAAATGCCGTAATGCAGGCGCTTGCAATGGTAGCAGGAATGGTAATTACCGCTGCCGCAGCCAAAATCCACCATTTTTTCGGCCGATATTTTTGATAAACTAGCCCGGTTACAAAACCGAGAATCATTCCAACCGGTGCATAGTACAAAGAATAAACATCTACGGTCATTCCCATTAAAAGCCCACTCAAAACATTGGGAAGCATACCGTATACCGGCCCTAGGGTAATGGCGGTAAACACCGTTCCAATACTGTCTAAATAGATCGGAAGCTTTAAAAACAGTGCAATCTGACCTCCAATGAAGTTAATACAGATCGCAAAAGCAATAAAACAAAGATTGTGAACTGAAATTTTCCCGCTTTTCATATCAAATTTAAGTGCTCCTTACACAATATCTTCCAGCAGATCGAGCTTTTCGGCCTCAATTCCGAGTATTCTCGAAAGAAACAAAACAAAAAAGCTTTTGGCATCTGTTTTTGTCAAAACTCTGGCATTTGCTTTTCTTCGGTAAAAATTCATCGCATCTACCACAGTCTGCCCAATAGAGATCCCCTGCGTTTCCACCTGTACAAAAGCGTCAAAGCCTTCACAAATATTTCTGTCCAAAAAATACGCCACTGCAAGCGGATCATTGATGACACACCCGATAATATGTTCCCAGTTCCAGTGGAAATCAAAATAAAACTTCGTAATTTTTTGGATGAAGGCACCCATCTCTTCATCCAAGCGGCAGATGTACTCCAAGATCGTAGGTGTCAAAACAATCTCCCTTGTCACATCCAACCCGACCATGTGAATATGCTTTCCGCCTGCATACATAGTTTCATAAACCAGTGCTGCCGCGTCCGGGTCACACCAATAATTGTACTCGGCAACCGGCGAACAGTTTCCATGGCTTTTATAAGAGCCGCCCATCGAAATCAGCTCGTCAATTTGCAAAAACGCCTCTTTGTCTTTTTGAATCAACTCGGCAAGGTTTGTCATAGGTCCCAGAGCAATAACAGACACTTTCTCCCGCTTTAATGTGCAGGCCAGAAACTCCACCGCACTCACTGTTTGTCGATATCCCGGCACTTGCGGAAGAAAGCTTTCTCCAAGCCCATCCGCACCATGTGTATCCAATGCGTTGACATATTCACGCTTTACCGGACGGTCTGCACCGATATAGACAGGAACATCTAAGCGCCCCATTTGCCACAGCACCTTTTTGGCATTTTCAAATCCCATTTCTACCGGAGAATTTCCACATACAATAGTGATCCCCATCACTTCTAACTCCGGAGAGCGCAGTGCCAGCATAATGGCAAGACTGTCATCGATACCGGGATCACAGTCAATAATTACTTTTCTTTTCTTCATTTTTCCTCCATAAAAAAATGCTTTTGTTTACTCTCCCAATAAACAAAAGCATCAGCAAACAGACCTGCTTTCGCAGATCTTGACATTTCATGATTTATTTTGCCTAGTTTTTTATACTGGGAGGTTTTCGAACCAGTTGCTATTGCATAATATCATACTTCATCTGAAAATACAAGCTTGAGCAGCACAATAAAATAAGCTCCTATATTCCGCAAGAAACCATTGTAAAGGAATAAACGTTGGTTTGTACCAACGTTCTAAATAAAGCACACAAAGCACCAAAAAGAGATATCGTTAAGGCTGTCTTTTGCTGACTGCCGTCCTCCAGAGTCTTCTGGCACTTTTTTCTTTCCTCAACGTTTCTCAAAAAACTCAACTCAAAAAGCTTCCTCGCCACAACGCTGAAAAAGCGCTATAACAAGGAAGCTTTTGTTTTTATTATTCAGCTTAGAATAATGCTGCGAAATATATTTAGGCCACAACCGTACCGGGATAATAATGATTCAAAACCCAACGCCAGCTTTGCCCTTTTGCAATATACGCAGCCGCACCGTATTGACTCAAACCAACCCCATGTCCATTTCCATTGCTGGAGAAAGTCCATGTACCGTTTCCGTTATATTTCCAGCTGTTGATGTTGGCTCCGTACAAGCCCCAGCAGTTTTCATAAAATTTTGCACCGCTGATGCTGACGCCGCATACATCTGCACCTGTGATATTACCATGGGAATCAACACGAACCGCCGTAATCCATTTGCTCATGTCATTTGCATACAAATTAAATTGTGCTTGCCCTACCATTTTAATGATATTATTTTTCATGGTCTGCGTTGAAATCGTATTGACTTTCGGGTAAAACTGAGGAGCCAATTCTTTATCGTACGGGCTTTCTACACTGGCCAAATAAGGATAGTTTCCCCAGCCCATATTCTGTGCAGAATTTGTATACGCTCCTGCGCAGCTGCCATAGGCCGCGTTAATTACAGAATTATTATAGTAAATTCCTAAACGCATCACTTGGTTGCTGTTAGACAGCACCTCAGCAGACGGTGTGCGCAATCCAACAGTCGGAACAAGGCCGTTGCTCGTGTGGAACTGCAAATAACTGCGGGCAGCCAACGTTTGCGCTTTAAATAAGGAAGCTTTATCTTTTCCTGTTAAGCCCAAACCGCCTCCAACCTCGTTTTGCACCATCTGGGGAACCAAATCTTTGATTTTGCCTTGAACATTTTTTCCGGTGTTAACATCATAAACTGTCACTGTTTTTGACAGAGCCGGGTAATCTACATAAGCATAGTTCAAATCAACGTTTCCGTTAATTCCGGAAACTGTACCTTTGCTGGAAGACTGCCACATGCCCGCGCCGGACCAAGGATTAGAGTTTACACCATAGTGTGCAACCCAAAAATCATAACCTTCATCAATCAGCTGCTGTGTATTAATATACGTAGTTGCCGCATTATAGTAGGTATAGAATCCCGGCAAATAGCCGTTCTGTGCCAGTGCATTCATACCGGTACGAAGAATATTCGTACGCTGTTCATTGCTCTGCGTCTTCTCCCAAATCAGTTTATCCTCATAATCAATATAGATGGGATAAGTAAAGGAGTTTTTCCACTGATTCAGTGCCGGCAGAATGAAGTTAATTTCCTCCAGCATTTCGGCTTCACTGAAAGCATAGCTGTAAAGATAAGCACCCACAGGGATGCCTACGTTGAGTGCCCCCTGCATATTCGTGTGGAAATAAGGATCTACCTCGTAGTAATTGGATGCCGAACTCCATCCAAGCGCGCGAATAATCGCAAACTGAATACCGCTGGCGCGAACCTTCGCCCAATCAATCGGCCCCTGATGCTTCGATACATCAATGCCCAAAACACCCTCTGGGTTCTTCACGTTTCCTAAATAGACGCCATCGTTATTAAATTCATACTGAATACCGCCGATGGTTACCCAGCCGCGTGCACAAGCGCCTGTTGCCTGTGCATAATAACTGTTGTTGTTGACATCAAACCATTGGCTTCGCACCAAACGGCCGCTATTACCGAACCAATAGCGCTCACCGCCGGTAACAACCCATGCCTTCTGCTGCTGTCCGTCGTTATTAAAATAGAAAGTATTGTCACCGGAACCGTACCAGCCGCGTACAACTTTGCCATCAGGCTTGGAGAGATAAGTGTAACCTGCTACCGGAAACCACTCATTTCTTACCAAACGACCGTTGTCACCGAACCAATAGCGCTCGCCGCCGGTAACAACCCACGCTTTTTGCTGCTTACCGTCGTTGTTAAAATAAAATGTATTTTCACCGGAACCATACCAGCCGCGCACGATCTTGCCATCAGTTTTTGCCAAATAAGTGTTGCCGTCCTGTGCAAACCATGCATTTTTGGTCAGGCGTCCATCTGAACCAAAGTGATAACGTTCTCCGCCCGTCACTACCCAATAGTTCAGCTGCTGCTTACCATCGTTGTTGAAATAAAAGGAGTCGCCTCCTGCATTGTACCAGCCGCGTGCAATTTTTCCGTCAGACTTTGCCAGGTACATAGAACCCGCTTGCGGGAACCACTGATTTCTCACCAAACGGCCATTGTCACCGAACCAATAGCGCTCACCGCCGGTAACAACCCATGATTTTTGCTGCTTGCCGTCATCGTTGAAATAAAATGTGTTTGCACCGGAACCAAGCCAACCGCGCGCAATTTTACCGTCAGGCTTTGCATAATAGATGCTTCCGTCTTTTGAAAACCACGCATCCTTTACAAGATTACCGGAGCCGTCAAACCAATAACGCTGTCCTCCGGTTACAAGCCATCCTGTTACGGGTTTTCCGTTTAAATAATACTTTGTACCGGTGCTGTCCCATCCATCTGCCACTTTGGGCTCTGCAAATAAAGCAACGGACTCCGAAGAAAGCTCCTCTTCCTTCTGCTTTTCATTTTCAGAAGTGCTTTCATCTTGAATTACACCGTCAATTTCATCACTATCGTTTTCCAAAGCACTGTCGCTTTCTGCTGCGCCTTCATCTTCAACAATGGAATCTTCTTTTGTATTGTCGTCTTCTGCAGTCTCGCCGTCACCCTCGACGACGTCGCCGCTTTCTGTCATGCTGTCATCTTCGACAACGTCGCCGCTGTCTGTCGTACCGTCGCCTTCGACGACATCGCCGTCTTCTGTCGTGCCGTCACCTTCGACGACATCGCCGCCTTCTGTTGTACCGCCACCCTCGACGACATCACCGCCTTCTGTCGTGCCGTCGCCTTCGACGACATCGCCGTCTTCTGTCGTGCCGTCACCTTCGACGACATCGCCGTCTTCTGTCGTGCCGTCACCTTCGACGACATCGCCGTCTTCTGTCGTGCCGTCACCCTCGACGATGTCGCTGCCTTCTGTTGTACTGTCACCCTCGACGATGTCACCGCCTTCTGTTGTACCGTCGCCTTCGACGACATCACCGCCTTCTGTTGTGCCGTCACCCTCGACGATGTCACCGCCGTTTGTTGTACCGTTGCCTGTGACAACATCGCCGTTGTCTACTGTGTCGCTATCTTGGACGGTATCTCCAACTTCAACACTTTCTTGTGTTTCTGTTTCAGGGCTCGTTTCCACGGATGCTATACTTGATTCGGAAGCGACTGCATTCACCCCTTCGGCCAAAACCGGAACACAAGCCAAGTGAAGCACCAAACAAGTCACTACCAATGCTCTGATTGCATTTTTCATTTTTAGTCCCTCTTATTTTTTTGCAAAAAAATTATAAGAATTCTCAATCCGTTTTAAAAACATCTCACCGCAATATGTTTGGATAGTATCCTCGCGGGCACAGCGACAAATTTCCTTGGTATCAAACTTTTTCAAATACAAATTTTCTAAAACAGAATACCACTGTCCCGGTTCACACAAAAATCCATTTTGTCCGTCTTTTATCGCGGCAGCATAGGAGTGAATCGGAGTTGCCACCGTCACGGTATCCACCACCGCAGCTTCAAAAAACTTCAGCTCAGATTTGCAGTTGGTAAACGTGTTATTTACCAAAGGAACAATATTCACATCCACAGAAGCAATTAAGCGCTGCAACTCCACAAAATCAACTAAGGGAGTGAATGTAATTTGGCCTTTTGAAATAAAAGGCTGCATTTCCGGTGGAAACTCCATAAAACCAACGACTGACAAACGGATATTCGGATACTTTTTCAACAAAGACAAAAGTTCCTTATAAACTTCCAAGAAATCATTGATATGGGACGGTGTACCGCTGAAATAGCCAATCGTAAAATGACCGTCCTGAACGGCGGAGGCTTTTTTCTCACAAAGCCATTGCGACACATCCAGCTGCTCTCGATTCAAGGAGTTTTGAATAATTTGACTAGGCTTTCCAAACTTATCTGACAAAGCTTTCGCCAAATAGTCGTTTGTTGTAATAAAACCCTCTGCTAATGCGGCAGCTTGCTGGATACGTCCAATATAGGCAAACCAAAAGTCGTATGCCGTTTCATTATCTAAATCAACAGCTAAGGTGTTTGTGAGCGTTTTCAGCCAATTAAGGTCAAACACACGGTCATCCACATCGAAAAGAACCGGAATTCCTTTTGCCTTCGCCTTGCTGACGAGCCAGTCTAAGCCAAGCGTCCATTTCACGCGCGTTAAGACCAAAATGTCAGCCTTGTCGAGCAACTCTTCTACTTGCGCATACTCTTTTTCGAAGAAATACATCGCGCCCCATTCTTTGCTGTCTTCCAAGGCTTGTACGACATTATAGCAACGATATCGAAACGTAGAGGTATCCGCT
This sequence comes from Candidatus Ruthenibacterium merdavium, assembly GCA_019119935.1. GTDB lineage: Bacteria > Bacillota > Clostridia > Oscillospirales > Ruminococcaceae > Ruthenibacterium > Ruthenibacterium merdavium. The sequence goes on along the minus strand of DWWA01000046.1, from coordinate 9,089 downwards.
GCTTGGTACAAAAGAAGCGCTGCCTTCTTATTTTGCCTTTTTATGTTGTAAAAAGCTTTTACACGGCTTCCAAACGATTTCTCCCAAGGCGCACTCTCATAATTTTCCAACTCCGGAAAAATAATCATAATAACTCACCCATTTTTAAAATTGTATTCTGGAATGTATCCTTCCAGCTTCTTTGAATGGTCATCGATTCATAATTTTTCTTTCGTTGATCCATATCTTGTGCTAATGCAACCGCTTTTTCCATCGCGTCCATAAAATCATCCAGGTTCAAATCGCCCAGCACAATATTGTTGCAACTGGGGAAGGAATCCTTATTCTGGAATTTATTAGTGATAACAACACCGCCGCTGACGGCCACATCGTAAGGCGGATAGCTGGGATGGGGCGTATACATCAAGGAAAGCGCCAAATCCACGTTCTTGACAAAGGAACGGTACTCCTCCCAACTCATTTGACCCAAACAGGTGGGACGACTTCCGTCACAAAAAGCAACCTCGGGGACATCCTGACCCGCGAAACAAATTTCCCACTTCTCAGTGTCAATAATACCGCGTTTAATCGCTTCGTCTAAGAACAAAAGTCCATGTGCAAACAAATTGCGCGGATTATTGGGGCGAGAATAGAAAAACAGAGTTCTTTTCGGCATCTCGACAAACGTGGGCTTTTGATACAGGCTGGTGCTGAATGCCGGTTCAAAATAAACGCCGTTCTTCACAATATTCGGCTCATTCACCTTGAAGTAATCCCACAGGTAGCTGCTGTTAACAATAAAGTCGATGTTTTGATTTTCCATCACTTCTTTGCAGAACAAATGCTCATCACCATACGGATAGAAAAAGGTTTCTACCTCTTGAATGATGTAGAAAAAGCGTTTTCTAAGTGTGGTTTTTTCTACCGCCTTTGCGCTCCACCAGCTTGTTGCAAAGAAAATATCATCGGGCGAAACAGGAAGCTTTGTATTTCTTTTTCCGTTTGCATCGCGATCCGCATCACAGAAAAACTCTACCTTCTCGGGAGGCTCAATGTCATTCAGTTCTAAAATAGTGTAATAATCTTTAGGATCTGTGACGGCATCCCTTGTAATAATGCGCAAGGGCATATTATGGCGCTTGACAAATTCCGTAGCCAGCAAAAGTGACGTAGCCACTCCTCCAAAGAGAGAATTCGCCGCAAGGCTGTCCGTCACCAAATTCAAGCGCGCTCCCTCGCTCTCACAGAGCGAAGAATCAATCGGCTGAACGTTACGGTTTAAACGCTTCCAGTAATCTCCTGCGCGAATCACATGGTCACAGCTTACCGTCAGCACCGCGGCAGGAAGCGCAGGCGCACCAACTGCCGGCGCAGGTTCCGCTCCGCGTGAGCCTCCTTTCAGCAGCTTTTTGGCACCGCTTACTACTCTGCGTGCCGGCCATGTCATTTTCCAAAAGGTTGAGTTGACAATCTGGTCGTGTACATATTGCAGCTGGTGCTCGTGAAGCCGAACAGAAGACAACGTTTGGCACAAAGAATCACGCTCATCTGCGGTAGACCACACAAGCTGTTCTAAATCACGAATCTTCTTCTGATAGTCTGCAATTTTCGCATAGCTTTCTGCCACAACCTCACGTAAAGCGGAAGAAACCGCTTCTCGTTCTTTCTTAGAAAGCTCCTCGTAGCGTTCTTTTTCCTGTGCCAAAAGCTGCTCGTATTGCGCTTTTTGCTGCTCGTACTGCGCTTTTTGCTGCTCATAATTTTCTTTTTGCTGCTGCAATTCCGCTAAATGTGCTTTTTTTTGTGCATCAGCAGCAGCAGTTTCGTTTTCTCGGATCGCCTGCAAGTCATCAATATATTTATCTTTTACGCGAATCACTTCGTCGTAATGCTCGGTCAGTTTCCTTTTTTGAACACGCGCCGCATGTTCATAATCCTCAATCAAGCGCAGAGAATCTTTCTCCTGACGGCGGAACACCAAAGCCTGCGGGGATAAGAAGGTTACGTCTGTATTCAAATCATGCAAAAAACCCTCTTTTGCAAAGCGCTTGGCCCAATATTCCTGCTGCTGGACATTAAAGTGAGACGGCTCTTTAAAATCGTCAGGTGTAGAAGAGAAAATAATTTGGTCTGTGTGCTGGCACAGCGCTTTGATAAAGGGCTGTGCGTCCTCTTCATAAAGATGCTCGATTACTTCGATGGTAGAAATGCAGTCAAACGTCTGCGGCAGTTCCTTGGGCAGACCCTCTGCCGCATTGCAGACATAACAAAAAGCCCGAATGTCCTCACGCGCTTGGCTGATGGCATATTCGGAAACATCCACACCGTAGGCCTCGACGCCTAAATCACGCAAAGCCGCTACTAAATAACCATAAGCGCAGCCAACGTCTAAGAAGGTTTTAGGCGAAAAAGCAGAAACGATGTTTTCTGCAATTTTTTGGAATTGTCCTGTCCAATATTCCTTATCATTATAGTCCGGCCCGCACCCATCCAAATAATAGGATGCGTTGTAATATTTTCCGTACTTCTCTTCTTTCATAAACACACCTCGCGACAGCATCTATATGATAAATAGGCAGACCTTGCCTCAAACGTCTTCAGTATAACAAATTTTGCGCATTTTCGCAATGGGAGTTTTCTCCTTTTAAGCTGAAATCAAGCAATGCTCGACAATCCAAGACGAGGCTTTTTGACAAAGCGGCTCCATATACCGATGGAACAAATATGCAACACCAGGGATAAAACTAAGCTGCTTAAAAATGCGGCAAAACATTTAATCGGATGTTTCTTTAATTAGTGACCGAATTAAAAAAATTAGTATTTCTTTATTCTTGTGCTTCTTTTTGTTCCCGTTCATACAAAGCAATATGCTGTGTTAGCTCTGTTACCTGTTGGTTCAACTTAGAAACCTTTACTGTTGTAGTAAACAGCTTAATAATTAAGGCAAAAATCAGGCAAAGATAAATTAGATTTGCCGGCGACTGAATATGCAGCAGCCTTGCTCCAAACGTAACAATACCGGGAAACGCCGCCAAAACCACCAGAGCGCCGCTGAACAAAGCCCAATAAATTGCATAATCAATCTGCATGCGTTTTTTCTGAATCTGGCGGATAAAATAAGCCATTGTCAAAACTGCACCAAACAGCAAAATTAAGCGAAGCTCCAACTCCATTTACGTTTCCTCCTCTTGCGCGTGAACAATCGGCTCTTTTCCGCGAAACCACTGCATCAGCAAAATAGAAATTCCCATGCGCAGCATATAACCCATACTGCGTGTCCAGTTTAAATAGCTTACCCCGGCGGTGCGTTCGTCCATTGCTACCTGTACCTCGGCAATTTTTGCATTTCGGCACAGCAGATAACTGATTGTATCGGGCTCTGGAGCATGGTTCAGCTGTGTTGCAAACTGATGAATCATTAAACGGTTATACACACGCATACCGCTGGTTGGGTCTTTAATTGTTGCACCGGTGGTAAGCCGAATGGCAAACGTAATCAATGTGCTTCCCAGCATCCGCAGACTACGCGGCTTTTTCTCTGTTACAAAGCGACTCCCAATGACAACATCGTATCCGCTTTTCAGTTTCTCCATCATTGGCTCAATAAATTCAGGGCGATGCTGACCGTCTGCGTCAAATTGAATCGCTGCATCATAGCCGTGACAATAAGCATATTTCATACCCGCCTGAACTGCGCCCGCAAGGCCGAGGTTAATGGGAAGATCCAGAAGACGATATCCGTTCTCTGTGCAAATTTGCGCTGTTTTATCTGCACTCCCGTCATTGACTACAAGATAATCATACTGAGGAAAATTATTTTTCAAATTTTCTACAACACGCTCAATGTTATCCTGCTCATTGTAAGCAGGTATAATAATCAATAACTTCATCTACAACCACCACTCAAAATTTGATATCAACATGCAGCTTAGACGTTGCAAAACGGAACACATGTAAAACCAGCCCAAAACAACGCACTCGATAGGCGCAAAGACAAGCCCACAAAGCCACTCCCTTGAACCCATGTTTCGCTAAAGATCGAAACTTTAAAAAACGGCTTGTCCGAAACCAAGCAAACTCTCGTTTAAAAAATTCAGACGTCTTTTTCAGATGGTTCTTTAAGTCAATATCGGGATTATCCGCAGCGCGAAGCGCCATAGAAATTCCGATGTGTAAAAATGTCATTAAAGCCACTGTTTCACGAAAAATGTCGTTTTGACTATCATAACACGATTTCAGTTCGTTTGCAAATTGCCAAATAGACTCTTCCGGTGTGTTAGAAATCACGGAACCTTCACGCACCCGATAGTGAATCAGCACATCATCTACAAATGCAATTCTTCTCGCTTTTACGTAGCGCGTAAATTGGAGCACAACCTCCTCGCCCACTTTAAAAAGAGGAAACCGGCCGTCGCCAAACAAAGAGGTTTCCCACAGCTTATTCCAAGGTGACGTATTGACAAAAGCCAAAATATCGTTGTTTGGCGGAATGTCCAAAGCAGCAGGAAATCCTTTCATTTCCTCGCACAGCCTGCGTCCGCTTTCCGCTTCAACACGATCATAGGCACAAATAGCAACCTGTGCGTTATACTTTACTGCCGCAGTATGAAGCTTTTCCAGAAAGAATGGTTCAATGGCATCATCACCGTCCAGAAAAACAAAGTACCTGCCATCAATCAATCCGCTGTCCAGCGCGGCATTTCTTGTTTTAGAGGGCATGCCAAGGTTTTTTTGCAAAAACAAAGTCTTTATCCTTTCAGGATACTTCAACTTCCATTGCTCAATGATTTCGCGTGTTCTGTCTTTTGAGCAATCATCAACCAGTAAAAGATCAAAATCCTGAAATGTCTGGTCAAACAGCTCTTTCAAACATTGGTCTAAATAGTGCTCAAGCTGGTAGGCTGTAATAACCACCGTAATTTCAGGCACGCCGCTTCCCCCTTAATACCCAACTTAATACAAGAGCATACACAAGCAGTAAAATTGCATGCGTAACAATAAAAGACAGCACCGCACCGGCAAGCTGCATTCGTGTCACCAAAAGAGCTGTCACTGCCACAGAAACCCAAAACACACAGATATAAATGAACAAAATTTTTCTCTGCTGACGCAAAATCACAAAAATATAATAAAATAACTGGCAAGCAGCAAACACACCACCGCCTAAAATAACCATCGTAAGCTCATTTTTTAACATCGAAAGATCTTTTTTATACAGCCATCCCAAAACAGGTGCTCCCAACCAATAGGCAATCAAGCAACAAACAGACGTAAATGCCAACACTAAACCTATCTGCCTCAACAGTAATTTTCTAAAGTCAGAAAGTTGATTTTCTTTAAGCAAAACAGCATAACGACTCAAAAGAGGCTTAAACAAAAACTGACTGCACATATTTATAACCTGAGCAGGCATAAAAATCATGTTATAATAACCCTGCGCCGTATCATCTAAGAAAATTTCTATTCCGTATTTTGAAGCATTAATCATAATATTCATGAGCAACATGCCTATAAAGAGCGGTGTGCACTCTAAAAGCAGCGCTCCCATTTTAGAACGTGCATCTGCTTGTTTGGGCTCTTTCATAATAAATGGCGGCGCAATCTTTAGTGCATAGTATAAAGTTATAAGAAAATTGCATAAAGTTTGTAAAAGTACCGCCAATAAAATATTTTGAAAAATCAGAATAGTAACAGTAAACGCGAAAAGTGACCAAAATGTACGATAAAACAATGCTGCACCCGAAAGATCTAAGCGATTATTTTGAAAAAACAGACTTTGATAGAGTTCGCCGACTGCGTTTAAAAGCATCAGCAACACCAACATCACCAGATAAGTTGCTTTCTCAGGTTGATACCCAATCAAAAGCAGAGAACTAACACATCCCAGCAACATCAACGCACATGAAATAACCTTTACTTTTGCATAATCAGAAAAGGAGTACTGATGCTGGTAGTCTGTCATTTGAAAAATATTAGCTCCGAACAAGCCGACAATGTATAAAATCTGAGCCGTTGTAAAAGCAATTCCAAAATAGCCAGCTTGTTCCACGCTTCCAAATCGACTGACCAATGCCAACATAACAAAGCTGTTGATCCCATACATTGTGCTGCCAAGTGTATTCCAAAGCGCTCCTGTAAGTTTCATAATTTATTTAAACCCATTAGACGCATCTTCGAGCAAATCTTCCAGATATTTTTTAGACAAACTTCTTTCTTGTTCCAGCTTTTTATTCACAACAGCATAATCTATTGGTTGCAGGTTTAAAATATCTATGCTATTTTCTGTCAAATTCTGTGTTTCCATCAATCTATTCTCCAGGTTCAAACAACCGAGAATACTGTAATATTTGCTGATTGCAGGTATATTCGTCACTGTTTTATATGCAAAAAACTCCTTGTTAAAATTAATTGCAAAGATCATCATATGATAGCTATCCGACAGCACAAATTTTGCATTTTGAATAAGCTTCATCACATCTTCAGGACCTGCTTTTAAAAAGGTTTTTGCCTTGATGTTTTTTCCTTTTGGCGGATAGAGGCAATAAATCGGAAGATTATATTTTTTTGACAATTTTTCAGCATCTCTAATCAATGCTTGTGAAATCGCATATTCTGCAACAAAAATATAATCTTCTTGTAGTTCCAAGTTACTTTCATTGGCTATATTTGCCCAAAAAATATTATCCCGAACCAAAGTAGGATCTAGTACGACCGTTGCATCTTTACCCGTTATCTCCTTTATGATTTCTCTTCCTCGTACTTCTCGAACCGACAGTCTTGGAAACATAGACAAATATTTGGAAAAAATCGGCTTAAGATCATCTGTAAGTCCATCACAAGCAAAGCTGCTAGCAAAATTACCTTTTTTCCTGTTATCTTCTAAAAAATCCAACAGATAAGCTGTTTCAAGATGAAACGCATCTCCATTCCATACGCAGTCACTTCCTACAATGACGTAGTCAAATTGCTCTGAGAATGCAGGCAACATATTTTTACTGACTTTTTCAGTAATATCCAAATGCCTATTAATAAAATTCCACAAACTTTTTTTAGCGGGATATCTCATCAGAAAACCCGCAATGGAACCTACATATCTTTTCAAGCCTCTTTTGAAAAGATTAGAAGGCAGAAACGGATTCTGTATTGAATCATAATGATAATAAATAATTTTATTATCATAACCGAAATCTTTAATGAGTGAGTGTGTCGCATAAGCCTGCATAACAGTGCCTATATTTCCTGTATCAAAAGGTGTGAGCAATGCTGTCTTCATATAAATCCTCGTCCATTCTTTCTGTTTTTATAATCTAAAGCCACTAAGATAGATGTTACTTTCCCATCTTTTTAATCCGGAACCAAATATAAGTGAATCCGCCCTTCATAACACGCTTAAATTCAAACCAATCAAGATTCGCCAGGAAGGTTTTGAAAATATAGGTGAATGAGAAATAGTAACGGCTCATCAAATTATCGCGAATCTTCTCAATCTCTTTATGATCCGCATAAGGATAGTCTACCAAACAATCCAGATAACCGTCTTTATTTAACCACTTAGAATAATCCTCAGTGCGCAAATAGCCATTTTCTTTTGCCCACTGATAGAAAGCCGTGCCCGGGAAAGGTACTGCCTGCTGGAAGAAAACCATATCCGGATAGAGCTTTTTGGCGAAGCGGAAAGTTTCCTCGATAGTTTCGCGATTGTCACCCTTTAAGCCAATCATAAAGCAGCCGAACACCTTAATGCCCAATTTTTTCGTATTGCGCGCAAATTCCTCAGACTGCTCGAGTTTAATACCCTTGCGAGTTTCATCCAGTACTTTCTGACTGCCGGACTCGTAGCCAACCACCAGCAAACGGCAGCCTGCCTCTTTCATGCGCTTCATCGTATCATAATCCAGCGTATCGACACGCGTATTGCAAGACCACACCAATTTTAAGCCACGGCGCTGAATTTCATCGCAAACTTCAACAACACGCTTTTTATCCACAGTAAACGTGTCATCCTCGATGAAGATTTCACGAATATAAGGCATATTGTTGTGAATATATTCCAGCTCATCCACAAAGTTTTTCACACTGCGGCGACGGAAACGCCGGCCGCTCATGCTTTCGGGGTACGAACAGAAATTGCAGTGGAACGGACATCCGCGAGAGCTGAAAATTTGGATCATCGGCTTTTGGGCAAAAGCATAGCAATAATCATTGACATCAAGGAACTTTTCGTAGACTTTGGAAACCATCGGCAGCTCGTCTAAATCCTCTGTCCAAGGACGGTCCGGCTGGAAAATGATTTCTCCGGATTGATTTCGATAGGTGATGCCCTTTACCTCGGACAGATTGTCCCAGTTTTTCATAATTTCATCCAGTGTGAAATCATACTCCTGACGGGCAACAACATCAATCGCCGGGCACTCTTCCATAACCTTGGTAGAAAGAACGGTTGCATGCGTACCGCCGATTAAAATTTTAACGTTCGGACAAGCCTTTTTGATTGCTGTCAAAACTTGATAATCATGATGGCAGGTAGAAGTGGTAATTTCACCCATAATATAATCTGCATTCGACTGTTTTACCAATTCCACTGTTTGCTCTGTTGTCAGCTTGCGGGCAATGCAGTCCACTAAGTCAACATCATAGCCGCGGTCCATACAAACACCCGCTGCATAACAAATCCAATACGGATAATACTGGGTGCCGCTTTTTGTTTTTTCCGGCCAGCGGCTGGCACGGCTGATTTCAAACTCATACGGTAAATTCAAAAATAAAATTTTCATGGATAAACAATCCTTTCTCTTAACTTTAGCACCTAATTACCAAATGACTTGCGCAAATGTATATAATACAGAATAGGCATTCAGACAAATTACGGCAAAAAGAAGCATATCTTTATTTATTGTTTTTGCGAGTGTTCCTTTGAATAATAAGAAAAACAGCGGTAAAACAGGCACTAAGTATCTAGCCTGCATACCTTTGTAATGGTATAAACCTACGGCAGTCCATCTTAATGATGCTCCGTATCCTAATCCGATTACTAAAAAGAGCACAAAGAAGTAGAACCACTTTTCATGCTTAATGATTGGATTTTCTTCCAAACTTCCTACGCTTATGAG
>DWWA01000045.1 GCA_019119935.1 Candidatus Ruthenibacterium merdavium | reverse complement strand
CTCGGTTTTACTCTATCGCGCAGTAAAACATTTGGAAAGCGATTTAGAACAAAAGGGGAAGACGCGGCCTTTCCCCGGATAGGAGTTTGCGATGGTTACAGCGTTAGTAGGATATACGGGTTTTGTGGGGGGCAATATTTATGCGGCAGGGAAAGAATCGATTAGGGCCGTATATAACTCTCATAATATTGAAAATGCTTACGGTACAAACCCGGATTTGCTGATTTACTCCGGCATGCGTGCAGAAAAGTATTTGGCGAATGCCAATCCCGAAGCCGATATGGAACTTGTCACGCAGGCACAGCAGAACATTGAACGCATTGCACCGAAAAAACTTGTTTTAATTTCAACCATTGACGTTTTAAAAGAGCCGAACGGGAAAAATGAAGAGGCAGAGATTGATACACACGGCCTTCAAGCCTATGGGCTGAACCGTTATCGGCTGGAGCAGTGGGTGCGTGCACATTATCCCGATGCATTGATCATCCGCTTGCCCGGCTTATACGGACTTAACATCAAGAAAAACTTTATCTATGATTACATGAATGTGATCCCGTTTATGCTCAAACAAGAAAAGCTTGAAGAGCTCAGTGCACGCGAGCCGCTTTTGAAAGAGGTTTATGAGCTTCAATCGAACGGATTTTACAAATGCCGCGCTTTAAGTAAAGAGGAAAAAGATCGTCTGAAAACAGCGTTTCGTGAGCTCGGCTTTACGGCGCTGAACTTCACGGACAGCCGAAATGTTTATCAGTTCTATCCTTTGTCGCGTTTGTGGAATGATATTCAGATTGCGTTAAAAGAGGGATTAACGCTGTGGCACCCGGCTACTGCACCCATTTCGGCGGCAGAGGTCTATGAATTTTTGACGGGTGAACCGTTTGAGAATGTGGTTCAACCGAACCCGGTTTTCTATGATTATCGAACAAAGTATGCCGATTTGTTCGGCGGAACAGGGGAGTATCTGATGAGCCGTGAGCAGGTGCTGGAAGATATTCGCCGCTTTGTAAAGGAGGCAGAATGATGCAGCTTTCTATATCGAATATTGCATGGAAAAAAGAGCGGGACGAAGAAATTTACCGCTTTATGCAGGAAAACGGTTTTACGGGCCTGGAAATTGCGCCTACAAGAATTTTTCCGGAACTGCCTTATGATCATTTAAAAGAGGCTGAAATTTGGAGCAAGCGGTTAAAAAAAGAGTACGGCTTTTCGATTTCGTCGATGCAGTCCATTTGGTTCGGAAAAACGCAGGCGCTGTTTGGCACGGATGAGGAGCGGGAGGCTCTGCTGAACTATACCAAGCAAGCCATTGATTTTGCAGCGGCGGTGGAGTGCGGCAATTTGGTGTTCGGATGCCCGAAAAATCGTGTTGTGCCTGACGGACAAACCATGGATTGGGCCGATGAGATTGCGGCTCGCTTTTTCAAAGAGCTTGCGGATTATGCCGCACACAAAGGTACAGTTTTAGCGTTGGAAGCAAACCCGGCGATTTACAACACAAACTATATCAATGACACTGCGTCGGCTTTGCGTATGATTGAAAAAGTGAACAGCCGCGGCTTTCTCTTCAATCTCGATGTGGGAACGATCATTCAAAACGGGGAAACTTTAGAGCAGCTCTCTGAAAGTGTGTCAAAAATTAACCATGTGCATATCAGTGAGCCGGGAATTGAAGCCCTGACTTCACGCGAACTGCACGGCGATTTACTGCGCCTGCTTAAAGGAAAAGGATATCAAAAATTTATTTCCATTGAGATGAAAACGCAAGAGCGAGTGGAAAACATTAAAAATGCGATGCGGTATATGAGAGAAGTTTTTGAGCAAATTTAAGGATTGCTTTCAGAAACACTCCAAAAAAAGCATAGAAAAAGAGCACCGATAGGTTAAGGAGCCAGCGAAAAGATGATATATGAAAAACAGCCCGGTGTGCCAAAATTTGAGTGCACCGAGTATGCAGAAAAAAGCAGTGACTATGTTGTGCTGATTCCGATTATCAACGAGGGAAAACGAATTCACACAGAGTTGCAGCGCGCCAAAGACAGCCGTATCTCGGAATATGCGGACATCGTTGTATGCGATGGCGGCTCCACCGACGGATGCACACAGGAAAATATTCTGCGAGAGTTAGATGCGAACACGCTGCTCGTGAAAAAAGATACGGGAAAGCAAGGCGCACAGCTGCGAATGGGGATTTGGTGGGCCATTCAGCGCGGTTATCAAGGCGTTATTACCATTGACGGAAACAACAAGGACAGCATCGAAGATGTTCCTCGATTTATCGAAAAGCTCAAGGAAGGCTTTGACCTCATTCAGGGATCACGTTTTATTGAAGGCGGTAAAGGGATCAATACGCCTTGGGTGCGCGATTTATCGGTTCGTCTGATTCATGCGCCTGTCATTTCCATGACGGCCGGCCAGCGGTTTACCGATACGACCAATGCATACCGCGGATACTCCATGCGGTATTTGAAAGATGAGCGTGTACAGCCCCTGCGTGATATTTTTATGTCCTATGAGCTTTTGGCTTATCTTTCCGTAAGGGCGACCCAGCTCGGCATGAAGGCGTGTGAAATACCGGTGACACGAGAGTATCCGGCGAATGAAAAGACCCCTACAAAAATCAGCTTTTTCAAAGGAAACAGCGAATTGCTTAAAATTTTATTTAAAAACTTGTTTGGCGCCTATCGTCCGGAGGATGTGAAGTAATGATGCAAAGCGACAAAAAAGAAGATATTTTTGACAAGATGATGCACTTGCCGATACTGCGTTTGTTTGAACCCTTTTATTTGAAATACAAAGAGGCGCTTCTTTACACATTTTTCGGCGGGCTGGCGTTTTTTTTGAATTTTTTCCTGTTTATCGGGATTGACTATGCATTTCAGATCAGTGAGCTCGTTAATAATATCATTTGCTGGATTATCTGCGTTCTGTTTCAGTTCTTTACCAATCGAACTTGGGTATTTGACGGCCGGGTAGAGAACAACAGACAACTGCTGAAACAGATTGTTTCATTTTTCGGCGGAAGAGTAGGAACGCTGGTGGTGGAAGAAATCATCTTAGTGATTTTTATCACTTGGCTTCAGCTGCCCAGCGCACCGGTGAAGATTTTCGGTCAAATTGTCGTCATTGTTTTAAACTATATCATCAGCAAAACAATGGTATTTAAAAAATAAAGAGGAAGGATTCCCTGTCGGCGCTGCGTTTGCGTTCGACGGGGAATCCTTCCCTTTTTTATCGGCAGATATTTTTCTGTTTTGGAAAAACGCTTTATATCAATTAAGATTGATATTGCATTTTTTCAACGCTCCAGCCCTCTAATACAGGCAGCATTGCACGCGCTTCTGCCTTTGCGCCTTCCAAATCCTGCTCGCGGTAATTGCCGCACTCCACTTCGCTTGCGCCGGGAATTTCTTCCTCAAACTGTGCAATAAAGGCAAAGCTGTCGATGACCAGCTGCAATGCCTGCTCATGCGAAACGGTGTCGCGCACCAATAAATAAAAGCCGGTGCGGCATCCCATCGGCCCAACGTACACCACTTGATTGCCGTATTGAGAGTTACGGGCATAAGTGGCGAAAAGATGCTCGATGGTGTGCGCCGCGGGAACGGCAAGGTAATCACCGCCGTTTGGCTTTTTCATGCGAATATCATAGGTGACAACATCGCCGTCAATGCGGGAAATGTACATGCCTCGGTCAAGTTTGGTGTGATCGACGCAAAAGCTGGCAATCCGTTCCATAAAAAACCTCCCTTTGTAAAAAATGCTTTAATCTCACATAAGCAATAAACAGGCGTCTGCCCCTGCATGGGACAGACGCCTGAGCATTTACAAAATCAATCTGTTATTTCAAGATGATCCCAAATTTTTGCTTGCAAAAGAATTAGTTTTGCTCGCCAACGACATGAGCTTTAATCATGTTCGTCGTGCCGGAAACGCCTGCGGGCATACCGGCAGTGATAACAGCAACGTTGCCGTCTGCCAAATAGCCGGCGCTCTTCACTTTTTCAACAGCCTTAGAAACCATCAAATCGGTGTTCTCGGCATAGTCCATGAACAGGGGAGTAACGCCCCAGCAGACAGCCAGCTGACGATAAACTTTCTCATCCATGACACATGCATAAATCGGCGTGCAGGGACGATATTTCGACAGCAGACGGGCGGTTTCGCCGCTCTTTGTCACGGTGATCAAAGCATCGGCCTTGATGTCCAAAGCAGTGGTGCAAGCTGCGTGTGCAATCGCAGAAGCAATGTTCATGCTCTCGTAGGGACGGCCGGTGAAGCGCTTGGTGTAGTTGATGTCGCGCTCGGTGCGCTCAGCGATGGCAGCCATGGTGCGGACAGCCTCAACGGGCCATGCGCCAGCAGCGGTCTCACCGGACAGCATGATAGCGGAAGTGCCGTCATAGATGGCGTTAGCAACGTCAGTGATTTCAGCGCGGGTCGGGCGCGGGTTTACGATCATGCTGTCCAGCATCTGGGTAGCGGTGATAACCGTCTTGCCGAGGCTGTAGCAGCGTGCGATCAAGTCTTTTTGAATGATGGGAATCTCGGTGAAGTCAATCTCAACACCCATATCGCCGCGGGCAACCATCACGCCGTCAGCAACATTGAGGATTTCCTCGATATTGTCAACGCCCTCTTGGTTCTCGATTTTGGCAATAATTTTAATGGTGTTGCAGTTTTTGCTCTCGAGAATACGGCGAATCTCCAAAATGTCGTCTGCACGGCGAACGAAAGAAGCAGCGATGAAATCGAAGCCCTCGTCAACACCGAACTCGATGTCAGAACGGTCTTTCTCGCTCATGTACGGCATAGAAAGCTTTGCGCCGGGCACATTTACGCCCTTGTGGTTGGAAACTTTACCGTCGTTGTTAACGGTGCAGACGATATCAGTATCGTTTACGCTCTCAACGGTCAAACCGATCAGGCCGTCATCCAGCAGGATGGAAGAGCCGGGTTTTACGTCGTTAGGCAGCTGTTTGTAGGTGATGGAGCAGATGGTCTCATCGCCGTCCAGTTCACGAGCGGTTAAAGTGAATTTCTGACCTTTTTTCAGCTGAACGCGGCCTTCTTTGAAGTCGCCCAAGCGGATTTCCGGGCCTTTGGTGTCGAGCAGAGCGGCAACGGGCAGGCCGAGCTCTTCGCGCAGAGCCTTCACCTTCACCAAACGTCCTTTATGCTCCTCATGAGAACCATGAGAAAAGTTGAAGCGAGCAACGTTCATGCCCGCGAGCATCATTTCTTTCAGAACACCGTCTTTTTCGGTCGAAGGACCAAGTGTGCAAACAATTTTTGTTTTGCGCATTCCAAAACACTCCTATTCTTCTAATGTCAATCAATATCTGACTACCTACACATTATACATGTTCTTTTTTAAATTCGCAATATCTTCGAAGCGAAAAAAACGATATTAACAAATAAATAACGAAGTTTTACAGCAATTTTATAAAAACTTTAAAATGAATGTGCAAGAACGATGATAAAAATGCCGAAAGTGACAAAGCATTTTAACTATGATATAATGACAGCAGGCCGCCGCTTCATGGCAGACGTGCGCAAAAGCGCCCGGGGCGGAATATCCGCCCGACCCGCGTCAACGTATCTATGCAAAAACGCGGCGAGTGCGTTTTTGTTGAGTCCGTTTCGCGGTTTCATGGTATAATAAAGGTAAGTTTAGTTCACTTTGTGCCTAAGCAGATAAGTTTCAGCGCAAACGAGTGGATTTTGGACGCAGCATTGATGTTTTTTAAAAGGAGCAGATTGATGAAAAAAAGAGTTTTTTTAATTGTTCTGGATAGTTTTGGAATCGGGGAAGAGCCGGACGCCGCCCTGTTTGGGGACGAGGGCAGCAATACGCTTGCAGCAATTGCCAAAAGCAAAGAGTTTGCCATGCCCGTGATGCAAAAGATGGGCTTATTCAATATCGAGGGCGTATCCTGCCATGAAAAAAGCACAGCCCCGAAGGCTTCTTTTGCACGTTTGCAGGAGGCATCTAACGGAAAAGATACCACCATCGGACACTGGGAAATCGCGGGAATTGAAAGCCCGAAAGCGCTTCCGACCTACCCGAACGGCTTCCCGAAGGATGTAATCGATGCATTTTGCGAAAAAACGGGTTACCAAGTGCTGTGCAACCGCCCCTATTCCGGCACAAAAGTGCTGGAAGATTACGGCGAAGAGCACATGAAAACGGGCGCGCTCATTGTTTACACTTCTGCTGACAGTGTATTTCAAGTTGCAGCGCACGAAGATATTGTCCCGGTTGAACGTTTATATGAAATCTGCGAGCAGGCGCGTGCGCTGTTAGTGGGCGAGCACGGAGTGGGCCGCGTGATTGCCCGCCCGTTTGTGGGAACCTGCGCGAAAGATTTTAAGCGTACTTCCCGCCGTCATGATTTTTCGCTTAAGCCGCCTGCACACACGATGCTGGATGCCGTTTCTAAAGCCGGAATGGATGTGATCGGCGTAGGAAAGATTTATGATATTTTTGCCGGGCAGGGTGTGACGCGGACTATTCGCACTACCGGAAATGAGCATGGGATGGAAGTGACCATGCAGCTTGCAAAGGAAGAGTTTGAAGGCTTGGCGTTTGTCAACCTTGTGGACTTTGATATGATTTACGGGCACCGCAATGATGTTGACGGTTATGCCCGTGCGGCAACGACCTTTGACCGACAGCTCGAGCAGCTGCTGCCGATGCTCCGGGAGGACGATGTTTTGATTCTCACGGCAGACCACGGATGTGACCCTGCTACGCCGTCTACCGACCACTCGCGTGAGTATGTACCTTTGCTCGTGTACGGCGCAAAGGTGCGCGAAGGGGTTGATTTGGGTACGCGCATGAGCTTTGCCTGCATTGCGCAGACGGTGTGTGAATATTTAGGCGTTCCCGCTGACGATTTAAAAGGCAGCAGCTTGTGGCCGGAAATTCAAACGGTGTAAAAAATATTTAATTTTTGGGAGCGTTTCACAAAGGGTTTCAAAAATCAATATGGATTCTGAAAAAATATGGATTCTGAAAAGTGCGAGGCTTTCGTTTTTTCAGAAAAGCGCTTTCGAATATTTTTAAAAAGAAAAAAGGACAGACGGTTCTACCGCCTGTCCTTTTTTCATATAGTGAATCAAACGAACCACCGCACACAGTGATAGACAGGCTGTCTTGGGAGCGGAAATCTCTTGGCGCATGGGAAGCGAAAGCATGTCTTCTGAGAAGAAGCGCTGCCACGCGGTAAAAGCAGATCTTTTCCGCTGCTGTGTACCTTGGCACAATGAAAAAAGGAGAGAACGGCGTATGGCACAGTCTTTTTACCAAGCAGCGGCGGCTTTGCCTGCCGAATTATCCGATCCGCTGTCCCGTTTAGACCCGGAGTTTGTTCGGGATGTAACGGAAATTCGGCTGAGAACCTTCGGCCCGGTGATGCTGCGAAAACCGCAAGGGGTATTTTTTTTAAATGGAAGGGGTGTGCTGACGAGCGAGCTTTCCGATGCAAAAAAAATGAGCGAAGCGTTGATGAATGACTGCTTTCATGCGCTGTGCGGCTACTCGGTACATAGTGCACAGCCTCAAATCAATCAAGGATATCTCACCTTGTCCGGCGGGCATCGTGTCGGCGTGTGCGGCACCATGAAGCAAATGCCGGATCAAAGCTATTTCGTACAGGAAATTGCGGGAATCAATATCCGTATCGCCCGCAATGCAATGTGCGAACTGCCGCGCTTTTTAGCAGATGCTCCGCGTGAAGGGATTTTGATTGCAGGAGAACCGGCCTCAGGGAAAACAACGCTTCTCCGAAGCTTGGTGCGCTGGTGGGCGCGCACATGCTGCGTGAGCGTTGTGGACGAGCGTCAAGAGCTCTTCCCGGCAGGCCAAATGCGCCCGCTGGACTGCGATGTCTTTTCAGGTTATCCGAAACACATCGGCATGCAGCATGCACTGCGGGCTTTTTCGCCGCAGGTTCTGGTGTGTGATGAAATCGGTGCAAAAGAGGATGCGCAGGCGGTGTGCAGTGCCGTCAATGCCGGCGTGTGCGTTGTGGCTTCGGTGCATGCCGCAGACCTTGACGGATTGTACAAGCGGGAACCGATTCGAATGCTTTTGGAAACAGGAGCTTTTACAAAAGCGGTATTTCTAAAGGGGCGTGCTTCGCCCGGACAAGTGAGGGATATATATGATTTGGATGTTCACAGCGAAAGCGCTGGGCGCCGCATGCCTCCTGATGCTGGGAGGAGCCGTAGGAACAATGCGTGCACGGCGGCTGAGATCCAGACAGGAGCTGCTCGAACAAATGGCGGTCTGCCTGCGCAGCCTTGGCGAAATGCTCAGCCGGCACCCTGGCCCGACAGAAGAGATGCTGCGGCGCGCCGCACAAGTAGCCGGTATGGCGTTTCCGCTGGCGTGTGATGCGTCGCCTTTGCCCCAGCGCTTGAAAACGTGCTTTGCCCGACAAAGTGCACAGCAAACCGAGGTGTCTAAGACGGAATGGAGCTTGTTTTTTGATGCGGTAACGGCGCTTTGCACAGAGGATACGCTCAGCGTATGCCGCAGGCTCGATTACGCGCGCCAGCGCCTTGAGCAGCTGGGGGAAGAAGCGCGTGAATGTGCGCGCGTACAAGGCAAGCTATACCAAAGAATGGGCATTGCGGCGGGAGCCGCCGCGGCGCTTGTGCTGATGTAATCAAGGAGTCCGAACGATGAATATTGATTTTGTGTTTAAAATTGCAGCGATTGGAATTATTGTGGCCGTGCTCAATCAGCTCTTGATTCGTTCCGGCCGGGAGGAACAGGCGATGATGACGACGCTCGCCGGGTTGATTGTGGTGCTGATGATGATTATCGGGCAAATCAGTGTATTGTTCGATACCATCAAAGACCTCTTTTCGCTTTAATATGCAGGAAATGTTTCGGATTGCCGGCTTGGTGGTGTGTGCCGCTGTCGTCGTCGACTTGCTCAAGCATTATAATTCCGGATATGCCATTTTGGCGGCGTTGGCGTGCTGTATTGCAATTTTGGTGGGAACGGCCCACCTGCTGGCTCCCGTCATTGAGCAAGTGAAGCGCTTTACTGAGCAAGCCGGCTCGGAGAATTTATTTTATGTGCTGAAAACCATTGGAATTGCGGTGATATCACAATGTATACAGGATTTATGCACGCAAGCTGGACAGCCTGCCTTAGCGGGCCGTGTGGATTTCGCCGGGCGTGTTCTCATGCTGGCGGCGGCACTCCCGCTTTTCGCGCAGGCGGTCGAGCTGGTGTCAAATATCTTGGCGCTGTCATAAAAGCCATCGTTGTTGCGGTGCTGCTTTTGTGCTGTTCGGTTCCCGCGTTTGCGCAGGAAACGGAAATACCGTCGCAGTGGCAGGCCGTCCTTGACGACGCGCCCTTATCTGCACAAGAGTTTCAGCAAACCCCTTTGTCGGATTGGGTAGAGAAACTCTTCGGGGCGATTCGGGAGAATGCGCTTCGCCCGTTTCAGCTTCTGGCGCGCCTTGCCGCTTTGATGATTGCGGCGGCGCTTGCAAAAGCTTTTTGTACGCAATCGGGCAGTGCCGGTGAGCAAATGGTGGACATGGTTACCGCACTTTCCGTTTTTGTAATTTGTGCGTCGTTTTTGTCAGGGCTTTTTTCCGTTCTGAAAGAAACCATGATTACGGTGCAGTCGTATTTGGCTTCCTTTATTCCGGTTTTTGCCTCTGTGTTAACCGCTTGCGGACAAGCGGGCAGCGCGGCGATTTATACGGGCCTTTTCTTTGCGGGGATGAATCTCATCGTCGGCGTGGTTTCCTGTGTGGGCTTTCCTGTGACACAGGTGAGCATGGCGCTTTCCGCAATGGGGTGCATGTGCAGTTTGTTTGATTTTGCGCGTATGGCACAGCTGGTTTTAAAAGTGTCAAAGTGGATGCTTGCGCTTTGCGGCACGGCATTTACTGCTTTGATGACACTGCAAAGCGTATTTGCCCAAAGCGCGGATAGCTTGGCACTGAAAGCGGGACGGTTTTTGCTGGGGAGCACTGTGCCGGTTGTAGGCCGAACAGTATCGGATGCGCTGGGAAGCGTTATCGCTGGTATGCGCGTGATGAAAGGCAGCATCGGATTTGTCTTGGTTGCAGTGATTGCAGCGGCGTTTTTTCCGATTATTCTACAATGCTTTCTGTATAAAATAGTATTTATGATTGGGGAGATTGGAGCGGGCGCACTGGGAACGGAAAAAAGCCGGAAGCTGATGGTGTGTTTTTCGGAATGTACCGGGCTTTACGCATCAATTGCATGCTTTTTCTGTTTCGTGGTAATTGCTTCAACAATTTTAATGGTATTGCTGGGAAGCGGGGGATGAGCATGGAGCATCTTTCACAGTGGCTGATTGGTGTATGTATGGCCTGTGCCGCCGCAGGGCTGTTGGAACGGCTTTGTGATACCGGGCCAAAAAAGTCGGTCATAAAACTGGTACTTACGCTATATATCTTAGTAAGCGTTTTTCCAACAGAGTGGAGCATACCTTCCTGGGAACTGTCTTATGACGAGGCTGCTCAGATTGAACAAACGACTGCTCAATACAATCCTTACGACAGCGCCGCAGAGCAGGCCGGAGCACAGTTGAGCCGCCAGTATTCGCAGCAGTACGGCGTGCCCATTGAGGTGACGATAAGGGCGCATGCACAAGGCGCATTTGTCGAAAGTGTATCCGTGGCGGCAGATGAAACGTTTGAACAGATTCAAGCAGAACTTCGCAAGGAGCTTGGTGAGGACGTTTCGATCACACAGGTGCAAGGAGGAACGCAAAATGAAACAAACACAGCAGCAGATGTGGGCTGAGCGGCTGAAAGGGCTGCTCCAAAAGAAAAACGCCTTGTTTGTGCTTGGAATTGCAGGCATTTTATTGCTGGGGGCATCAGAGCTTTTTCCAAAATCTCAGCAAAAAGCAGATGTGTTTGCGCAAAGCGGGCAGGAGATGTCTGTGAGTGCTCAAGAGCAAATTTTAGAAGAACGAGTGCAGCAGATTGTGGAAACCGTAGACGGCGCAGGCAAGGTGAAAGTGATGATTACATTGGAAGATGCGGGGGAAACCATCTATGCGCAGGATGAACAGCTTGATGCAGAGCACCAATATGACGAAAACGGACAAAAGGTGCTTGACCGAAACAACGGACAAAGCAGCCACCTGTTTTTTGACTCCGGCAGCGACGAACAGCCATTGGTGGAAACCGTGCGTCAGCCGACGGTGCAGGGCGTCGCCGTCATTTGCGAGGGCGCAGGTGATGTTTCCGTAGAAAGCAGAATTACGCAGGTGGTGTCGACGGTGCTCGGCATTCCCACAAACCGCGTCTGCGTTGCAGCGATGCAGACGGCAAACCCTTAATGATTGATTTTTGATTGGAGGAACAATTGATGAAAAGCGCAAAAAGCAAAAGACAACTCACTTTGTTAACGTTGGTGGCAGCCTTGGGTGTTGCGGTATATCTGAACTGGGAGTACGCCAAAAACGACAGTCCTTATGCAATGCAGGAGGCAGCGGCGGTGAATGCAACAGTGGAAACCGAAGAAGAGCAGCCAGTGCTGGAGGCTCTGCCTGATAAAAACTACGGCGATGCTCAGCTTGTCAGCGCCGGTGCGGAAAGCACGGACAGCTATTTTGAGCAGGCCCGTTTAAGCAGAACGAAAACGCGCGATGAAGCGCTGGACAAAATGCAGTCCACCTTGAAAAACACACAGCTCACCGATGCCGAGAAAAAGACGATTACAGAAAATTTGACGGCGGTGATTGAAGGCATTACCTTGGAAAGCGACATTGAAAACCTGATTAAAGCCAAAGGTTTTGCAGACTGTGTAGCATTTTTGGAGGACAGCAGCGCCAACATTGCCGTGAAAACCGGCAGCGAGGGCTTGTCAAAAGCCGAAGTAGCGCAAATCCGCGACATTGTCATCAATAAAGGCGGCGTACAGGCACAGAATATCAGTATTGTAGAAGTGAAATAAATGCGGTAAAAACGCTGTTTTGAAAGAAGCGTTTTCAGAAATCCGAGGAAAGTATTGTAGAAACACACAGAGTGTGTTACAATATGATTAAATCAGGTCACGGCGGTTTGCCGCGGGCAGGGAGGTCTTTGAATTATGGATGTGGCAAATACCAACAGCATCGGCGGAAGTTTGCAGATTTCTACGGATGTCATTGCGAAAATCGCGGGAATGGCAACCCTTGAAGTAGACGGTGTGTGCGATATCAGCGCGGGGACGCTGGGTGTCAAAGGATTATTTTCAAAGATGGGTCTGGCCGCTTTGAAAAAACCGATTGAAGTGACGCTCTCTGAGGATGTCGCGGAAATTACCGTTAACGTGCAGGTGCAGTATGCAAGCAAGATTCCTGCACTTTCTGAAAAAGTACAGGAAAATGTAAAAAGTGCCGTACAGAACATGACCGGAATTACCGTGTCGAAGGTCAATGTGATGGTTACGGGGGTTGCTTCGCCGCAGGCACAGCACAGCGAAGAAGAGTAATCAAAAATCGGCCCTCTTGCAATGTGTGCAGGGGGGCCTTGTTTTACGAGGATGTAACATGAATATAACAAGAAGAACTGCGCGTGAAAACGCTTTTATCGCGGCTTTTGAAGTCGAATTTCGTCCGGATGAACTGTCGGAAATCATCGCCTATTCGCGTGAGTGCGGCGAGTACGCCGTGGACGCTTACGGTGAGGCGCTGCTTTGTAATATGACGGCGCATCTGCCCGAGATTGACGCGATGATTGAAGCGCGCCTCAAAGATTGGACACTGGCGCGCCTTCCGAAGGTGAATTTGACGGTTCTGCGCATGGCAGTAGCCGAAATGCGTTTCGGAAATGAAGGACAAGATATGGACAGCGTTGTCATCAATGAAGCTGTTGAGCTGGCAAAGAAATACGGCGGGGATAACGACTATCAGTTTATCAACGGCGTGCTCGGCGCTTTGGCGCGCGACGGCGGCAAAGAGGCGTCGCAGACATGCTGACGCTGGGCATTGACACCAGCAATTACGCAACCTCTTTGGCGGTGGTCTGCACCGACGCAAAAGAGGTTGTTTGTGATAGTAAGCGCTTTTTGCCGGTGAAAGAGGGAGAACGTGGTCTGCGTCAAAGTGACGCGGTGTTTCATCATACCGTCGCACTGCCGGAAATGCTTTCCGAGCTGAACGAACGTGTGCCGCTGTCCGAGATTGGCGCGGTGGGCTTTTCCGTGAAACCGCGCCCGGTGGAAGGCTCTTATATGCCGTGCTTTTTAGTGGGAAAAGCCTGTGCCGAAAGCATTGCTTTAGCACGCGGAACAAAGCCCGTTGCCACAACGCACCAGCAAGGGCATGTTGCCGCGGCTCTTTACGCGGCAAAAGAACCGGCGCTCTGGGAACGGGAAACCATTGTGTTCCATATTTCGGGGGGCACAACGGAGATGCTCCTTTGCCGGGGTTATGAAATTTTACGTGTGCTGGGCGGTTCGCAGGATTTGTACGCGGGCCAAGCCGTCGACCGCGTGGGAGTCCGCTTGGGATTTCCTTTCCCGGCAGGTGTGTATGTGTCGCAGCTGGCGCAAAAATGGAAAGAGTCCGTTCGTCCCAAAGTAAGCGTAAAAGGGATGAATTGCAGCCTTTCCGGGCTGGAAAATCAGTGCGAGGCAATGTTGAAAGAGGGCGCACCGGCTGAGAGGGTGGCACATTACTGTTTATCTTATATCGCTCAGACCATTCTAAAAATGATTGAACATGCAAGGTGCGAATATCCCGGACGGCCTGTTGTGTGCGCGGGCGGGGTAATGAGCAGTGATTTAATTCGCGAGTATGTATGTGCGAAGCAAAGGGACGTTTACTTTGTCCCCGGAAAATTTTCCAGCGACAACGCGATCGGCGTGGCGCTGATTGCCGCAAATGAGGTGGGAGATTGGAACGAGCAATCACAGTTTCGCAGCTGAATCGCTACGCAAAAGACCTGCTTGAGCAGGATGTGCTTTTGCAAGATTTAGCGGTAAGCGGCGAAATTTCCAATTTTACGAATCACTTTAAGACGGGTCATCTTTATTTTTCTTTGAAAGATGAAACGGCAAGTGTGAAAGCGGTGATGTTTCGCACCGACGCACAGCGGCTTTCTTTCGTGCCGGAAAACGGAATGAAAGTGCTGGTGAGCTGCCGCGTTTCTTTGTATGAGCGTGACGGCGCGTTTCAGGTTTATGTCCGGCGCATGGCTTTGGACGGGCAGGGTGCGATGCAGGCTGCGTTTGAACAGCTGAAAAAGAAGCTGGCGGCGCAGGGGCTTTTTGATGCTGTGCATAAAAAGACCTTGCCGCAAATGCCTAAGACTGTCGGGCTCGTCACATCAAAAACGGGCGCGGCTTTACAGGATATTTTAAATGTTGCACGGCGGCGCTGTCCGATGGCATCCTTTTTGTTGTGCCCTGCAAATGTGCAGGGGGCGCAGGCGGCACAGCAGGTAACGCGCGCCATTCAAACATTGGATGCAAGCGGAAAGTGCGACGTGATTATTGTTGCGCGCGGCGGCGGTTCGACGGAGGATTTATGGGAGTTTAACAATGAAACTCTCGCTCGTGCGGCGTATGCGTGCCGCACCCCTTTAGTTTCGGCCGTGGGACATGAAATTGACTTTACGATTTTGGATTTTGTTGCTGATTGCCGAGCGCCTACGCCGAGCGCCGCAGCTGAAATTGTTTTGCCGGATATGGCGCAGCGCATGGCAGCCGTCCGAAAAACAGCGGCTTCCCTTCAGCAAATGATGCATGCAAAGCTGTCGAGAGCAAATTATCAGCTTTCCTCTTGTAAGACAAAGGCTTCGACGGAAACGGCCAGGACAAAGATTGAGCGCAGGCGGGGGGATCTGAACCGCCTTCGTACAAGGGCATACGAGGGGATGCAGAATAAAACAGAGCGGCTCCAAATGCGTTTGGCGCATGCCGCACAGATGGCAGAATCCTTGAACCCATACGGCGTGCTCGCACGAGGTTATGCATTTGTACAGCGCGAGCCGAGCGCTGCCGAAAAGAGCGCAGTTCTAACCGAAGGAGAACAGGTGACGCTGATTACAAAACAGGCGCAGGCAGTTTGTACGGTGAACCGAGTGACGGCGCATTCTTCCGGTTTGCAGGAACTCGGTGAAAATGAAGCGCTTGCAAGAGGGAAAGAAAAGGAGAAGCAATGAAGCGAGGGACAACATTTGAGCAGGCGGCGGCTGAACTGGAAGCGCTGCTGGATGTCATGGCGAAGGAAGAAACCGGCTTAGAGGAAAGCATCAAGCTGTATGCCAAAGCCGCGGAATATATTGCGTATTGTGATGAACTGCTGCAAAAAGCACAGTTAAAAGTAGAAGAAATTGAAGCCGGAGGAGCCTTTGCGCAAAGTGATGCAGAGTTTTGAAAGGGGAGCATGGCATGGATTATCAAAAGCAATATCAGCACTACCTGAGCTTGGCTCATGAGGCGCTGGAGCATAAGGCGGCCTTTTGCTTTGACGCAGATTCTGAAGTAGGAAAAGCGGCTTGCTACAGCTTATTTTCCGGGGGGAAAAGAGTGCGGGCTGTTCTGTGTCTTGCTGTTTGTGACATGCTGGGCGGAAATCTGCAAACAGCCGCTGATTATGCCGCGGGCATTGAAATGCTGCACTGCTATTCTTTGATTCACGATGATTTGCCCTGTATGGATGACGATGATATGCGGCGCGGTAAGCCGTCGTGCCACAAAGCATTTGGTGAGGCAACGGCGCTGTTGGCGGGTGACGCATTGTTGACGGCGGCTTTTGAAGCGATCAGCACAGCACCGAATGCCTCGATTGAAGCGGTGTCTGTATTGTCAAGCGCTGCCGGAGCCAAAGGCATGATTTACGGACAGGAGCTTGACTTGCGCTTTGAAACACAGCGGGCTGATGCGGCGCAGCTGGAAACCATTCATGCCAACAAAACCGGAAAACTGATTCAAGCTGCGGTTCTTCTGGGGGCATGTGCTGCCGGAGCGCTTACGGAGGACAAAGCGCTCTTGCGTCGATACGCTTGTGATATTGGCGTTGTATTTCAGATTGTAGATGATATTTTGGATGTGGTTTCCACGAGCGAGGTGCTGGGCAAACCCGTCGGCAGTGATGAAGAAAACGGGAAGTCAACGTTTGTGACGCTTTACGGCTTGGATACATCCCGCCGCATGGCGCAGGAAAAAACAAAAAACGCCTGTGACGCGTTGGAAGGATACGGCGAAAAAGCGTGGTTTTTGCGCGAGCTGGCGGTGTCGCTGGCAAACCGGAAACAATAAGGGGAAGAGGAAATGCTGCAATTTTTACAAAATTTTTGTTTTGGGAATTATATTTTATCAGTTGCGGTGCTTTCATGGTTGGCGGCGCAGGTGCTGAAGACCATTATCAATTATTTGCTGAGCGGAAAATTTGATGCTGAACGCCTTTGGGGTGCAGGGGGAATGCCCAGCGCACACTCCGCTTTTGTTTGCTCCACATTTCTTGCTGTGGCAAACAGCGA
This sequence comes from Candidatus Ruthenibacterium merdavium, assembly GCA_019119935.1. Classification (GTDB taxonomy): domain Bacteria; phylum Bacillota; class Clostridia; order Oscillospirales; family Ruminococcaceae; genus Ruthenibacterium; species Ruthenibacterium merdavium. The sequence goes on along the minus strand of DWWA01000045.1, from coordinate 12,742 downwards.
GGGCCCGCGCTCTCCGGCGTTTGCGCTTTCGTTTATTCTGGCGGCCATTGTCATGTACGATGCCATGGGTGTGCGCAGAGAAACGGGCGAACAGGCCAAGCTGCTCAATAAATTCTTTTTTGATATGGAAGAAAATGCTTTTAACGGCGATTTTAAAAAGCTGAAGGAAAAAGTGGGACATACTCCCATTGAGGTGCTTTCCGGCGCGCTGCTCGGAATTCTAATTGCTATGCTGATTCCGGCGCCCTGACGGCTTTCTTAAAGTTTTGAGAAAGCCTTTAGTCCAACGGAAGGAAGTGAAAGATATGGCATTATTGAACCGCGTGAACACGCCCGATGATTTAAAAAAGCTGCCGAAGGAGCAGTTGACGAAGCTGGGAGAAGAAATTCGTGCATTTTTGATTGACAGCGTTTCAAAAACAGGCGGTCATTTATCTTCAAACCTCGGAACGATTGACATGACGCTGGCGCTTCATTGGGTTTTTTCTTCGCCGCGTGATCAGTTTGTGTGGGACGTTGGTCACCAATGTTACACCCACAAGCTTTTGACAGGAAGACGCGAGGGCTTTTCGCAGCTGCGAAAACGCGGAGGAATCTCGGGATTTCCGAAGCCCGAAGAGAGCCGGCATGATATTTTTATTGCAGGCCACGGCAATACGTCGCTTTCGGCAGCCATTGGCTTGGCGCAGGCGAAAAAACTGAAATCGGAACCGGGCAAAGTCATTGCAATTATTGGCGACGGTGCGTTTACCGGCGGCATGGTCTACGAGGGAATGAATAATATTCGCAATCTGAATAATTTGATTGTGATTCTCAATGATAATGAAATGTCCATTTCTAAGAATGTGGGCGCCATTGCGCAGTATTTTACCAAACTGCGCACGGCTCCGCGCTATTTTAAAGCGAAGAGAGATGTGGAAACGGCGCTTGACTGTCTGCCTTGGCTGGGCGGAGGAATCAAAACCTGCCTGCAATCCGCAAAATCGGCTATTCGGCGTTCGATTTATCATTCCACCATGTTTGAGGATATGGGCTTTCAGTACGTTGGACCCATTAACGGACACGATATTCCGGAAATGTGCACGCTTTTTTCCGCTTATCGTGACGAGCAGAGCGCGCCGCTTTTAATTCACGTTTGTACGACAAAAGGACGCGGTTTTTTGCCCGCCGAGAAAAACCCCGGTGAGTTTCATGGGGTTTCCTCATTTAATGCGAATGAGGCGAGCGACTTGACCGACCCGGAACTCTCGCCGGCCTTATCGTTTTCCAATGTATTCGGTCAAAAACTTGCCGAACTGGGCAAAGAGGATAAAAGAATCTGCGCGATTACTGCGGCTATGAAATACGGCACAGGTCTTCAATTTTTTTACAAACAGCATAAGCCGCGTTTTTTTGATGTAGGCATGGCAGAGCAGCATGCGGTTACTTTCGCGGCGGGGCTTTCTGTCAACGGAATGAAACCCGTAGTGGCGATTTATTCCACTTTTTTGCAGCGTGCCTTCGACCAGCTTATTCACGATGTCAATTTGATGCATGCGGATGTGCTATTTGCCATCGACCGCGCGGGGCTCGTCCCAGCCGACGGCGATACCCATCAAGGGGTTTATGACACGGCTTTCCTCTCCTCCATTGACGGAATGAGGCTGGTGAGTGTATGTAATTACGAAGAGCTGGAATATTGGCTCGAACGGCTGATGAAAGAAAGCGGTCCGCGGGCTCTGCGCTATCCGCGCGGCGCGCAGGATGAGCGTTTGGCGCAGCTGGGATGCAGCGGGAAAGCGTTTGATCTTTATAAAAAAGAGGGAGAATCGGCACATTGCCTGCTTGTCACTTATGGGGCAGAAGCAAAAGAAGTGCTCAAGGCGGCAGAAATTGCCCGCGAAAACGGCTTAGCGGCAGATGTGCTCAAGCTCAATGTTCTTCATCCGCTTCCGGATGAGCTTTATGAAGCCGTGCGAGGGTATCGTACGATTGTGTTTGCAGAAGAAGGGATTCACGGCGGCGGAATTGCCGAGCATTTTGCCGCGCGGCTTTTCGCAAACGGTATGCAGTGCCGTTATCGCGCGGTGGCAGTGGATTCGCTGCACTTAATTACGGCTACGGCCGATGAACTGCGTGAGCAGTTTGGTCTGGATGCAAAAGCGTTGTATCAGACGTTGAAAGAGGTGGACGGTTTTTGAAAATTCGCTTAGATCAGTATCTTTGCCAAAACGGTTTGGCGCAAAGCAGAGAGCGCGCAAAGGCGCTTATCATGGCGGGTATCGTGTTTGTGAACGAGGAAAAGAGCGATAAGCCCGGCAATATGATTGACGAAAATGCGCGTGTGGAAGTGCGCGGGCACGATATCGGTTATGTCAGCCGCGGCGGCTTGAAGCTGGAAAAAGCGATGCAGGTATTTCCCGTTTCACCGAGCGATAAGGTGTGCATGGATATTGGCGCGTCCACCGGCGGCTTTACCGACTGCATGCTGCAAAACGGGGCAAAAAAAGTTTATGCGGTGGATGTCGGCTATGGCCAGCTTGCTTGGAAGCTGCGCTGCGATGAGCGCGTGAAAAACATGGAGCGCACCAATATTCGTCATGTCACTTTGGAGATGCTGGAAGAGCCGGTTGAATTTTTCAGCGTCGATGTGTCGTTCATTTCGCTAAAGCATATTTTCCCGGTGGCGGCTGTGATTACCGTTCCGGGCGCTGAGGGCGTTTGTCTGGTAAAGCCGCAGTTTGAAGCCGGCAAAGAGAAAGTGGGCAAAAAAGGCGTAGTGAGGGAAGCAAAAACGCACCGCGAGGTGTTGGAGCAAGCCATTTGCTACGCGGTGGAGAACGGATTTTCCGTTTTAGGGCTGGATCACTCGCCAATTAAAGGGCCGGAAGGGAACATCGAGTTTTTGATGTACGTCAAAAAAGAAGGCGGCACACGCCCGGAAACGGAAACGATTGCCGCTGTTGTGGAACAGGCGCACAGCAGCCTTCAGGTGAACGCATGATGAAAATTTATCTCATTCCCAATTTGAGTAAAAGTGCCGCCCGTAAAACCGCTGTCAGCGTCATTGAGCAGCTGGTACAGCTGGGTGCTGAAATTTTGATGGATGAAAGCATTTCTGATGAGCTGAAAGCGCCGCGCGTTCTCTGGGCCCGGGAACAGCAGGCACTCGCAGACTGTGACGTGATTGTGACCATCGGCGGTGACGGCACCATTTTGCACGCGGCGAGAAAGGCGATGGAAGCGGGAAAACCCATTATGGGCATTAACCGCGGACGCATGGGCTTTTTGGCAACGGCAGAAAGCGGGGAGCACGAAAAGCTGGCGCGTCTGGTATCCGGCGACTGGAAAATCGACAAGCGCACAACACTTGCAGTACGCACCAGCGGGCGCTCCTTTTTTGAAGTGTTTCCGTTAAACGATGTAGTTTTGTCGAAAAAAGGCGTTGGGCAAACGGTGGATGTCCGCATTTACTGCGACGGTACATTGGTAAACGAATACCGCGGCGATGGGGTCGTGGTAGCGACGCCGACCGGCTCAACGGCTTATTCTTTGAGCGCGGGAGGGCCGGTGCTCGATGCAAGAATCAGCGGCCTTGTGGTAACGCCGATCTGCGCCCACAGCATGCACAGCCCGCCGATGGTTTTTTCCGCGGAGCGAAAACTGCTCATTCGAGTGGTTTCCTCGCAGGAAGGTGCGGTGCTGTGCTGTGACGGCACAGAAGGGCCTACGGTTTACTCCGATGAAACTGTGGAAGTTACTTTGGCACAGCGCACTATTTCACTTGTGAGTTTTGACGATGCAGAGCAGTTTCGTGCGATTGATAAAAAATTAAAAGGAAGGTGAAGGTCTTTGAAAAATGAACGCCATGCGAAAATTTTAGAGTTGATTCAAACACAGCAAATTGACCGGCAGGAAGAGTTGCTGGCACAGCTGAAAGCACAGGGATTTTCCGTTACACAAGCAACGGTCTCGCGTGATATCCGCGAACTGGGCTTGGTGAAGTCTGTGGATCAGGACGGGCGATATCGTTATGTTGCCGTGACAAACGGCGGAAAAAACGCACATTCTCCTTCGCGTTTTGAAACGATTTTCCGCGAAAGTGTTGTGCACGTAGATTACGCCGGTCATATTGTTTTAGTAAAATGCTACAACGGAATGGCGAATGCTGCATGTGAGGTATTCGACGGGCGTTCATGGGATCAAATCGTCGGCACACTTTCCGGCGATGACACCTTTCTTGTGCTGATGAGAACAGAGGAGGACGCACGCCGTCTGTGTGAAAAGCTTTCGGAGTTTGTGAATCGCTGACGGAAAAAGAGGACACTTATGCTTTGTGAATTAACGATTGAAAATGTAGCGGTGATCGAAAAAGCGACGGTTCATTTTGACCGTGGGCTTCATGTCCTGTCCGGCGAAACCGGTGCAGGTAAATCCATTGTGATTGACTCGGTAAACGCTATTTTGGGAAACCGTACTTCGCGGGATTTGGTTCGAACCGGTGCGGAAAAGGCGAAAATTCATGCGGTGTTTCGTGAACTCAGCGAAAAAACAATTAAAAAGCTGGAAGATGCCGGCTATGAAGTGCAGGAAGAGCTGTTGCTTTACCGCGAAATCGGGGCGGACGGAAAAACAAAATGCAGGGTCAACGGCATGCCGGCATCGCTTTCTGTTGTGCGGGATTTGTGCGCTGACCTTATGGTGATTCACGGTCAGCACGACAGCCAAAGCTTGCTGGACCCTGCCTGTCATCTGGGCATTTTGGATGCGTACGCCCAAAACAAAGCGCTTCACGCCGATTATTACGCGGTGTACCGTGAGCTTTGCACGGTCAAAAAACAAGCGGATGCGCTGAGCATGGACGCCGAGGAACAGCAGCGCCGTATGGAGTTGCTGCAATTTCAAGTGCAGGAGCTGGAATCGGCCGATTTGCAGCCGGAGGAAGAAGCCGAACTGCAAAACCGCAGAAACCGGATTCTGCACGCGCAGAAAATTGCGCAGCAGCTGAACCGGGCGTATCTGGCGCTGGAAGGGCAAGAGGATGCGGAACTGCCCGGCGCTATTCAGCAGGTGTCGAATGCCTGTGCTGCGCTGGAAGAACTTTCGGAGCTCTCGCCGGAGTTTGCGCAAATGGCGGAGCGCCTGCGCGATTTGTTCTACGGTTTAAAGGATGAAGCGGAAGAAGCCGCAGATCTGCTTGATCGGCAAGGATACGGTGAAGAGGCGCTTGAGCCGATTGAAGAACGGTTGGATCTCATTTACCGTCTGCGGCAAAAATACGGGTGCAGTGTTCCGGAGCTTCTTCAATATTTAGAACATGCGCGCCGGGAACTCGAAGAGATGGAAACGAGCGACGAGCGGCTGGCACAGCTTTATGAAAAGCAAACGCAGCTTTATGAAACAGCGCGGGAAAAAGCCCGGCAGCTGACCCAGAGCAGGCTCGATGCCTTTGAACGTTTGCAAACGGAGCTTGCCGACTCTCTGCGTTTTCTAAATATGCCTGGCATTCGTTTTTCGCTGGAGCATCGCCGCGGCCCGCTGGCTTCCATGGGGCAGGACAGTGTGGAGTTTTTCATTTCCACCAATGCGGGCGAAGCGCCGAAGCCGCTGGCAAAGATTGCTTCGGGAGGAGAGCTTTCCCGAATTATGCTGGCCATTAAAAGCGCTTTGTCTGACCAAGACGACACCGCGACGGTGATTTACGACGAAATTGACACCGGCGTGTCAGGCGTGGCGGCTGAGCGCATCGGCCAAAAGCTGAGGGAAACTTCTCGCGGCAAACAGGTTATTTGCATTACGCATACTGCGCAGATTGCGGCTTTGGCAGATGTGCATTTGTATATTGAAAAGCGCCAAGAAGGAGAGAGAGTATACACGCATATCACGACACTCAACGAAGAAGAGCGTGTAGGTGAGCTGGCAAGAATGATTTCAGGCAATCAGATTACACCGATTGCGCGTGCCAATGCCGCCGAAATGCTGGAGCTGGCGCACCGGGAGAAAAAGCTTGACAAATAAAAATGCGTGAGATATACTGTTTAACAAATGCGTGGATGAGAACAAGTAGCTTGCCATTTTCCGGCACAGAGAGCCCTTCGGTTGGTGCAAGAGGGGAGCGGGAACGGCTTGTGAATACCTCTCGGAGCAGCGGGCTGAACCAGTTTTAAAGTAGGCCTTGCCGGGTGCGCCCGTTACGGCGTGGTTGTGTTGATGGACACACAGAGGCCGTTTTCGTGAGGAAGCGGTGAACAGAGGTGGTACCGCGATTTTTCGCCCTCTGCCAATTTTTTGGCAGAGGGCTTTTTATATGTTCTTTGCCGCAAGGAAACAAGCGAAACACGCTTGACAGGAGGTAACAGAAATGGAAAATGTATTCGACTGGCTGAAAGAGCGCGGTTTGGTGGCGCAGGCGACGAATGAAGAGGAAATCCGCACGCTCTTGGGAAAAGAAAAGGTGACGTTTTACACGGGCTTTGACCCTACAGCCGACAGCCTGCATGTAGGCCATTTTATGCAGTTGATTGTCATGCGCAAAATGCAGCAGGCAGGCCATCGTCCCATTGTGCTGCTCGGCGGCGGCACAACGATGGTCGGCGACCCGACAGGCAAAACGGATATGCGCAAAATGCTCACAAAGGAGCAGATTCAGCACAATGCCGACTGCTTTAAAACGCAGATGAGCAAGTTTATTGACTTTTCCGAAGGCAAAGCACTGATGGTCAACAATGCCGACTGGCTGTTGGACCTCAACTATTTGGAGTTTCTGCGTGAAATCGGCGTGCACTTTTCTGTCAATAAAATGTTGACGGCGGAATGTTTTAAAACCCGTCTGGAAAAAGGCTTGTCTTTCATTGAGTTCAACTACATGCTCATGCAAAGCTATGATTTTCTGCATCTTGCGCGCGATTACGGCTGTAAAATGGAGTTTGGCGGCAACGACCAGTGGAGCAATATCATCGGCGGCGTAGAGCTGAACCGCCGCTGTGACCAGCGCGAGGTTTACGGCATGACCTTTACTTTGCTGACGACGCGCGAAGGCAAAAAGATGGGTAAAACAGAAAAAGGCGCAGTTTGGCTTGACCCGGAAAAAACCAGCCCTTACGAGTTTTACCAGTACTGGCGAAATATTGATGATGCTGAGGTGCAAAACTGCTTAAAGCTTTTGACGGATGTTCCCGTTGCGGAAATCGATGCCATCGACATGACCAGCGGCCCGGCAATCAATGCGGCAAAAGAACGCTTGGCGTTTGAATTGACGAGCTTGGTCCATTCGCCCGAGGAAGCACAAAAGGCAATGGACACAGCGCGCAGCCTGTTCGGCGGCGGTGCAGATGCTGCTGATATGCCGTCCACGGTGTTAGACCCGGCTCTCGTTGGGGAAACCGGTATCGGTATTTTAGATCTTTTGACAGCAGCCGGCTTGGTTCCCAGTAAGGGTGAGGGCCGCCGCCTGATTCAGCAGGGAGGAATTGCGCTGGAGGGAGAGAAAGTAACAGATCCGATGAGCGTTGTTTCTCGCGACCGCTTGGAGCAAGGCGTTGTAGTGAAAAAAGGCAAAAAGGTTTATCACAAAGTGAGCCTGTAAGAGTAGGTTTATTCCCCGCCGCAAAAAGCACAGTGCGCCGTGATTTTGAGCGATACAAGACACAGGTGCTTTTTGTGGGCGGGGCTTGCTTCGAAAGGCGCAGTTTTGCAGCGGCCTTTCAGGAAATGAGGTTGAATCATGCAAAAAAATTTGCTGCAAAAAGTGCTTGATGTTTCGGGTGAAATGCCGTTTCACGAGCGGCTGCGCGTCGGCCTGTGCTTGACGTGGGTTGGCGGCTTTTTAGAGGTGTATACTTTTTTGCTGCACGGCGGTGTGTTTGCCAATGCACAAACGGGAAATTTGCTGCTCCTTGCAATTGAAACATCCCGCGGAAATCCGCATGCAGTTTATTATCTTTTGCCGATTGGTGCGTTTTTTGCGGGAGTGTTTATCAGCGAATGGATTCGCAACCGGCAAACTGCTCAGCAAAGCATCGTTTGGCAGCACACCATTTTGCTCGTGGAAGCGGCTGTGTTTTTGGTAATCGCGCTCTTGCCTAAGGGCACAGATGATGCAGTGGTGATTGTTGCAGTCGCTTTTGTGTGCGCAATGCAGTTTAATACGTTCCGCAAAGCGCACGGTTTGGCTTATGCCTCAACCTTTTGCACGGGCAATCTGCGCAGTGCGGTGGAAAATTTGTTCTATGGAGTGTTTCGCCATCATCCGGAACGAGCAAAAACAGCCGGCCGCTATTTTAGCGTGATCGGCGCATTCCTGTGCGGAACCATGACGGGTTATTGGTTTGTCACTTTTTGGGGACAGCTTTCCATTTTACTGTGTGCCGCAGTGGTGGTTGTGCTCTTTGTTGCAATGAAGTGGCGATGCAAAAAGAGAAAATGCTGTGCAGAACAGTCGAGACAGCAGGCGGGCGAAGGCGCGCAAAAGAGTTGACGAAGCATAGGAAAATATAGTATAATAAGCAAAGCTTTGGATATGTGTTTTCACATTGCCATACAAATTATCAAAAGGAGAGATTCTCATGACCCGTATTCAGACGATTGAAACGCGTGATTTGGCGCAGAGCGCTGTGAACGGCGGCTGCGGCGAGTGCCAAACTTCCTGCCAGTCTGCTTGCAAAACTTCCTGTGGTGTTGCTAATCAGCTGTGCGAAAACAGCGACGAGAAGGATGCCTAAGGCATTTGCATAAGATGCTTGATACCGTCTGCCGTATGGCAGGCGGTATTTTTCGGATACGGATGGAGTTGCAAAGGCATTTCGCTTTTGCAAACAATAGAAAGGACTATGAATTTTGCTACATCAATATCAGTTAAACGGCTATAACATTGTGCTCGACGTTTTCAGCGGTTCGGTGCATGTGGTAGACGAAGTGGCTTATGACATGATTGCGCTGTATGAAAACCACACGGCGGAGGAAATCATCGAGGCCATGTTGAAAAAATACGCAGACCGCGAGGATGTCACCCGTGAGGATTTGACACAGTGTTTAGAAGATATTGCTGCGCTGGAGAAGGCCGGAAAGCTTTTCACAAAGGACACTTACGCACATATGGCGTTCGATTTTAAAAAGCGTGTCACTGAGGTGAAAGCGCTGTGTCTGCATGTTGCGCATACTTGCAACCTGAATTGCTCTTACTGCTTTGCCGCACAGGGAAATTATCACGGCGAGCGTGCACTCATGAGCTTTGAAGTTGGCAAACAGGCTTTGGATTTCCTTGTGAAAAACAGCGGCAAGCGCAAAAATTTAGAGGTGGACTTTTTCGGCGGCGAACCTTTGATGAACTGGGACGTTGTCAAGCAGCTGGTAGCCTATGGCCGCAGCTTGGAAGAGCCGCATAATAAAAAATTCCGCTTTACCTTAACGACAAACGGCGTTTTGGTGGATGATGAAGTCATTGAGTTTGCAAACCGTGAAATGAATAACGTTGTAATGAGTTTGGACGGCCGCAAAGAGGTGCATGACCACCTGCGGAAAAATTACGCAGGGCAGGGCAGCTATGACGTGGTTGTACCCAAATTCCAAAAATTTGCAAAGCTGCGCGGGGATAAGGAATATTATATCCGCGGCACTTATACACACCATAACACTGACTTTACAAACGATGTGCTTCACATGGCGGATCTCGGCTTTGACCGCTTGAGCATTGAGCCGGTGGTTTGCGCAGAAAATGACCCCTATGCCCTTACAAAAGAAGATTTGCCTGTGCTGTTAGAGCAGTACGAAATTTTGGCAAAGGAAATGCTCAAACGTGAGAAAGAGGGAAAAGGGTTTATTTTCTATCACTACATGATTGATTTAAACCATGGCCCTTGTATCTATAAGCGCATTTCCGGCTGCGGCAGCGGAACGGAATATCTGGCGGTCACGCCGTGGGGCGAATTATTCCCTTGCCACCAGTTTGTGGGCGACGAGAAATACACCATGGGCAACGTTTGGGATGGCGTCACCAATACCGCTTTGCGCGACGAATTTAAACTGTGCAATGCATACGCACGCAAAGATTGCGAAACATGCTGGGCAAAGCTGTATTGTTCCGGCGGATGCGCCGCAAACGCCTATCATGCAACCGGCAGCATTACCGGAACGCATGCCTACGGCTGCGAGCTGTTCCGCAAGCGCATGGAGTGTGCGATCATGATGCAGGTAGCAAAACAAACAGAGAAAGTGGAATAAAAGGATTTCTTTGTCAAAAAGTGTTCAAACAAACACAATAGAATAAAAAGAGGCAAGCGGGCAGTCACAAATCGTTGACTGCCCGCTTGCTTCTTTTTGCTTTTGTGAAAAAATGCTGTGTTCAATTATAGTAATCATCCAGAGACCTTTGCGCGATATTGAAACTATTTTTTTACCGCTGAAACCAGAAGCATCATTGGCCGGCGCATTTCATCTTTCATTCCGTCAAGATGCATCATTTCTTTTGGCGGCTGCGGTTCAATGATATGCTGAAGCTCAAACCCATTTTGAAGCAGTGTGTTTAAATAGGTGGTGAGTGTTCTGTGATACTTGATGACAGGTTCGCCTAAAAATACGGCCTCCCTTTGTCCCTCGTAATAATAGTTGTCAACCGGGAAGTGAAGGATATTGCCATTTTCATCGTAGTACCAGTCTTGTGAGCCGTAAGAAGTGAATACCGGATGCTCAACCGAAAAAACGAAATTTCCGCCAGGCTTGATCCACTTTGCAATATTGGCCGCCAGAGGTTCAAAAGATTCAATGTAATGAAAGGCAAGTGAGCTTAAAATAACATCAAAGCTCTGTTCCGAAAAGTCTAAATCTTCCATGGCGGCACGCCGATACTCAATTTGTGCAGCATGGTTGATCGTTTTTGCGGTATGAATCATTTTTTGAGAAATATCGGTGCCTAATACCAGAGCAGCGCCGTTTTCGGCGGCATATTTGCAATGCCATCCATAACCGCACCCTAAATCCAATACCGTTTTACCTTGAAAATCAGGAAGAATTTTTTGAAGTTCAGACCATTCTCCCGCACCCTGCAAGCCTTTTTGTGAGCGCATCATTTGGCTGTATTTTTTGAAAAAGATTTCATTATCATACTTGTTTTCTTTCATGTTAAAGAACCTCCCATGTAAATCGGTGAAAGCAATGAATGGGTGTTTACATGGGCAGATGCAGTTTTTTGGCAAATGATCCCTTTGCGCATAGGCAAAGCGCCCCCTTTCTTTAATGGTTCGGACAACCGGCACGCACAGCATCATCGCTGACGATTTTTTATTCGCATAAAAAATAACTATTTGAGCGCCGTTTTGACTGTTTTTAGCTTACGCTCGGTGAAAGGCGGATACACGAGGCTTAATCTCATTTTACTGCTTTTTCTTAAAATGCTTCTTTGGTGTGAGAAGGTGCGAAAGCTGTACTCGCCGTGATAGTTTCCCATTCCGGAAAGCCCAATACCGCCGAAAGGCAAATGAGGGTTGATGATGTGGCTGATGGTATCATTGATGGAAACGCCGCCCGAAGCGGTTTTTTGAAGGATTGTTTCAATAGCGGCATTGTTTTCGCTGAACACATAAAGTGCCAGCGGTTTTGAGTTGGCGTTAATATAAGAAATGGCCTGCTCCAAATTCTCATACTCGATGACGGGAAGAATCGGCCCGAAGATTTCTTCCTGCATGCATGCCGCGTTAAAGTCTTTTGGGCAAAGCACCGTAGGCGCAACATAGCGCTGTGCTTCATCGACCTCACCGCCGAGGAAAAGGTAAGCTTTATCTTCTTCAATGATGCGTTTTAATCGCTCGATGTGCCTCTGGTTCACGATTCTTCCCAAATCCTTGCTCTGCCGGATATCACTGCCGTAAAATTCGTTTAAGACTTTTTTCAGCTGCTCTAAAAAGGCCGCTTTCAATTCTTTGGGCACAAAAACATAATCAGGGGCAACGCATGTTTGTCCGGCGTTCATCAGCTTTCCCCACAAAATTCTTTCACAGGCAATTTTTAAATTCGCGCTTTTTTCAATGATGACAGGGCTTTTTCCGCCAAGCTCCAGCGTGACGGGAATCAGCCGCTTGGCCGCGGCCTGCATTACAATTTTTCCTACACCGATGCTTCCGGTAAAGAAGATATAGTCAAATGCGCAGTCTAGCAGCAGCGTATTGTTTTCAATTCCACCATCCACACAGCAAACGTACTCAGCCGGGAATGTTTCCCGAATCATTTTCATTGTCACCGCTGAAACATGGGGGGTCAATTCCGAAGGGCTTAAAACAGCGCAGTTTCCGGCGGCAATAGCACCTACCAAAGGCTCAATTAACAGCTGGAACGGATAGTTGTAAGGCCCAATGATGTAAACACAGCCGTAGGGCTGCTGAACCACCTTACTTTTGGTTCCGAACAAGCTCATCGGCGCGGCTTTCTTTTGAAGGCGCATCCACTGTTTCAAATGGCGCAGCGTGTGAGAAATGCTTGCAAGAATAAAGCCGATTTCGGACGTGTAACATTCAAAGGAGCTTTTGCCGAGGTCGTCATAAAGCGCTTGCGAAAGCTCCTTTTCATACTTTAGAATCGTTTTCTTTAACGCGGCAAGCTGTTTTGCCCGAAATTCATAGCTCAGTGTGACGCCTTTTGCAAAATATGTCTTTTGAGCCTTTTCCTGGGCGGCCCTGTTTGGCGGCTGAAAAGGAGGAATGAACCATGCTGGAAATTACCGATGTCTATAAGCAATATGGCAGTCAAAAAGCCCTGGACGGTGTGTCCCTTTGTC
>DWWA01000044.1 GCA_019119935.1 Candidatus Ruthenibacterium merdavium | reverse complement strand
TCTGCTTCAGCAAAGGGAACAGATAAATCCTCTGCCATTTGTTTAAGCGTCAGCACATCTCCGGCGGATGCAGGCCCGATGCGCAGCGTAGTGAGCTTGTCCGAGCCTGTGCCATCCTCGGGCATATTGGCAAGCTTATTTGCTTCGTCGCAAAGCCATTGCAATTCCGGCGGACGCTGGCCCGATGCGCAGCGTAGTGAGCTTGTCCAAGCCTGTACCGTCCTCGGGCATATTGGCCAGCTTATTCGCTTCGTCGCAAAGCCATTGCAATTTGCTTTTCAGATACGGCCCGGGGCAGGCGGTAGCGGTGTACATGCTGTGATAAGTAAGCGTCTTTCCGACAACCAGCGGAAAAAGCCCGTTTCGGCGCGCGATATCTGCCACCAGTTTCACAAGCGTTTGCAAACTGGCGTCCGATACCTCCCAACTCGGCGCACCCGAGCTGATGGGGTTGCCGAACTCATCCGAAACCTTTTTGGCCTGCGCCTGCAAGTCCTTCAAGCGCTCCTCCGTTTCCTTTGCTTCGGCCTGAATTTTGTCATAGCCGTCTGCATCCGGAGAGCCGAGGTCTTTCTGCGCCTGCTTCAAGTCGTTCAGCTTCTTCTTTGTGTCGTCAATTTCCTGTTGAATAGGGTCGTAAGCGGCTTTCCATTTATCATAATTTTTCACGCTTTCGGAAAGCTGTTCCTCCGCTTTTTTCAAGGATTCCAGCTTTTCTCGCGTTTCGGAAACCGCCTCGGCCAAAAGCTTTTGCCTCTGTTCCAACAAAGTGGTATTGGTCGGGTCCAGCTTCAAAAGCCGTTCAACGTCCTTCAGCTCCTTTTGCGTGCCACTGATTTTCTTGTTGACGCCTGAAAGAGCTTTGGAAAGGCCCGTTGTATCGCCGCCGATTACAATTTTCATTCCCTTAATTCTCTCTGCCATCGCCTCACCTACTTTCCGAAGAAAAATTCAATATCCTGCTGCGTTCCTTTGAGCGGCCAGTCGTAACGGTCATTTTCTGCTTCCGTCAGCATGTCATACACCATGCCCATTGTCATCTCGTCCCAGTCCTGCGCCGTCAAGCGCAGTTCAGCACAGCGCAGCATAAACAGTGCGCCCGTGGAGGGGCGCACTGTGGGCCTTACTTTTTTTTGCGTTTGCCGTGGTCGCGTTGTTGAGGTGCCAAAGCTTGAGAATCTCCGGCAAAACTTCATAAATCGAAAAGAAATTGAAGCCTTCCAGCCATTCCTCCACGCTATCCGGGTCGGAAGCCTGAATGCTGGACACCTCGCAAAACACGTTCCTCTCGGTGTCCTTCGCAATTTGCTGTTTGAGCGCATCCTCGGTGAAGGTTTGTGCAATCAAGGTTAAAACCTCATTCAATCGAATTCCCCCAATCGGTATATCCTGTCGCTGAGGCAAGCTGGGCTTTCTGCTCGTCATAGCTTTGCTTCAATCGCTCATAATCTTCCGGCTCTCCAAAATGGCATTTGCAGTAGGTTGTCACGGCGCGGATAATCAAGGCGTCCGTTTCGTCCAAATTGCTCACACCTGCAATACCCAAATCAGAAAGAGCTGCCTGAATTAAATCAAGCAGCTCCTCGTCAAAGGCTTCTGTCACAATGCGAAGGGAAAGCTTCACTTTTTCAAGCATCGTCGTTCCCTCCCGCGTGTCCATTTTGGACACATTGTAGATATTCTGCGATAAGTTCCGCTTTTGTTTTTGCCGAAAGCATGAACCCCTCCCCGGCGGCACGCTCTTTCAGCTGCGCCACCGTCAAGCTGTTTAACGTTTCGGCGGTAGGCATCGTCGATGCTTGCGCTTGGCGACTCCCGGAAGATTGCTCCGCACCGTCTGATAAAGAGTCAATCTCCCCCCGCTGGGAATCGCCCATCACCCCCCCGCCTTTGTAAAAACGGTAAAGGCATTTTTATCGGCCACTTTTCCGTCGGCAAGGCACATGGCGCGGTAAACGATCGAACCGGAACAGAAGCCGACAGACGCATCACTTGTCACCTCAACGGGCGCAGCAAAGTTGAATTTATACTGCTTCAAATCACCGAAAATCACGGTGTCAGCCTTGCAATTATCATCGACAATGACCGGATAGCCCAACACATTGAACTTTGCCGGGTTTTGCACATCGGCAACCACGACTTTATCGCCGCCGTCCGTTTTCATGCCGAGAATTTGACCATAGAACACTTCACGGGTCGTCACAAATTTTGCGCCGGGATGATACTTTGTCGGCAGCGCGGCGATGATTTTCAAAAGGTCGCTGTACGTCATGCCGCCAGTCGTCCATGTTCCCGTATTGGTAATCACGCCAGTATGCAGAATGCCTGTGGCTTTGCTGCTGCCGTCACCCGTTAAAATGGCAAGGTCAACGGCAGCTTCAATCTGATTGACAAGACTGGACACAAGCCAAGCTTCAAACGCAGGAACCGCCATGGCCTTGACATCAGCTGTGATTTCCACCGTTTTAATCAGCTTATAGGCTGCCAAAGTGAGGGGGTCAACCTTGTCCTCCGAGTCGGTCGCAGACTGCCCCATCGCAACCCAAGATGCCGGGTTAACCGTAACAGCTACGGGGAACGTGACATTGCCGGGAATATAAGTCACGTCCACGGCGCTGATGAGCGGCGCAAGCTCCAGCCTATGTACAATCATGCTCATGGTTTCGGTCGGAATTGCCGCCGAAGCCGTCACAGCGGCGCGCTCTTGTGCCGTCAGCTCTTTGCCCTGCAAATTCTTGAGCCATGCGCTGCGGTACTCGGGGCTGTCAACACCAAAACTTTTCTGCACACCCTGCAACTCCGGAGAAAATCTCCGCACCGTTGTGCCGCCGCCTCCGGCTACTTGGGCTTTCAATGCGTTTCGACGCTGAACTTTGTCGTCCATCTCGCCCAGCCGCTTCTGCAGCTCAGACACTTCGCGTTCCAAAGCGTCAATGTTTTCGGGAACTTCGTTCTCGCTCAAAATCGCTTCAATTTCACTCAAGCGCTTTTGAATGGTTTCTCTTTCATTCATCGTTTCATTACCTCCAATAACAATTTCAGCTTTCTCTTTTTCAATTCACGCCGCCGGTACTCCTCCAGTGTTTTCGCAATCACTCCGTTGCAAAAACCGCGTGTATTGATCTCAGTGTCCGCGTTTGCCGGAAAGCTCACAGCGGACACATCGAACACTTTTAAAATTTTTCGATGCACAAAGGTTCTTGTGCTTTTATCGAAAACCAGGCTTTTCACATCGGGCAAAAACGCCCAGCTCATTTTTGTCACAAGCCCGGTGCGAATTTCTTCAAACATCTGGCGGCTTGCCTCTGTCAGCCCTAAGTCAGCCGCCATAAAAAGGCCGCTGTCCTGCGGCTCGACAATCAGCGTTTTATTAGAGCCGCGGGCAAACACTCTGCCCGTGTGGTTGTACTGAAAAATCACGTCGGAAAAATCCGTCTCGGCAAACGCGCTGCGTTCAAATGCTTCATAGATTGCACCGCCTTCGTCCTCATAGAGCTTGTACGGTCCATACCGGGCCGCAAAGCCTTCCACATAAAAATCCGTTTCAAACCGTTTGCTTTGCTCGGCAACAAAAAAAGGCAATACCGCGCTGCGGTACTGCCTTTCAGCTTTCATTGGCATGTGTTTCTCCTTTCTCCTTTGGCTCTTTCTGTGATTCCGGTGGCTGCATATCCACTTTGGACACATCCTTCTCTTTTTTCTTTTTCGCATCTCCCAGCAAGTAATATTCACCGCGAATGGTGTATGCTTGCCCCGCGCCGTCCGGCAGCGGCGGCAAATTCCATATTTCACGGATTTCATCGCGGTTCATAATGCCGCGGTCTGCCATCTGTGCCGACACCTGAAGCTTTTCCGTGTTGCTCATATATTGCAGCCTGTTCGCCGTGGCCATCACTCCGGCCCCAGCGGCGCGTTCCCGGCTCGAAAACACCATCTTTGACACAACTTCCGAAAACTGAATCGCGAACCATTCCACCGCGCCTTCGTAAAATGCGCCCCAAGCATCGCCAAACGCCTTGTTTTGCAGGATGTTTTCATTCACACCGAAATAATTAAAGACGTTCTCTTTCACAAGCGCCATCTGCTGGGCGTCAACGATAAACGGTGTCGATGTCACCTGTTTGATTTCTGTCCAAGAGTTCGGAAACAGCAGCACCCCACCGCTGTTTTCTCGCTTCAAACTTTCCGAGGAAAAGCGTTTTTGCTCTTTTGCTAAGTCTTCCGCGTTTGAAAAGTTGTTCAGTTTTGCAATAAAGCGGATGGCTGCCGAGTTTTTAACGGCTTCTGCAATCCCTTGATTTTGCAAAGAAATCAAGTCCATTGTGGGCAACAATGCCCTGTTGCTCTGCCCGAAAAAGTCATCCTCATACTGAAACTTTGTTAGAATGCCGCAGCGCGAAAGCTCAACTGCCGCGACGTCACCCATTAAAAACGAATATCGAAGCCAGGCCTCGCCGTTAACATCCACAATCTCACAGCGCGTAGGCAGCACCGGGAAAATTCCGGTAATTTCTTCTCCATAGTCATCTTCAATCGGAACAATAAAGGCGGTATTTTGAACTTCCAAAATGGTACACAGCCGATACAAAAACTGCCCCCACGTTTGAAACTCATTCGGCGCTTGCCGAAACCTCGCTTGCAGCTTCGGCTGTGCCGCGCCCATGCACTCCACTTTCAGCTTGGAAATATGGCTTGCCTTCGCCGCGATCGCAGCGCGCACCAGCTCGCTTTCATACACACCGCCGCTCCAAGAGGTAAACACTGGAGAATATGCCGTAAATGTTTTGAAAAATCCGTTTACGGCATCCAGCGCTTTCTGTTCTTCACTTTTCGCCTTTGGAAAGATTTTCTGAAACAGTCCCACCGTATCACCCCACATTCTTCAGCTGATGGCCGATTTCTGCATAGTATTTTTGCCGGACACACATTGCGTCCAGCAGTGCCGCGCCGCCGTCGATATGGTCGCTCGGCTTAATTTTCACCACACGGCAGCGCCCGGCGTTTCCGTCTTTTTTGACCGCCATATTCAAAAGATGAATTTTCAAAAGGTCGTTGTCACCGAAGTCAAACGTCTTGTCCCGAATCAAGTCCTCGACTTCCTGAATGACCGGCGTCAGATTGGTTCCCTGGTAAACATCGTCCATGTGAAACCCATACTGTGCCATGTCCTGCACGAGGTATTGCGCTGAATAACGGTCGTACCCAACTTTCAGCGGATAAATCTGATACTCCTCTACCAGCCGCCGGAACCAGGCAAAGCAGTCTTTGTAGTCCACAAAATTCTCGCCGGAGAGCGTCAAAAGCCCGCGCTCCACATAGGCCTGATACGGCAGCGCATCCCTCGCGGTTGCGTACTCCAGTTTTTGCGCCGGAAGGAAAAAGTGTGCAAACACATAAAACCGCCCGTTCTTCTCTATTACGGCAGTGCAGGCGGTCAAGTCTGTCGTTTGGCTCAAGTCGATTCCTCCTACGCAATAACTGTTTTTAAAATCCGAAAGGGACAGCGGCTCTGTTCCGCTCGCTTCAATCGCTTCGGCAGGCAGCCAGGCTTGGGCGCTGTTCTGCTTCAAATTGCAGTATTTGACGATAAATTCCGCCCGTTTAGAAAGGCTGTTTTCGGCAATGGCAATTTCCGCCTCAAAGTATTCCTTTGTCACAGAAACGCCCATATTGGGGTTCGCCTTTTTCAGTTCCTCAATGTCTTTCCATTTTTCAATGTCGTCAATCATGTATAAAAAAGGTGCAAGCTTTTTCTCGCCTGCGCTTCCCAATATCATGCGGGTACATCGTTTTAACAGCTCATCATATACGCCTTCGTTGACATATCCGGCGGTGGAGATGGCCAGCAGTAGCGGCTGCCGCCGCGCACCCATAGACGACTTCAACACTTCGTAGAATTTCAGCCCGGCGTCTCCCTCCCAGCTTGCAAACTCGTCCGCAACGCCCAGGCTGATATTTAGGCCGTCTGACTTCTTGGCTGAAAACGCCAGCGGCTTTGCGCTTGCGTTGTTTTCCTCCACATAGATGTCAGTGCGCCGCCGCTTTGCAAGTGCGTCCAGCTCCTCATCTTTGGAAATCATCTGATAATAAGCCTCATAGCACAATGCCGCCTGTTCCAGCTTCGGCGCGGTGAAATAGATACGCGCGCCATACTCTCCATCTGCAAACGTACAGTAGGACGCAATCGCCGCAGCAAAAAGCGTTTTTCCGTTTTTTCGCCCGATAATCAGCACAATTTCCGTAAACTGCCGGAAGCCGTTTGCATCCACGATGCCAAACACAACCGACAAAAACGCCTTTTGCCAAAGCTCCAGAACAATCAGCTGGGGCGCAAGCGCGCCCTCATGATGGCGGCAAAAGGTTTCTATGTAGCGAATGGCTTTTTGCGCTTTGGCATCGTCATAAAAAAAGCGACCTTCCGAAAGGCCGCTGAGCACATAGTCATACCAAAGCTTGATCCACTTGCCGGCGGTGATCTTCCCGCTCCAAATTTTCTCATGGTATTCCTCAATGAAATTGTTTGCCATTATTAAAAGCCTCCAGGCGACTTTCCTTTTTCTCCGGCGGCAGAAGCTTTTCCAGCCGGTCCGAAACAGCGTTGTAATTTTTAATTAGGCTGTTATAGGCTTGCAGATCTGCCGCCGCTTTGCGTCCATACTGGTTTTCTCCGTTCTTGTAATCTTCGCTGCAGCCGTTCTCGTTGATACTCTGCTGCAAGTCATCCAGCGTGATTTTCATAAAAGCCAGATTTTGCAGCAAAGGGAAAACAATCGCCTTTTTACTGTCCGGCAAATCCGAATAAATCGTTTTTAATCGATTGAACTCTGTTTTAATTCTCGGTTCTTTTTTTCTCTCTTTCGGCATTTCCACACCCCCCTCGCGCGTATTGCGCAGTAAAATCTACCCCCACCCACCGGTCTCCCTACACAGAGAAATTTCCTCTCGATAGGGGGGATACCCTCATTTGTACTGAATAATTTTTCCGCTTGAATCAACTAAAAATCTTCGATTTTCCCGCTTTGCTTCGCTTTCATGTTTTGCCGCATGGCAATCTCTGCAAAGAAGCTCAAGGTTTTCAAACGCCAGCGTCACGGCAGGATTGCCGATATTCTCCGGCGTTAAAAAAATTTTATGATGTACAATTTCGCCGGGCGTTACCATTCCTTTGTGCAAACACTCCTCGCAAAGCCAGCCGACACTCGCCGCATAGCTTTGCCTCGCCCTCTGCCATGCTTTCGATTTGTAAAACTTTTTTGCAAATTCTTTCATTTTCTTTTCAAAAACGCTTGACATACTGCTAGCATTATGCTATAATAATATCAATGAAGGAGGTGAACAAAAATGGACGACCCAAATAAAAAAAGGTTGACGCAAAAGGAAATCATCGAGCTGACAATCAAAGCCGCACTTGCCCTCGCTGCATTGATTACCGCGCTTAAATCCTAAAGCATCAACCGCAGGGGCGAAAGCCCCTGCACCCTTAAGGGTTTATGATGATTATAGCATATAAGCCCATTTTTTTCAAATGGAGGTCTTTATATTGAAAAAGGATATTTTATTTTGGATTGTAGCAGTATTATTTGTTTTAGCGTCTTTATTCGATTGGGTAGCAGTTTTAAAAATTCCCGTTATTGTTGCCGCCTGTGCCCTACTCATTCAAGTTGCTATTGAAGTATTTCGCCGCCATAGAAAGGAGATGTAAGCATGGGAAAAACCTCAACGCAAGTAAAGCAAAAGTATCTGAACAAAACCTACTCACAAATTGCAATCCGCTTACCCAAAGAGCTTGTCGCACAATGGGAAGAAAAGCTTGAAAAAGACGGCATCGGAAAAGCCGAATTTTTAAGGAACGCCATTCAAGATTATTTAAGCAAACCGTAAACAAAAAGCACCAGCCGCTTTGGTTGGTGTTTTTTATTGGTTAAAACTTTTTTGCAAATTCTTTTATTTTCTTTCCAAAAAAGCTTGACTTTTACACGTGCGTGTAGCATGATTAAATCATGGAAAGGAAGTAAAACGATGGGTAAGAAAAAGAAAAAGCCCAAAAGAGCGTTGGAAAAAACTAAAACAATCGTGGAAATAGTCGCATATATCACAAATATTGTTTTAGCCATCTACACACTCTTAAAGGGCTGAGGAAACGGGGAGCGCAAGCTCCCCACTCCTTGAAAAAGATTATACCACATCGAACCAATATGAACAAGAAAAAACTTTTAAAGAGCAGCGCCCTGTATTTGCTGACAGCAACAAACATCATTTATGCTGTCTTGCACGGGTTTAGCTGGCTTACCGCAACCGCTCTAATTTTAACGACCGCCGTTTTTGTTCTTGATGTAAAGGAGCTGCTAGTCAATGGAAAAAGAAAAAAGTAAATACGCAAGCCAGGCCGCTTATAACCGCCGCACTTACGTTCGCTTCCCTCTTGATTTAAAGCCTGCCGTTTTGCAGGCATTTCGTGAAGCGTGTGAAAAAAACAACACAACCCCGACAACTGAAATCAAGAAATTTATTCAATCCTATATCGACAGCCATCAGTAAGTCATGACCACCCCTAAGAGGGGTGGCATGACGAGCGGCCTATAAGGCCGTAACAAAAGCCAGCGCCTAAATGACGCTGGCTTTCACTTCGTTCAAGCCTCTGGTGGTATGATTACTTGCTACCCTTGAAAGGGTCTACATACTCCTTCTTGCTCAAACTATCTTCTATTTGGTCTTGCTTTTCCTGCTCTCTAATATATTTTTGTATCGTCGCAGTATTCAGTCCTACCGTACT
>DWWA01000043.1 GCA_019119935.1 Candidatus Ruthenibacterium merdavium | reverse complement strand
AGGCCGCCGCCGCCAACGGGGTGGCCTTTGTGCCGCACGTCGATCACAAGCCAAAATCGCAAATGGGTACTCATTTGCTGTGCTTGCTCCCTACTCAAAACAAGGAAAGGACGGGAAAGGAATGGAGAGGAAACGAAAAACGGAACACAATGATTTACTGCCGAAAAAGGGTAATCCCTTGCATGAAACCGTCTGCTACAAAATCGGCGGGACGGTCTTTGAAATTGAAACTTCCTGCGGCGGCTCCGAACTGCTCTATGACAAAATGAAACGGCTTATAAAATCGGAAACCGTGAAAACGCCTACTGACAAGGAAATGACGGAGCGTTATAATAGCGATAGCAACCTGTTTGTCGGGCGTTCATTACAGGAGGAATGAACACATGACAACGACGAAAAACTATCCCGACAACATTACCGCTTTATATGCAAGGCTTTCTCAAGAGGACGCTTTGGACGGAGAGAGCAACAGCATAGCAAATCAAAAGAAAATCCTGCTCAAATATGCAACGGACAACGGTTTTCCTAATCCTACATTTTTCATTGACGACGGTGTTTCTGGCGTTATGTTTGACAGACCGGGTTGGAATGAAATGATACGACTTTCGGAAGCGGGGAAAGTCCAAACGGTTATTGTCAAGGATATGTCCCGAATGGGGCGCGATTATCTGAAAGTCGGCTACTACACTGAAAGCTTCTTTGCCGAGCGTGATATTCGCTATATCGCAATCAATGACGGAGTAGACAGTGACAAGGGCGACAACGATTTTACCCCTTTCCGTAATCTGTTCAATGATTTTTACGCACGCGATACAAGCAAGAAAATCCGCGCTGTCATGCGAGCAAAGGGCAATGCAGGAGAACATCTTTGTACCAATCCGCCTTATGGATACATGAAAGACCCAGACAACAAAAAGAGATGGATTGTAGACGAAGAAGCTGCTACGGTGGTAAAGAGGATTTTTGATTTGTGTATTGCCGGAAAAGGACCAATGCAGATAGCCAAAATACTGACGGCAAATAAGGTTTTAACAGTCAAAGCCTACTATGCAAAGCGTGACGGAAAGGCTATGCCGGATAATCTCTATCGGTGGGATTTCAAAACCATTGTGGGGATTTTGGAACACCCGGAATATACAGGGTGTACGGTCAATTTCAAGACATATTCCAAATCTCACAAGCTGAAAAAGCGTCTGCAAAACGCTCCCGAAAATCAACGGATTTTCCTAAATACCCAACCTGCGATTATCGAAGAACAGGTATTTGAGAGGGTGCAGGAATTAAGGGCAAACAAACGCCGGCCTACAAAGACAGGACGGCAAGGCTTATTCTCCGGCTTGCTCTATTGTGCTGACTGTGGCGAAAAGCTTTACTTCTGCACAACAAACAGCTTCACGCCAAAACAAGAGCATTATGTCTGCTCCAACTACAAGAGCAATACAGGTACTTGTTCCGCGCATTTTATCCGAGAAGAAACCTTAAAGCTGTTCGTCCTGCAAAGGATATTTGATGTAACGGCTATGTTCTTTGACGATATACAGAGCTTTCAAAACATGGTTTATCAGCAGAGGTTTGAGGAAGCGGAAAAGGCAGTAAAGCGGCAAAAGAAAGAACTCGAACAGGCAAGGAAACGGATTGCCGAGCTTGACCGTATTTTCAAGCGGATTTACGAGGACGATATTAACGGCACAATCAGCCACGAAAGATTCTTGAAGTTGTCCGCCGAGTATGAAGCGGAGCAAAAGGAACTGACAGAGTTTGTCAAGGTAGAGCAAGCTGCCGTTGATACTTACGAACAGGACAGAACGGATTTTGACAGCTTTGCTGCCGTTATCCGCAAGTATGTGGGAATACGGGAATTAACGCCTACTATCGTCAATGAGTTTGTAAAGAAAATTATTGTCCACGCGCCAGACAAATCTAGCGGACACCGCAGACAGAAGATTGAAATTGTCTGGAACTTTATCGGGGAACTGGAACAGGACGAGGACAAGCAAACGGTTGAAAGGCAGAGAAAAAGCAGAACGGCATAGCCTTTGACTATGCCGTTCTGCAACATGATTAAATTACTTCCTTATGGGCGTGTGCCTTTTGCCAATTTTCCCTATTTTAAACGAATTTCAAGCACTTTTGTGCAAAAGATTGCACTATTTGCCCGCTTGATTTTTCTTTGAAAAGGAGTATACTGTTAAACATAAGCAAAGGCGCTTTAGAGATTTATTTCTCTAAAGCGCCTTTCTTGTTTTATGCCGTCGTCCGGGGATGGCCAAACAACATAGAGGAGTGATCGGAATGAAGGATATTTCAGCAATCAACACCCTTTGGGTTTTGGTGGGCACCGCGCTGGTGTTTTTTATGCAGGCGGGCTTTGCTATGGTAGAAACAGGCTTCACACGGGCGAAAAACGCAGGCAATATCATTATGAAAAACCTGATGGATTTCTGCATCGGCACGCCTGTATTTTGGCTGGTCGGCTTTGGCCTGATGTTCGGGGGAACAAGTTCTTTGGTGGGCAGTATCGGCGGCATTGCCAGCGAAGCCAACTATGGCGCATCCATGCTGCCGGACGGCGTTCCCTTTTTCGCATTTTTAATTTTCCAAACGGTCTTTTGCGCAACAGCTGCCACAATTGTTTCGGGCGCAATGGCCGAGCGCACAAAGTTTTCCTCCTACTGCCTTTACAGCTTCATCATCAGCCTGTTTGTATACCCCATTTCCGGGCACTGGGTTTGGGGCGGCGGCTGGCTTTCTCAGCTGGGCTTTCATGACTTTGCAGGCTCTGCGGCGGTTCACATGGTGGGCGGTGTTGCGGCGCTCATCGGCGCGAAATTCTTAGGCCCGCGCATTGGCAAATACGGCAAAAACGGCGAAGCAAAAGCCATTCCCGGCCACAGCTTAACGCTGGGCGCGCTGGGTGTGTTTATTCTTTGGTTCTGCTGGTTCGGCTTTAACGGCGCTTCCACCGTTTCTATGGAGGGTTCTGCCGCCGAAACCGCCGCGAAAATTTTTGTCACCACCAACCTTGCCGCCGCCGTTTCCACCTGCGTGGTTATGGCCATCACCTGGATTCGCTACCGCAAACCGGATGTATCCATGACGTTAAACGGCACATTGGCCGGCTTGGTTGCCATTACGGCAGGCTGTGACACCGTTTCTCCCGTAAGCGCTGCCATCATCGGCGCTTTGGCAGGATTTGTTGTCGTGTTCGGCATTGAGTTTATCGACCAAAAACTGAAAATTGATGACCCCGTCGGCGCCGTCGGCGTACACGGTTTAAACGGCTTACTCGGTACCATTTGTGTTGGTTTATTTTCCGACGGCAGCGGTACAAACGGTCTTGGCCTTTTTATGGGCGGCGGCGTTTCCCTGCTGGGTGTTCAGCTGCTGGGCGCGGTTTCCATTATTGCTTGGGTAGCAGTGACGATGACCGTTGTATTTGCCGTAATTAAGAAAACGATTGGCCTGCGCGTTTCCCGCGAGGAAGAGCTCGCAGGTTTGGACATCATGGAACACGGCCTGGAGAGCAGCTATGCCGGCTTCTTAACGCAGGACGACGCTGTACCCGGCCAAAGCGTTCCGGCAGCGGTGCAAGCTTCTGCCAGAGCAGACGGCGCGGGCCATCCGCTCACCAAAATCTCCATTGTTACGCGCAGAAACAAGCTGGAGGAACTCACGAAGGCGCTGCATGAAATCGGCGTGACGGGCATGACCATCAGCGAAGTGCTGGGGTGCGGCGTACAGAAAGGCGACGTGGAATATTATCGCGGCGTCAAAATGGATGTCAAACTCTTGCCGAAAGTGAAAATTGAAATTGTCGTCAGCGAAATTCCCGTTGATCTCGTGGTGGAAACCGCCCGCCGCGTGCTTTACACCGGACAGTATGGCGACGGCAAAATCTTCGTCTATGAAGTAGAAAACGCGGTGAAGATTCGCACAGGCGAAGACGGCATTGCCGCTTTGCAGGATGTTTCCAAAGAGGCTTAAACATACATGTTGGATTTTCTGTGAACTCATTCTGCTTTTACAGAATTGTTGTTCGCACCGGGTGTTGCTACGCGAAAAAAATGATAAACAGTTTCAGAAAGAATGAGAATTGTTTGTGCTAGAGTTGCAACAGACCACTATATAGAAAGAGCGTTTACAAAGTGTTGAAACACAATGTAAACGCTCTTTCTATATAGTCTGAAAATTATATAAATGAAAAGGAACCTGCAAAAGGTATATACCTCATGCAAGCTCCTTCTCAGCCTATTTTGTAGGCTTTTTACGCCTGTTGCCATGATCATCGACAATCAGGTCGTGCCCGGTTTTACGTTGTGGATTTGGGACGTACTCTAAAAGATCCGATATGTCGCAATCCAGCACCTCACATATTCTGTCAAGGTACTCTAGATTTACCCGATCTGATAGCTCATGATAGAGCACATTGATCGTAGCAGGGCGAATACCAGTTTTACGAGAGAGGTCAATCTGCGTCCATCTACGTTCACCGAGCAGTTTTGACAGATGGTTTCTAATCATCTGATCGCCCCGCGTATTATAATATCAAATTCTGTTCTATAAATACTAAATTTGTAATAAAATTACGAATTTAGTAATTTATCTTTAGAAGTTTTTAATAATGACTTCCTTAAAAGACTTTTGGTTCTCACCGCTGCCAGAAAGGGTTTCTCTTCGCTGCACAGATTCGATGTTGCACCATGCACTATATAATTCGCGGATACGGTCATCATCGTTATACGAAAGGACAAATCGCCCTTTGATTTTTTTTAAATTATCTGCCAAACGCAGATGATCATCCCATCCAAACATACCTTCATAGTATTTTTCTGTTCCTAAATACGGTGGATCAAGGTAAAAAAGCGCATCAGGTCGATCGTATGTTTTGAGTATATACCCAAAATCTCGATTCTCGATTGTAACATCTCCCAGCCGTTCTTGTACCTTAGAAAGATAATTCAAAGTGCGCTGAAAACTTTTTGCTGACGTTGCAAACGATCGACGATTAGACCCAAACGAAAGTTTGAGAGTGCATAAAAATCTAGCTGCTCGCTGAATATCTGTAAGACCTTCACTTTTAAGCTGAGCTACTGAATCGAAGAAAATCTGCCTAGACGGTATTACCCAACGCATTTCCTCTTCTAGAGCGCGAGCATGGTACTTAATGCACCGGAATAAGTTTACAATTTCACCGTCTTTATCGTTAATTACTTCCAACTGACCAGGCAGCTTTTTTCGTCCAAAGAACACCCATCCTGCACCAAAAAACACCTCAATATAGCGACCTACACCATCCTGAGGAAAGCGTGTGATAATCTCTTGACGCAGAGCGCGTTTACCACCGATCCAACCGATTGGACTATTCATCATACAACTCATCCTTTATTATATAATCGTGGGCGATCAGATGAATTATTATGATTATTTAAGAGGGCTCCGTGCAAATTATTGAGGATTATCTCCCAATGTTTGGAGCTTTTTGAAAAGGTCTGAAACAAAGTTGGCTCCGCGACTGGCAAAGATTCCTGTCAAAAGACATCCTACCCACGGAAGTGTAAACTGTACGTTAAGAACAGCGTAAAAATCCGCACCAACCGCAAAGCACAGCAGAACCGACAGAATCAAAGCTGTACCTTGTGTAATGGCTGTCTTATACTGCTTATCAAGCATCGCCTTACCTACGGTCTTGCCGTATTCAATCAGCCCTTCTACCGTAACGGCCATCATCAAAACCAAAACAATCATATCCATATTTTTAAACCTCCTTCAGCACAGTTTTCACGCCTTTGGCGGCAAGCTGCTGCACCAGTGCTTGTGCGTTTTCTTTTTTGGTAAACGCGCCGCACTGGACACGAAAGCCGCCGTCGGCCGACACAACGACACTTTCCAC
Source organism: Candidatus Ruthenibacterium merdavium (assembly GCA_019119935.1). Lineage (GTDB taxonomy): Bacteria > Bacillota > Clostridia > Oscillospirales > Ruminococcaceae > Ruthenibacterium > Ruthenibacterium merdavium. The sequence goes on along the minus strand of DWWA01000043.1, from coordinate 1,657 downwards.
GCCTTTCTTGCTCAGTTCAACGTAAAAGGCGTTGGCGTTGTCTTCTTTTTCAAAAAAGCCTGCCTGCACAACATACATTTCTGCGGCTGTCTGCACGGGAAGACCCAGCTCGTCCGCTTTTTGGGTAAATGTTACCGCGTCCCCGGCACTCATGCCGCCGATCGTCATAAGGCCGTCTGCTTCAGCAAAAGGAACAGATAAATCCTCTGCCATTTGTTTGAGCGTCAGCACATCTCCGGCGGACGCAGGCCCGATGCGCAGCGTCGTGAGCTTGTCCAAGCTTGTACCGTCCTCGGGCATATTGGCCAGCTTATTCGCTTCGTCGCAAAGCCATTGCAATTTGCTTTTCAGATACGGCCCGGGGCAGGCGGTGGCGGTGTACATGCTGTGATAAGTAAGCGTCTTGCCGACAACCAGCGGAAAAAGCCCGTTTCGGCGCGCGATATCGGCCACCAGTTTCACAAGCGTTTGCAAACTGGTGTCCGATACCTCCCAACTCGGTGCGCCGGAGCTGTTCGATACCTCGATAGTGACTGCGCGGCAATTCGCGCTCCAGTTTGAATTTGTCCAGGCGATATCATCTTCGGACACATATTGGCCAATCTGAGCGCCGCTGACGCCATAATGGGAGCTGCCTGCTCGTCCTTTCTTTTGCCAAAGCTGGCCCAGCGCGTCTACACTGACGATGCCTGCGGCATGGTGTACGGTGATTTCAGAAATTTTGCCGTACCGCGCGCGGTTCTTGGTGTAATTCCCGACATACGCCGGGACCTCTTTTGTGATAAACGAACAGCCTTTCATTTAAACGTCTTCCTCCTTTGTGATTGCCTCAGGGGGGATGTCCGCCCCAGAACCTGCCTCCATGTCATAGTTCTGCATGTTCTCATCCATTGTGTTTTACCTCACTTTCAATTTTTGTATATTCTTCCTCGGTAATAAAGGTACCGACAAAGCCTTTCAGTTCATCCAGCGATAATGCGCCGAGTACAGCCTGCTGGCGTAAAAACTCAAACATTCTTTGCCACTCCTTTCGCCAATGCCAAAATTGCGGCCGAGTTCGCTTTTACCTGCTCTTCAAGGCTCGGCAGCGGAGAGGGACGTGCGGCAATCTCTTCTTGTTTTTCTTTCTCCGTGCGCTCCGCCGCTGAACCGTCGGAAAACTTGTAGTTAGCGACACCGTTTTCATCAAACAAAGGCTTGCCCAGCCATGTGCCGCTTAGCACCTCTTGATATTTTTCTTCTTCCGCCTGTCCCAAAATACGCCAGTCGTGCGCCTGTTTTTCGGTTCCGGGAAGCTCGTGCTCCAGCGCAAGAAAGACAATTTTTTCATTTTCGATTTTTCCGTAAACGCTAACATTAAGTTCCGACAATCCAGTTACCTCCATAAATTAAATTAATTCGCACAGCTGTATTTTTTAACCGTTCCGTTCCGTTGAAAACAATCACTTGGACCTTGCCGGCAATAGGATCACCAATTCTCAGAGATGTTCCCTGAAAAGTATGGCAAGCCATCGCGTAGACAGGGCTGCTTCCGTACTCGCTAACCGGGATAGTTACCATTCCGTTGGCATCTGTGGTGGAAACTACCGTGCGGCACATTAAACCTAAATTTTTTCGAGCATCGTTTGTAGATTTAGCACCCGTTCCGCCATTTGCA
>DWWA01000042.1 GCA_019119935.1 Candidatus Ruthenibacterium merdavium | reverse complement strand
CATAGTTTTTGAAAAATCTTCTTTTTTCAAAAACTGTGCCCTTATCTCAAATGGGAAAGAGGGCTAAGCCCCCTTTCCCAAACCCTTTTCCCCTTGCAGCTTAACTTCTTTTTGCATCAAGCTGCTGTTTTCGACAATCTTTTGCCGCAGGACAAGCGTCCTGCGGCTTTTTTCATTGCTTTTCTGTCAGTGTCACCCAGTAGCGCTGTGTCAGCGAGCCTTCATGCGGCACTTCGTTTTCCAGCACGCCCCCCGCGGCGCGAATGGTAGCGGCACTCGCCAGATTGTTTTTGCCGCAGGTAATCAGCACCCGCTCCAGCCCGTAGGCGCGGCACTCTGCCAGACACAGCCCGAGCATCTCGCTGCCATAACCTTGGCGGCGTCTGCTTTTTCGCACACTGTACCCAATATGCCCGCCGTACTGCCGCAGGTAATCGTTTAAAGCGTGGCGAAAGTCAATCATTCCCACAAGCTCCCCCGTTTCTTTGAGAAACGCAAGGTAGGTCGTCGCTTCAACAAGGCCGGGCAGAGCCGTTTCCTGCCGACGGTTTTTGATATTCATTGCAAGCCATTCTTCATAGCTGTGTGCCTTATCCAATAAAGCGCTTCCGCAGAGCGGCTCACCGGTTTCTAAAAATTCTGAACGGTAGTTCCAAACCGCTTCTTTGTGCTCCGGCCCTGCCGGCGTCAAATATAATTGTGATTCCAAATTTTACTTCTCCCCTCAAGTTTTCCACAGAGTTTTCCCCGATTGTTGAAAACTCACTTATTTCCCCTTTTTTTCTTTCCACACTTTCCACAGGCATTTTTTCAAGAAAAAGCGTTTGTTTTTCACCGCTTTTTCGAGCTTTTCACAAATTTTCACAAGCCTGATTGTGGAAAAGTGGAAAAGTCCGTGGAAAACTTTCCACGATTTCCGCAGCTGTTGAAAACTACTTTTGTTTAGCTTTTCTGTGTTTTTAACGCCTCTGTGCGGTCAAACAGCCTGCGCCGCTCGGTGGAAGCGCGAAACATCGTGCACAGTGTTTCTTTGTCTTCTTGCTGCAAAGCCGTACGAATCTTTTGCAGTTCTTGTGAAAAACGGTCGATTTCCTGAATCAGCAAATCGCTGTTTTCCAAAAACAGTTCACTCCAAAGCTTGTCGTTGATTTTTGCAATGCGCGTTAAATCTCGGAAAGAGTCACCCGTTGTCAAAGGAAGCTCGGGGTCGTCATTCGCATTCATCAGTGCCACCGCAATGGCGTGTGTCAGCTGGCTGACATAACCAATCATTTCGTCGTGCTTTTCACAGGAAAGCTCCGTAATGCGTGCAAAGCCCAATGTCTTGCCCAGCTCATGTGCAAACTGAATTGCTTCGGGTGTATTCTTCTCGGTTGGCGTAATCAAAAAGTTTGCCGGGCGAAAAATGGCACAGTCGGCATATTCTACACCGCTTACTTCTTTGCCGGCCATCGGGTGGCAGGCAATCAATTCGGCATCGGGGCGCAGTATCTCCTGCACGCGCGAAACAACTGCGCGCTTTACGCCGCAGACATCGGTCAAGAGCACGCCCGGCCGAAAATGCTGCTGATACTGCATGATCCACGGCATAATATCCTGCGGATAGAGCCCGAGTACAATCACTTGGGCATCGTGTAGCAGAGCCGGCGCATCTTCGGGCAGTGCGCCCGCTTGAATCCATCCCTGCTCCTTTGCATACTCCAGCGCCTCACGGCGCACATCCACCGCCGTTACCCGGCCTCCTGCACGGCTCAGAGCCATTGCATAGCTGCCGCCCAACAGCCCCAAACCGACAATGCAAAACTCACGTTGTTTCATCGCATTTCACCTGTGCGCCCAGCGACGCGGCATCATCCCAGAAATTGGCGTAACTTTTTCGCACGGCTTGTGCATCATCAATGACAACAGGCACGCCGCTTGCCATGGATGCCGCCGCCATCGCCATGGCAATGCGATGATCGTTGTGACTGTCAAGGTTTGCCGAATGCAGCGGCCCGCCTGTCACAAACACTTCATCCTGTGTGGAGCGAATGACACCGCCCATTTTGCGGATTTCGCTCTCCATTGCCGCAATGCGGTCGGACTCCTTGATGCGCAGACGGCCTGCATTGATAAAGTGGGTTTCCCCTTCGCAGAACAGTGCCATCGCCATCAGCACCGGCCCGAGATCCGGGCAGTCCGCCAAATCGATTTCCGCAGCGGTCAAGGCGCTTTTTTCAAAGGAATACACCCCGTTTTCCTCTTGAAAGCGTGCGCCGCAGCGACGCAGAATCTCCAGCACCACGCGGTCGCCCTGCAAGGAATCTGCGCGCAGACCCCGAACAGAAATTCCGCCTGCAATGCTGCCCGGCACAGCAAAAAACGCCGCCTGTGACCAGTCGCCCTCCACTTTCAAGTTTTTCGAAGTGTATTTTTCATTTCCTTTTATACTAAAAGTATTACCATTCTGCTGTAAATGAACGCCGCAGTCTGCCATAGCGGCACACGTTAAGGCCACATAGCTGGCACTTTCAAACGGCGGTTTCACCGTTAGGGTGCTCGGCTCTTTCAGCAAAGAGAGGGCCAGCAGCAGCCCCGTAATAAACTGGCTGGACACACTTCCGTCTACCGTGTATTCTCCGGCCGGAAGCATGCCGTCCACGAAAATTTCCTCGGCTGTGTGCGAGAATTTCACACCTTTTTGCGCAAAGATCTCGGCATAAACGTTTTGGGGTCGTTCCATCAAGCGTCCGTGTCCCACAAAGCGCACCGGCTTGCCCGCGAGTGCCGCCAGCGGAATCAAAAAACGAAGGGTAGAGCCGCTTTCGCCGCAGTCAATCGGCTCCGCAGGGGCTTTGGGCCAGCCCATGCCTTTCACACGAACGGTAGAATCCCCCACACGTTCTACCGCTGCACCAAAGGCGGTCAGGCCGCGAATGGTCGCTTCAATGTCTTGAGAAAACGCTAAGTTTTCAATCACGCTTTCGCCTTCGGCCAGCGCCGCACAAATAAGCGTGCGGTGCGCCATGCTCTTTGAAGGCGGAACCGTCACCGTACCCCGGCACACACCGGGCTCAAAATGCACACGCATAGTCTGTTCTCCTATAAAAAAGGTTTTGTTCCATCGTAAGTGAACGGATAAAAAAGGCGGAAAGGGGGCTGTTCCCCCTTTCCCCCTGCGCAGTGCCGCACAGAATTCGCCCTATGCGCTTACCGCTCGGCACTGCCGCCTCTTTTTCTTGTTTTGAAAGGTGTTTGTAAATATAGCACATTTCACAAACACTCTTGCCTGCGCACGGCTGTTTACAAGTCGCGGCCTACGACGCGCGCAATTTCACGCGCTTTGCGCACCACTTCTGCGAAGCGTTCGGGCTTTAAACTCTGCGCGCCGTCGCTCCAGGCACACTCGGGGCACGGGTGCACTTCGATAATCAAACCGTCTGCACCGGCGGCCACCGCCGCAAGGCTCATGCTTTCCACATAGCGCCAGTTTCCCGTCGCGTGGCTGGGGTCGATGATAATCGGCAGGTGGGTTTTTTCTTTGATGATGGGAACCACCGAGAGATCCAGCGTATTGCGCGTATACTTCTCAAAGGTGCGGATACCGCGCTCGCACAAAATCACATTTTCGTTGCCGCCGGCCATGATGTATTCCGCGGACATAATCCACTCTTCAATGGTGTTTGCCAAACCGCGCTTGAGCAAAACCGGCTTTTTCATTTTGCCCACCGCTTTCAGCAAGTGGAAGTTCTGCATGTTGCGCGCACCGATTTGAACCAGGTCGACATACTGCTCAAACTCTTCAATTTTGTCTTCGCTCATGAGCTCGCTGACAATGGGCAGACCCGTTGCCTCGCGTGCTTTCACCATAGCCAAAATACCGTCGGTTTCCATGCCTTGGAACGCATAAGGCGATGTGCGGGGCTTGTAAGCGCCGCCGCGCAGCATGCATGCGCCTGCCGCTTTCACCTGTTTTGCAATGTCGATGACATTGTCGCCCTCAACACTGCACGGCCCGCCGATCACAACCAGCTTTTCTTTGCCGCCTACTTTAATACCGGCAACGTCGATCACGCTGTCTTCTTCGTGGAACAGGCGGTTGGCGTTTTTGTACGGCTCGCTGACGCGCTGAACATTATCCACATAGGGATTGGCGCGGATTTGCTTTTCGTCGAGCACCGTAGTATCGCCCACCAGGCCGAACACGTTGTAGTCCGTGCCGCGAATCATGGTGACGGAAAGACCTTTCTGCTCAAAGTCGTGCAGAATGCGCTCTAATTCCTCTGCGGGTGTTCCTTTTTTGGTACTGATAATCATTTTCTTTGCTCTCCCCTCTATTTAAAAAAGCGCTTTTGAAACGTTCAGACAGTGCCGCATCATTCACGCCGAACGGAGCGGGGCGCGCTTTGCCGCCCGAAATGATGCGCTGCCGCCTTACGGCCTTTCATACGCTTTTCTGCAATTGTTCAATGCGCAGCTTCCAGCTTTTCTTTTAACGCCTTCATCGCATTGATGTAGCCTTGTTTTCCTTCGCCGATAAAGTGGAACTCGCACGCCATGCCGGCATAGCTCACTTGGCGGAATTCTTCCCGCTTTGTCACGTCGGACAGATGCACCTCGGCGGCGGGAATGGACACAGCCTTCAGCGCGTCCAAAATGGCAATCGAAGTATGCGTATACGCCGCGGGGTTGATGATAATGCCGTCAATGCGGCGGTAAGCGCGCTGAATTTCGTTGACAATTTCGCCTTCACAGTTCGACTGGAACACCTCAATTTCCACACCGAGCGCCACAGCCTGCTCATGCAGAAAATAGACCAGCTCTTCGTAAGTCATCGAGCCGTACACTTCCGGTTCCCGGATGCCCAGCATGTTCAAGTTAGGGCCATTCACGATTAAGAATTTCATGAAAAATCTCCTTTACCTTCTGCGCCGTTTCCTGCGCGGACGCATCATTATTCACACTCGCGTGCGCCGCCGCTTCGTACAGCGGCCTGCGCACATGCCATTGCTCTTGGAGCGCTTCGGGCGTTGCCGAAAGCGGACGCGCACCGCCCGGCGTCAGGGCTTCCAGCGCACGGTTCAGCCAAATGAGCACGCCGCCGCGCCGCAGTCTGCGCATATTCTGCCCGCGCAGCACCGCGCCCCCGCCGGTTGCAATCACACAGCCGCCCTCTTTGGCTAAATCGGCAAGCACCTGTTCCTCCAAATCGCGGAAAGCCGCTTCCGTTCCCGGGCGCAGAATTTCCGAAATGCGTTTTCCGGTGCGTTGTTCGAGCGCCTCATCTGCATCAATAAAACGCTTGCCGAGCATCTCGGCGCACAGCTTGCCGACCGTGCTTTTTCCGCAGGACGGCATGCCGATGAGAATCAAATTGGCACGGTCTTCCACCAAACGGCGGTAAATATCGTCCATTTGCGCACGCTCCAGCGTTTTGTCCTGAAAATATTGCTGTGCATAAAACGCCTGCGCCACCAACATGCGCAGTCCGCCCGCATGGGGAATGCCGCGCTCTTTGGCACGGCAAAGCAATTCTGTTTTCAGCGGATTATACACCACGTCAAGCACGCCGCCTAAACAGGGAAAATCCTTTAAATCCACAGGCGATGCATCGCAATCGGGGTACATGCCCACCGGAGTGGTATTGATCAGAATGTCAAACGACCCGCCCTGCTCTATGGCCTGCTCGTAAGTCAGCGCACCATGTGTACCGCTGTGCGACGCGTGGTGAACGTGCGCCGCCCCTTGCGCCGCAACAGCGGCATGCACGGTGTGCGCCGTTCCTCCCGTTCCTAAAATGAGCACGCGGCGGCCCTCAAAATCAATATGCGCGCTGCGCGCCATCTCCAAAAAACCGTCGTAGTCGGTATTGTAGCCGCAAAGGCGCCCGTTTCGATTGGTAACGGTATTCACCGCCCCGATAGCCTTTGCAGAAGGCGCAATTTCGTCGCAGTACTCCATCACCAGCCGCTTATACGGAATTGTCACATTGATGCCCGAAAAGGCACGCGCGGCCAAAAAATCTCTTGCCTGCTGTTCCTCCGGCAAGGGGCACAGCTCATAGGAGGCATTCGGGTTGAGCGCTTCATGAATGGGCTTAGAAAAGCTGTGCCCAAGGCGCGCTCCGATCAAACCGTATTCCATATTGATGCCTCCTGCCATGTTTCTCCGAAGCGGCGCGCCGCTAAATCGGCTAAGGCAAATGCCGTCATGGCGTTTTGCACCGCCGCGGCACGGTGGGCAATGCACGGGTCGTGCCGTCCTTGAATGATAAGCTTGGCATTTTCTCCCGTGGCCCAATCGACGGTATCCTGCTCACGGTAAATGCTGGGCGTCGGCTTCACAACCGTGCGCATCACCAGGGGCATCCCGTTCGTAATGCCGCCGTTGATGCCGCCGTTATGGTTTGTTTTTGCCGTCATCACGCCGTTTTCCATCTGCCACGGGTCGTTTGCCTCACTGCCTTTTTTGCGCGCAAACGCAAACCCCGCGCCGAATTCAATGCCCTTGACGGCGGGCACGCTGAACATCAGCGCCGCAAGCGTGCTTTCCACGCTGCCGAAAAACGGATCGCCCAAGCCGGCGGGAAGGCCGCATACCACGGTTTCCAAAATGCCGCCCACGCTGTCGCCCTGCCCGGCGGCAGCCAAAATAGCCTGTTCCATTGCCATACCGCTGGCGTAGTCAATCACCGGGAAGGCTTTTTCCGCCACTTCCTGCACACAGGCGGCAATTCCTTCGCGCGAAAAATCCCACGAGCCCGCGTCCGGCACTCCGGCGCAGGAAGCAAGGCGTGTTGCAATGAAAACGCCTTTTTTGCGCAGCATCGACGCGCAAATCGCGCCCGCCGCCACCAGCGGAGCCGTCAGCCGCCCGCTGAAATGACCGCCGCCGCGCTCGTCGGCAAAGCCGCCGTAGCGCACCTTTGCGGTGTAATCGGCGTGTCCGGGGCGCAAAAGCGCACCCGTTTTTTTGTAGTCGCCGCTTTTCGTATTTGTATTTTCAATCACCATCGTGATTGCCGTTCCGGTGGCGTGTCCTTCGTACACGCCCGAAAGAAACTTTACGACATCCGGCTCTTTGCGCGCGGTGGAAATTGCGCCTTTTGCCCGGCGTTTTTCCATCGCGGCGGCAATTTCCTCTTCATCAATCGGCGTTCCGGGGGCAATGCCCTCCAGCACAGCCCCTACCGCCGCGCCGTGGCTCTCGCCAAACAGCGTCAAGCGCAGAGCGCCGCCAATGCTGTCTGCCATGTTTTCACACTCCCTTTTTCCCCGTTGTCGGCGCTCCGGCGAGAGCCGTGCGCCGCTGACTGCACAAAAGCCGGTTACGCAAAAGCATCGCTGCTCAGCAGTGCTTCCAGCTCTTCAAACGTTGTTTTTTCCAAGCGGTAAGTGCCCGGTTCATCCACGCGCACGGTCGTCACCGTTTTACTTCCCGACGCTTTTTTATCATGGCGCAGGTACTCAGCGGCACGCTTTGCATCGAACGCCGTCGAAGTGGGCAGTCCCAGCTTTTCCAGCACCTTTTTCACACGCGCACGCAGGCGTTTATCGGCAATCATCGGCAGCATGCCCAGCGCGACGCACTCGCCGTGATACAAGCCGCCCAAACCCTGCTCGCTTTCAATGGCATGGCCGATGGTGTGCCCGAAATTGAGCGCCGCACGCACGCTTGCCTCGCGTTCGTCCTGCTCAACAATGTGTTTTTTCACGCTGAGTGCGCGGTATAAAATTTCTTCCAGCGGCAGCTCATCCTCGGTTTCAAACAGTTCAAACAGCCGCGCGTCTCCGATTAAGCCCGCTTTGACGGCTTCCGCCATTCCGTTCACCCAGTGGCGCTCCGTGAGCGTATCGAGCGTATCGGGGTCAATCACGACAATTTCCGGCTGGTAAAACGCGCCGACAATATTTTTTACGCCGTTCAAGTCCACGGCGGTTTTGCCCCCGATGGAGGAGTCAATTTGAGAAAGCGTTGTAGTGGGGCAGTTGATAAAGGCAATGCCCCGCATATAGCACGCCGCGGCAAAACCGGCCAAATCGCCGACTACGCCGCCGCCCACCGCGACAACTACGTCGCGCCGGGTAAAACCCTCGCTGAGCAGTTTCGAGAGAACCTTTTCCAAATTCGATAAATTTTTGCTTGCCTCCCCTTGCGGAAGAACCAAGCAAACGCCGTCACTGCATTGCTCCAGCACGGTGTCGGCATATGCTTTCGGCACGCCGTCATCCGTCACCACCAGCACCTTGCGGTTCATCAGGTTGGCCACTTTGCCAAGGCGCGAGAGCGCCCCCCGGCTGATGATGATATCATAGCTGTCCTCTTGCAGCCGCATTGTCAATCTCATGGGTCGGTTTCCTTTCTTCGGTGTAACGCTCATACGCTACTTCCTTTCTTGTGTAAACCCCCAGCAGGCGAACCGTCCGGCAAACGGCCTCCAGCTCGTGCAGAAGGGTTTGTGTGCCGGCGGCGGCAATATCGCCCACCAGCTCGGCATAAAAATAATACTCCCAAGGACAATCTTTCATCGGGCGGCTTTTGATGCATTCCATATTAAAGCCGTTTTCCCCAATGATGCGCATTACGCGCGCCAGCGCCCCGGCCTTGTGGTCTACCGTGAACAGCAGGCTGAAACGGTTGCCCGCCGCGCGGCATTCTCGGCCGATCACAATAAAGCGCGTGGTGTTGTTTTCGCTTTGGTTAATATGCCCGGCCAGCACCTGCAAGCCGTAAAGGCCCGCCGTTTCCTGTGAGGCAATGGCGGCAAGCGAGGGGTCGTTTTTCTCAGCCACCTCTTTTGCGGCGGCGGCGGTGTTTTCCGCTTCGCGCGTTTTCACGCCCAGCTGTTTTAAATATGCGTCGCACTGCCACAGCGCCTGCGGATGGGAAAGAACGGTTGTTACCCCGGAAAGCGAAGCGCCCGGAACCCCGAGCAGATTTTGCACCACGGGCAAATCGTACATTTCCCAAACGCGAATGCCGGCATGTGCAAAGCACAAGTCAAGCACCTCGGACACATCGCCCGCATAGCTGTTTTCAAAAGGCAGAATTCCATAGGCCGCTTCGCCGGACTCCACGGCTTTTACCACCTCGGCAAAAGTTTTGCAGTTTTTCTGCGCGCTGTGCGGAAACAAACGCTTTAATGCAATGTGGCTGAACGCGCCCGGCACGCCTTGATAGGCAATGGTATCCGACCCGATTAAACGCCGCTGCATCGCGCGGGAAATCCCCATTAAATAGCGCACAAAATCTTCGTAATAAGCGCCGTACTCCTCTTTTTGACCGCCCAGGCGCATACTGCTTTTGCGAACCACTTCCTCCTCGCGGGCAGCGTCCAGCACCACCATGCCGTGCTTGTGCTTATACGCGGCCACCTGTTTCACCGCATCCATGCGGCGGCAGAACAGCGCCGCCAGCTGCGCGTCGACTTCGTCGATTTCGGCACGCGCTTTTTGCAATTCGTCCAAACCAACACCCCCCGGCGGCGCTTCTCACCGCCTGAATTTTCCGCCGCACGGCCCCTTTTTCCCTTTCGGCGGCCTCTGACAGCGTACTTTACTTACCTAAAATCTATAAGATTACAGAAATTATAGCACATCCGACGGGTAAATGAAAATCCCTTGTAAAAATTTGCACAAAATGTCGAAAATCCTTTTGCTTCCTCTTCAAAATTTCACAGTTTTGTATTTTTTCGCGCTTTGTGCTATAATAGCAGTGATTTGTGTATGTGCGTTTTTGAGTGCGGCCATACACCTTCGCACCCCGCTGCACGAAAAGGAGGGCCCGGATGTGAAAACCGTTCAGCGAATCCTGCTGTGGATTCTTTTTGTCGTGGTACTTTGTGCCGCACTGATCGGCGGCGTATTCTACTATCTGTACGACCAAACGGTGATGCAGGCAAAGCCCCCTGTTTTAACCTTTGCGGGGCAGGATTTGCCGTGCACTTCTTACCATTGGGAGCAGCCCGTGCTGGGCGGCATTATGACGCGCCCATTCGATGCGCAGGTTTCAGCCGTACCGCTTGAAACGCTCACTTCACCGCAAGTGCGCTTTGAAGCTCCGGAGGACGGCAGCTGCGAAGTCAAACTGTATTACGCCGAAGAGAAAACACCGCTTTTCGCCGCTTCGGGCAGCGCCGACTGGACGCTGACAAAAAACGGCGATTATCGGGTTGAAATTTTATACACGCAAGCGGCGAAAGACCGCAATCAAGGCTCCGGCTGGTTTCGTTACGACGTGCCTTTCACGCTGGACGCAGAGCCTTCCGTGACGCTGTCCGCTGAAAGCATCCCGCAGGGCGGCGTTGTCTGCGTGACGGTGACCGGCATTTTGGATGATAGCGTCCCCACCATTCAAAGCGATCTTTGCCCCGCTGTTTTCGTGAATACTGAGCAGGGCACGCGCGCCTACCTCGCCGCGGCGTACAACCGTGAGCCCGGCGAATACACAATTACCGTCACGTGTGCGGGACGCACCTTTACACCGACGGTGCAAGTGATTCATCAAGACTGGCCCAACCGAACCACAACGCCTTCGGACACAGGCGGTTCGCTGACGGAGTGGCAAAATGCCATTTTCCCCACCTACGACCTGATGACGCCCGAAAAGCTTTGGGACGGGGTGTTCCAAGTGCCGATCAGCACACAGAAAACGGCTGAGTACGGCGAATATCTGCGTGGTGCGGACGGCACGCTGATCGGCCGCAGTGCAGGCATCGGCTACGCCACAGGCCCGGGCGCGACGGTATGCGCCGGCGCAGGCGGCAAAGTTGCTTATGCCGGTACGCTTTCCATGACGGGCGGCACGGTTGTCATCGACCACGGCGCCGGTTTAAAAAGCTACTATTACTATCTGGGCGAAGTTTCCTGCTCCGCAGGCCAAAGCGTTGCGGGTGGCGGCGTGATTGGAAAAACCGGCAGTGCAGACTTGCATTATGAAGCACGCATCGGCAACCAAAGTTTAAACCCGGAGCTTTTGTTCTCGGAGCAAAGCCCTTTTTTCCGTTGAGAATTGCCGGACATGCGCCGGCACAAAGCACACAGAAACCCCTCGATGAAAGCGGTTCGGGATGAGCAAAGCCCGCATCGCCGCGCAAGGAGAGTTTCAGAAAATGCGGCTCGCAGCCCTTTTTTCTGAAGTTCATGCTAAAGGAGATTCTTTTATGAACGAGCAACATTCCCTGCCGCCGTCACAAAACGGCACGCCTCAGCCCCCGAAAAAGGAGCAGAAAAAAGGCGTGACTGCCATTTTGGACAGCCAGGCCATTGAAAAAGCGCTTTTGAATATGCAGCGCGGCTCGAACGAAGCCGCCGTCACGGAGCTTCGCACCAAAGCTTCCGGCACTTTGCCCATCCGTGTGGTGGTCAACGCGCTGGGACAGATGCTCTATCGCATCGGTACGCAGGCTGAGTATTTGTTTGTTTTATTGCTGCGCGCCGCAAAGCGCATCAGTGCAGCGGTATTCGCCGTATTTGCGGCAGTGGTCGCCGCGTTTGCCGCGCCTGTTCTTCACTTTTTCGCCAGCATGATGCACGACATTACCGAGCCGTGGAGAAAAATAGTGCAGGGCCTGCGCAGTGCACGCCAAACCATGCGCGAATCGGAAGAAGGCCGCGCGGCGGGCCTGCGCCAAATCAAGCAGGGAATCCGCTTTAACCGCCATGTGCTCATGGGCACTTTAAACTGGATTTTCCCGGTAGGTGCCGCTCTTTTGTTCGCCTTCACGGCTCATCAAATGCTTTTGAACGGCTTTTCCCTGCGCGTCACTTACAACGGCGAGGTCATCGGCTTCGTCGAAGCCGATACGGTTTGGGATTCTGCCGTTAAAATTGTCAACTCCCGCATCATCGCTTCAAACGACGATGCGGTGAATGCGGATTGGCTGGCAAAGCCCAGCTTCAGCATTGTGCCCGTAGACCCGGCGGCGCGCTCCAGCGCTACCGTTATGGCCGATACGCTGATTTCTCAATCGTCCGACCAAATTCAAAACGCAACAGGCGTCACCGTGGACGGAGCGCTCGTCGGCGTTGCGGAAGGCGCAGCAGAGCTGCAAGCCGCGCTCGACGGACTGCTTGCGCCTTACCAAACGGGCGCAGAAGGCCACGAAGTCAGCTTCGCCCGTGATATTCAGCTGGTTTCCGGCGTTTACTATACTTCTTCCATTCATACCGTGGAAGAAGTGGTAGAAATGCTGCGCGCGAACCCCGAATACTTACAGGTTCGAACAGTTGACATTGAGGAGTATGACGCAGAAATTCCCGTTGAAGTAGTCGAACAGCCCAGCGACCAGTATTATGTGGGCGTAAAGCGCACCATTCAGCGCGGCAAAGAGGGCGAGCAGCATGTGATTGCCCGCGTGACACGCATCGACGGAACCGAGGTATCCCGCGAGCCGATTGAAACTACGGTGCTCAAAGAAATGCAGCCGGAAATCGTAATGGTCGGCACAAAAGAAAAGCTTGCTTCCATCGGACAGGTGGGCAGCGGTCAGTGGACCTTCCCCGTGCCGGGCTACCGCAGCCACGGCACCTATCCGGGCCATCGCGGACACGATATTCAGGCCGCTTACGGCACACCGATCTATGCGGCGGAAGGCGGCACTGTGCTGAAAGCCGAATATCATTGGAGCTGGGGCTATTATGTATTGATTGACCATCACAACGGCCTTTACAGCCTCTACGGTCACTGCTCGTCTTTGGCAGTTGTTCCCGGGCAGGAAGTGGCACGCGGCGAGCTGATTAGTTATGTCGGCAGTACGGGAACTTCTTTCGGCAACCATCTGCATATGGAGGTCTGGAGCGATCCGTCCGGCTCATGGTCTTGTTTGCTTGATCCGCTGGATTTCGTCACTCCGCCTAACGGATAAATACGTTTTGCAAAACCGCATATCGCCGCCGCTTTTTGCGGCGGCGATATCAGTTTGTCGAAAAAGTTTCGCTTTTTCGCAAACTGTGTCCCTATCTCAAATGGAAAAGAGGGCTAGCCCCCTTTTCCAAACCTTTTCCCCTTGCAGCCCGATTTCTTTCTGAATCAGGCGGCAGTTTTTCGACAGTCTCATATTGCGGCGGCGATATTTTTTCAAAACCGACACGGAAACAGGAGATTTGGATGAATATTTTATTTGTATGTCTTGGCAACATTTGCCGTTCTCCCATGGCGGAGTTTATTCTGCGCGATTTGTGCGAAAAGCAAAACCGCAAAGACGTTGCGGTGGAATCTGCCGCTACCAGCAGCTATGAAAGAGGCAATCCCGTTTATGCACCTGCACGCGAAATGCTGTATGCTCACGGCATTTCATGCGCGGGGAAAACCTCGCGTCAAGTACGCTCAGATGACTATGCCCGGTTTGACCGCATTTATGCGATGGACACAAAAAATCTGCGCGACTTGAAACGAATTTTTAACGGAGATCCGGAAAATAAAGTTTCTCTTTTGATGGACGTTTGCAAAGAGTCACGCGATGTTGCCGACCCTTGGTACACCGGTGACTTTGACACGGCATATCGTGATATCGAGAAAGCATGCCAGGCTTTAATGAAGGAGCTTAGTGCATCTTACTAAGATTTTGGGTGCAAAAGGCAAGTAATTCCGTCGAAACATGATGCATTTTCCTTTGATGATATCGCTAAAAAAAGAGGCAGCCATGCTGATGGCTGCCTCTTTTTCTGTTCTTTTTTCACTCATTACGCCGCGCTTTGCTGCAAGTCGCTCCTCCCTCCGGCTTTCACCGCCACCACAACTAGGCGTCCATCGTCCGTCACGTTGTCGCAAGTGGACAATGTGAGCAGCTGGTCGCCGTAAACGGCATTGACGCCCGTTTCATACAGCGCGATTTCCTTGACCTTCGCAACATACGCTTGAAACTGCACTTCCTCTGTGATATGCGCATATTCGTAATACGGGAAAGCGTCTTTCGCGGGGTCGCCGGAAATCTTCGTAACAAACACACCCAAAACCTGATAATCGCCCAAAGAAAAGGGCGTATTAAACTGAATCACCGGATGACTCGTCCAAAACTGCTCGTCTTCATATTGCATCAAAGCATTGAACATCGTTCCGTTTTTCATGTTGTGGCCATGAATCAGCACATTGGCATCCGTGGAGGAGCTTTCACCGTCGATAAACGGCGTGCCGCTCAGTGAATTCTGCTTTTCAAAGTCACGGCGCAGATAATACTGCGGATCGCCCGGCGTATACATCACAGGATAACTGAGCTTTGTGCCTTCCAGAGAAAGCCATCCGCTGAAATCTCCGTTGCGCGCCTTTAAATTCTGATACCCTTCAAGCGGATTTTCCGCCTGCTGTGCTTGCTCTTTCGGGGCCACCTCCTGCGCCAACGTTTCAAAGGCGCTTTGTTCGTTGCGGCTGCGTACCAGCGTGGTGGTGAGCACCCCCGCCGAAATGAGAAAAATAATAAATAAAATCACAATCAGCATGATCCGAAAGCGTTCCGACCATTTTTGATTCATGTTTCACACTCCTTTTGCGGTATACGACTGTGAGCGTTCCCCTGCGCTGAGGGATTTCCTAAAACGGTTCATGCGTCTTTCATCGCTCGTTATCCAACGCGGATTTGCACTGTGCTTCCGCCGCTTTTCAGCTTCTTTACAACAATTTGTTTTTCAATGCGCTCTTTCAGTTCTGCCA
Organism: Candidatus Ruthenibacterium merdavium; assembly: GCA_019119935.1. Taxonomy (GTDB): domain Bacteria; phylum Bacillota; class Clostridia; order Oscillospirales; family Ruminococcaceae; genus Ruthenibacterium; species Ruthenibacterium merdavium. Next base: position 17,674 of record DWWA01000042.1, on the reverse strand, counting down.
CATGGGAAATAATGCCCACAATTCGGTCACCCTCGGCAAGCTGCTGAAGCGTTTGGACGGCATGATTTAAAATTTCCTCGCTCAGCGTGCCGAAGCCCTCATCTACAAACAGTGCATTTAACTCCACGCCGCCCGCCGTTGCGCGTATTTCGTCCGAAAGGCCCAGCGCCAAGGCCAGCGAGGCCACAAACGATTCGCCGCCCGACAAAGAAGCCGCCGGGCGCAGTGTGCCGTTGTAGTGGTCTTTTACGTCGAGCTCCAGCCCACTCTTCGACTGGCGGCTGGTGGTTTGCTCGCGGCGGCACAGCTCATACTGTCCGAACGTCATTTTCATAAACCGCGTATTGGCGCGCGCAATAATGCGGTCAAAATAAGTCATTTGCACATAGGTTTCCAAGGTGATTTTCTCTTTCCCCTGCACCGTTCCATAAGCCGTATCCGACAGTTCTTTCACCATACCCCAGCGCTCGCGCACCTGTTCGCTTTCCTTGATACAGCGCCGCAGCGTCCGGACTGCTTCCCGGTTGCGCTCGGCTCGGCTTTTGCAAATGCGAATTTTCTCGCTGTATTCTTTGCGCGCCTTTTGCTGTTCGGCACACTTTTCCTGCAAGGCGGGCACATCCTCGGCGCCCTCGGCCTGCTGCCGGGCTTCTTTCGCCGCCGCCTGCGCTTGTAAGAGTGCTTTTTCCGTTTGCTCAAATGCGCGCCGCACCTGCTCATGATGCAGGTCTTGACGCTGTTTTGCAGCTTGCATTTCCGCCAGCTGCTGCTTGGCTTTTTCACGGCTTTCAAAGGGCAGGCGGCTCTCCCAATCCTGCATCTGTTTTTCCAGCGTCTGCGCCGCCGCTTCAAACGCGGCGGCCTGCTGGGTACATTGCCGAAACTCTTGCTCCGGCTCGGCAGCGGCGCGCTGTGCGGCCTCGATTTTCTCCGGCAGTGTTTTTGCGTACTCCGCACGTGACTGCGCCTTTGCGAGAGTTTGCTGTGCGGCGGCCGTCTGCGCTTTTCCCTCCTGCAATGCAGACGCAATCAATTCCTTTAAATCCTCCTCCGTTTCAAAGGAAAAGCAGGTACACGCTCTTTGCACCGTATGCTCCCACGCGCTGTTCCAGCGCGCCTTCTGTGCCCCGCACGCCTCGCTTTGCCGCTGGGCGCGCTGGGCTGCCTGTTCCTTCAAGGCCCGCTCTTGCTCCAGCTGTTCGCGCGTCACTGCTTGTTCCGACATCGCGGCGGGGAACGGATGCTCCTGCGCGCCGCACACCGGACAGGGCTTGCCCGGCTGCAAGGTTTGTGCCAGTACGCCGGCTTGATGGTCAAAAAAGCTCTGCTCGGTGCGGGCATATCGTTCCGCTGCGCGTTGCGCTTCATCGCGGACGGCGGTGTATTCTTTCTGCATTTTTGCAAGCTGCATCTTTTCCCGGTGCATCGTGCGGTACAGCTCCGCAATTTCCTCAATCAGCACCTTGCGGCTTTCCAGCTGTTCCAGCGCGTACTTTTGGCGCTCGTACTCCGCCTGCGCATCCGTCAGGCTCTTTTGCTCCTTTAAAAGCATTTCATACGCCGTCTGCGCACGCGCCTGTTTTTGTCGTGCGGCTTCGGCTCTAGCTAGCTGCGCTTTTTGCGCGGCGCACGCTTCTTTGTGCTCTTTGCGCAGACGCTCCAAAGTTTCATACTGCCGGAGCATTTGCGTCTGTGCCTGAATTTGGCTGCAAAGCGCTTCGTATTCCGGCTTTTGCTCTTCCACCTCTTTCAGTTCTGCGCGCAGACGCTCGGCTTCGGGCGTTTTTGCTGCAATCACCGCTTGCGCCTGTTCCAGCCGGGCCGCGGCGGTTTGCGCCGCCTGTGCCTGCCCCAAGCGCCGCTCGGCTTCGCTGAGCGAACGCTCCAGCGCCGTGAGCTTTTGCTCCAGTTCTCCTGCGGCCGCGTTGTCTTCCTGCGCTTGCTGTTCGGCCAGCTCTGCGGCGCGCTCGCCGAAATCGGGTGCGCCGTTTTCCAGCAGGGATGCCAGTGCCTCGGCGCACGGCGTATCCGGCACAACCGTTACGGTTTTGGCCGCCTGCATCATTTGCATTTCGAGTGTTTGCGCGCGCTGCTTCCACTCGTTCGCCTGTGCACGCAAACGGTCTTGCAGTACGGCATACGCCCCGGTATGAAACAGCTCTCGGAAAATTTCCATGCGCTTTTCCGTATTTGCCAAAAGCAGACGCTGGAAATCGCCTTGCGCCAGCATGGCAATCTGGCAAAAACGGCTGCGGTCCAGCCCTAACAGCTCGGTAATTTCTTTTGTCACCGCTTCCACGCCCTTGCTGACAACGCTTTGATCCGGGCGCGTCAAAACGGCATCCGGTGCCTGCTCCGTCATTTTGTCCCCGCGCTTTGACGGGCGCAGATACGCAGGATTTCGCCGCACAATATAGTGCTGTCCGCGGTGGATAAATTCCAGCTCGACAAAAGTCGGCGTCTGCGGATCGGCATAACGGCTGCGCAGCATATCGGCGCTTCGGTTTTCTCCGCTGGCGCGCCCGTAAAGCGCAAAGGTAATGGCGTCAAAAAGCGAGGTTTTGCCTGCGCCGGTGTCGCCCGTAATCAAGTAAAGCCCACGCTCGCCCAGCTTTGAAAAATCCACCGTCACTTCACGGGCATAAGGGCCGAAGGCGCTGATAGTCAATCGGTACGGTTTCATCTCAGTGCTCCTCCCAAATGGCTTCGATTTCGTCTTTCAGCAGGGCGCGCTGGCGTTCTGTCAGCGGCTTTTCGTTTTGCCATTCAAAAAAACGGCAGAACAAATCGAGCGGCGCGGCCTCCTCCTGCACAGATACTTCCGGCATGGCCGCACCCGCGCGCGTGCGCGCGTTGTCATAATCGACGCGCATAATATTCGGATAAATGCTGCGCAGCTTTCCCACTGCGTCGAGCACTTCTGTTTCATCCGTGAGCGTAATGTGCAAGTAATCGTCTGTGGCAGTGCCCTCATAAAACGGGCGCGCCGTCACTTCGTCGTAAGTGCCGCGGATGGCGCGCAGATCGTGCAAGGGCGTCAGGGGGCAAAGTTTTATATCAATACTCCCTTTTTCTCCCAGCGTGACGACGGTAACGCTCTTTGCCCCGCGCGCCTCCGAAAGCGAATATTTCAGCGGAGAGCCGCAGTAACGAACGGTTTCGCGCCCTACGCGCTGTGCGCTGTGAATGTGGCCCAGTGCAACGTAATCGTACGCATCAAACAACGCTCCGTCTATGTTCTCCGCCCCGCCAATGCTCAGCTCTTCCGAGCCGCCCGTTTTGGCGCCTGTGACAAATTGATGCGCAAGCAAAATGCTGCGCCTTCCTTCGTGCGGCGGGTTTCTTTTCAGCACAGCGGCCACTGCCTCCTGATAACTTTCGATGGCATCGTCCGGATAAAACGGACGCACGGCGGCAGGCTTTACAAACGGCAGCAGCCACACGTCCACTTCGCCGTGCGCATCACAGAGTGTACGGCATGTCATTGTGCCGTCGAACACCGGCGAAAGATAAACGCGGCTGTGCTCCAAAAGCCGCCCGGCAAACGCCAAACGCTCCGGCGCATCGTGATTGCCCGCCACGAAAAAAACGGTGCATTGCAGTTCTTGAAGGCGGGTGAGGAAGTCATCAAACAGTGTTACTGCTTGGCCGGGAGGCACACTTTTATCGTAAACATCGCCGGAAATCAGCACCGTTTCTACGGCTTCATTTATTACAATTTGTACTATTTCATTTAATATATACCTTTGGTCTTCCAGCATCGAAAATTCGTTGACACGCTTTCCTAAATGCAGATCGGACAAATGCATCAGCTTCACGGGTTGTCCTCCTTATCATACCGTCGACGGCGCTGAGTACAACGTTTCGGGCAGTGCCGCCCATAGAACAATGCCCCTATTTTACCACAAATCACACGAAATTGCATCTTTTTTGCGCCCGGCATGAGCCGAGCAAAAAGGTAGCCTATGCTAACAAACAACTCTTTACATTTGCAAGTGAATCAGTTAAAATAAAGTCGTTGGTTAGCTAAAGCTAATCAGCGCCACAACATAACAGGGGAGACAGACAGCGGCGCGCGTACTTTTCAAACGCTTTTCTTTCGTGCAAAGCAGTCTGTCGCCTGAATTCCAACTCCATCCTTCATAACGCAAAAAACCGCCCGAAAGGGCGGTTTTTTGTTTGCGATACCCAACCATCAGCACAGAGGGCGTTCCGTCTTCCCAGCACTCAATCTGCTCCTTTGCGCGCCGGGTAATCCACTCGGTTGAATCATTCTCCAGCGCCAAGTCGGACTGCGCACACTGACACATATCATAAAGGTGGTCGGTGGTTTCCTCGCGGAATAAGTCCGATTGATGGTGCAAATCGAAGCGGTCAATTTTTCCCTGCTCCATCAGCCAGCGGTGGTAGTCGTCCTGAAACCGGCCAGTGCCGTTTTGCTCCGCAAGCTCCATGTGTGAAAACCCAATGTCTTGATAAACCGGGTTCATGTGCATTTTACCGACAGCGGCGGTTCGATATCCGTTTTCCCGCAATACTTTTGGAAAGGTGGGATATCCGCCGGGCAGTGTTGCGTGGTTGTCCCATGCGCCGTGCTGGTGAACATACAAACTGCTCCAAAAGGAATAACGGGAAGGCGTACAAATCGGGTAGACGGTATAGTGATTGTTATAGTTGACGCTGTTTTTTGCCAAACAGTCTAAATGCGGGGTTTGAATGTCCGGGTTTCCGTTGAATCCAAGACAGTCAAACCGCAGCTGGTCGCAGTGAATAATCAAAATATTAGGCTGACTCATCAAAGATTCCTTTCTAAAGCCCGCATTGCGGCTTTCATTGAAATAAAGGCTTTTTTGAACCGTCCGAATTTTCAGCTTATGGTCAGCGAAGCGTTGTCTGCGGTGTCAAAGACACTCACAATTCGGCAAGGCTTTCCGTGCTTTTCCCTTGCCGCCTCTCCCTTGTTATGAAAAATCTCCGGGCTTCTTAACATTTACAAAATGCCTGCGCAGCAAACAGCCGCAACTGTTTTTCAAAGCTGATTGATGCAAAAAACCGCCCTTTCGGGCGGCTTTTTGCTGTTTGGAAAAGAAAGGTGAATTATTCACCGTAATAAGTTTTCTTGTAGATCTCCTGGATCTCGCTGACCAAGGGATATACGGGGTTTGCCGTTGTGCACTGATCTTCAAATGCTTTGTAGCTCAAGTCGCTCAGCTTGCTCATGAACTCAGCCTCGTCCACGCCGCAGTCCTTGATGGACATCGGGCGGTCGGTAGCCTTCATCAGCTTGCGGACTGCCTCAATGAGAGCCTTGATGGCATCCTCTTTGGAAGCATTCGGCGAGCACAAGCCCAAACGGCGTGCAATCTTTGCATAGCGCTCGTCTGCCACATACTCCTTATATTTCGGGAAGGAAGCAAACTTCGTGGGCTTCGTTGCATTGTAAGCGATGATATACGGCATCAGCAGTGCGTTTGCACGGCCGTGCGGGATGTGATACTCACCGCCCAGCTTGTGAGCCATGGAGTGGTTCAAGCCGAGGAATGCGTTGGTGAAGGCCATACCTGCGATGCAGGATGCGTTGTGCATCTTCTCGCGGGCAATGGGATCGCCGTTGTAAGATTTCTCGAGGTACTCGAATACCATCTCGATTGCCTGCAATGCCAGACCGTCGGTGTAATCGGAAGCCATGACGGAAACATAAGCCTCGATTGCGTGGGTCAGAACGTCCAAACCGGTGTCGGCAACGATGCTCTTGGGCATGGACAGCGTGAACTGCGGGTCGATGATTGCAACGTCCGGAGTCAGGCTGTAATCGGCCAAGGGATATTTGATGTTGCCGTTCTTCTTATCGGTGATAACCGAGAAGCTGGTAACCTCAGAACCGGTACCGGAAGTGGTCGGGATTGCAACCAGCTTCGTTTTGGTGCCGAGCTCAGGGAACTTGAACGCACGTTTGCGGATATCGAGGAAGCGCTGACGCAGGCCGTCAAAGCTTGTATCGGGATGCTCGTAGAACAGCCACATACCCTTTGCAGCGTCGATTGCAGAGCCGCCGCCGATGGCAATGATCACGTCGGGCTGGAAGGCACGCATTGCCTCAACGCCGCGCATGATGCACTCTACGGAAGGATCGCTCTCAACGTCAGAATAGATTTCGCTGTGGCAGTACTGTGCGCGTTTGCGCAGGTAGTACAGAACCTTGTCCACGTTGCCCAGCTGTACCATGACAGGGTCGGTAACGATGAACGCACGGGAGATGTCCTCCATTTTCTCCAAATACTGGATGGAGTCGTTCTCAAAGTAAATCTTCGGCGGAATCTTGAACCACTGCATATTGACTCTCCTCTTGGCGATGCGCTTTTTGTTGATGAGGTTTACGGTGGTGACGTTCTGAGACACCGAGTTTTTACCGTAAGAGCCGCAGCCCAAAGTCAAGGACGGAGTGTTGGTGTTGTAGATATCGCCGATTGCACCCTGAGAGGAGGGGCTGTTTACGATGATACGGCCTACGCGCATGGCAATGCCGTACTCGTCGGCAATCTTCATATCGCCGGTGTGGATAACCGCAGAGTGGCCAAGGCCGCCCAGCTCGAGCATCTTGTTGGCGTAGTCGAAGCCCTGCTCTTTGCTGTCAACGATGAAGTAAGCCAGTACCGGGCTCAGCTTCTCTTTTGCCATGGGATGGCCGCTGTCGGGACGATCCACGGGAACGATCAAAATCTTGGTTTTCTCAGGCACATTCAGGCCGGCCTGCTGAGCAATCCAGTGTGCGCTGCGGCCGACAACCGGTGCGAAAACGCCCTTGTTGGGGTCGGGGAACATATAAGCGGTGAGCTTATCGGTTTCCTCTTTGTTCAGGAAGTAGCAGCCGTTGTCCTTCATGAATTTCTCGAAGTCCTTCGCCAGCTCCTTCTCTACGATAACAGCCTGCTCAGAAGCGCAGATCATGCCGTTGTCGAAGGTTTTGGACATCATGAGGTCGGTGCATGCGCGATGCAGGTCTGCCGACTTCTCAATGAAGCAGGGCACGTTGCCCGGGCCTACGCCCAGAGCGGGCTTGCCGCAGCTGTAAGCTGCCTGCACCATGCCGGGGCCGCCGGTTGCCAGGATGGTGGCAACACCGGGGTGATTCATCAAAGCGCCTGTTGCGTCAATGGACGGTTTGTCGATCCACTGAATGCAGTTTTTCGGTGCGCCGGCTTTCACAGCTGCTTCGTACACGATGCGAGCTGCTTCCGCAGAGCACTTTTGTGCGGACGGATGGAAGCCGAAGATGATGGGGTTGCGGGTCTTGACAGCGATCAAGCACTTGAACATTGTGGTGGAAGTGGGGTTGGTGGTCGGGGTTACACCGCAGATAACGCCTACGGGCTCCGCAACCTCAACATAGCCTTCCATCTCGTTCTCGTCAAGAATACCAACGGTCTTCTCGCGCTTGATGTCGTGCCAGATGTACTCGGTGGCGAACATGTTCTTGATCACCTTGTCCTCGTACACGCCGCGGCCGGTTTCCTCCACAGCCATGCGTGCCAGCTCCTGGTGCTTGTCCAGGCCAGCCAGAGCCATCTCGTGAACAATGTGGTCAATCTGCTCCTGATCCAGTGCCAAGAACTCCTTCAAAGCAACCTGAGCCTTGCTGACAAGGCCGTCGATCATGCCTTTGACGTCTGTCTCGGCGGGGGCAACGGTGGTTTTTTTCTCAGCCATTTTTGTGCTCCTCTCAAATTGGTCTTTTCCAAACAGGCCAAATGCACGGTGCATTTGTGCCGAAAATGAGAGCGCGGGCTTTTGCGCCTTCGGCTCTCTCGATGCTCCTATTGTACCATAGCTGTTAAATGTTTATCAATACGCGGAAAGCCCTAATGTTAAAGTTTTCACAAGCCCCTTTTTGTACAAAGTGACAAAGTATTTCTTTTTTGTTATGTTTTTGTCGATTTCTCTTGACTCGCCTTTTTTCAGATTTTTCTTTTGTGTTCAGCATTTCTTATAGTATAATAAAAGGCAGTGAAAAACGCGGACGCCGAAAAGCGCCGTTTCAGAAAGGAATATGACCACTTATGGAATGGACCGACATCAAAACCACCATCCCCGCCCGCTTTGCCGACAGCGCCGAGGCCATTGCCACCGGCATTTCCGGCGGCGGCATTTATATTGAGGATTACCGCGACTTGGAAGCGCAGGTTGAAGCCATCGCGCACGTCGATTTAATTGAGCAGGAGCTTTTGGACAAAAACCGCGACGAAGTGATTGTGCACTTATATCTTTCCCCCGACGAAAACGCCGCCGAAGTGGCCGAACTGATGCAAGACCGTTTGGCGCGCGCGGAAATCCCCTACCGCATGGAGCTTTCCGGCGTAGAGCAGGAAGACTGGGAAACCAGCTGGAAACAGTATTATCACGCCATGGACATCGGCAGCCGCCTGGCGGTTGTTCCGAGCTGGGAAGAATACGAAACCGACCGCGCCGTGATTACGCTTGACCCCGGCATGGCGTTCGGCACCGGCACCCATGAGACCACCGCGCTTTGCCTGGAAACGCTCGATTCTGTCATCAAAGGCGGCGAGCGCGTGCTCGATATCGGCACCGGTTCGGGCATTTTGGCGATTGCCGCGTTAAAGCTGGGCGCAGAGAGTGCCGAGGGCGTGGACATTGACCCCATGTGTGTGCGCACCGCCGGAGAAAATGCCCAGCGCAACGGCGTGAGCGGCAAGCTGAACGTATTGATTGGCGATTTGTCCGACAAAGCCACGGGCGTGTATGACGTGATCTGCGCCAACATTGTCGCCAACGCCATCAAAGCGCTTTCGCCGCAAATTCCGGCACTGCTTTGCGAAAACGGCCTGTTTATTGCCAGCGGCATCATTGACACGCGCCGCGATGAAGTGATTGACGCGGTGTGCGCCGCGGGCCTGCGCGTAGAAGAAGTGAAGGAGAAAAACGGCTGGGTAGCGCTTGTCTGCCGCCGCGCATAACCCATTCCCGAAAGGAGTTTTTTCATGCCGCATCGCTATTTTACAACGCGCGTCACAGATACACACGCCTATCTCGACGGCGCAGACGCAAAACATTTTTGTGTTGTCATGCGGGCAAAGCCGGGCGAAGAAGCCGTGCTGTGTGACGGCGCGGGGACAGATTACCTTTGCCGCGCGGTGCACTGTGCGCCGGATTTGTGCGAACTGGAGATACTTTCCAGTGAAAAAAGCGTATCAGAGCCGAGTGTCGCGGTCACGCTATATGTAGGCTACCCGAAAGCGGATAAGCTCGAATGGATTATTCAAAAAGGCGTAGAACTGGGGGCGATGCGCATTGTACCGTTTTTCAGCCGCTACTGTGTCGTAACGCCCAAAAAAGAAGAACAAAAAAATGAGCGCTATCAGCGCATTGCCCTAGAAGCGGCCAAGCAGGCAGGGCGCGGCATCATTCCGAAAGTGGAAATGCCGCTCTCTTTTGCCCAAATGCTTCAAGAGGCAGCACAGCACGACGAAGCCCTGTTTTTGTATGAAAAAGGCGGACAGCCTTTACATAGCCGGTTGCAAAACACGCCAAAGCGCGTGGCCATCATCACCGGCAGTGAAGGCGGCTTTTCCGAAGAGGAAGCAAACGCCGCACACAGGGCAGGCTGTGTGCCCATTGGGTTGGGCGCGCGGATTCTGCGCTGTGAAACGGCCCCCGTGGCGGCACTGTCCGTGGTGATGGCGCAAACCGGCAATTTACAATAAATCCCGTCTTGCCCGCTTTGGGTCGGCGGGTGAAAGGGTGATTGTATGTTGCTGAAAAGAACACTTTCTATGGTTTGTTCGGCCGCTTTGTGCGGCATGGTTTTCACGGGCTGTTTTGGGATGGATGATTCTTCCTCCGCGTCCCAAAGCCGAAGTGAATCGCTTTCCCAAAGCAGAAGCGAATCGCTGTCGCAGAGCCGAAGCGAGTCGCTGTCTGAGAGCCGTGCCGACAGCTCGTCCGGCATGATGAACGACATGAGCGACGCAGGCTCCGATATGATGAACGGTGCCTCGAATGTGATCAGCGGTGCGGGCGAAGCCGTTTCCGATGTGATGAGCGGAGCAGGTAAAGCAGCCTCCGACATCACCGACCCGGGCAAGGCTTCCAGTTCTTCTTCTGACGCGGCCATGGCTTCTGCCGAGGCCGCGTCAAATTGGCAGCTGCGCCTTGTCAACGCGGCAAACCCCCTCCCCGACGATTTTGAGCCGGAAACCTCTAATATTGCAGGTTATGAGCATCGCCCTTTTGACATGCGCGCCGCCGATTGGCTGGAAAAAATGCTGCACGATGCCGAGCAGGACGGCTGCAAGCTCTACTTAGTGTCGGGCTATCGCAGCATTGGCCGTCAGCGCGCGTTGTTCCAAATTAAAACGGAGGAACTCATGCAGCAGGGACTGGCCGCACAGCAGGCAGAACAAGAAGCCGCGCGCTGGGTGGCACGCCCCGGTACAAGCGAGCATAATCTCGGCCTTGCCGCTGACATCGTTTCCGCCGATTGGTATACCACGCACAACGATTTGACAGAGGATTTCGAGCAAACACCTGCCTTCGCTTGGCTGAAAGCCAACTGCGCGGAGTACGGCTTTATTCTGCGCTATCCGAAAGAGAAAGAAGCTGTAACAGGCATTTCCTATGAGCCGTGGCATTACCGTTATGTCGGGCAGGAAGCCGCGAAACAAATTATGCTCACAGGTATCACGTTAGAGGAATATCTACAGGCAAATCCGGCGGACTCAGCAACCGCGCCGTCGGCTTAAAGAAAAATCGGGCATTTCCCAGTGGCAGGAAATGCCCGATTTTCATGAATGTTTCCTCCTTTTGTAAAAGAAAACGATTGCTGCATGCAACACAATAGAAACGCCAAAGACAATTTTTACCCATGGGTCAAGCGATACGAGCCAAGAAAACCGCCCTTCAGCATCCGACTGCTGAACGAGATGAATGGGAAGCTGAGCAAGAAAGGCAAACGCCGCACACCAAATGAGCACCGTATTGACTAAATTCAGCCACGAGCTTCCCTTTGGATAGTCAATCCTCTTGCGCAGCCAAACGGCATAGAGCACCAGCACCACAAAGAATAGCACATAGATAAGAGAAATAAACTCGCTGCCCATGAAAGACACCTCTTTTCCGCTTCATTCATCCACATAAAAAATCAACATATATTGACCGTCTGTTGAGCCGTATTGGTAACCCCAATCAAATTACTGTACCCCGCATCAGAATACCATGCGTAAGAATAGTAATAGGTTTGTGTACACGGGTCTAAAATTTTACTGTAAAGATATTTAATATAATATGTTTCCTTAATGGAGTAATTAATAATAATTTGCGCAACCTCCGCTAAAGCTGCACCTCCTCCAGATCCAAAAACGCCTGCTAAAATGGCAACAACCTGTGCGACTGTAGACACATCCGTTTTTAAGTTGCCGCGTGTAACCTCCATCTTTCCCCATTCACCAGCACGTGCAGTCACGTACCTAAAAGAGTCCCATCCAATATTATTGATATTTCCAACAGAAACAGGTTCTTGATTTCTTTCTTCAAGATATACGACACCGTTCACGACTTTCACTGTGAAATCTGCCGTTTCATCCTTCAGCACATCGGTCTCTGAGATATCATACCATCCCAAACAGGCTACAACATCAAGTCCATCGTAGATAACTTTTACAGCATCCGTGGTTTGAGCCTCAATTCGTGAAATATAAAGTACACTTTGATTGGAAAAGTCAACAATTTTAATTGAAACTTCATCGTTACTAATGTATTTATAGTCCGCAGCCTGAGCATTTGCACCAAAGGTCACAAAAAGTAATGCAAATGACAAAAAAAACGCTGCTATTCGTGATAAAAAATTTTTTCTATTCATTATACACACCTCCATGGCAAAACGTTTTTATTCTGCACCTTATTGTAGGAGTTAAAAACAGTATTAGCCCATGGGAATCACGCTCCTTTTCTTCAAACAAAAAGATAACACTGCTTTCTAGTTATCACTTTTCTATATTTTGAATATGGTAAATTTTAACTTTTTATTTTATGGCATCATTGTATCACGAATCATATTTCTTTTCAATTTTTTTGTTTTAGCAAAATTTATTTGTTTTGTTAATTTTTTGTTAAATAAAGCCAATTTCAAAAAGCGAGGGATCTTTTTTGTATGCAAGGCGCAAAAAACAGAATTTTGTGCTATAATAAAAGCACTTGCTGCGCGGTGTTTTTTCGCCGCGAAACATGTTTTTTGAGAGGGAGGACTTTTGAAAATGAATCAAGAACTGTTAAAGCAATATGCTGAATTTGCCGTCAAGGTGGGCGCAAACCCCCAGCCGTGCCAAACGCTGATTATCAATGCACCGCTGGAGGGGGCCGAGTTTGCCCGCATGTGCGCCGAGGCCGGTTATGACGCAGGCGCAAAAGAAGTGGTTGTTTATTATAAGGATGAAAAGCTGGCGCGTTTGCAGATGCAGCGCACCGCTGTTGAGGTGCTGGAGGATGTCAAGCCCACACTCAGCCGTCGTTATCTCGACTATATCCAAAGCGAAGGCGGCGCATGTCTTTTGCACATTGTCGCAGAAGACCCCGATTTGTACGCCGGCATTGACCCGGAGAAAATCGCGCGCGCCAGCAAAGCCCGCAGCATCGCCATGGAGGAGTACCGCGAGTACACCATGAAAGATAAGGTGCAGTGGAGCATTGTTGCCATTCCGTCCCCCGCTTGGGCAAATAAAGTATTCCCCGGCGATGCGAATGCCGAAGAAAAGCTGTGGAACGCCATTTTCGATGTGTGCCGCGTGAAAGAGGGCGGCGATGTGGTCAGCGCTTGGAAAGAGCATGTCACAAAAACCGCCGCGCGCCGCGACCGCATGAACGAGCTGAACATCGACAGCCTGCACTACAAGAGCGCAAACGGCACGGATTTAGTCATCGGCCTTGCAGATGACGCTGTTTGGGAGGGCGCTTCCAGCAAAACGCCGGAAGGCTACTCCTTTATCGCCAACATTCCCACCGAGGAAGTGTTTACTGCACCGCACAAAGACCGCGTAGACGGCATTGTTCACGCGACAAAGCCCTACGCCTACAACGGCAACGTGATTGAAGGCTTCTGGCTGCGCTTTGAAAAAGGCAAAGTGGTGGAGTACCACGCTGAGCGCAATGAGGAAGTGCTGGGCAAGCTGCTCGATACGGACGAAGGCGCACGCCACATTGGTGAGGTTGCCTTGGTTCCCGCTTCCAGCCCCATCAACCGCAGCGGCCTTTTGTTCTTCAATACGCTGTTTGACGAAAACGCCGCCTGCCACATTGCTTTCGGCAACGGCTACCCCGGCACCGTCAAGGGCGGCACCACGATGACTGACGAGGAACTTTTGGCACACGGCGTCAATAAGAGCCTCGTGCATGAGGACATCATGGTGGGCGCAGAGGATATGTCCATCATCGCCACCACAAAGTCGGGCGAAACCGTCACTATTTTTGAAAACGGCGAATGGGCGTTCTAAGATAAGCTTTCTCTTTTATTATGACAAAAGCCAGCGTTTTAATGACGCTGGCTTTCTTTTAGCTAAATAAAGATCTGTTCTGCGGCTTGCGCTGAATCTATTTTGAGGATCTGTCTGTAACCGGTTATGTTCGTGAATTGTAGGCCGAAAGGTCTTTGCCGGAAGGGAAAAATTCCAAAAAATTATTGACTAAATCTTCCCTCTTGCTCAAAAACAACGTGAGAGAGCTATCCCACGGCACAATCTCAATCTCAGCCAATGGGTGCTGTATAGAAAGGGGATTTTTCCAAAAGCCTTCATAGCCATCCGCATACGGTTTTGGATATTGCATGATTTCTGATAAACTGATGTTCTTATCAAACCCGGAAAGAACCGCCCACACCCACTGTGAATCATTTTCCCTGACAATCTTAGTTAGCTCTTCCCCTGTTACCCAGCAATAATCCTTGCCATTACAAAGTTGTTCAATTTTTCGAGGCACACACTCAACATCTGTAATCAGCCAGTTGTATTCTGTTTGTTTATTTTGAATCGCATCAAACACCCTTCCCATTTGCGTATACCAACGCTCCCCTTTTTCATTGATGGCTCCATATACCATGTTCCCACGACCTCCGCAAATTCTTCTTTTTGATTGTCCTGCTTATTCTACCACAATTGCGAGAGAGCGAAAACAACCTGTAAACGTGTTTTTTAAACACACAAGACAAAACGCAAGGCAGAAAAAGCTCCCGCCTTGCGTTTTTTGTAATGTTCTCTTTAAGCTTTCACCGCGCTGTTTTCATATACACAAAAACGGTAACGAAGCCCTTCGTGCTCTTGCTGTTCGCCCTCTTTTACTAGCGCCCAGCCCGGCTCTTTCGTTAAATCGGGAAAGTAGGTGTCCGCCGGAGCAGTCGCCTCCACATGCGTGACATACGCCCGCTTGCAGTACGGCAAGAGTGCGCGATAAATGCCCGCGCCGCCAAGTACCATCACGTCATCCTCAGCGTAAGCGCGAACCGCCTTGCGCACTTCGTCTAAGCTTTGGCATACCTGCGCACCTTCTACGGCGTAATCCGGGTTTTGTGAAAGCACAATATTGGTGCGGTTTTTCAGCGGCTTTCCGCCCGGCAGGCTTTCCAGCGTTTTGCGTCCCATAACCACTACTTTTCCCTGCGTCATGGTGCGGAAATACTTCATATCTTCCGGAATAGAAAACAGCAAATCGCCTTCACATCCAATGCCCCAGTCGGCGCCGACAGCGACAATCAAATCCATATTGATTCCTCCTTATTCCGCGACGGGAATTTTGTGGTCAAAAGCATGATATTGATAATCGTCCAAACGAAAATCATCTACGGTAAAGCTGTAAAAATCCTTTATCTCCGGGTTAATCCAGAACTTCGGCGCGGGATACGGCTCATTCGCCAGCATTTCTTTCACCATGTCCACATGGCGGTCGTAAATGTGCGCATCAGCAATAACGTGCAAAAGCTCGCCTACTTCTAAGCCGCTGACTTGCGCGAACATGTGCACCAGCACCGCATACTGGCACACGTTCCAGTTGTTGGCGGTGAGCATATCCTGAGAGCGCTGGTTCAACACGGCGTTCAGGCGGTTGCCCGATACATTCAGCGTTAAACCGTAAGCGCACGGGTACAAGTTCATCTCGTGGAGGTCGGCGTGAACATAAAGGTTTGTCATCATGCGGCGGGAGGCCGGGTTGTGACGCAAGTCGTATAATAAACGGTCTACTTGGTCGAACATGCCTTCTTTGTATTGGTGCTTCACACCCAGCTGATAGCCGTAAGCCTTGCCGATGGTGCCGTCCTCTCCTGCCCATTGGTCCCACACATGGCTGTTTAAATCGCAAATGCGGTTTGATTTTTTCTGCCAAATCCACAGCATTTCATCAATGCAGCTGCGAAACGCCGTGCGGCGTAAGGTCATGGCAGGAAACTCTTCATATAAGCGGTAACGGTTCACAATGCCGAAGCGTTTCACTGTGTGTGCCGGTGTGCCGTCGGCCCAGCGCGGGCGAACTTCCAGCTCGGTGTCCCATACGCCGTTTTCTAAAATCTCTTGACAGTTTTCGCGAAATCGCACGTCTGCGTAGCTCATCCTGATTTCCTTTCTGTGCGGGGCATCGCGTGCCGCCGTTTCTGATTAATAGTTCTATCATATCAAATTTCCGCACGAAAAGAAAGGAATCCGGTCACTGTGGTGCCACTTTTCTTTTGTACGCACGAACGCCTTCGTTTATCTTGACGAACCCCGCGCAATCTTGTATAATGACATAAGTTTCGTATTTTTACTAAAAAATAAATATCCGAGTGTAGCGCAGCTGGTAGTGCGCCTGCTTTGGGAGCGTGAGGCTCGGGTTCGAGCCACAGTCCTCGGAAAACCCGGAAAGCCTTGGGACACTTGGGCTGACAGCACTTTCACCCTCGCCGACAACTGGTCAAAAATCGGCGTTGACCACATGTTTGACCACAATTGGAAAATTTCATATCCGGGTGTAGCGCAGTTGGTAGCGCGCTTGCTTTGGGAGCAAGATGCCGGGAGTTCGAGTCTCCCCACTCGGACCAAAAGAGGATAATCCGAACTGCATCTTCCCTGTGGGGGATGCGTTCGGATTTCTTCTTTTTACTGAAAACTTAAATTTGACCCGATAAACAAAAAAAGGGCGAACCTTCCTTCTAGCCGAGGAAAGTTCGCCCTTTTTCGATTTATTTTTGTCGAATTTCGGTGTATGATAGGAACCATGGCAGTTCTTTTGCAGACCTCCTTGTATATTCGTTTTTGATGTAGATCACAGCTTGCAAGCCATCACTTCGCTTTTTGACTCTTAGCCTGCTCGGCCTGCCACTGAGCAAATCGGCGCTGCCCTTCTTCGCTGGCGTAAAACTTTTCGATTTCCGGCAGCAGCACACGGGCCAGCGCCTCCATCTCATGCTGCGGGATGCCGGTACCATAATCATTTGGCTTTTTCTTCTTACCCTTCTTCAATAGGCCGCTCCTCTCTCCCGTGGTCGCCACGGGCATACACGTCCAATACTTCCTGGGGGATACGCTCCAGCACAGCTACGGCATCCGCATAGTCTCGCCGCAGTTTGGCGTCGGCCAGCTGTTTCAAGGTACTTTCTCTGGTAGCCTTGTCCAGAGACTGCTCCAGCTGTGCGTTTTCCTGTTTCAGCTTTTTGTTCTCAGCGTTAGTGGCCGTGAAAGCTACTTGATACTTCTTCATCGTGGTGTGCATCTGCTCCACCGCCGGGATATACTTGTCCAGCAGCGCTGCAATCTCGGTAGCTCTGCTTTTGGCGTTAAAGGCTCCAATACCGGCCAGCAGTTCCTCCAGCTTGGCTTTCTGCTTGGTCAATCGGGTCATCTCTTTGAACACTCTGGGCGGGATGTGGTCACGTCCGGTCTGGCTCGCACTTTCCCCACGCTCCAGATCCGGGTATTTGCGCACCATGTGTTCCCAGAACTTGTCCTGCCACTGGGTCAGTTTTTTCTTATTGCCCACGATCTCCTTGGCGCTGAGCCTGCCATCCGCAGTCAGCGGGACAAAAGAAAGGTGCATATGGGGCGTTTTCTCGTCCATATGCACCACAGCAGATATGATAGTTTTAGGGGCTTGGTTTTGCTGGATAAATGCCAGCGCCTCTTGAAAATAGGCTCTGATCTCAGATTTTTTCTTTCCCCGAAAGAACTCCGGTGTGGCAGTTACCAAGGCTTCCACGACTCGAACACTGTCTGACCGGGTACGGCAACCGGCTTCTTTGATTTGCCGCTCCGCCTCCGCACGATATTTTTGTTCCGGCTCGATCAGATGGAAATTGTACTTGCTCCTGCTGATGTCCACATCGGGATTGCTGGCGTATTTCTCTTTGGTGCGCTCGTTGTGGGCTTCAATGTTCCCGATCTCCGGCCCTTTGTACTTGGCAAAGCGGAGAATGGCATATTGAGGTCTGCTCATCGTTTTCTCTCCTTTTCAACTGTTTAGATTGTTATAAAAGCAAGAACACAGTCAACCAAAGCGTACGTACGTACATGGCTCAGCGCCGCCATTCCTCCGGCACATCTTCCGGTACGTACGCATCGAATCACCGGAAAACACTGATATATGATTTCTCACCAGTACCTCAATCCCCAGAAAGCCACGCACCCGCCGCCCGGCTGCATTGGTCACA
>DWWA01000041.1 GCA_019119935.1 Candidatus Ruthenibacterium merdavium | reverse complement strand
AAAGAAGATTTTTCAAAAACTATGCCGCAGGACGTTTGTCCTGCGGCGATATTCTGCGTTATTTGCGTAAAAGTGCAGTGTGCACATCCGTTCAAGAAAAGCTTGAGTTATGCTTCCACAATGCGCACGGTTTTCATCACAACCGGTGTCGTCGGGCGGTCGTTGCGGTCGGTTTTCACGCCCGCGATTTCATCAACCACTTCAATGCCCTCTACCACTTTGCCGAAAGCGGCATAGTCGCCGTCCAGATGCGGCGCATCTTTATGCATAATGAAGAATTGGCTGCCCGCGGAGTTCGGCATCATGCTGCGCGCCATGCTGATAACACCGCGCGTATGCTTGATGGGGTTGTTCCAGCCGTTCGAGGCAAACTCGCCCTTAATGCCGTAGCCGGGGCCGCCCATGCCGTTTCCGTCCGGGTCGCCGCCCTGAATCATAAAGCCGGGGATAATGCGGTGGAAGGTAAGGCCGTCATAAAAGCCTTCCTTTACCAGCTTTTCAAAGTTTTCAACGGTGAGCGGAGCCGCCGAAGCGTCCAGCTCAATGCGGATGATCTTGCCGTTTTCCATCGTAATTTCAACCATGATTGAAAAACTCCTTTTCATCAATCGTTCTCACCGCCCTTTGGCGGTTTGTTTTTCCACTATACCATATTTTTGCAGAAAATGCCATCCCTCAAATTTTTTGAAGGGAAAGGCGCTCAGAAAGGAAGCCGGAAGAATGGAACAAAAAATCTATGATACTTATACGGATATTCTGCATCGTGAATTGATTGTTGCGATGGGATGCACGGAGCCCATTGCCATCGCCTACGCGGGCGCGCTTGCAAGAAAATTGCTGTGCTGTCTGCCGGAGCGCGTGGAGCTCGGATGCAGCGGAAACATCATTAAAAATGTAAAAGGCGTAACCGTACCGAATTCCGGCGGAATGCGAGGCATTGAAATTGCCGCACTGCTCGGCATGACAGGCGGTGACGCCGGCCGCTGTTTGGCGGTGCTGGAGCGTGTTAACGATGCACAGCGCGCGCAGGCGAAAGCGCTGTTGGAGCAGGGCGTGTGCCATACCTCACTGCTCGAAGGGGAGGAAAATCTCGATATTGTGCTGCACGCATTTGCGAAAGACGATGAAGTGGTTGTGGAAATTAAGGGAACTCATACCAACGTGGTTCGGCTTGAGAAAAATGGAGTCAATGAGCTCAAGGAGATGCCGCAGCAGACGGCACAGCAAGCACAGCCCAATAAAAGCCTTTTGAACGTGAAGGATATTTTATGCTATGGCGAAACGGTTGATTTAGAGCAGATCCGCTCGGTGCTGGAGCGGCAGATGGAGTGCAACGACGCCATTGCAAAGGCGGGGCTTTCTCATGAATACGGCGCGTGCGTCGGAAGCACCCTGCACGAGATGTACGGCAGTGAAATGCCGGAAATGCGCGCAGCTGCAGCCGCGGCGGCAGGTTCTGACGCCCGTATGAATGGGTGTCCCATGCCGGTTGTCATCAATTCAGGCAGCGGCAATCAGGGACTGACCATCACGCTTCCGGTGCTGATTTACGCGAGCCATTTAAAGGCAGGCCGTGAAAAAACACTGCGCGCTTTGGCAATTGCAAATTTAATGAGCGTACATCAAAAAAGATATATCGGAAGCCTCTCCGCTTACTGCGGCGCTACGAGCGCGGCGTGCGCTTCCGCTGTGGCAATTTGCTGGATGATGGGCGGTACTTACGAGCAGATTTGCGGCGTCATCACCAATACGCTTGCAACCATCGGCGGCATGCTGTGCGACGGGGCAAAATCCTCTTGCGCTTCTAAAATTGCAACGGCGGTTTACGCCGCACTGCTCAGTGTCCGCCTTAGCTTGGAAGGGCGCTGTTTTGAGCCGGGCGAAGGGCTTGTGGCATCCAATGTGGAAACAACCATCCGCGACATCGGTTATGTTGCAAGAGAGGGAATGCGAAAAGCGGATGTTGAAATTTTAAAATTGATGCTTGAAAATCACTAAAAAGTTGTTTCTTTTATATGGAAAAAATATGGAAAATGCAATAAAGTGTATGAATCTTACAATTTATGTAAAAAAAAGGAAAAATATTTTTTTTGACACATGAATATTCTGTGAATATTTTAAGTCGAAAAAAGGACTTTCGTGTCAAAAAATATCACAGAAAAATAAAACAGAACGTATAGCCTGTTTCCATATTGTACAAAAAGATATGAAATAGTGGTAAAAAATTTTTAAAAACAGAAAAAATGGAATTTTTGACGTAGAAAATAAAGGCTAAAAAGGCAATAGAGATGTCGAAAAAACATGGATTTTTATCTCATGGAAAGAAACGGTAAGAACCCTGCCAAAAATTGCAGAACATTGACATTTTGTGTGAACAACATTATACTTGTAAGACAGATACTCGAACGAAACTAGGTGTCTATACATGCATTATTGTCGAGTGAAACTGTATAGTTTAAAATTGTGTGGAATTCTCCCGAAAAGGTTGGTATGGATGAGATGTTGCCTGTGCAACCTTGAAGGGACGCCGGTAAACTCATTTAACATTGTTCAAACTACCGGCTGTTGCCAGCCTGCATGACTGCAAAGCTTCGAATGAAAGGGTTCGGGGCTATTTTGTGGTCTAATAAAGAGGTGTAAAAAAGAAGTTCAGGAAAACAATTGTGTGTTAAATGGTAATTAGGTTTTAATAGGAAAGAAAGGGATGTTGAATATGGTATTCATGCAGGGAATTACTCCGATTGAGCCGATGGAGAAAATGAGTTTTGAGAATGTCGGCGCTGCGGCGGACGCGTCGCAGGGAAAACAGTTCGGCAATATTTTGCAGCAGGCGGTGCAGGAACTTGAGCAGGCACAAAATAACTCCCGTGCAGATACGATGATGCTTGTGAACGGTGACGCAGACGATCTTGCGCAAATTCAAATCAACTCCATGAAAACATCAACGCTGCTGCAAACCACGGTACAGCTGACCTCCCGCATGGTAAATACTTACAAAGAAATCATGCAGATGCAGGTATGACAAAACGTTGCATGAGGCGACGGTTGAACGACCGGCAGAGTAGAAAAGGGAAGACGAGGGCTGGCATGTGAAAGCAAACGGACAAGATTTAAAATCGCATATTACCAAGCTGAAGGAAAGCGTGGCGAATATGCCGAAAAAGAAAAAAATCATTTTTGGCGGCGGCTTGGGTGCAATTGTTTTGATTGCAGTGGTCATCACGGTGGTGCTGAACATCACAGCCTCAAGCCAACGCGTGCTGTATGAGGGACTCGAAGCAGAAGAGGCAAGCGAAGTATACTCCATTTTGCAGGAGCTTGGCATTGAGGTTCAGCGCGATGCGCAGGGCAATATCACCGTTCCTGCAAAAGATTACGACAGAGCGCTCTTGCAGGTGGCACAGCAAGGATATACCTCTAACGCTTCCCCGTACGGCTTGTTTGAAAGCCACACGGGAATGACGGCAACAGAAGCGGAAAACCAGCAGTGGATTTTATATCAGACACAGGAAAATCTGCAAAGAACGCTGAAAAGCCTGAGTGCTGTCAAAGACGCGATTGTCAACATTGACGTGCCCGAACAAGGCAGCTATGTTTGGGAAAAAGATACCGCCGCAGGGCAGTCTTCTGCCGGTGTTGTTTTGACGCTGAAAGAGGAATTAACCGAGGAGCAGGTCACGGGCATCAAAAATTTGGTGGCCAGCAGTGTGCCTCGCTTGCAGCCGGAAAACGTCACGGTAGTGGATGCGGAAACTTCCCAGGAGCTTGCGGGTTCTACGGGTGAAAAAACGGCATCTGAAACAGCTTCCAACAACTTGGAATTTGAAAAGCAGGTGCAAAGCCAGCTGGAGGAAAATGTACGCCGTGTGCTCGCTCCGCGCTACGGTACGGACGGTGTGGTAGCTGTGGCAAAGGTTGTCATTGACTACGACAAAATGATGACCGAGGAAATGACCCTTCAGGAAAAGGACGGCGGCGGTGGTTACACCACCGGCTTTTCCGAGCAATATACGCTTGACGGCCAAGTGGCGGCCGGCGGTATTGTAGGCGAAGAGAACAATACCGACATTCCTCAGCAGGCCTATGAAACGGATGAGAACGGCAACCCCCTTACGAATTACAGCCGCGACATTCAGTATGATTACGGGTACATTAAAACACAAATTGAAAAAGGCAATGCCGTGCTCTCAAGCGCAAGTATTTCCGTCATGGTGAAAGAAAGCAACATGACCGAGATGCGCCGTTTAGAGCTTGTGGATTTGGTTGCGAAAAGCACAGGCATTCCGGAAAACAGCATCAGCGTTTCTCCGATTGATCCCAATGCACAGGGCAATCAAAATGAAGGCGACGGACAAGATGTGCAAGAGGGCATACAGTGGGGCTATATTCTGCTGGGCGCAGCGCTTTTGCTTATTCCCCTTGTTATGCTTTTGGTTATTCTGCTTTTGGTTGCCAAGAGCAAGGCGAAAAAGAAAAGGCGTGAACAAGAACTCCAGCAAACGGAAATCGATGAGCAGCGCGCACAGATGGAAAGAGAGATTGCTCAGTACAAGAAAGAGCTTTCTGATGCAGCGATGGCCGCTACCAACCCGAAGGATGAAGCCATTATCAACGAGGTAAAGGACTTCGCAAAGCAAAATCCGGAAGTGACGGCAAACCTGCTTCGTTCGTGGTTGAAGGAGGGACAATAAGATGGCGGCTGGTCAGAAGAAGAAGCCTGTTTTGACGCCTGCGGCCAGAGTTGCGGCAGTTATTGTTGCGCTCGGAAAAGAAGAGGCCGCAGAGGTCTACAAGTTTCTGAAAGAAGAAGAAATTGAAACCATTTCTTTGGAAGTTGCGAAACTCCACAATCTCAGCCAGGAAGATCTTCAGGAAATTGTCGATGACTTTTACGGTCTTTGCGTAACACAAAAGGTGATCTCCGAAGGCGGCGTTATTTACGCGCGCGACGTTTTGGAAAAGGCATTTGGCCCCGAACAGGCAAAGGACTACATGGAACGCATTTCGCAGGCCATGCAGACGCGTCCGTTCGACTTTGTCCGAAAGACCAATTACCGCAGCTTAATGATGATGGTGCAAAATGAAATGCCGCAGACCATTGCTTTCATTTTGTCTTATGCGAAGGCAGATCAGTCTTCGAAGATCATCTCTGAGCTGCCGCGCGAAATCCAGC
This sequence comes from Candidatus Ruthenibacterium merdavium, assembly GCA_019119935.1. GTDB lineage: Bacteria > Bacillota > Clostridia > Oscillospirales > Ruminococcaceae > Ruthenibacterium > Ruthenibacterium merdavium. Next base: position 25,929 of record DWWA01000041.1, on the reverse strand, counting down.
TTGAGGTAGTCCGCCGGATTGCCTCGCTGGAAAGCGTATCTCCTGAAATTGTCGGTTTGGTGGAACAGGTGATGGAGCGCCGATGCTCTTCTATCGTCAGCCAGGACTTCACGGAAATCGGCGGCGTAAACTATGTGGCCGATATCATGAACCACACCGACCGTGCAACAGAAAAGCACATTTTCGAAGAACTCAACAAAACCGACCCGGAGCTGTCGGAAAACATCCGCAAGCTCATGTTCGTGTTCGAGGATATTACGATTCTCGACGATATGTCCATTCAGCGCGTGCTGCGTGATGTTGACACGCAGGATTTGGCAGTGGCAATCAAGGGCTCCAACGAGGAGGTCAAAAATACATTGCTTTCCAATATGTCGACTCGTGCAAGAGAAAACCTGCTGTCCGATATCGAGTACCTGCGCAATGTGCGTATGCGCGACGTCGAGGAAGCGCAGCAGCGCATTGTCGGCGTGATTCGTGCGCTTGAAGAAACCGGTGAGATCGTAATTTCCAGAGGCGAGGAGGACGAGATCATTGCCTGATATTTTGCACGGTATGCAATGGGTACACGAAGAGGAAACGGTAGAAATTCCCGATTGGACGCCCCCGGAACCGATCGAAGAAGTGCCTGCTGAAGGGCAGGAAGGGTTTGAGGAGGCAGAATTTCCGCAGGTATCTGAGGAAGTTGAACCGGAGCCCGAACCCGAACCGGAACCGGAACCCGAACCGCTGACGGAAGAACAGCTCAGAGAGCTGTATCGCCCGCAGTGGGAGCAAGCCAAAACAATCGCTCAGCAGCATGCCTATCAAGATGTGATGAATGAGTATCGTCCGGCATTAGAAAACTGTATTCAGGAAATGAATCAGCATTTAGCGCGGCTCGATGAAGTACATGACCGTTTTATAGAGCGCTTTGGTGCGGAACTGAAGTATTTGGCCGTGGATATCGCTGAGAAATGGATTTTGCAGCGCATTCCCGCTAATGATGATCTGCTTGAGCAAATGGTGATGCAGGCCGTCAACACGGTGAAGGATTGCAAATGGATGGATGTCCAGCTTTCTGAGCAGATGGTCGGTTTATCCGAAAAAATTCAAAAGCAGCTGGCATCGCCCGAGTATGGCGGCCGGGCACAGGTTTCCTTGCATAAAACGGATCCAGGTTCGTGCGTCATTCAAACAGAAGCCGGAGAACTGGATGTATCGGTTTCTACACAGGCACAGCAGCTTAAAAAATTATTCCGGGAAAATACGTGATATGTAAAAGGGGGTGTCGACAATGAACACAAAAGAAGATGTTTTTTCGCTGGAAGCTTGCCGCGAGGTTTTGGCTCAGCAGGACTGCTGGGTCAGAAAAGGGAAGATCAGCAAGATTGTCGGCATGACCATTGAGGCAACGGGCCTTGTTTGCAGCATCGGCGATGTTTGTTTGATCACGCCGGAACGCGGCTCGGATGTCATTGAAGCCGAAGTAGTCGGCGTGGAAAAAGATCACGTTTTTCTCATGCCTTATCGCGACACAGACGGCATCGGCTATGGGTGCAGTGTTGTGAATACCGGCAGCAAAATGACCGTTCGCGTTTGTGACGAAATGGTGGGACGCACGGTTGATGCATTGGGGCAGCCCCTTGACGGAGGCCCTCCCATTGAAACGGGTGTAAACATACCCATTGACAATGCACCGCCTAATCCTATGGAGCGTCCTCCGATTACAGAAATCATTGAAATGGGCGTAAAGGCCATTGACGGCTTAATGACCATTGGAAAAGGCCAGCGTATGGGAATTTTCGCCGGAAGCGGCGTGGGCAAAAGTACCTTAATGGGTATGATTGCCCGTAACGTGAAGGCGGATATCAACGTGATTGCGCTGGTGGGAGAACGCGGACGAGAAGTGGTAGAGTTTATGGAGCGCGATCTCGGCGAGGAAGGCAAGGCCCGTTCTGTTTTGGTGGTTGCAACCTCCGACCAGCCGGCGCTGATGCGTCATAAATGCGCGCAGACAGCGACGGCGATTGCCGAATATTTTCAGCAGCAGGGCAAAGATGTCTTGCTGATGATGGATTCCTTAACGCGCTTTTGTATGGCGCAGCGTGAGATTGGCCTTGCAACGGGAGAAGCACCGGTTGCACGCGGCTACACGCCTTCCATTTATTCGGCTTTGCCGCGCCTTTTAGAGCGGTCCGGAAACTTTAAAAAAGGTTCGATTACGGGTATCTACACGGTTCTTGTCGAAGGTGATGATACCAACGAGCCGATTGCCGATACCGTCCGAAGCATCATTGACGGGCACATTGTTCTCTCAAGAAAGATTGCATCGCGCAATCATTATCCGGCAATTGATGCGCTCAACAGCTTGAGCCGTTTGATGAGCGGCATTGCAGATGAAGAGCACAAAGAGGCTGCCGGAAAAATGAGAAATTTCATGTCGATTTACCGCGATAACGAAGACTTAATTTCCATCGGCGCGTATAAGAAAGGTGCAAGCCCTGTGGTGGATCAAGCCATTGCCCATCAAGACAGGATCAATCAATTCTTGATGCAGCGCGTCGGAGATAAAGTAACATTCGAGGAAATGCGCGAGCAGCTGAAGCGGGCCGTCATGTAACAACAGCAGTAAGGCGGGAATTTTGTGAAAAAGTTTGAATTTTCACTGCAAAAAATGCAGCGCTACAAGCAGCAGATTCTCGACAAGGAAAAGGCCCTGCTGGCGGCTCTGCAAAGCAAGCGTGACAAAATTAAAGCTGAAATCGAAGACCTTGAGTTGTTTTTGGTAGAGCAATCGCGTAAGCTTCAAGGAAAGCAGATGCAGGGAATGAGTGCGGCTGATCTTGCGGGACATAACTTCATTGTTCAAAATACCCGCACGCGCTTGGAGGCACTGCATATCGAGTTGCTCAATGCAGAAAAAGAGGTAGAAGAACAGCGTAAAATTGTACTGCAAGCTTCGCAGGAAGTGAAAAGCATTGATAAACTGGAAGAGAAAAAGCTGGAAGAATATCACTTGGAGGCTTCCCGCGCAGAAAACGAAGAACGCATGGAAATGCTGACAATGAAAAAATAAAGAAATCATTTATTGAAAGGAGGTGAGAAGAGATGGGACAGAACGTACAGTTGGTTGGACGTCAAAAACTGGCACAGCAGCAAGCTCAGACAGCGGCACAAGGCGGGCAGGTACAAACTGCTGACGACGTGTTTGCACAAATTTTCATGAATATGACAGAAGGCGTGCAGGAAAACACGGAGATGCTGATGCAGCAGATGGGTGCGCAGCAGGACGGAGAGCAGGATTATACCGGTGCTATGGAACTTTTGGCAATGCTTTTTCAGGGGAATATGCCGGCACAGATGCTTTCCGATATGAGCGACAGCGCTCAGGCACAGCAGCTGATGCAGGAAGTGCAGGCGCTGATGTCCGGTGGGCAAGGCTTGGAACAAGGAATGCTTCAGCCGCAGGCAATTCTGCAGCAGCTGGAAAGCGGTGCTTTTCCGCAGTTGAAAAATCTGTTGACACAAGCCAAAGAACAGCCCAATGAGTTTTCTGCGCTGCTTCAAAAAAGCGGTTTATCCGAGCAGGAAACACAGAGCTTGCAGCAGATGATCCAAGGTTCAACGCTGACGCAGGAAACGTCCGTTGACGTGAAAAAGCTGTTTGAGGCTTATTCTGCGCGCAATGCACAGCAAAATGATGTGAAAGCGAGCTTGAATCAGACGGCACAAGACGATACTGCCGAAGAAATGCTGCTGGACGCGGATGCACTGCAAGCGCAGATGAATTTGCGCAGCGATGCGTTAAGCCAGCAGATGAAAATGGGTCAGATTGCGGCCGTTGATAAAAACGCACAGTCGGAAGAACCGATTGTCAAGCAAGTGACACAGCAGATGCAGCTGAACCTCGAAAAAGGCAGCAGCGAGTTTACCATTCGCCTGCGCCCGGAAAATCTCGGTGAAATTACCGTGAAGCTCGTTCAGAAAGACGGCGCCATGACGCTGCTTTTGGCTGCGGATAACGAAAACACCAAAAAACTTCTGAATACGAATTTGGAAGCTTTGCGTGAAGCAGTTCGGCCGATGCAGGTAGAAGTGCGTGAGGCAGTGGTTCAAGCTCAGCAGTCCGACGGGCAGGATATGAGCCGTCAGATGGATATGAGCAACGGCCAGTTTTTGGGCCAACAGCAGACACAGCAGATGCTGCAAGACAATAGCCGCCACCGCGCAAACGGTGTGAGCTGGGAAGCTTGGCTGAATGGAGAAACCGATGAAGAAGCGGCTACTCCGGAGCAGGCGGTTCAAGCGGCGAAGGTGATTGCTGAGAACTTAATGGATGTTTATTTTTGATGGAAAGGAGGAGAGAAGATGGCAGATGCAGTGAGCGGGCTGACAAACAGTACGGCCAATTACGCAACAAAGGATTCCGATCGTGTCATGGGCAGCTCTTCAACGGGCAACAACTATAACGCGGTGTTTACCGACGAGAGCGATAACAGTATTCTTGATCCGGACCAGTTCTTAAACCTGTTGGTGCTTCAAATGCAAAATCAGGATTTTATGAACCCGATGGATGACACTACTTACATCACTCAGATGACGCAGTTTTCCAACATGCAGCAGATGCAGAAGATGGCAGAGTACTCTCAAACGAGTTATGCAATGTCCTTGGTTGGAAAAACGGTGACCGCTTCTCGTATTCAGGTGAACGGTTCGCTGGATACAACAACGGGTGTTGTGGACAAGGTTTCGCTGCTTGACGGCGAGTATGTTCTGTATGTTGGCGGAAAAACCTATACGCTTTCTCAGATCATGAGCATACAGACAGGTTCAGAATCCGGTGAGGCAGGAAAACCGTCTTATGACACTTCGAACATGGAACTGACTGCGGCTGATGTTAAATCCGACAGCATTCAGATCAAGTGGCCTCTCCCGACAGAGGACACAACAGTTTCGTCCGGCTTGACATACAGCGTTTACTATTCCGAAGAAGGCCCGTTTGACACCTTGGAAAGTGTCGAAAAAGGTATGGTGGCTTCCAGTGATCAGAAAAATATCACGGAGGAAACCATCAAAAACCTGAAGCCGGATACGGAGTATTACGTCAACGTTGTAGTGAAGGATGCAAACGGCAATAAGAGTATTTACAAGACTCTGAAGGTAGAAACGCTGCCGGAGCAAGGAGCGAATTAAATTTATGGATGAATTGAAGATGAGATTTTACCGTCCTGTTGTGACGGGGACGCCTCATCTGGATGCTTTTGGCGCCGCCAGCGTCAATCGCACGCAGCAAGACAGCCAACAAGCGTCCTTTGAGGATGTACTGAAAGCGCAGCTGGAAAGTACGGGCGGGGTATCGTTTTCGAAACACGCAATTAAGCGTGCGGCAGAAAAGAATATCGAAATTTCCAAAGACAGCTTAGAGCGCTTAAACCGCGGCGTTCAGCTGGCCGATGAGAAAAATCTGGGCGATACGCTCATCATGGTTGATCAGCTTGCGTTTTTAGTGAATGTAAAAAATCAAACAGTCATCACCGCAATGCAAAGTGGTGACAAAGCGAATGTTTTTACGAATATTGACGGAACAGTGATTGTATAAAACCGGACCTTTTGAGGGGGTTTTGCCGCTTTGAATGACAGAGAAGCGGCCGCTGTTCCTTGGAGAAAGGAAGAATATTAATGAACAGAGCTATGTTTTCCGGCGTGGCAGGTATGAAATCCCACCAGACGAAAATGGACGTTATCGGCAATAACATTGCCAACGTTAACACCTACGGCTTTAAGTCGCAGCGTGCTGTTTTCAGCGATATTTACTATCAGACGCTGCGTTCCGGTTCTACCGGTACAGCAAACCGCGGTGGTGTTAGCCCGTCGACGGTTGGTTACGGTTCTACGCTCGCCGGAACACAAACGCAGATGTCTCAGTCCAGCATGCAGAACACCGGCTTTGGCCTCGACGTTGCAATCACCGGCGAAGGCTTCTTGCAGGTGATGGATGCCGACGGCAACATCTTCTACACCAAGGCTGGTATGCTTGACTATGACTCCAACGGTTACTTAACCGACATCAACGGTAACTTTGTGCTCGGCTCTGCAACAGCTGACGGTGACCCGGGTTCTCAGAAAATCCGCTTGACAAACGTTGGTGCTGTGCCGGCACAGGCGGCATCGGTTACCCAGTCCATCAACGGTATTGAGTATACCATTAAAGCATCCAATTCCGATAAAGCCGGTAACGTCAGCATTACCATGACTTCCAGCGAGGCGTTGCCCGCAGGTCAGGACGTTGTGGCGAATATCTCCAACACAGGTGCCATTACGCTCACGTTCAACGCTTATTCTAAGTTTGATGACTGGAACAAGCTGAATGACGCCATCAATAAGGCCATCACGGAGGCCAACAACGGCGTGCAGCATAAGGGCGGTACGTTTACGATCAGCGCAAGCAACCCCGATGTTATGTCTGCAGCGAATCCGCTTACCGGCGCACAGCTCATCGGCGGCAACTTCGGTGTTGATCTGGGCAGCGTTACCGGTATGGATGATGGTGTGTTCGGCGATGCTGGCATGGTTGTTGAAAAGGTTAGCACCGACTTTGCAGGAAGCGGAAACGGCACGTTTAGTGCGAACTATAATGATGCGACAAGCCAATGGGATATTACACTTACCATCGGCGGCGTGCGGTACACCGGTTCTTTGGGCAAAGACACGCTGTCCAGCTCCATCCTGCTGAAAGCACCGGATGGCAGCTATGTTCAGGTTTCTAACCCGGGTTATGACAAGTTTAACTCTGCGTACAAAACGGCGAATCCCACCGGAAACAATCCGCCGCAGGCAGGTGATACATGGACGAACGGTAACGGCACCGCTACCCCCAACTTCACCCCGTCCACTCCGTCGAAAGACCTTGGCTTCGGCAGCTATCCCTTCGTACTGCAAGGCGGTACGGCGGGCGGCGCAGTAACGCTGGACGAAATGAACGTTGCTATCGGTACAGACGGTTCTGTTGTCGTTTCCAACTCTGAAATCGGCGACGTAACGGTTGGCCGCATTACGCTGGCAAACTTTGCGAACCCCTCTGCTTTGGCAGCAGCCGGCAATAACTATTTCACCGCGTCTGCGAACTCCGGTGAGCCTCAGCTCGCAGAGCCGGGCCAGAACGGTACCGGTGCACTGAAAACCAGCGCTTTGGAGATGTCCAACGTTGACTTGTCCGCTGAGTTTGCCGATATGATTACCACCCAGCGTGGTTTCCAGGCGAACTCCCGTATCATCACGGTTTCCGATACGATGCTGGAAGAGCTGATTAACCTGAAACGATAAAACGACCTCGTCGTTTTTGTTTCCACGGTCAGTGCATGGCCGTGGAGATGGGCCTTGGCAAGCAGGGCCTATCTCCATTGCCATGCACCGGCGGCTTTTGCCTGTTGCATGACACAAATTTCGGCGGTGTTTTCAAAAGAGCGAGTAAAACAACAGCGAATTTGAACGCATCAGCGGATAATTTTTTATGAAAAGGGAGGACTCTGTATGATTTTTGTTACCAAATTAAACGGAGAGGAATTTGCGCTAAACGGCGATTTGATTGAAACGATCGTAGAAAAACCGGATACGACCATTCAGTTAACAACATCGCGTTACGTGATTGTCAGAGAATCGATGGAAGAAGTAGTGCGCCGCGTCATTGAATATCGACGTTCCATTTACAACTCACAGCGCTTTGTAGGCCGCGGCTGAAATCCGAAGAGAGGGACTGTGAATTATTATGAATAATAAAGAAAAAAAGGGTGCTCGCGGATTTGATATTAACAGCTTTTTAGGCTTGATTATCGCGACGATTCTCATGGTGATCGGTATTGTTTTGACGAAATCTACGGATGAGGCTACCGGCGAGGCATCTTACATCATCAACTGGATATCTTTGGTGAACTTCTGGGATCTCCCCAGTGTATTTATCGTTGTGGGCGGTACGTTTGCCAGTTTGATGATTTCCTTCCCGGTATCCCAGTTTGCAAAAATTCCCAAGCACTTGGGCATCATCTTTTCGCCGAAAAAATACACTCCGGAATTTTATATTGATCAGATTGTCAGCTGTGCGAAAAAGGCGCGTATCAATGGTTTGCTTGCGTTGGAAGAAGACGTAAATCAAATGAACAACGCCTTTTTGAAGAGCAGTTTGATGATGGTTGTTGACTCGGTTGATCCCGATAAGCTGAACGAACAGCTCGAAGCCAGCCTTGAAAACTTGGATGAGCGCCACGGACAGGACTGCTCATTCTATGACAAAGGTGCGGCCTTGGCGCCGGCTTTCGGTATGATTGGTACGTTGATCGGTTTGATTAACATGCTGAAGGATTTGCAGGATATTGAATCTGTTGGCCCGAACATGGCCGTTGCGTTGATTACCACCTTTTACGGCTCTGTACTGGCGAATATCATCTTTATGCCTGTAGCGAACAAGCTTCGCATGCGTCATGAAGAAGAGTATTTGTGCATGAAGATTGTCAGCGAAGGTGTAAAAGGCATTCAAGCAGGTGAAAACCCGAACTTCATCGAAGAACGCCTTCTGAAGATGCTGCCTGAATACTACAAAGTTAAGATGGCAAAGAAGGGCAAGGGCAGAAGTGCATCATCAAGTGAGGAGTAAAACGGATGTGCCGTTTGGCACAGAGGGAGCGTGAGAAATAACATGGCAAGAAAGAGAAATAACAGCAGTGAAGGCGATGCCGGCACATGGCTGAATACTTATGCCGACATGGTGACGCTTCTGCTGACGTTTTTTGCGGTGCTTATCAGTATGTCCTCCGTCGATCAAGACAAGTTCGAGCAAGTGATGCAGTCTTTTCAGGCGGATATTGTGGCCACAAGTGAGTCAGGCGCCGGAGCAGGTGAGGGAACCGGCATTCCCACGGACGGTTCAATCAAAACGATGGACGAATTGTATGAGCATTTGAAAGATTATATTGAGCAGAACAATCAGCAGGAAGCCGTAACCATTTCCAAAAATGCCGATATCGTTTATCTGCGCTTCAGCTCAGATTTGTTTTTCCTTCCCAACCAGTACACATTGCTTTCCAGCAGCTATCCGACTTTGGAATTTATCGGGCAGGGGCTGAAAGGCTGTGAAAATATCATCAGAATGGTAGAGATTGCAGGACATACCGCTGCCGTTCAAGGAGAAACAAATATATCGGACTGGAGGCTCTCTGGTGAACGCGCCGCAACGGTGGCTATTTATTTAGAAGACGAAATCGGATTTACTCCGGAAAAGTTGAAAATTGAGGGATACGGTAAGCGCTATCCCGTAGCCGATAACTCTACAGAAGAGGGACGCAGACAAAATCGTCGTGTAGAATTGCTTATCATCGGAAACGACTCCACGATTGCATATCCGGATGCTTACGAAAGTATTCAAGGATTGTTTAATTCTGATTTGTACCCCGCGCAAGGCGGCGCGAATGACTTGATCACACCGCCGGTTACAGAGCCGCAGACGCCGGAACAGGTAGCCGAGCAAGTGCAGCAAGCAATGGAAGCTCAAGCTGCAGAGCAAGCGCAGCCGGCCTCCGGGGAGCAAACAGCTTCCGAAGCACCACAGGAAAATGCCCAAACCGCGGGGGATGCAGCATCATGAAACAAGTTTTAACTCCCGCAGAAGAGGAGGACGCGAATGGCAGAAGCATTATCACAAAGCCAAATTGATGAGCTTTTAAATAAAATGCGCACGGGCGGCATGGAAGAGCTGGAGCAGGAAGAAGCGGAAAATGCCGCGCGTGCCAAAGAAAAAGAATATGATTTCAGCTCGCCGAAAAAGTTCACTAAGGATCAGCTGAAATCGCTGAACAGCCTTTATGAAAACTTTGCGCGTGTGGCGTCCTCGTATGTTACAAGTGTGCTTCGCGATGTCTGTGAAATAGGGGTTGCGCAAATTGAAGAGCAGCGATATTATGAGTACAGCAACAGCTTGCCCGATAATGCGCTGGTAGCGATGATTTCGTTCCAGCCGGAATCGCAGCAGTATGATGAAACACTGCTCATGATGGATATGGCAACTTCGTTCGGCTATTTTTTGGTAGACCGTATGCTGGGCGGCAGCGGCGCACCATCGCAGCCGGACCGCGATTACAGCGAAATTGAGCTGGTGGTGCTGGAACATGCTTTTAAAAATATTACACGGTATTTAAAAGAAGCATGGTGCAACAACTTCCCGGTAAACATGTCGCTTCAGAACATTGAAACAAATGGACGTCTGCTTCAGGCTTTTTCCCCGCAGGATATTGTCGTAATCGTAAGTTTTGAGATTAAAACGGCCGATATGGTTGCTCCGGCCAATGTCTGCATGCCCGCGGAAAACCTGGAAAAAATTATCAACAGCTTCAGTGTGAAGTATTCACGCACAGTTAAGCAGCACGACAAAGAAGAAGAAGAAAACCGCCGAAATATGATGTTGGAATGTCTGAAAGACACAGATGTTACGGTGGAAGCCGTGTTAGAGCAGTGTCAAATGGACGTTGGTTCTATCGTCAATTTAAAACCGAACGACGTAATCACACTGAATACCCGCATTACAGACAACATTCAGCTTGTAGTGGAGGGTGACCCGTGGTTTGAAGCGAAGTTTGGTAAACTAGGACCGCGCTCGGCGGTGAAAGTAATCAATACAATAGAGAAGTGAGGGATAGCTGGTGAGTAATGAAGTGCTGCGTTTAAGCAATTTAGAATTAGATACAATCGGCGAAGTAATGAATATCAGCATGGGAGCGGCCGCGACGGCCATTTCCTCCATGCTCGATCGACAGGTGAATATCACCACGCCGAAAATCCGTCAGGAAACACTGAAGACGATTGATTGTTCCGAATTGGAACCTGCAATTATCGTAAAAATTAGATACGTAGAAGGAATCGACGGTGTAAACGTTATTATCCTGCGCCGTAAGGATATGCAGCTGATTTTAAATCTGCTGATGGGAAATGACGAAAATGACTTAGACGAGAACTTTGAATTTGATGAAATGAGCATGAGCGCGGCCTGTGAGGTTATGAACCAAATGATGGGTGCGTCTGCGACGGCACTTTCGGAAGTTCTTGGTATGTCGATCAATATTTCTACGCCGGAAAGCATGCTTGCCGACAGCATTTCGGATGCATATGCTTCTTTCGACGATGTCGATGTAGACGATGAGGTTGTTGCAATCTCTTTTGAGCTTGACATCAGCAAAGTGCTGAATACAACGTTTACGAGCTTTATGCCGACTGCAATGGCGAAAAAGATTGCCGGCCAGGTAATGAAGGATTTGCCGGTGGAAGAAGTGGGACACCAGACTGCTCCCGCGGCGGCTGCTGCACCCGCACAGCCTCAGCCGGAACCTGCGGCAGCGCCTGCGCCCCAGGCTGCGGCGCAAGAGCCTGTTATGGCACAGCAGGCGCCGGTACAGCCTGCACAGCCTGCAATGCCTCAGCAGCAAGTGCCGATGCAGCAGGCAATGCCGCAGCAGCAAGCACCCGTACAGCCGGCAGTGCCGCAGCAGCAAGCACCCGTACAGCCGGCAATGCCGCAGCAAATGCCCGGACAAATGGGGATGCCCCAGCAAATGGCTGGAATGCCGCAGCAAATGCCCGGACAGATGGGAATGCCCCAGCAAATGCCGTGGCCCGGCCAGTATCCCGGTATGTATGGCGGATATCCGATGTATCCGCAGCAGCCGCAGATGCAGCCCGCGCCTTCCGCTGTTAATGTGAAGAAAGCGGAATTCCCCGCATTCACCAGTTCGAATGGTGTAGTCGGTGGATTAGCAGATTCGAATTTTGGCCTGCTCATGAATATTCCCCTTGAAGTATCGGTTGTCATTGGTAAAACAAGGCGAAAAATCAAAGACATCATTAACTGGGGACAGGGTGCCGTTGTTGAGTTGGATAAACAGACGGGTGCACCCGCAGAAATCATTGTAAATGGCCAGCTGCTTGCTTACGGCGACGTAGTTGTCATTGATGATAATTTTGGTATTCGCGTAACAGAAATTGTCGGAACAGAAGAGCTGCTTGAAAGCTTAACCGGCAACAAGAACGAACAATAAAGAAAGGGCGATTTATTTATGTATAAGATTTTAGTTGTGGACGACGCAGGTTTCATGCGAATGATGATTAAAAACTATTTGACCAAAGCCGGTTACAGCACCATCATTGAGGGTGAGGACGGTGAGAAGGCGGTTTCTCTGTATAAATCGGAACTGCCCGATTTGGTTATTATGGATATCACGATGCCGAATTTGGACGGAATCGGCGCTCTGCGTGCAATTAAAGAAGTAGATCCCAGCGCGAAAGTGGTTATGTGTTCTGCCATGGGTCAAGAGGCCATGGTTATGGAGGCAATTAAACTCGGCGCAAAGGACTTCATTGTAAAGCCGTTTAAGCAGGAGCGCATTTTGGAGACGGTTTCTAAGCTGCTTCCGCTGTAAAAACAATGCCTACTGAAATTTTTGCTACTTTCGGCATGCTTGTGCTGATGGCTTTGGTGTTTGCCGGGGCTTACTGGGCTTCGCGATTTTTGGCCCGGCATTATCAAGGTACTGCCGGGCACGCCAAAAACATTCGCATTTTAGAGCGTGCCATGGTGGGAAGAGACAGCTCACTGATGCTGGTAAAAGTGAACCAGAAAGTTTGTCTTTTGGGAGTCAGTGCAAAACAGATTACACTGCTGGAAACTTTTCCGGCAGATGAAATTTTGAACACTGAAGAACAGCCGCCGGCGATGATCAGTTTCGGCGATATGCTGAAAAAATTTCGAGAGAAAGGAAGCAGCACGAATGACTGAAAAAAAGCCCGCGGTACGCCGTAAAGCGAAACGCTTTTTCAAATGGCTCAGTATTTTGGGCTTGATGGTGTTGTTCGGGGCGGTGATTCCTTCTGCGCAAGCACAAACAGTAAATGTCACAGCAACCACGGAAGCAACGGGTACCATGGGAACATTACAGCTCCTTTTTGTATTTGTCGCTTTGGCTTTGGCCCCGTCTTTGCTGATTATGATGACAAGCTTTACAAGAATTGTCATCGTGCTGTCGTTTTTGCGCAACGCGATCGGACTTCAGCAAACACCGCCTAACCAAGTAATTGTAGGTCTTGCCTTGTTTTTATCCTTGTTTGTCATGAACCCGGTATTAACTCAGGTGAATGAGCAGGGCTTTCAGCCATATCTCAATGGTGAAATTACGCAGGAAGAAGCACTGCAAAATATGGAAGTTCCCATTAAAGAGTTCATGCTTTCACAAACAAAGAATGATGACTTAAATATGTTTGCAGGGCTGGCTATGAAGAATGGCGATTATCAAGATGTCGCTGACCCAATGGAGTACGGGCTGGAAGTAGTGGTTCCGGCATTTTTAACCAGCGAGCTCAGCCGCGCGTTTTTGATGGGCTTTTTGCTGTATTTGCCTTTCTTAGTAATTGATATGATCGTTGCGAGTACGCTGATGTCCATGGGTATGGTGATGCTGCCGCCTTCCATGATTTCACTGCCCTTTAAATTGATGTTGTTTGTGGTGGTAAATGGTTGGTCGCTGCTCATGGAAACTTTGGTTGCCAGTTTTCAATAGCGTGCGAGCCATCAATTTGGAGCCGGCAAAGCGGTTTTGGCGTGTTTTTTCCAAAAAAGTAAGTTTGTGCAATATGCGCACAGTGTCGGTCAACACGGTGTACATCAAAAACGCGAAGCGAATCGAAGGCATGTGGCGTTTTGACGTTGTGCACCGTTGTTTTTGTATGAAAGAAAAGTTTTCGAGTGTCTTCTGCAATGAGCAAAAAGGAGTTTGATGCATGGGTGCAGAAATGATTATCGCGGTTATCAAAGAATCAGTTTGGAAAATTTTGGTGCTTTCTGCTCCTTTTTTGATTGTCAGCATCGTCCTTGGCTTAGTGATTGCGGTGTTTCAAGCAGCCACTCAAATCCATGAGCAAACGTTGACCTTTGTACCGAAGCTGTTTGGTATTTTACTGCTGCTTTTGGTGTTGGGGTCTTGGATGATGGTGAATTTAACAGAATTTTTCAATATGATTATGAGCATGATGGTGGAGCTGTAAAAAGATGACTCTTTCAAGCGAAACACTGCTGATTTATGTTTTGGTATTTTTTCGGATGGCCGGTTTGCTGGCGTTCAATCCAATTCTGACACACCGAAGCATCCCTGCGCAAGTGCGTGTAGCGTTGATGCTGGCGCTTACCTTTTTTACCGCGCCGGGCGCTTCGGAAGGCTATCAGCTGCCTGCTACGGATGCCGGGTTTTTATGGGTCATGTTCTGTGAACTGACGCTTGGCCTGGGAATGGGGTTCATCGTGCAGTGTTTTTACTATCTGCTGTTTACGGTGGGTGATGTGGCGGACCAAGGGTTTGGTTTGGCAATGGCGAAAGCGCTCAATCCCGATACCAATATTCAGACGTCTATGACTGCGCGTGTGCTGCAATTTTTCTTTGTGGGCTATTTCTTTGCGGCAAACGGTCATTTAATTTTTCTGCAAATTGCCACTTCATCGTATGACTTTGTGGGAATTGGTGCGGCTACAATTTTTGATAAGGCACCCGCCTTTTTGATTAGTCTTTTTATTCAGGTGTTCGGCCTGTGTATGCAGCTGCTGGCTCCGTTTCTGGTTGCGACAATTACCGTAGAAGTGTCGATGGGCATTTTAATGAAGCTTGTTCCGCAAATGAATATTTTTGTGCTTCATTTTCAATTCAAGGTGATGCTTGGATTATTTTTAATGTTTCTTTATGCGAGTCCGGTTTCTAAATTTATTATGAATTATGAAACCATTATGTTTCAGCAAATGCAAAAGTTGTTGGAAGCGTTGTGACAATTGCTTTTGCTTTATACCGATGCAGTTCTGAGGGTAAATGCGGACAGGCCTGTATCGGGTGACACGCCAAAGGGGGGGATGCAAGTGGCGGGCGAAAAAACAGAAAAAGCTACCCCAAAGCGAAGAAGGGACGAACGAAAAAAAGGTAACGTTCTGTTAAGCCGCGAGGTAGTGACTCTGGCGACGCTGATTGCAACCTTCTACACTTTAAAGAACTTGGCAGGAGGGATGATGACCAACCTGCAAGAAATGCTTTCAAGGTTTATTGGCCTGTGTGCCACAACAACTGAAGTGGACTTTAAAGTAATTCAAAAATTGATGCTGGATCTCTTTTGGACCTTTGGCATGATTGTGCTGCCGATTTTAGGCGCAACGGTGTTATCGGCGATTATCGCAACCATGATGCAGACAAGAATGCTCGTTGCGATGGAACGCACCAAATTTAAAATGAGCAAACTGAACCCGCTCAATGGAATTAAGGGAATGTTTTCTCTGCGTTCCGTTGTGGAGCTCGTTAAGTCTAATTTAAAAATTATTGTTTTAGGCGCTGTTATTTACAATATTTTGAAGGACCAAATGGGCCTGCTGCCCCGCTTGATGGACATGACGCCGCAAGCGATCTTAACGACTTCCGGCCAATTGATTTCGGAAATTGTCACCATGGTCGCGATTTTGTTTGTCGCTTTGGCGGCTGCGGATTATTTGTACCAATGGTGGGAATATGAAAAGAACTTGCGCATGTCTAAGCAGGAAGTTAAGGACGAGTTCAAGCAAATGGAAGGCGACCCGCAAATTAAAGGAAAGCAGCGCGCCATCCAGCAGCAGCGTTCGCGCAGCCGTATGCTGCAAGCAGTACCCAGTGCTGACGTAGTGATTCGTAACCCGACGCACTTCGCGGTGGCACTTCGATATGACAAAAAAATTGACCGTGCCCCGGTGGTTGTTGCCAAGGGTAAAAACAAGCTGGCGCTGCGCATTGTGGATATTGCTGAGAAAAATGATGTTTACGTTATGGAAAATAAACCTCTCGCGCGTGCGATGTACGCTGCGATTGAAGTAGGACAGGAAATTCCCGGTCAGTTTTATGAGCCGGTGGCTCAAGTTCTGGCGTTTATTTATAATTTGAGGAAAAAGGATCAGAATTCATGAAAATTTTTAACAACATCATCTCGATTTTCGTGATTGTGATTGTGGCACTGCTGATTGTGCCATTGAGCACACCAATTTTGGACTTCATGTTCATTATGAACCTCGCCCTTTCGCTGGTGATCTTACTGTTGACCATGTATGTGCGGGAAACGTTGGATCTTGCAATTTTTCCGTCGCTGCTGCTGGTGACAACGCTGGCGCGCCTTGCATTAAACGTTTCTTCTACACGTTCTATTCTGAGCAACAACGGCTACGCCGGAGAAGTTGTTAAAACCTTCGGACAGTTCGTAATCCGCGGCAATGTTGTTGTTGGTCTTGTTATTTTCTTAATTATTGTCTTGGTGCAGTTTATTGTTATCACCAAAGGTGCAGAGCGTGTGTCTGAGGTTTCGGCTCGTTTTACTTTGGACGCAATGCCCGGTAAGCAGATGGCAATCGACGCCGATTTGAGCTCCGGCATGATTGACGAAGAGCAGGCCCGTGCACGCCGCTTGAAAATCCAAAAAGAAGCCGATTTCTTCGGTGCGATGGACGGTGCTTCGAAGTTCGTAAAAGGTGACGCCATCATTTCCATTGTAATTACGGTTGTAAACTTGATTGGCGGCGTTGCCATTGGTTTTATGAACGGCGGCGATTTTCAGACGGTGTTAAGCACTTATTCCATTTCTACCGTCGGCGACGGATTGATGAGCCAGATTCCGGCACTTTTGATCTCTGTCGCTACCGGTATGTTGGTGACGCGCTCTACCTCTGATGCCGATTTGAACACCGATGTAATTCAGCAATTTACCAAGCAGCCGATGGTCTTGATGATTGCCGGCGCGGTGATGCCGTTTTTGATTTTGATCGGCTTCCCGCCGATTCAAGTGCTTTTGATTGCTGTTACGCTTGTCGGCGGCGGTTTGATTATTTACCGCATGGAAAAACGTCAGACAGAAGAAGTACCTGAAGCGCCTGCGGTCATGGAAGAAGTGACAAGCGAAGTCGACTATTATAAGAACCTCGACAATGTTTACGCGCTGCTTACGGTTGACCCCATTTGTATTGAAGTGGGATACAGCCTTTTGCCTTTGGTGGACCAGAACAGCGGCGGCCGTTTCATGGACCGTATCGTCATGCTGCGCAAGCAGTTTGCCGATGAATTGGGCATTGTCATTCCGCCTGTGCGCATGCGCGATTCGAGCCAGATTAACCCCAACCAGTATGAAGTGAAGCTCAAAGGCGAGACCGTTGCCATTGGCGAAGTTCTGGTTGACCATTACTTGGCGCTGGCGCCGGGGGCGCTGGCACCGGGCGATGAAATTGACGGTATTGACACCGTGGAACCTGCGTTTGGTATGCCCGCAAAGTGGATCAGCGACGACAAACGCGTAAAAGCGGAAATGGCAGGCTATACTTTGATTGACGCAACAAGCGTAATTGTAACGCATTTGTCTGAGCTGATTCGAGCGCATGCTTATGAACTGCTGACGCGTCAAGAAGTGAAAAAGATGCTCGAAAATCTCAAAAAGACAAACCCGACCATTGTCGAGGAAACCGTTCCGAGTGTTATTTCACAAAACGAGCTGCAAAAAGTTCTGCGAAATCTGCTGCGTGAAAGTGTGCCCATCTCTGATATGGAAACGATTTTGGAAACCTTGGCCGATTATGCGCCTACGGTGAAAGATTCCGATATCTTGACAGAGTATGTGCGCCAAGCGCTCAAGCGTACTATCACGCACCGCTTCTCCGAGGCAGGCCAGCTCAAGGTGCTTAGCCTGGACAGCGAAATTGAAAATAAAATTATTAACAGTGTGAAAAAGATGGAGGGCGGTGCCTATCTTGCGCTTGATCCCGCAATTATTCAAAAGATTGTTGCATCCACGACTAAGAAAGTGGAAGAGATGCGTCAGATGGTGCAGGTCCCTATCATCTTGACATCTCCCATTGTAAGGGTATACTATAAGAAGATGCTTGATCAATTTTGCCCGAACGTTGTCGTACTTTCTTTTAATGATGTCGACTCCAGCGTACAAATTCAGTCGCTCGGTGTAATCGCACTGTGAAAAACAAAAATGTCGGCGAGAAAGGAGGAAACGTAAGGTGCATGCAGCATTGGAGCATCGGGAGAATACATTGCAGAACCCGGATGCGGTCATGGAGGAATACAAGCGAACCGGCGACTTGAACTTAAGGAATCAGCTGGTTTTGCACTATGCACCTTATGTGAAGGCGGCGATTTACAGCATGCGTTCGCTGCTTTATTCCAACATTCCCGCAGAAGACTTTTTTAACCAAGGGATTCTTGCGCTCATCGAATGTATCGAACGCTTTAACATCTCCAGAGGCGTTCGGTTGGATACTTATATGTATAAGGTTGTTCGCGGCCGGCTGATTAACTATGCCCGAAAGGAAAACTGGCTGCCGAATCGCGTATGGAACGCTGCGAAACGAATCAGTGCAACAAGAACGGCATTGGAAGCGCGTTTGATGCGGACTCCGACCGATAAGGAAATTGCCGAAGAAATGGGCATTTCATATGAGGAGTATGAGCGCCTGAGAGTGGAGATTTCAACCGCAGACACCGTTTCTTACGAAGAAATGCTTGAGCAAAGCTGGGACAGCTTTTCCGGAAAAACGGCGGAGAGCGCGCAGGCTCCCATTGATGAGGGCCTGATCCATGAAGAAATGCAAAGCGTATTGGCAAAGGCGATTGACGCGCTTCCGCCGCGCCATAAGCAGGTGATTGCGCTTTGCTATTACGAAAACTTAAACCTGAGAGAGATTGGCGAGGTGCTGGGGCTTACCCAGCAGCGCGTTTCTCAAATTCGTGCCAGCGCTTTAAAAAAATTGCAGGCAGCAATGAAAGAATATGACAATAGTTAAAACGGAGGGGTTTTATTATGCATTCAGGGTTTTACACGATTGCGTCGGGTCTGTTGACAAGACAGCGTGAAATTGACACCATCGGCAACAACTTAGCAAACCTGCAAACACCCGGCTACCGTTCCGACCGTATTGTGACTTCGGCGTTTGAGCTGGGGCTGCTCAAACAGCAAGAGGGCGGTGCGGAAAGAACGCTGAGTGAGGGAGGATCTCCTGTAACCATTGTCGGAGATTCTGTTACCGTAATGACCGGCGGCGATTTTCAATCGACCGGACGCACGCTTGATATCGCCATCGGCGGCGACGGCTTCTTTAATGTGCAGGGACAGGACGGAACCACATATTTGACAAGGAACGGGCAGTTTACCGTAGATGCGCAGGGCTATCTCGCGTTGGCGGGTATGGGCCGCGTTTTGGGTCAAGGCGGGCTGCTGCAAGTAGGTTCCGACCAAGTAACCGTAGACCAAGCAGGTAATGTATACAATGCCGCAGGCGGCTTAGTGGGTACGCTGAGCATTACCCGTCAGGCGGATAACACCGTCCTTGAAAAAATGGATAACGGCGCCTTCACTGCCCCGCAGGGAGCGGTAAACGCACAGGGATATACTATTTATCAAGGAATTTTGGAACGTTCCAACGTGGATATGAACCAAGAGATGACCAATTTCATCTCGGCACAGCGTGCATTCCAAACATGCAGCTCTGCGCTCAAGATGGTGGATGAGCTTGACCAGCAGGCTGCCACAAAGATTGCGTCGATCCAATAAAAGAGGAGGGAATGTAAAATGAAAGCAGCATTTCATGCAGGTGCGGCCGGCTTGCTTGCGCAGCAGGCGGCAATGGATAATATCGGCAACAATATTGCCAACGTCAATACTTATGGCTACAAAGCGGAAAATGTAGGTTTTGAAAGCCTTTTGGCACATGAGATGTATGTCAACTTAGACGATAAACCCCTGACCGGTGTGGGTGTGCGCGCTGTCGGCCTGGGCCTGAATACCCAGCAGGGAAGCTTCCACAACACGGGCAATACGCTTGACTTTGCCATCCAGGGCGAAGGCTGGTTTGCTGTGGATAATAACGGCACGCGGGAGTACACAAGAAGCGGCGCCTTTCAGATCGGCCTCGTAAATAATGTGCCGTATCTGACGGATGCATTCGGCTGTTTCGTGCTGGACGGCGCAGGCAACCGAATTCAAATTCCGCAGGGCGAAGGTTCCAGCGTAGATCTTACGGGTATCGCGGACCGAGTAGGCGTATTTGTAGTGGAGCGTTCTTCTGCGATGCAGCCTACCGCAGAAAACCGCTACCGTGTCAACGATGCGACGGGTACAGTTCGCGCAGCGGTAGAAGGCGATGACTACACCTTGCGTCAAGGTGCAGTTGAGTTTTCCAATGTAAAAATGGAAGATGAAATGACAAATATGATTATGGCACAGCGTGCGTTCCAGATGAGTGCGCGTGTTGTGCAGACTTCCGACGAGCTTGAGCAGGAAGTCAATACCTTGAGAATGTAATTCACAAAGTGAGGATGGCGAATTATGGAAAAATATGAAGACCTGGATGAAATGCAATTAGATGCTTTGCGAGAGATTGGCAATATCGGATCGGGCAACGCGGCTACTGCCCTATCTGAGATGCTCAACCGCCAGGTGGACATTACGGTACCGCAGATTGGTATCTTGGAGTATGCTGAAGTAACAGAGAGCTTAGGAGGCCCCGAGCAGCTTTTGGTGGGCTTGATGTTTCAGCTGCACGGTGATGTTACCGGCATGATTATGTTCTTGTTAAAGAAAGAATTTGCACACTTGATTTTACAGGAGCTGATGGGAATTCCGTTTCCGGAAAACGGCGAGTTAGACGAAATGAGCAGTTCCGCCATTCAGGAAGTGGGCAATATCATGGCTGGTTCGTTTGCAAACGCCATCGGTGAGATGACGGGATTAACCATTGATATCACAGTTCCGGATTTGTGCATCGACATGGCGGGTGCTATTTTGAGCGCGCCGGCCATTTACTACGCAAATATCAGTGATAAGATTATTTGTATTGAAGATGAGCTGAGCAACGGAACGAAAGGTGCAGGTACGCATGTGTTGATGGTACCGGAAGTTGATTCACTTCAAAAGATTATGGAAAGTCTGGGGCTGGTTTTATGAGTATGATTACAGTGGGTATCTCTGACCTAAATGTCGCAAAGGGGGAAGATACTCTTGTAACTTACGCGCTTGGCTCCTGTGTTGGGATTTGCTTGTATGACCGCGTTACGAAAATTGCGGGTCTTTCGCATATTATGCTTCCGTGCAGCGCCGGCTTTGCAGGCGCTGCACAGCAGCCCTATAAATTTGCAGATACCGCAATTCCCCTGCTGGTACAAAAGATGAGGATGGCGGGCGCAATGCCGATGCGTTTTCAAGCAAAAATTGCAGGCGGGGCGCAAATGTTTGCGGCGAAAGGGAACACTTCGCTGGCAAATATCGGAGAAAGAAATGTTGTTGCCGTAAAACAGGAATTGGCTCGCTTGAAAATTCCCATTATTGCGCAGGATACCGGAAAAAACTATGGACGCACGCTTTTCTTTTCAGCGTCGGATGGCGTAATGAAAATTAAATCTGTGAACCGCGGAGAATTCCTTTTCTAAAATGGTACAAGTTTTGCGGAATTCTTGGCCAATTCAACAAATATGACGTAAAACATCAGTTGAGTGGCTGATGTGGCTTACGTGATTTTGTGCAGCTTGTTTCCGTGCAGACAAAATCATCGGTGTTTCTTCACTTTGAAAAAAGGGTCAATGCGTCTTTAAAAGGTTTGACACAGAGAATGCCAAATGTTTGGTGTTCTCTGTATTTTTTGTTGAAGTTATTACACTACGCTTAAAAACGATATTTACTAAGCAGAGGCAGCCCGCTGTTTCAATACAGCGGGCTGCCTCTTGGAGAAAAAAAGGGAGCAAAGGATTTTTGAGCAAGTTTGTGTGAAAACATTTTTTCAAAAGCAAGTATTCACAAGCGACAAACTGTAAATGCACAAACACAAAAGCTTTTCAGAGCCGCAAATCCTGACGAAGAGCCGATATGGGTTTACGCATCAGGATGAGATAGGCTTGCCTTTTAAGAAATACATCATGAAAACCGTCAAAATATCCTTTGTGGGAAAAAGCATTATATTTTTTCAAAAGAAGATGCAGGCTGTTTGCAGACCGGGCAAACAAAATCAGCCGGAAGGGTTTCTCCCTCGTAGATATAGCCGCATACTTTGCAGCGCCATCCGGTTTTCGGCGCAGGTGCAGTATAACCGGATGCCTTCGGCGGGGTAGTTCCTTTCTTGACAGCATGATAATAAGCATACGTCATGGGAACGCCTTCAGAAAGCTTTTCGGCGTCAACAACCTCTGCTAAAAATAACACGTGAGAGCCTGCATCAATCGTATCCACAACCTTGCAGGACAGGTGAGCGCATGCCGTTTGTGTGACATATGGAATGCCGTTATCATCGAAAGAATAATCTGCATGCGCAAATTTATCAGTATCTTTCGAGCTTGCAAAGCCAAAGGCGCCGATTAAATCCATCGAGGCATCCTGTGTCAAAACGGATACTTCAAACACGCCGCTCTTTTGAATCATTTCAGCCGTGTAATTCTGATGGTTGACGGCTACCATAATTTTTACGGGGGAGGAGGTGATTTGCGTAACGGTGTTTACCACACAGCCCGCGTTTTTGCCTTGTGAAGAAGTGGAGATAATGTATAAGCCGTAGCTCAGCGCCTGTAATGCACGAGTATCCATAGCAACAACTTCCTTTCATAACAAAAAAAGGTATTTATTGATAACTATTATCATTATAAAACTTTTTTTGAAAAAGTCAAGTTGTTTTAAAAAATAGTAGAATTTTTCTCTCTCGCACAAGATGATTTAAGGTCGGTTGAGGGAATGGGAAACGCCGGAAACCCGCATAAACACTACGTTTTTGTGAGTTCTCGGCGTTTCTTTTGCCCTCTGTTTTTATGGTGCTTTTTCTTCCAATGGTGCCTAAATGGTGCCCAAATCCCACGCGGGGATATTAAACAAAATATAGACAGCATTTTGCGGCAGGAAAAAGAGCCGGAACGGGAAAAAAGAAAAGAGCGCGGGGAGTAGCGTTGTTCATGCTTGTATGATATAATAGTTCATATCAATGAAGTTTAAGAGTACGACAAATTGGAAGTTGTCAAATTTTTTCATACAGGGCATGAGAAAATTTGAATAGCATGAAAGAGGTGGGAAAATGTTATGTTATAGAATAATTGACTTAAGCAATCAACTCTGTACAAAATCTGATGATAAGGCGATATTTGTACAGAGGTAATTTTCGCCTAACATTGGATTTTGTACAATTTAATCCCACAAAAAAATAAAGATTAGATTGGAGAAAATTCAATGGAAAATTTCAAAAAATATATAGTTTTATGGCTAAGTCAAAGTATATCGCAGTTGGGAAGTTCTATGACGGCGTTTTCATTTGTTTTATGGATATATGAACAAACACATTCCGCACTTTCCATTTCGATTATATCTTTTTGCAATTATGTGCCGTATATTTTGACAAGCATATTTGTTGGCATTTTTGTAGACAGTCATCGAAAAAAATCGGTTATGCTTGTATCAGATTGTGTTGCCGCAATAGCTTCGTTATTTGCTTTGGGCTTTTTAATGGCTGGAAATCTTTCCGTATGGCATATTTACATCATCAATATAATAGTGGGAGTTAGTACGGCATTTCAGCAGCCAGCATCTTCTGTTGCAATAGCGAAAATAGTGCCAAAGGATAAGCTGTCTAATGTAAGTGGTATGAACTCTTTTTCCAGTAATTTAGTTATTGTATTTAGTCCCATGTTGGCGGCTGTGATTTTTTCTATCGGTGGCTTACCGCTGATTTTGTTATTTGATTTATTTAGCTTTGCGATTGCTTTTTTCGTACTGCTATTTTTAATTCGCATACCGGAACGGCTTACAAAGGAAAAATTCAAGTCTCCTTTTGCAGAAATCCTGGTTGGATTTCATTTTCTGAAAACAGAAAAGGGAATTTTATACATCATGCTTACAATGGCCGTAATCAATTTCTTTTCAAGGTTGACTTATGAAAATATATTATCGCCGATGATTTTAGCAAGAAGCTCCGAAAACAATCTTGTCTTGGGAATTGTAAATGCCTGTATGGGAATTGGCGGAATTGTGGGCGGTTTGCTTGTATCCATGAAAAGAGAAAGCAGGAAAAAAGCAAATATGATTTATGTTTCTGCTGCACTATCTTTTCTTTTAGGAGATTTAACAATGGCTGTTGGCAGGAATGTATTTTTTTGGTCATTTGCTGCTCTTGCTGCAAGTTTACCACTTCCATTCATTATGGCGGGACAAAATTTGATACTGTACAAAAAAATACCCGACAATATTCAAGGGCGGATATTTGCTGTAAAAAATGCTGTTCAATACAGTACCATTCCTTTCGGTATTCTTTTAGGCGGTTACTTATCTGATTATGTATTTGAGCCTTTCATGCGTTCAAATTCAGATGTTGTGACTTTATTGGAAAAGATTGTAGGAACTGGTGCGGGCGGTGGCATGGCTGTAATGTTTTTATGTACGGGAATTTGTGGTTTTACCATGAGCATTTTTTCTCTTTTTTGTAAAGAAATACAAAAATTAAATGACTGCTGATTTTTAATCTAATAGCGAAAAATAATTCCCAGTTTATCAAATTAAAGGAAGTGTCAAAGAATGGAACAGGAAATGCCGGACTATGAAACGATACGCGCCGCTGTTGCGGGCGAAAAATGGGCGTTGGAAAAGGTGCTTGATTGCTACGGCGGCGAAATCAACCGCCTTGCTACGATAAAGAAGCGTCAGCCGGACGGAACGGTAAAAGAGGAAATTGACGAAGATAAGCTCCTTGTTGCGTAAATGGTGGTTACTCATTACGGTGTAACCTTTGTTCCGTTCCACTCTGAAAACTGCCATAGCTTCATCAGCTCCTTTGCTGTGGATTTGTTACGCGGTAGAACATGGATTTTGAGGGAAAAGGTATCTTTCCCTTGCTTCGCCTGTTTTGCGTCCTGCAAGCCCTGTAAATCAAGGCTTTTTTCGCCCCTACTGCGTAACATGAGGGTAAAAAAACAGCGGCGTTCCTGTTTCCCCGTAGGGAGTAAGAAACGCCGCTTGTGCGGGTCTTATTCTGTTTCGTCTGCGATAATGTCCTGTATGACTTCGCCAAAGTCAGCCGTAAAGGAAAAAAGGAAGTATTCCAAAACGGCGGGGTCTGCGCCCATAGGCTCGGCTTCTTCCGAAAAGGGCAAGCCCATAAGCCCGTAGAGCATTTTTAAGATTTTGAACAGCTTTTCCCGGTCGGCGGGTGTGTTCATGGTTACAAGTATATCGGTAAGGCGGTTTACGGTTTCCATGTCGCCGCCCGTCGTTACCCATACCATTTCCGCGAATGGCTGCGTGATTGCCCCGGCGACAAGGTTTATCTTGTCCTTGTTGATTTCGCCGGACGGGAGTATAATACCCTTATCTAAAAGCTCGTTTTTCATGTCGTCCTCCTTAATTCTGTGGTGCTAAAATGGTGCCCTGCCTTACAAAAACACCTTATGCGGAGATATGACAAGAAAAATGAGGATATGCGGAAAACCTTGATTTTAAGCCATTTTCTCATGGTTTTATAAACATTTATGAGGGCTTATGAGAAGATTTCCGTCTATCAAATCAATAAAAAATATCTGCAAAAGAAAATCTCCGTGCATGAAAGCACGGAGATTAAGACTGTCGAAAAACTGCCGCCTGATTCAGAAAGAACCTGGGCTGCAAGGGGAAAAAGGCTTGGAAAAGGGGGCTAGCCCTCTTTTCCATTTGAGATAGGGACACAGTTTGTGAAAAAGCGAAGCTTTTTCGATAAACTAAATCTCCGTGCATAAAAGCACGGAGATTCAGCTTGTAGAAAAACCTGCTTTGGAAATCAGTCCAAAGCAGGTTTTTTGTCATCCAGGCGAAAACAAGGGAAAAAAACGATAAAATACTCGGCTCATTTGTAGCTGACCTCTTGAGTTTACCGCCATC
>DWWA01000040.1 GCA_019119935.1 Candidatus Ruthenibacterium merdavium | reverse complement strand
AAATCGGACAAAGGACAACAGACTTTTTGGAAAGGAAAAAGCCCGGAAAACCGCATGGTTCCGGGCTTTTTGAGCATTTTTGAATTGGTTTGTCGGGCCTGTTATCTCTTGGAGAACTGAGGCGCGCGACGGGCAGCCTTGAGGCCGTACTTCTTACGCTCTTTCATACGCGGGTCACGAGTGAGGAAGCCAGCCTTCTTGAGGGCAGGGCGCAGAGCCTCATCGTACACGAGCAAAGCGCGGGACAGGCCATGGCGGATAGCGCCAGCCTGGCCGGACACGCCGCCGCCGTTTACGCGAACAACGATGTCGAACTTGCCTTCCAGCTCGTTCAGGGTCAGGGGCTGACGAACGATCAGCTTCAAGGTTTCCAAACCGAAGTAATCGTCGATGTCACGGTCATTGATGGTGATTTTGCCGGTGCCGGCGTACACGCGAACGCGGGCAACAGAATTTTTACGACGGCCAGTGCCGTAGAAATAAGGTTTCGTCTCGTACATTTCCGGTGCCTCCTATTACAGTGTGTAAGCTTCGGGCTTCTGAGCAACGTTCTTGTGCTCAGCACCCTTGTAGGTGCGCAGGCGCTTCAAAGCAGCAGCACCCAGTGTGTTGGAGGGCAGCATGCCCTTCACAGCCAGCATCATTGCCTTATCGGACTTCTCAGCCATCAAGGTTTTGTACTGAACGGCCTTCATGCCGCCGATCCAGCCGCTGTGATGATAGTAGTATTTATTGATCAGCTTGTTGCCGGTCAAAACCGCCTTATCGCAGTTGATGATAACGACGTGATCGCCGCAGTCAACGTTCGGCGTAAAGGTAACCTTGTTCTTACCGCGCAGCAGAACAGCGGCGGCAGCAGCAACGCGGCCCAGGGGCTTGCCTGCAGCGTCGATGACGTACCATTTGCGCTCTACTTTACCAGCTTTTGCAAGTGTGGTGCTCATGGTGTTTTCCTCCTAAATTGGTTCTATGCTTAAACGATATTCGTTCCTGAATGTCAGGCGCAAGTAAGATTATACTCAAAATCTCTTTCGGAGTCAACACCTTTTTCCTATTTTTTTAATTTAGATTTCACTATCTTTCATTTTCTCTTGTTTTCTCTCGTTTTCTCTTGTTTTCTTCGGTGCGATTTTTATTTTTGTTGTGCATTGTTCCGATGCGGCACCGATGTTTTTGTCATTTTTGACAGCTTTTGGCTGTATTTTGGCACAGCATGCCGCTTTTTGCAGCTTTTGTCAAAAACCCGTTTACGAATTCATAAAAAAAGTTTATACTGAAAAGTACGCGAAACAAAAACGACGGCTTTGCGCCGTCGCTGATAGGGGGAACGAGCGATGAAATTCGAGCGCCGCTGCTGGGCCCAGGTGGACCTCAGCGCTCTGCGTCATAATTTTCGCCTGATTCAAAGCATCACGCCGAACGCCGCCGTTATGGGGGTTGTCAAGGCCGATGCTTACGGCCACGGTGACTGGGCGGTGGCTTCCTTATTAGAACAGGAGGGCGCGAAAGCCTTTGCCGTGTCCGGCTTTGAAGAAGCCGTGCGCCTTCGCCGTACCGGGCTGCGCGCACCGCTTTTAATTTTAGGTTACACCGGCTGTGAAAATGCGGCCGAGCTGTCACGCTACGGCATTACCCAAACGGTGTTCTCCGCCGCTTATGCCGCCGAGCTTTCCGCACAAGCGGTTCAGGCAGGTGTCACGGTCGACATTCATTTAAAAGCCGACACGGGCATGGGCCGCATCGGCTTTTCCGTCATTGATGATTTTGAAACGGCCATTTCCGAGATGGAGCGCGT
Organism: Candidatus Ruthenibacterium merdavium; assembly: GCA_019119935.1. Classification (GTDB taxonomy): domain Bacteria; phylum Bacillota; class Clostridia; order Oscillospirales; family Ruminococcaceae; genus Ruthenibacterium; species Ruthenibacterium merdavium. The sequence goes on along the minus strand of DWWA01000040.1, from coordinate 17,735 downwards.
TTGCCGTCTTCCGGGCTTGCGTGTACGCGGGCTGTTCACCCACTTTGCCGCCGCCGACTCGAATGCGCCCAACGACAAGGCCTACACCGCCGCGCAGTATCAGCTTTTCAAGCAGACGGCCGATGCGCTCCGGGCGCGCGGATGCACTTTAGAAATCTGCCATTGCTGCAACTCGGCAGGAACCATTTCCCTGCCCGATTACCACTGCGATCTCGTTCGCCCCGGCATTATTCTCTATGGTGAAAACCCGTCTGACGATGTGCGTTTAGAGGGTCTGCGCCCCGTGATGCAGCTGAAGGCGGTGGTATCCATGGTAAAATGGGTGTCACCCGGCGATTTCATCAGCTACGGCTGCACGTTCCAAACTCAAAAACCCATGCGCCTTGCCACGCTGACCATCGGCTATGCCGACGGCTATCCGCGCGTGCTGTCGAACTGCGGCGTGGTTTCTCTGCACGGCAAGCCCGCACGCGTTACGGGCCGGGTATGCATGGATCAAATGATGGTCGATGTCACCGATATTCCCGAGGCCGCCGCCGGCGACATTGCCACGATTTTCGGCGATGCCCCCGCCATGAGCGTATGCGAAATTGCCAAGGCAGAAAACACCATCAACTATGAAGTGCTGTGCGATATCGGCCGGCGCGTGCAGCGCGTTTATGTTGACGGAGGAAAAGAAGTCAAATTTGTCAATTATCTGGAAACCGGAAAGGATGCGGTGCAATGAAAAAGCTGCTGGTTGTAGTGGATTATCAAACCGATTTCGTCACCGGTGCGCTTGCCAATCCTTTGGCAGAGCCGCTCGAAGCGGGCATTGCCGCGCGCGTCACACAGCATTTGTCCGAAGGCGGCGCAGTCATTTTCACGCTGGACACACACCCGGATGTCTACGAGGAAACGCGCGAAGGGCGCTTTTTGCCTGTCCCTCACTGCATCCGCGGCACAGAAGGCTGGCAGCTGCACGGCGCACTGCGCACCTATATGCAGGGCACACATGATGGCGTGATGCTGGTGGAAAAGGGCGCGTTCGGTGCGGCTTCTCTGCCCGGCGCGGCAATGACAATGTGCGGCGGCACTCCGCAGGAAATTGAAATCTGCGGCGTTGTCACGGATATCTGTGTCATTTCCAACGCCATTTTGCTTCATTCCGCCTTTTTAGAAACACCCGTCAAGATTCGCGCTGACCTGTGCGCCGCCATGAGCAAAGAGCAGCACGAAAACGCACTGAACATTCTGCGCGGCATGGGTTATGACATTGTCGGCAGCTGAGAAATTTTACTGCGCTTTCACGCGAACGGATACGCCCGCCGGCACACAAACGGCGCTGTCGTACTCCGTCTGCACCCAGCCAAAGCCTTCGCATAAATGGTCGGGGCATTGGCTGTCTATAAAGCGAATTTTTCCGTCCGTCACTTCCAGCGTCACGGGAAGTTTTGCACCCTCTATGTGATAAACGCCGTCCGTTTCCAGCGAAATGGTTTGCGTTTTACCGCCGATCATCTCCACAAAGGCGCTTTTTCCGGGCTTTGCGCCAAGATGCATCACCCACAGGCCTCCGGCCAGCGCGAGGATGACAGCGGCAAAAATCATATTTTTGGTTGTTTTTTTCAAAATAACGCTCCTTTTTGCTTGCGAAACAAAAATCCTATCTTATACTATAATAGAAGAAATCCGAATTGCAAGGAGTTTTTACAATGACAGAACAAGAATTGCTCACGCGCATCGACCGCTTTATCGCGGAGAACGAGGCGCAGTTATTCACCGATTTGAAAACCTTGATTGATATTAACAGTGTGCGCGGTGAAGCCGCACCGGGCGCACCGTTTGGCGAAGGCGTGCGCCGCGCCATGGATGCCGCGCTGGAAATGGCACGCCGCTTTGGGCTTGTGACAAAAGACTGCGAGGGCTATCTTGCCTACGCCGACGTTCCCGGAAAAAGCGAAAAGCAGATTGCTACCATCACGCACTTGGACGTTGTGCCCGCGGGCAACGGCTGGAACACCGACCCCTTCTGCATGACGGAACGCGAAGGCTTTGTGCTCGGCCGCGGCACGGCGGACGACAAAGGCCCTGCCCTTTTGACCCTGTATCTTGCAAAGTTTTTCCGTGAGCTGTGCGATGAAACAGGCGAGCCTTTGCCCTACACATTGCGCATTTTACTGGGCGGCGCAGAAGAAACCGGCATGGAGGACATCGACTATTATTTAGAGCATTACCCGATGCCCGTGTTCTGCTTTACGCCGGACGGAGAGTTCCCCGTCGGCCACGGCGAAAAGGGCGGCTTCGGCGGCCACTTTGTCAGCGCACCTTTGCAGGGAAATCTGGTTGATTTTCAAGGCGGTGTTGCCGATAACGTCGTGCCCGATTTGGCGCATGCCCTCGTGCGCGCCGACTTTGCCGCTTTGAAAGAAACGAACGGCATTACGCTTGCCGACGAAGGCAACGGCATTGTGCGCGTAACCGGCCACGGCAAGGGAGGCCACGCCTCCATGCCCGCCGGAACGGTGAACGCCATTGCACTGGTGGCAAACTATCTGCTCGATCACAAGCTTTGCAGCGAAGGGGAAAACGCCTATCTTTCCATGCTTCGCCGTTTGATGGCCTCCACGGACGGCTCTTCGTTCGGCATGGCGGCAAGCGACGATATTTTCACGCCGCTCACCTGCATCGGCGGTGTCATCACGATGAAAGACGGCGTGCTGAGCCAGTCCATTGACGTGCGTTTCCCGACGGGTATTACCGTGGAAGAAATGACGAACGCCTGCCGTACGCTGGCCGAAGAAGGCGGTGCAAGCTTTGAGCCGGGCAGCTCTCGTCCGCCGTTCTACGTCAGCGCCGACTCCCCGGAGATTGAAGCCTGTATCCGTTCGTTTAACGAGGTAACGGGCCGCAATGATAAGCCGTTTACCATGGGCGGCGGAACGTATGCCCGCCACTTTAAAAACGCGGTCAGCTTCGGCATGGAAGAGCCGGAAGCGAATTATCCCGCCTTCGTCGGCACGATGCACGGAGCCAACGAAGGCGTGCCCAAGGCATTGATGCTCCAATCTTTAAAAATTTATCTGCTTGCGGTTGCCCGCTTGATGCAGCTGGAGTTTTAAGTCTATCAACATTCGTCGTCTTTTATGTCAAAAAGCGATGTTTTCAAAATGCCGCTCCTAAACGGGGCGGCATTCGTTTGTCAAAAAAGCTTCGCTTTTTCACAAGCTGAATCCCTATCTCAAATGGAAAAGAGGGCTCATCCCCCTTTTCCAAACCTTTTCCTCTTGCAGCCTGACTTCTTTAAATCAAGCAGCAGTTTTTCGAAAGTGTTATGCCAAAACAAATTTTCGATATTATTTTTTGAAAGTGTCTTATTGACAAGCAAAAATCAATTTGTTATACTTTTACCATAACAAGCGCAGAACGACTCTGCATTCTAAAAAACATCGTGCTTTGTCGGAGGTGACGCAAATGGGACTGACAAGCTTTCTCCCTCTCATCGCACTGGCCGTTATCATCCTTTTTCTCTTTTACATTCTGCCGCGGCGTAAAAAGTCGTGCCCTTCAGACAATGTATCCCGCGGGCTGTACCATGCTGAAACTGCGCTTTTGGCGTGTTCGGTAGCTTTTTTTGCCGCGCTGAGTATCGAGAAAGCCGCGCCGTTATTCGTCCCGCCCGCTCACCACGCTTGGATGCGCATAGTGTACCCGTGGCTCAACGGCTTGTTTTGGGGTTCTTTACTGGCATGCGCCGTTGTACATTTGGTGTTAAAGCAAAAAAATCATAAAGGGGGAAACCAAGCTTGAAGCGGAAACTTCAAACAGTGCTCACCTGCTGCCTTTTTATTGTCATGGGTATCGCACTCATCGGCTGCAGCGGCAGCGAATCCAGCCAAGGGAAAGTGCTGGAGCTTTATCAAAACTTATTCGCCGGACTGAGTGAAGAGGAGTATGCCGATTATCAGGAATGGCAAAGCAGCGCGCAAACCGCTGAGGAGGGGCTGGGCATGGTTTCTGCCGAGCCGGAGGCCGTCCCCAGCTGGCTGAAAGAGCGTTTTGAAAGCCTGACTACCCCCGATTGCTTCAATAATATTTTGGAACAATCCTTATTTATCTTCCCTGTCAGTGCCTATGAAAAGGGCTATACCGTCGACACCCCGAAAACAAAGGTGACGCAAACGGACAGCGGCTATGAGATCACCGGCACCCTTATCCTGAAAAAGGACGGCAGTGAACAGCAAGCCGATGTGTCTGTTTCTGTTCAACTAAACGAGGAAGGGCGCATCAGCTTCCTTCGTATTAATAATCTGTCTGATGCTACCACTCTGCTTGCATAAGCAAAAAACCGTGAGGGCAAAGCCCTCACGGTTTTTTTGTACGATAAACCTATTATGCCATCAGCGGTTTCACGCCGAAGAAATACGCCAGCACCACCAAACCCAGCACAATGCGGTACCAGCCGAACACCTTGAAGTCATGCTTTTTGACGTAGTTCATCAAAAACTGAATGGACAGCATGGACACGATGAAGGCGGACAGCATACCGACAAGAAGAACAATCGCCTCCTGAGGAGTAAAATCCAGCCCGAATTTCAGCACTTTAATCAAGCTTGCGCCGAACATGACGGGAATTGCCAAAAAGAAGGTGAACTCCGCCGCCAGCGTTCGTGTACAGCCGAGCAGCATGGCACCGATGATGGTAGAGCCGGAACGCGAGGTGCCGGGAATTAAGCTGAGCACCTGAAACATGCCGATGCCGAAGGCAACGCCCCAGCTTAAATCGGCCAGCGTATGCACACGCGGCTCGGCATGGCGGTTTTCAATCCATAAAAATGCAATACCGTAAACAATCAGCATCGCGGCGACAACCACCGGCGTGTGAAGATGCTCCGTCATCCAGTCGTCGAGCGGCAGGCCGATGATCATCGCGGGCAAAATGGCAACGAGAACTTTAAACCACATCACCCATGTTTCTTTTACGCAAAAGCGGTCCACAAGGTACGAGGGCGCGCTTTGCCCGGCGGCACGCACGACACCCGAACGATTGCAAAACGGCCAAAGCTTTTCCCAGAAAATCACGACAACTGCCAAAATTGCGCCCAGCTGAATGACAACATTGAACATTTCAATAAACTCATCGCCGAGGCCCAGCTGAATAAATTCATCCGCTAAAATCAAATGGCCTGTACTTGAAACCGGCAGCCATTCCGTAATTCCCTCAACCACGCCTAAAATCAGCGCTTTGATGATTTCCAGCAATCTTCATCTCTCCTTTTTCGCATGCTCTGTTTTACCAATATGCGTTTGTTCGCATCGCCATGCCTGCGCTTTTAAAAAGCCAGCTCCAGCCCGACGGGGCAATGGTCGCTGCCCATCACATCGGCATAAATAAGCGCATCTTTCATCTGCTCTTTCAAGCGCTCACTCACGATAAAGTAGTCAATGCGCCAACCTGCATTGGTTGCGCGTGCCTTGCGGAAATAGCTCCACCAAGTATAAGCGCCGGTAGCATCCGGGTAAAAATAACGGAACGTATCCACAAAACCGCTTTGCAAAAGCCGCGTCATCTTCGCTCGTTCCGCGTCGGAAAAGCCTGCGCTGTTGCGGTTCGTTTTTGGATTTTTCAGGTCGATTTCGTTGTGGGCAACGTTTAAATCGCCGCAGTACACCACGGGCTTTTTCGCGTCCAATTCTTTTAAGTAAGCCAGCAGGTCGTCTTCCCACTGCATGCGGTAATCAAGCCGCGCCAGCTCGTTTTGGCTGTTCGGTGTATATACGTTCACAAGATAAAACGTTTCAAATTCCAGCGTAATGGCGCGCCCCTCGTGGCTGTGCTCCTCTTTGCCGATGCCGTAGCTGACGCTCAGCGGCTCGTGTTTTGTGAAGACCGCTGTGCCCGAATAGCCCTTTTTCTCCGCACTGTACCAGTACTGAAAATAGCCCTCCGGCGAAAACTCAGCCTGCCCGGGCTGCATTTTCGTTTCCTGCAAACAAAAGATATCGGCATCGAGCGTTTTGAAAATCTCGGCAAAGCCTTTGCCGAGCACCGCCCGAAAACCGTTGACGTTCCATGAAATCAGCTTCATTTTCTCAGCCTCCTGTTGCTGCGTTCAGTTTTACAGTATAGCATACTCCGAGGTAAAATGATAGGCAGAAGAAAGTTTTTTACAAAACAATCGTTTTGCAAACAAAATAAAAAAGAGAAGGTTTCCCCTCTCTTTTTTAAGCTGATTAAAATATTTACGCCAGCGTTGTGACTAAAATAATCACCGTGCACAACACCACCAAAGCAACCATGCCGCCGGTTTTCAGCAAAGCGCGAACGGGATAAAGCGGCACAATATCTGTTCCGGGGCGAAGGCTTCGCGCACTTTCAGGGCGCTTTGCCCACAGCACAGCCGCGCCGATCAAACACGCCATTTCAAACGCAAGCAAAATTCCAATCCCGAGAGCGCCAAGGCCCGCCAGCGCCGGGCCAACAAGAATCCCCGTTAAGTTGATAACAACATGAAATGCGATGCTGTAGCGAATCCGCTGTGTTTTGACATAAACGAGGCCCAGCAGCCAGCCCACCACAAACGCATACAAAAGCTGTGATAAATTGCCGTGATAGAGGGCGAAAATGCCCGAGGAAACCAAAAGATACAGCCTTTCTCCATAACGCGGCGCAATGCGGGGGTAAAGCGCCCAGCGAAACACAAGCTCCTCCCCCACAGGCGCAACAATGCATCCGAAAATCAAATTGTAAATGAGGCCCGAGGAGGTGACAACCTCGTCCAGCGGATTTGCCACCGCACTGCCTTTGAGCATGGCAATGAGCTGTGTAATCAGCGCCGAAACGATGTTAAAGGCGTACACCGCACCCATCATGACAATATAAATTTTCACCATCGAGCCCGCAGAAAGATGCCGGGGCTCTGCGTTTACAGACTGTACAGGAACCCATTTTTTCAAAAGAACGAAAAACAAAGGTACGCAAACCAAATACAGCGGCACATACGAAAACACCCAAATAAACCAAGGTGTTTCCATCACCCACGGTGCATAAATCCTGGCCGCCGTCATGCCAATGGCACTGAGCACCTGCGAGCCTGCCAGCAAAGCAAAATAGCATGCCCCAATACGCGAAAACACGTTTTGATAGCTCAACTCTTGCATAAAACCGCTCCCTTTTTGTTCGGCGTGCATTTGCCGCCGTTTATTTTACACAGGCACGCCGAAGCATTGCCCACGCAGCACCAATGACAATCAGCGCCAGCGCCACAATAACTGCCGCCCAATGCGCCGGGCCAAAACCGACCGTTGCGGCCAAAACCGCCTCATGAGCCACATACAGCGGGCCGGACTTCACCTCTGCCACTTGCGGCATTCCCAAAGAAAAGAACATAAAAATAACCCAAACAATCCAAAAGCCGACGCGTCCAAAGCGTGTGAGCAGCCCGCCCGCCGCCATGCCGAAGGCAACAATGCCGAGCGCAATCAACGGAACTACCCAAAAATAGTCATGGAACAAAACCAGCGCCGGATTTGCGGCGATAAAGGTTTCTCCATCCGGCGGTATTTGTGAAATGAACGCACGACGCAGCATTTCACTTACCCATGAAACAGGATACGCGCACAGCAAAACTGCAAATGTTCCCACTAGCTGCACAAGAAGTGAAGGCCAAAAGTAGCCCCGGCGCGTGCTGCCCATTACCACTGCCATAGAAAACCCGGTGGAGGCTGTCACCACGTTCATCCCCACCATGGTAAAGCCCGCGCCAATCATCCAGCCAACACCTGCCATCCCCACCCAAGTTGCTTCGGAAGGGTCGGTTCGGCTTGCAACTTGCAGTGTAATCTGTACCACAGACTCAAGCAGCACCGCACCCAACAAGCCAACCAGCACAGCCGCTTTCCAGCAATCTAACTTCATTGTAACTTGCTTTTTGATATTTTTCAACATCATTTTCCCCTCACTTTACGGAAAAGTTGCGCAAAAGAGCTACGCTGGCAGCCTGTATCAGCGCACCGAACACTAGCACCGCGCCAACCGCGATTGCCGCAATCTGCCATACAGGCGCTGTTGTAAAAAAGACTACCATAAGCAGCAGCTGCTTTGACCAAACAAGCGCAAACAGAAGCACCAAAGATAGAAACAGAAAAATCGCCGCACCCATGGAAATCCAAATGCCTTTTGCACCAAAGCGCATGCCGAGCACGCCCATCAGCTGCCCGAGCAGGGCAAAGGAAAATCCCGCCGCGATAAACAGCACCAGCAGATTACCCAGCACCTGCTCAATTTGGAACTGCTCGCCCCACACCATGCGCATTACAAAGCCGACAAAAAAGCACGCCGCCATTTGCGATATCGCTGCAATTGCAGACAGCGCAGGCAGTGCCCGCAGCACCTCACGGCGCGTTTTGCCCATTGTAAGGGCCTGCCTTGCAAAAATAGGCAGATAGGAGGTGGTGACAATCATCGAAACCCAGCCCCAGCCCAAGAACAGATACTTAATGAGGTAATTGCTTCGGTCCTCAGGTAAATCCATCGATAAGCCGCTGTTCAAAAAGAAGACAACCAGCATTATCCCCGCTATCATCGCGCTGTACTTTAAAAAATCCGGCAGAGAAACGCGAACAATTTGTTTCATTTTCCCTCGCCTCCTTGTTCTCCCACAAGATACACAAATGCTTTTTGCAGGCTGACGGGTTCAACGTCTACATCCAGCGCCAAGCGCTCAGCCATCTGTTTTGTTTCACTCGTAGGCAAGCGCAGAGCAGCGCCCTTTTGACGGCCGAAGCTTTCCGTATGGAGCAGGCGGCTTGCGCCGGCTTCCTCACACAGCGCGTCCACAGCACTCTCGTGGCCGGACACGAAGCTGAACGAGTGGACAAACTCCTCCGTGGGGCCAACCTCTAAGATGTTGCCGTTATCCACTAAAATCACTTGTTCCAGCACGTTGGCAGCTTCTTCTATGATATGCGTAGAAATAATGAACGTGCGCCCGGTTTCGGTATAATCTTCCATCAGAATCTTATAAAAATCCTCACGAGCAACCACATCCAGGCCCGCCACCGGCTCATCCAAAATGGTAATCGGAGCGCGCGACGCCATGGCAATAATAATCGTCACCATGCTCATCATGCCCTTTGACAGCTTGCTGATGCGCTTTTTCATATCAAGGCCGAAGCGTTCTGTCAAACGCTTGGCATATTCTTTGTCCCAGCGCGGATAGTAAATAGACGCTGCGCGCAGATAATCCTTCACTTTATAAGTGTTTTCACCAAACATCAGCATGGGCGAAAGCTCGCGCGAAAAGCAGATATCCGCCAGTGCCCTCTCGTTTTCCCACACCGGCTCACCGCCGTAAGTAACCGTACCGCTGTCATGCGTATTTTGTGCGGTTAAAATGCTGAGCAAGGTGGTTTTTCCTGCGCCGTTTCGCCCGATGAGGCCGTAAATAACGCCAGGCTGAATTTCCAGCGAAACGCTGTGAAGCACTTCTTTTTTGCCGTAAACTTTGACAATATTCTCCGCTTTTAATACTTTTTCCATCGTACAGTCCCCCTTTTATTTTGCCAAGGCCTTTTCAATCATGGCGGCCAATTCTTCTTTCGTGACGTTCAGCGCCTGCGCTTCTTTCACAAGGCTTTTGACGTATGTTTCATAAAATGCACTTTTGCGTTTGTTTACCACTTTTTCGCGTCCCTCCGGTGCCACAAACATCCCCAGTCCTCTCTTTTTATACAAAATACCTTCATCGACCAAAAGGTTCAGCCCTTTTGCGGCAGTGGCAGGGTTAATGCAAAACGCCCGTGCCAATTCATTGGTGCTGGGGGCTTGTTCCTCTGCGTTCAGTACACCACGCAAAATGTCATCCTCCAGCATTGACGCCACCTGCAAATAAATGGCACTTCCCTCGTTGAAATTTGCGTTCAATCAAGCGGCCTCCTTTCCGTTTTGCTTCTCGCTCTATTGGTTCATTACTTGTGTAACTAACTATAACACCAAAGAACTTCTTTGTCAACACCATGGCGCAAAGTTTTTGAAGATTTTCCGCTTGTGTGCTACAATACAAAAAGCGGTGCAGAAAATTGCTGTACCGCCGAAAGGAGGAATACCATGCCGGTTGTGGAAATCACTGATCTTGCTCGTCCTGAGTTATCAGAATACACCGCCCTAACCCATGCGCAGCTGCGCCGTGCGGCCGATACGCCAAACGGTATTTTCATTGCTGAAAGCCCCGCTGTGATTGAAGCTGCTCTTTGTGCGGGATGCCGCCCGCGCTCATTTTTAATGGAACAGCGTCATATGGAAGGCAAAGGAAAACCGCTTTTAGAAAGGTGCCCGGATGTGCCTGTTTACACTGCACCGCGTGCCGTTTTAGAAGGGCTGACGGGCTTTGCGCTGACGCGCGGCATTCTGTGCGCAATGGAGCGCCCCGCACCGCGCAACGCCGAAGACGTATGCCGCGGTGCACGGCGCATTGCCGTGTTAGAGGACATTGTCGATGCTGAAAATGTGGGCGCAATTTTCCGCAGTGCGGCGGCGCTGGGGGTGGAGGCGGTTTTAGTGACGCCCTCGTGTATTGACCCGCTTACCCGCCGCGTGCTGCGCGTGAGCATGGGCAGCGTGTTTCGGGTTCCCTGGGCGGTAACCGGTGAAAATCAAGCTGATTGGCGCGCGGGCGGCGTAAATCGCCTGAAAGCGATGGGCTTTACCACAGCGGCGCTTGCCCTGCGACCCGACAGTTTGCCGCTGGATGATGTGCGTTTAAGTCATATAGAACGCCTGGCATTGCTGCTCGGCACAGAGGGCACCGGACTTTGTGCGGAAACACTGTGCGCGTGCGACCACTGCGTCATCATTCCTATGGCACACGGGGTAGACTCGCTCAATGTCGGCGCGGCGGCAGCCGTTGCCTTTTGGCAGCTGTGCCGCACATAATAAATATCCCCCGGCAAAGCCGGGGGTATGAGACTGTCGAAAAACTGCGGCATGATTCAAAAAGAACCTAGGCTGTAAGGGGAAAAAGGGGGCTGAGCCCTCTTTTCCATTTTAGATAGGGGTTCAGTTTGTGAAAAAGCAAAGCTTTTTCAACAAACTGAAAACGGCAGGGAAATTCCCTGCCGTTTTTTATGCTTATTTTATGATGCACTTTATACGTCAAAGCCGAAGAAGCGCACAGTGTTATTGTAGCTGATATCCTCTACCATCTGGCCGAGTGTTTCCATATCAGCATGATACTCACCGTTTTCTACGAGGTTGCCGATCCAGTTGCACAGGATGCGGCGGAAATACTCATGACGAGTATAGGACAGGAAGCTGCGGCTGTCCGTCAGCATGCCGATGAAGTTGCCCAGCGTACCGAGGTTTGCAAGGTCGGTCAGCTGTTTTTCCATGCCGGTCTTGGTGTCGTTAAACCACCATGCAGAGCCAATCTGCACCTGGCTGGGGCATACGCCGTTCACCTGGAAGCAGCCCGCCAACGTGACAATTGCCTCGTTGTCGTACTGATTCAGGCTGTACAGCACCATTTTCGGCAGCGTGTGGTTTTGCGCCATCGCGTCCATCAGCTTGCCCAAATCGTCTACGCCGTGGCTGTTGGAAACCGCGTCAAAACCGGTGTCGGGGCCGAGCTTATTGTACCACTCAGTGTTGTTGTCTCGGATACAGCCGAAGTGAATCTGCATCACCCAGCCGTACTCGGTGTACTTCTCAGCAACCGCCAGCAAAACGGCCGTCTTGTAAGCGGCAATTTCCTTTTCGGTCAAAGCTTCTCCGGCAAGACCTTTGGCAAAGATCGCCTCCAGCTCCTGCTCGGTAGCGGGCTCATAAGTGGCATAATCCAGCGCATGGTCGGAAGCGCGGCAGCCCATCTCGTTAAAGAAGTCAATGCGGTTGTGCAAAGCCTTTTTCATGTCCGCAAAGGTTTTAATCTCCATGCCTGCCATGCCGCCCAGCTGCTTGACATACTCTGCAAAGCCGGGTTTTTGAATGTTCATGGCTTTGTCCGGGCGCATTGCCGGCAGAACCTTTACCTTGCAGGTGGGGTCGGCGGCAATCTTTTTGTGCCACTCCAGCGTATCGGCAGGGTCGTCTGTGGTGCAAATCAATTTCACGTTCGACTGGTCAATGATGCCGCGCACAGACATATCTTCTGCTTTCAGGCGCTCGTTGCAGGCGTCATAAATCTTCTTCGCAGATTTTGCATTCAGCGGCTCGGTGATGCCGAAATATTTTTTCAGTTCCAGATACGTCCAGTGATACAGGGGGTTGCCGATGGCCTTCGGCAGGGTTTCCGCCCAGCGCTCAAAGGTGCGGTACGGGTCGGTATCTTTTGCGCCGGTAATATCGCACTCGGGCACACCATTGCAGCGCATTGCGCGCCACTTGTAGTGGTCGCCGCCCAGCCAAACCTGCGTAATCGAGTCATAGCGGCGGTCCTCGGCAATCTCCTGCGGGTTGATATGGCAGTGATAGTCGATGATGGGCATTTTTGCCGCGTGTTCATGATACAACTTTTTCGCTGTTTCGGTTTCGAGCAAAAAGTCTTTGTCCATAAAGGGTTTCATGTCAATCTCACCTTTCTTTTGTTTAAAATGGACTATATGTGAAGTATAGCCGAATTTCACTCTGCGCACAAGATGTATACAAGAAATATACAATCAATCGCTTCAAAAGAGCGCCGCATGGCGCGCGGCGCTTAACGGTTCAGCTCGCTGACCGGGCCAACCGCATTGTGTTCTTGAATAATGCGTTCGATTTCGTGCAAATCCGAGCCGGGCAAATCGCCGGGAATCGTATTTTTCACGCTGGAAGTCGCGTTGCCGAAGCGCATCGCCTGTTCGGGGTCGCCATACTTCAGCAGGCCGAACAGCACACCGCCCACATAAGCATCACCGGAACCGATGCGGTCAATGACATCAATGTTCTCATACGGACGCTCCGTATAGAACGTGTCGTTTTCTGCGCTGTAAATGGTAGAAGTGAAGTTATGTTTGCGCGGGCTGATAACCGTGCGCTGAGTTGTGGCAACAATTTTGACGCCGTATTCTTCGCAGTAACTTTTCATCATCTCATGCAGCGTGCCTGTTTTCTGGAACATGCGGCGGCTGCTTTCCTCGGAAACAAACAGAATGTCAACCAGCGGTAAAATCTTTTTAATGGTTTCACGGGACTCTTCCTCGCTCCACAAATTGGCGCGGTAGTTTACGTCAAACGAAATCAGCGCTCCGCCCTCTTTAAAGCGCTTCATCAGCTCAATGGCAACGTCGCGCATCTGCGGACAAATAGCAAGGCTGATGCCGGAGGTGTGGAACATGCGCGCGCTCGTGTAAACTTCGGAAGGAATTTCCTCCAAGCGAATGCGCGTTGCGCTGGACTCTTTGCGGTCATAAACAATAGTCGGCTTGCGGGGCGCGGCGCCCATCTCATAATAATACAAGCCCAAACGCGCCTCGGGGCTTTCGTCGTAAATTAAATAGTCGTCCGAAACGCCGACGAAACGAATGCGGTTTTTCAAAAATGTACCCAGTTTGTTGGCCGGCAGTTTGGAAATAATGCCGGTGCGCAGCCCCAAGAGCGCTACGCCGGACGCCACATTCAGTTCGGCGCCGCCCGCGCGCTTTTCAAAAATATCGCCGTCGGTAATGCGCTCGTGGCGCGGCGGCGAAAGACGAAGCATAATCTCACCGAACGTGATGAGATCAAATTGATTCTTGCTCATAATGAACATCCGTCCTCCCTACAAAAAACGGGCGAAACCGGCCGTATCCGCACCAAACATGCCGCTGAATCTTTATGCAGAAACAACCGCTAATCCCCTGTATAAAGTATAGCACATTCTAAAAAACCTGCAAATGGAAAACTCCTACAATTTTGCGCTTTGTGCTTTGGCGGAATTGACCCTTGACTTTTGCCCCTTTCCCGGCATTGCTCCACAGTGTGGAACAATGTGAAATATCCGCAAAAAATCAGACAAGTGAACGCCTTGGTTTATGTGAAAAGTAGAAACACAAGACGATATGGTCTGGCGCTGCATACAGTGGCATGCTATTGGCATCACAAAAATAAAAGAATTGTAAAGGATAGCACAATCAATTTCCAGTATCCGCCTGATAAATTTTCTTTTCAAATTATTGTTTCATGCCATTTTTTAATAACATGAAATGATATGTTCTTCTGAAAAAAATTGCGATATAATGAACCTACTGCCAAAGACGTCATGAGCCTGTATATATCCACATAGAAAAATTATCAATTGAAAAACAAGGAACTGATTGCTATAATTGACACATCACTCATAACAAATATTGATTCAAGATTCGATCTGTGAAGTCAATAAACGCAGTCAGGCACAAGCAGGTGGGTTGGAGGAGATGTCGTATGAAATACTTTTTTCTGCTAATTGATTACAGCATACCCATTCTCATGATTCTTTCATATCCGTGGTGGAAAAAAATAGCGAATGGCAATATCAATCCTTATTCAGGAATGCGAACTTCTTTGTCCATGAAAAGCAAAGAAAACTGGAAGAAAGCAAATTTGTTATGCGGGACATATTTTTTGAGAGCGGGCATCGGTTTATTGATTTTTACTTCTTTCCTGAGATATGTCAAAATCGTACCCATGGAATGGAATTCTCTCATCATTGCATTTGTCGGTATCATTAGTATGATTGCAGTCACCGTATTGGTAAACCAAAAAATAAAAGAATGTTAAAATCATTTGTATTGTAACAAAAAATATTTGATGTTATAATATGCGAAAAAGTATATGCCGTAACGTTTATGAAAGGATGAACTGAGCATGTCCATGTTAAACGCTGTCAAAAAGTCCAACAAATATCTTTTGTCCGCTTTTTTTGTTTATCTGATTGCACTCGTATTTTTCAGCCTTCGCAATGAGGTTTTGTACTGGAGCAGTTTGTCCCTTTATGAGTTTATTATAAAATCTGCCAATCTCGTTCCGTTTGCAACGATTGCGACTTATATTCAATCGTTCTTTACGCAGTCTATAAACCTTGACATTGCATTGCGCAATCTCGTTTTGCCCATCATCGCCTTTTTGCCGTGCGGTTTTTTGGTATATGCATTGGCAAGCGCGAAAAGAAAGCTTTTGCACACGCTCTTAGCCAGCGCAGTACTTTGCTTTATTTTGGAAGTGCTGCAAGCGCTTCTGCGTCGTGGCAGCTTTGACGTGGATGATATTATTTTAAGCGTGCTCGGCGCATTCTGCGGCGTTTTGGTGTTTCGCTTAGCTTCTAAGCTAACCATAGGGGCTTTGGCAAAACCTGAAAAAGCCCAATCATAAGGCGTGCGTTATCACACCCCACAGTGCCTTTGCGCACTGTGGGGTTTATTTTACGGAAAGTTCACCCGGACATCTGCTCCGGATCCGGGTTCTCCGTCAGGAATAAAAAATAGTTTCTCTAAGGAGCTGAACATGTTTTACTATTTAAAAAAAGCTTGGTTTTTGAATTTGCTGGCAGTTGTTTGCTTGATTCTACAAAACATCTTCAAAGTTGGCGTCAGCCTTGCGCTGATGCAATCATTTCAAAAGATTATTGAACGGGATTTGCAGCAATTTCTGTTTCAATTAGGCATTATGATTTTATTTTGGATCGCTGTTTTTGCTTTGTCTGTTTTGCAAACTGCTTTTCAAAATTACGCTATGCGAAAAATGGATAACATGCTGCGCGCAGACATTGCGTTCGGCATTTTGCAGACAAGCTATCAAGCCCTGCACGAACGAAGCTTAGGCGAATCGCTTTCCCAATTCACAAACGATATCAACGAAATCAAGCAGCGGGCGTGGCTTCCGTTTTATCAGCTCATTGGCACGGTTGCTTTAGTGGTGGTCAGCATGGCCGCCTTGGCGAGCCTTCACTGGCTGCTGCTGGTGATGGCACTCTTCACAGCCGTGCTCATGGTGCTGATTCCCAAGTTATTTGAGCAGAAATTGAACCGCATCGCCGCGGCATTTTCCGCGCGCCAAGGCCAAGCGTTAAGCAGCTTTAAAGACCTTTTGTCGGGTTATGATGTGCTTCATTTCTTCGGGAAAGATGATAAGTTCAAAAATGGCATTAACACGGCAAGCGATGCCCTCGAAACCTCATGCTGCCGCTTAAACATTACACAGTCGAAAATTTTTAACGGCATCAGCATCATCAACATGCTGTTTCAAGGGCTTGTCATGGCTTTGATGGGCTGGCTTTCCATACAAGGGCTGATTATTCAGTCTGCTCTGCTGGGCGGAAACACAATTTGCGGCAACGTTTACAACGGGCTTCAATCCATCGTTGATCTTCAGCTATCTATAGCATCCGGCAAACCCTATTTTGAAAAAATTACTGTGCATGCCGCCGACAGCAAATCTACAGCCCCCGCTTTACCCTCACTGCAAAAAGAAATTTGCGTAAAAGATGTATCCTTTTGTTACGATGCCAAAAAGCCTATTTTAAACCAGCTCAACGCCCGGTTTGAAAAAGGCGGCAAGTACGCCCTCACCGGCCCGTCCGGGTGCGGAAAAAGCACATTACTGAAAATTCTGCTCGGCTGGCTGCCGGGTTATGAAGGCACGATTGCCTTTGACGGAGTCGATATGAAACGCTGTACCCCCGAACAGATTCAACAGCAGATGAGCTATATTGAGCAAAACGTCTTTTTGTTCAACACCACCATCCGCGAAAATATTACGTTAGGCGGAAATTTCACCGAGAAGGAAATGCAAAAAGCCCTGCGCGACAGCGCTTTACTGGGCGACCTTGCAAACATGCCGGAAGGGTTGGACACTCCCGTAGGCGAAGAAGGCAGCGCACTTTCCGGCGGACAAAAACAACGCGTAGCCATTGCCCGCGCTTTGATACATAACCGTTCTATTTTGCTGGTGGACGAAGGCACCAGCGCCCTGGACCAAAAAAATGCTGATATCGTAGAAAAAAGCCTTTTGTCAAACCCGGATTTGACGCTCATTCTCATCAGCCATCACCTCAGCGAGGAGCGCAAAAAGCAATTTACGCATGTTTATGAGTTAACGCCGGCGGCGGCTGTAACGGTTTAAAAAAGGAGGAAAAAGAAAATGGCAATTACGATCAATATTTATTACTACGGCAAAAACGGAAATGCAAAAAAATTTGCACAGGAGATGATGATGACTGGGGTTGTGGACAGTATTCGAAAAGAAGCGGGCAATCTCAAATATGAATACTATTTTTCAATGGAAGATGAAGAAACTCTGCTTTTAATTGACAGCTGGAAAGACCAAAACGCAATTGATCAACACCATGCATCACCAATGATGGAGCAAATTATAAAACTAAGAGAAAAATATGATCTTCATATGCGGGTAGAACGCTATGTGTCAGATGATGGCGGTATGCCGGAAAGCGACAAAGCATTTTTAAGAACGTAAGCTTTCCTATGATTGGATATCTTTTGCGAAGCATCAGGGACTTTACCCGGTTGTGCCGTGTCGCATTGCTGCGCGTCTTCCGCCGCACGGCACTGCTCTGCGGCACTGCCCAATGCTCCGCTTCGCTTTCTCCGCCACCGGCGGCGCTCAGCTTCGCATACCCTGAACCCGCTCGGCGGGTCCCGGCTTCAAGCCCGCCCCATTGCAAAAGAAAAAGCCGCCCTTTGGGGCATTCTCCGTAAGGAGGGTGCCCCAATGGGCGGCTTTTCGGGTTGTGGTGTCACAATCCGATGCTCGCTATATCTGTGGACATAAACACATCAAAGTGCAATTCAAAAGGCTGTTTTGATAAACA
>DWWA01000039.1 GCA_019119935.1 Candidatus Ruthenibacterium merdavium | reverse complement strand
CATGAACGTTCTTTCAAGGCCATCGGGCGACAGCATCTATCTGATGCAGCCCCTGACCGACAGCACAGCCGAGGTGCTGAAATTTAATATTAAAACGGGGGAAACGGTTTCGCTGTGCAAAGATGCGCCTTACTTTAGCGCTGATACTGCAATGATTGAAGACATTGTGGATGGCCGCATCGTGATCCATGCGTCAGACACGCGCGAAAATGACCCCGAAAAAATCAAGCGCTACCATTATGCGGTAGACTGCGAAACAGGAGAGATGACCGACCTTCCGCTGACGTACCCAATGGGAGAAACGACGGATTTTGTGCAAATTGCGGCGGATGCCGGCGAGTTTTTTGTGGTGAATTCGGGGCTTGAAAGGGTGAAGGCTGTTTTAAATGGATCGGACGGCACGCCGTATGAAACGGAAATTTCAATGTCGGCCTTTTCTATGATTTCCAAAAGTGATTATTGGAGCGGACAGCCGAATTATATCGAAATTGATCATTCTGCAATCGCCGGATAAGAGAAGGTGCCGCCAATCTTGCAGTTTGCGTCACAAAATAATCCATTTTATGTTACACAACTCGCAATCAAAATCAAAAGCTTATTGGCTGAGAGATATTTATTTTTAAAAATATCAGTGTAAAGCAGCAGGAAAAGGCTATACTCCTTTTTGGGGGTGGTCTGCGTGCAGGAAAAACGGCTTATAGTAGCGGCCATTGCAATGATTGGTGTGTTTTCTGTTCTCACGGCGCGTTTGGTTTGGCTTTCTACCGATCAGAGTGCAAGATATGCCGTGCAAAAGCAAAGCGAAACAAGGCTGACTCTTTCAGAAGGGCGAGGCAATATTTACGATTGCAACCGCTGGAAGCTGACAGATTGGGAATATCGTACCTACGGTCTGTTTTCCCCGGGAAAGGAAAGCTACCGAACGTGGTTTGAATCGGTTGACGCGACACAAAAAAGCGATTTTTACGGTTCAATTCAAAGGGCAAAGCCGTTTTTGGTTCAGCTGCAAACCGAGCAAAAACAACCGGAATTTGTGTTCCGGCAGACACAGCGTTATTGGAGCCAGCCCATTGCTGCGCATCTGATCGGTTATCTGGACGGAGAGGGCAGCGGCGTGTATGGCTTAGAAAAAGCATGTAATGACTGGCTCGAGCAAGCGGGAACAAAGGAAGAAGTGGTATGCACGGTCGATGCGCTGGGTTCTTATTTAAATACAGGCCACGATATTCCGGTTCTGGAAGAAACAGCAGGGACGGGTGAAGCGCTGATGCTGACACTGGACGCGAGAATCCAGCGTCTTTGTGAAGGAATTGCGCAAGAGCAGATTGACCGCGGCGCTATTGTAGTGATGGAAACGGCAACGGGAAAAATCCGCGCCAGTGTGAGCATGCCGCTGTTTGACCCAACGAATGTCGCCGCCAGCATTGAGAAGAATGATACCTCGCTCATCAACCGTCCGATTTCCGGTTACAGCGTTGGCTCAGTATTTAAGCCTATTATTGCGGCGCAGGCGCTGAAAGCCGGAATTTCCGCTGATATGACTTATGAATGTACGGGTGAATATGAGCTGAACGGACATATTTACCGATGTGCCTACGGGAAAGGGCACGGTGTTGTAAATATGACTGAGGCAATGGAGCAAAGTTGTAACTGTTATTTTATTCAGCTGGGTCTGATGCTGGGGGCACAGCAAGTGCATGAGGCGGCACAAGCTGCGGGATGCGGACAGGCAACGCCGATTGTGCCGGGGTGGAACACGACAGCCGGAAATCTGCCCACTGTGGACGAGCTGCAAGATCAAGGCCAGCTTGCATCTGTTAGTTTTGGACAGGGTGCTTTGCTTGCTTCTCCGGTGCAGGTAGCAGGTTTTTTGAACATTTTTGCGAATGATGGAACGTATATCCAGCCCACCTATGCGCAGGGGATTATGGACGAAGAAAGTGGTGAAATGCTGGAAAGTTATTACCGGCCTATTCAACGCACAGTGTTTGACGAAGCGATTGCACAGCGTGTGCAGGAAATGATGATTTCCGTAGTGGAAAACGGTATTGGCGCAGCAGCTGAACCGCGGCTGACGACGGCAGGCGGGAAAACCGGCACAGCACAGACCGGACGCTATAATGAAGATGACGAGGAACTGCTGGATGCGTGGTTCGGCGGCTTTTACCCAGCGGAGGAGCCGCGCTATACCATTGTTGTAATGATGGACAGCGGAACGCACGGAAGCTCTGATGCGGCACGTGTGTTTGCGGATATTGCCGACGCTTTGTATTGCTTTGAAGGCTGCCCGTCGGAAGATGCGGTCCCGCCCACTGCATTGGAGGAAGAATCTGAAGAGCAAGAAGGGGAGGGACAAGAGATTGTGGCTGTGCTTGCCGAAGAAACACAGCCGCAGGAAATACCGACACAACAAGACGGTACAGAGCAGATTGGGTAAGAAGAAAAAGAGCGTGAAAGGTGTTTTTGTTTTCTCAGTTCCGTTTTGAAGATAAAAACACACGTATTGTCTTTTTGTGTACCGTAAGCGCGGCAAAGAGAAAGCGGCTGGCTCGTTTTTTAATCTGAAAGCTGTTGCTGCGAACGTTGGAATTTTGGATTTTCAAAATATCCTTCAAAAAATTGCTAAAAAATGCAAAAAAAGCTTGCATTTTTTAAGATAAGCTGGTATAATGAATTTCGTCGCCGAGAGGCGATGAATTTCATAAGCGGATGTGGCGGAATTGGCAGACGCGCTAGATTCAGGTTCTAGTGAGGGCAACTTCGTATGGGTTCAAGTCCCTTCATCCGCACCAGCTCAAAAACCGTGGTTTTAAGCCAAAAATTGGCTTGAAAGCGCGGTTTTTTCTTTTGCAAAAGAGGAGAGCTGCG
>DWWA01000038.1 GCA_019119935.1 Candidatus Ruthenibacterium merdavium | reverse complement strand
TCAATTCTTCGCTCTATGGCATCGAGAAATAAAGAGATCCTTTCCTGTTCCTTTGCAGAGGGAACATTTATTGGCATTGCGAAAAAAACGTCATCCTTGATGCTTACTCTGTCATGTCTTGCACCGCTGTCACCAGACATATAGATGTACCGATGCCATGCCGACGAGCGAAAATACCACTCGAAGTAAAGCAGATTGATTTCTCGCTTGGCACGGAAGCACAAGTACAAAGGAGACACTATTCCCGCCTCCGGGTATTGATAGCTACTTATGGGGCCGTAAGGTGCATCGGCAGATTTTCTGGGATTGTAAACAAAATCGTTGGACTCGATGATATAGTATCCATTTGTATTATCGCTGTTTGCAATGTCCTTATCAAAATACTCTCGCTGAGGAATCAGACCTTGCTTTGCTGAATTGCAGATAACATTACTAATCATTCCATCAGAGTTCTTCTTAGTGCTTTTAACAAAATAGTCTGAAAGAAGAGCTGTGTTCCACGGCTCATCAAAGCCAGGGAAACGGAGTTTCGGACGCTTTTCGAGACCGTTACTTGAGGATACATTTGCCATAATTATTCGCCCTCCACTTCGAACGGGAAATCAAGTCCCAGCTCGTCAAAAAACGGTTTTAATTCTGCATCAATGCCCTTAATCTCGCTCTGGAGCTGGCGGATTTCCGCAGCTACTTGGTTCAGATCAATCTCTTCCTCCGGCTCGAAGGTATCAACGTACCGGGGGATATTGAGGTTGAAGCCGTTCTCTGCAATTTCCTGCATCGTGGCAACATGGGCATACTTGTCCGCATCCTCACGACGCTCGTAGGTCTCAACAATCTTGTCAATGTCGCACTCACGGAGTATATTTTGGTTTTTACCGGCTTCAAAATCGCCAGAAGCATCAATGAACAGAATGTTGTCGGCATTGTCGTTTCGCTCTCTCTTGAGGACAAGGACACATACCGGAATGCCTGTGCCGAAGAAAAGGTTGGCAGGAAGACCGATCACTGCGTCCAGAACATTCAACTTCTGGATAAGGTGTTTGCGGATCACTTCTTCCGCAGCACCACGGAACAGAACACCGTGAGGCAACAGCACAACAGCTCGTCCGTCCTCATCCATGTGATGTACCATGTGCTGAACAAAAGCGAAGTCAGCCTTGCTCTTCGGGGCAAGCTTGCCGTACTCATTAAAACGGGGGTCTTCCATAAAGCTCAGATCGCCAGACCACTTAGCAGAATACGGGGGATTTGCAACCTGAACACGGAATTTCATGTCACCAAAGTAGTCATGCTCCAAGGTGTCTCCGTTGTAGATATTGAAATTCCGGTAAGGAATGCCACGGAGAATCATGTTCATTCGGGCGAGGTTGTAGGTCGTGGAAGTTAACTCCTGACCATAGTAGTTACGGACATTAGCATAGCTCTTGAGGCGAAGCAGAAGAGAGCCAGAGCCACAAGTGGGGTCGGCTGCATCCTTAACATCAGTCAGCCCAAGGCAAGCCAAACGGCACAGCAGTTCAGCAGGCCCTGAAGGAGTATAGAACTCGCCAGCCTTTTTACCGGCTGTTGCTGCGAACTGCCCAATCAGATACTCATAGGCATTGCCAAGGACATCAATCTTCGTGTCTTCCACACTAAAGTTGATTTCATCCAAAGAGGCAATGATTTTTGCCATAACAGCACTTCTATCCTTAACTGTGTGCCCCAACTTAGTAGAATCGAGCTGCATATCGGAGAATAGTCCGTCAAAATCCTCCTGCGAATCGTTGCCAAGAGTAGATTCCATCAGGGAGTTAATCGCTTTCTGTAAAAATTCAATATCAAAAGAACGATTTTCAACCATTTTGACCATCTTGCGGAACAGAAATTGTGGCTCAATGATAAATCCTAAGTCACGAAGAGCTTCCTCTACAACTGCGGTCTTATATTCCTCATCAGTCCAAGCATCCTCATAGCTGATATTATCATCTTTCAGCAGATTGGTCATGTACTTCTCGGTGCGATCCGAAAGGTAGTAGTAGAAAATCATGCCTAAGATGTAGTTCTTAAACTCGTAGGCTTCCATATTACCCCGGAGAGCGTTTGCCATTGCCCAAAGTTTGTTGCAAAGCTCCTTCTGGTGAGCCTGAATACTGTTGTCCATTTCACATTCTCCTTATTGATATTTTTCGGTATGCTGCCGGATAAAGTCTACAATCCTATTGACTAAGGAACGTTTTTTCAGCAGCGGCATCGGTTTTTCGATACGGTCACGGATGTTACCCGCATCCATTGTACCGGAGAACTCGTATTCCGAGATGAAGTCGGTAAGCATAGCGGGATCGATTTCCTCTGTTTGCGCAAAGGCAACGATTTCCTCACGCTTTGTCTCATTCTCAAAGTCGTTGTAAGCAGCGTCGATTTCGTCTGCACTCTCAAGGCCAACAACAACACGGTCTAAGAAGGCTTGCAGAATCTCAACCTTGCGAAGCAGCTGCGGATTATCGGTTCGTCCCAGTTCTTCCTTGATGTGCTTAATATCATAGTCCTTCTGTTTAGCATCATCAAAGTGGATGTTACGGATGAGGTTCATGATATAGGCAACATTAATCCTGTCGCTCTCCATTAGCTCGATGCAGAAGTCCACATCGTTCAGAACAGAGACAACTTCTCGATCTTTCTTGTGCTTTGCATAGAGCATCAGGTATTTACTCTTATAGTCCTGATATTCCTGCTCTGTCATGATAAGTGAGTCCTGGTCAAAGCTGAACTCAATGAAAGTTTGCAGAGATTGAAGATACTTCGTAAGCTCACGGAAGGTCTCAACGAAAAGCTTCTGGTCATCCTCACTCTGCATAGTGTCGATGTCAGCCGGTGTCTGCGCAAGTTGCTTCAACCGAGTAACCATCTCATTGAATTTCTCTACAAAGTAGGGATATTCGGGAACGACAATGCCCGACGTGTCGTGGCTTTTTGAGAAGAGCGTAAGAGCATCATCCGTTCTCTTCTTCAAGTTTCGATAGCAGATGATAATACCGAAGGGCTTGGTTTCTTTTTCCACACGGTTTGTTCTGGAATAGGCTTGGAGCAAATCGTGGTATTTCAAGTCCTTGTCTACATAGAGAACGGACAACTGCTTGCTGTCGAAGCCGGTCAGGAACATATTTACAACCAGAAGGATGTCAAGGGGCTTTGTTTTCTTGCCCTTCACACGGTCGGAAATATCTTTATGGTATGCAGCAAATGTATCTGTCGAGAAGTTTGTGCTGTACTTCTCGTTATAGTCCTTGATGATCCGTTCCAGGGCATCCCGACTATGTTCATCTTTGCCCTCAGCCTCTTCATTCTGCCCATAAGAGAAGATACCGCTAATATTTAGGTCATGTTTGATCTTCTTGAAGATGTCGTAGTATTTAATCAGAGCTTCAATCGAAGAGACAGCAAAGATGGCTGTGTACTGACCATTTCTCGTTTTTGCCTTGTGATTCTGAACGATATGGTTTGCGATCAGAGACATCCGTTCCTCGGACATATAGAGTTCACCTACATCAATCGCATCCGCCATTGTGGGATCGTCCCAGTCAAAATCACCTTCCATTGTTTTAATGTACTCAATATGGAAGCCGAGAACATTATTATCGAAGATAGCGTCCTTGATGAGATAATTATGCACACATTCTCCGAACAGCATTTCCGTTGTCTGCGTAATTTTCCCCTCAGTCTTTCCGTTCACCTCAAAACGGGGTGTGCCGGTAAAACCAAAAAATTGCGCCTTTTGGAAGTGCCGAACGATGTCCTTATGCATATCCCCAAACTGACTACGGTGACACTCATCAATAATGAAGACAACCTTTTCATTTTTGTAGGTGTCCATGATCTTTGAATACTGAGGCCGCTTAACCGCATTTGCCATTTTCTGCATCGTAGTAACGATAAGCTGTCGGTTTTTATCCTGCATCTGTTTTACAAGGACATCGGTACGATCAGTTGCATCAACTGAGCCGTTCTCGAACTTGTTGAACTCTTCTGTTGTTTGAGAGTCTAAGTCCTTTCGGTCAACGAGGAAGATGACCTTTTTAATGTTGGGGTTGGCTGCGAGAATCTGTGCCGTCTTAAAGGAAGTCAGTGTCTTTCCTGCGCCGGTTGTATGCCATACGTAGGCATTACGGTTAGTAAGTGTAGCTTGCCGGACAAGGGCTTCTACCGCATATACCTGATAAGGACGCATCACCATGAGCAGTTTATCCGTGTCGTTAAGGATGGTATATCTCGTCAGCATCTTTATGATGTGATCCCTTGCAAGGAAGGAGATGGAGAACTCTTTCAAGTTGGTAATACGCACATTATTGAAGTCCGTCCAGAAGAAGGCGAGGCTATGAAGCATATCTCTGTCAGAGTTGGCAAAATACTTTGTATCTACACCATTGGACACTACAAAAAGTTGGATAAAGTGGTACAATCCATTGTAGGAATGCTTTTTGTAGCGCATCACTTGATTGACGGCTTCTCGGATGTCAATGCCACGCCGTTTCAATTCCACTTGAATAAGCGGAAGACCATTGACGAGTATTGTCACATCATAGCGATTGACATACTTGCCGACAACAGTTGTCTGATTTGTCACCTGAAAAATGTTCTTTGTGTGGTCGGCATCGAAGAAAGAGAGGTACACCTTCGTCCCGTCCTCACGTTCCAACACGAACTTATCTCGAAGGATCTTTGCGCTCTGGAAAACAGATTTTCCGAGCATGATATTCATTACACGCTCCCATTCTTTGTCGGTCAAGGGGCGGTCAAGCTTCGCTGAATTAAAGGTTTCAAATTGAGTTTTGAAGTTTTCTACCAGTGCGTCATAGTCTGGTATAGAGACGCTGGTATAACCTTGCTTATTGAGCTGGTCTATGAACTGTTGCTCAAGGGCTGCTTCGCTTTGGTATGCCATATCTTCATCTCCCATACTTGAGGATATTTTTGAATAATCAGATATTGAAAATTTGAGATGCTTTTACAAAATAGGCTTTTACTGTGCAGAATCGTCATCAATAAATTCCATAATATCGTTCATTGTACACCCTAATGCCTTGCAAATCTTCCCAAGAATATCGGTTGTAACATTTTCACCATGATTTAATTTGTTGATGGTATAATGACTAGTTCCAGCACATCTTTCTAAATCTCTTTTTTCATATCTTTGTCTATCAATAGCTTCCAAAGTTTCTTATAGCTAACTTTCATAAAAATCCTCCGTCCAAATAAAATCAGTTATAAAAGTAAGCATAGCAGAAATTTGTCGGTTTCTCAATTATTATGTTTGCGAACGATGTAATATTGAGCGATACTTTGGCATGTTTATTTGGCTTTTTGATATAGGGTGATATATCGTGGAGAAACCACCCTTGACAAATCACTGTCCAGAAAAAGCTGTTGACCAAAGTGGCAAAGGAGAAGAGCTACACCAACCTGGTCCATTTCCTGGACGATGGCATTTCCGGCGTCACGATGGACCGTCCTGGTTTTGTGGAGATGATCCAGCAGTTGGAGCAGGGGCGGGCCGCCGCAGTATTTGTCAAAGACCTTTCCCGCCTGGGCCGTAACTACATCGAGGTCGGCAGGCTGACCGAGGAATTTTTCCCGGAGCATGACATTCGCCTGGTGGCGGTATCCGATAACATCGACACCGCCGAGGGCGAGAATGAGTTGGCGCCGATCCGCAACCTGTTCAATGAGTGGTGCGCCCGCGACATCAGCAAGAAGTGGCGTATCAGCAATAAGATCAAGGGAAATGCGGGTGAGCCGATGGGCCAGCCTCCCTACGGGTACATCAAAGACCCCAGCAATCCGAAACGGTGGATCGTAGATGATGAAGCTGCCCAAGTGGTTCGGCGGATTTACAGCATGATCCTGGAGGGCTACGGGACGGAGCAGATTGCAGCCCAGCTTGAAAAGGAGGAAATCCTTACCCCGCGTGCCTATTGGCTAAAGAAGGGCATCAAGCGGCCCGGAAAGGGTAAGCAGCAGCCCGCTACCAAGTGGAATAGTTCCACCGTGGCCAAAATCCTGTCTTTGCAGGAGTATTGCGGTGACATTCTCAACTTCAAGACCTACTCCAAATCCTACAAGAACAAAAAGAGGTTGGAGAGTGACCGTGAGAATTGGGTCATCTTCAAGGATGGCCACGAGCCAATCATCGAACGGTCCGTATTTGAGCAGGTGCAGCAGAAGCGGGGAAAAATCCGCAAGCGCCGCACCAACGAAGGCGAGCACAACATGTTCTCTGGTCTGCTGGTCTGTGCCGACTGCCGCAGCAATCTTCACTTCCACTTCAATCAGGGAAACCCGGAGATCAAGTATTTCAACTGCTCCAACTACAAGGGCAACCGTGGGGGCTGTACTTCCACCCACTATGTCCGAGTGGATTTTCTGGAACAGGTGGTGCTTGGTGAAATCCGGCGTCTGACGAAGTTTGCCAGCCTCTATGAGGACGAATTTCTGAAAGCGGTGATCGGGCACTCCCAACAAGCGGTGGAGACTGACCGCAAGCTGAAGGAGAAGGAATTGAAAACCCTGCTTGCCCGTGACGAGGAACTGGACGGGCTGTTTGAACGCATCTATGAGGACAATGTTTCCGGCAAGCTCTCCGATGACCGTTTTGCGAAAATGTCCAGCCGGTATGAGGACGAGCAAAAGGAGTTGACGGAAAAAATCAAAAAGCTCCGCTCCGAAATCGAGAAGCAGAGCAGCCAGGCTATGACCACGGATATGTTCATCTCTTTGGTGCGAAAGTACACCCGCGCACGCAAGCTCACGCCCCGGATGCTCAACGAGTTGGTTGAGAAGATCGAGGTTTACCATGTGGAGAAAATTGATGGTGTGTGGGAGCAGCGGCTCCGTATCCACTATAACTGCGTAGGGGTTATTGAGATCCCCGACCTCATTCCACTGCCCGCCCCGGAGATGTCCGTAAACACAAGAAAGGGCGTAGTCGTCAACTACGCCCCATCCACCATCGCCGGATGAAAACAACAAAAAAGACGAGTGTTCTTACAGCTTTTCAAATGCTATAAGAACACTCGCCATGGTGCGGAAGATGGGACTTGAACCCACACGTCATGGACACACGCACCTCAAACGTGCCTGTCTGCCGATTCCAGCACTTCCGCATATTAAGTGCAGTTTTTCACTGCGAGTAATACTATACCAGAAAACAGAACACTTGTCAATTGCTTTTTTTCGAATGTTGAATTTTTTTGCAAATAAATATTCGTGCGAAAAATGCTGCTTTGTGCGCTATGGCTGAAAAAACCACGAAAAAGTGAAAAATGTTCTGCTTTGCATCTGCGAAACACAGGAGTATAATGTTAACAAAACTTTTAGGGTGTATTGATAAGGTAAAGAAGGAAAACTCCGGCTTTACACCCGGACCCTTGGCAGGCAGGCGAAAACATGAAGTATGTAAAGCAATTCGGAATTATTTTATTTGTTACGTTTTTGGGCGAACTGCTCAAAATGGCACTGGGGCTTCCCATTCCGGCCAGCATCTACGGCTTATGCTTGATGCTCTTAGCACTTAAAACCGGCGTTATTCGGTTGGAACACGTGGAGTCGGCGGCGACCTTTTTGATTGAGGCCATGCCTGTGATGTTCATCCCCGCCGCGGTGGGCTTAACGGAATCCTGGGGCGAGCTTCGGCCTGTTCTGCTTCCCGTAGTAGTCATTACGCTTTTGACAACGCCTTTTGTCATGGCGGCGACGGGGCGTGTCGCGCAAAGAATCATTCGGCGAGGAGGGAAAGACAAATGAACGATTGGCTTGCGCAGTCGGCCTTTTTTGGCGTGTTTATCAGCTTAGCTGCCTACGAAGTAGGCGCAGTGCTCAAGAAAAAGCTGGGTTTTTCTATTTTAAACCCCTTGCTCATTTCGGTGTGTCTTGTCATGCTGGCGCTTCCTTTTCTGCATGTGAAATATGAAGTCTATGCCGAAGGGGCGCAGTATTTAAGCTATCTGTTAACCCCGGCGACCGTGTGCTTGGCGGTTCCGCTGTACCGCCAGCTGGAATTGCTCAAACGGCACTGGAAGGCAGTGCTCCTCGGAATCGGCGCGGGAACACTGGCAAGTATGCTGAGCGTGTTGGTGCTTTCGGCACTCTTTGGTCTTTCGCACAGCCAGTATGTAACGCTGCTGCCGAAATCGATCACAACAGCAATCGGCATGGGCCTATCGGAAGAAATGGGCGGCGCAGTGACGATTACCGTTGCCGTGATTATTGTAACGGGCATCTTCGGCAATATCATTGCGGAGCTTGTTTGCAAAGCGGCTCGTTTGGAAGAGCCTGTTGCAAAAGGATTGGCGCTGGGAACCTCCGCGCATGCCATCGGAACGGCTAAAGCCATGGAAATGGGGGAGGTAGAGGGCGCGATGAGCGGCCTTGCCATTGCGGTGTGCGGCCTGATGACGGTGGTTGTTTCTTTTGCGTTTGCAGGGCTTTTATAAGGATTCATCTTTTCAAGGTAATAATAAAAAGGGTGCGGGAAACCGGTAAGGTTTCCCGCACCCTTTTTTGATAAAACCAAAATTTGAACCACTTTTTTGTGAAAAAGTTGAAATCAAACGCCTGCTTGCTTCGTCTATATTAACGAGAGGACAGCATTGCGTCGATGACTTCAGCTGCGCCGTCTAAGCAGTCGGTTTGAGCTTGTTCCAGCTTACCGCTGTCGGCAAGCTGAGCCAGCGCCGGGTCAACCGGGCACTGTGCCAGTACGGGGATGTGATATTGCTCGGCAATCGAAGCAATATGGCTTTCCCCGAACAGATAGATTTTTTTGCCGCAGTCCGGGCAGGGCAGGTAGCTCATATTTTCTACAACGCCCAGCACGGGAATGTGCATCATCTGTGCCATTTTGACGGCCTTTTCCACAATCATTCCCACCAATTCCTGCGGGCTGGTAACAACGACAATGCCGTCAACGGGAAGCGACTGGAACACCGTCAGAGGGACATCGCCTGTGCCCGGGGGCATATCGACGAACATAAAGTCGACGTCGTCCCAGATGACTTCCTGCCAAAACTGCTTGACGGCACCCGCGATGACAGGGCCGCGCCATACGACGGGGTCGTTTTCGTTTTCCAAAAGCAGGTTGGTGCTCATCACTTGGATGCCGTTTTCTGTGACAGCCGGGTAAATTCCGCTCTCGTCGGCGCGTGCTTTTTCATGCAGGCCGAACAGGCGCGGAATGGACGGGCCGGTGATGTCGGCGTCCAGCACAGCGGTGCGGCGGCCGCGGCGGCTTAACAGAACACCCAAAAGGCCGCTGGTCATGCTTTTGCCTACGCCGCCCTTGCCGGAAACAACGCCGATGACTTTTTTGATTTTGCTTTTTTCATGCGGTTGTGCGCGAAAATCCGGCGCGCCGCCTTGGCGCGACGAACAGCTTTGGCCGCAGGTTTCACAATTATGCGTACATTCGCTCATATTCAGACACTCCTAAACTAACCGTCAATTGCTATCATTGGTACGGCGGAAAAGCGAACTGACGATGGCTGCTTTGCGGTTTTGCCGTACTGCCTACCATTATAACGCAGAAAAGCAGGGTGTCAACAGGAAAAAGGGATTGAAAAGACAAGGGGCTTATGCTATGATAAACTCGTATGCTGTGCCGATTTTGGGCGGAATACAAAATAGAAAAGGAGAACGATATGCAGCATCTCACAGCAATGTTTTACAGTAATCCTGTTGAGCCTTATGTGCTCGTAAACGCCTTTTTTATTTACAGCTTTATGGGCTGGGTTATGGAGTGCATTGTCATTCGGCGCGAAAAAGGCTTTTGGGAGAACCGAGGCTTTGCGCGTGTTCCGTTTTGCATCATTTACGGTTTCGGGGCAATGCTCGGATATCTGCTTTTGAAGCCGTTTTCTCACAATTACTTTTTGCTTTATCTTGTGGGCGCTGTTTGTGCGACGGCGTTTGAATACTTAACCGCGCGCTTAATGCTGCGTTTATTTGGCACCTTCTGGTGGGATTATACGAACAAGCCTTTCAACTACAAAGGAATTCTTTGCCTGGAAAGCACGCTCGGCTGGGGCGTAATTGCAGTATTTTTGTTTGCTTTCATGCATAAATTTGTGGTTGGTGTATCGCTTGCGATGCCCCGCACGGTCGGTTTGATGATGGCGGTGGTTTTAAGCATCGTGTACGCAGTTGATTTTATGATGTGTATGCGCCGGTCACTTTTAGACAATGATGAAGATACAGAATGTTATGCGGGAAAGGGGAATTTTGCGAAATGATGGAATTTCGAGCAACGCTTTTGCACGGCATAGAAGTTCCGGCGGATGAGGAATACATCGCCGCCATTGAGGATTTGCTTGCAAGTGAAGAAGTGCGCAGCATGGAACAGTATACCCAGCACGGCGGTACCACTTGTCTGCGCCACAGCATCAACGTGTCTTATCTTGCCTACCGCTACTGTAAGCAGCAGGGCTGGGATGCAGTATCTGCCGCACGCGGCGGCCTTTTGCACGATTTGTTTTTGTATGACTGGCATGATTATGAGCGCAAGCCCGGTGAGCGCCTGCACGGCTTTGAACATCCGCGCAAAGCGCTGGAAAATGCTTCGCGCCTGTTTACGCTCAACGAAACAGAGCGCGACGTAATTGTGCGTCATATGTTTCCGCTGACACTCACACCGCCGAAAACGAAAGAAGCGTATTCGGTGACAATGTTTGATAAGTATTGCAGTTTGATGGAAACCTTCCGGCGCCCTGTGTTGGCGCTGCGTTTGGTGGAAAATCCGGCATAAGCCGCAAAAGAACCTTTTTTCAATATCGATAGCACAGCCAGCCGACAGACTTTGACAAGGTCTGCCGGCTGGCTGTGCTATACAGGGAAAGAATTGTTTTGCGCGCTGAAAAACAGCTTCTTGCTCAGCGCGGCGCGCCGTCTGCGGCCGCTTCGCTTTCCTCTAAATGACGCAGATAATAGCGCGTGTCTTTGGCAACCACGCCCGAGAGCAGTAAAACGGCAATGAGGTTCGGAATTGCCATCAGCGCGTTGAGAATATCGGCCATTGCCCAAACGGTGTCAAGCGCGATGGTGGGCGCAATCAGCAAAACGGCGCAAAATAAAATCCGGTAAGGAATGAGCGCACGTTTTCCAAGCAGATATTCCGCGCCGCGCTCGCCGTAGTAAGACCAGCCTAAAATGGTGGAAAAGGCAAATAAAACCATGCTGGCAGACAAAATGATTGGCCCAAACACCGGGATTTGCGAAAAGGCAAGTGTGGTGAGCAGTCCGCCGTCCGACAGCTGCGCGGCGTTCAGCGACGGCATGCGCATCAAAGAGCTTACAATCACCAGCCCGGTAATCAGACACAGCACCACGGTATCCCAAAAGGTGCCCGTTGCGCTTACCAGCGCCTGGCGCACCGGGTTTCTCGTTTGTGCGGCCGCC
Organism: Candidatus Ruthenibacterium merdavium; assembly: GCA_019119935.1. Taxonomy (GTDB): domain Bacteria; phylum Bacillota; class Clostridia; order Oscillospirales; family Ruminococcaceae; genus Ruthenibacterium; species Ruthenibacterium merdavium. Next base: position 48,720 of record DWWA01000038.1, on the reverse strand, counting down.
GCCACGATAGGAGCAGAACCCATGCCTGACTCATTCGAGAACAGTCCGCGCGCGGTGCCTGCGCGTGCGGCAGCCAGAAATCCGCTGCCGACAAGGCCGCCTGCCGCGGCACCCGGCTGAAAGGCCAGCGTGACAATACAGCACAGTGCGTCCCATAAATAAGCGCGGTTCATCCACAAAAGATAGAAGTTGCCCATTAAAAACAACAGCCCCATGAACGGCACAAGGCGCTCGCATACGGTGGAAATGCTTTTGACGCCGCCGAAGATGACAAGCCCGGCCAGCGCACACACCAAAACGCCGACGGAAAGGGGCGCGATATGAAAAGATTCATCCATGACGGTCGAAATGGCGTTCACCTGAACCCCGCAGCCGATGCCCAGTGTGGCGAGTGCCGTGAACAGGGCAAACAGGCGCGCCAAGTGCTTCATGCCGAGGGCGCGCTCCAGCACATACATGGCTCCGCCCAGCGTGCGCCCGTCGGGCGTACGCACGCGGTATTTTACAGCGAGCAGGGCTTCGGCGTATTTCGTGGCGATGCCCAAAACACCCGTTACCCAGCACCAAAAGACAGCCCCCGGCCCGCCCAGTGCAACAGCTGTTCCGAGCCCGATGATGTTGCCCGTGCCGAGGGTGGAAGCCAGCGACGTAGTGAGTGCTCCGAACTGGCTGATATCGCCGCTTGACTGCGGCTCTTTTGCGAACGACAAGCGAATGCCGAGGAAGGTTTTTCGCTGGATCAGCCCGGTGCGGATGGTGAGAAAAATATGGGTGCCGAGCAAAAGCAAAAGCATGGGGGCGCCCCATAAAAAAGCGTTGAAAAAGCGCACCCATTCGTCAAACCCGTTGGGCATGTGATTCATCCTTTCTGATGTGTGCTTGAAGCGCCCTGTCCTTTTGAAATTGTGCAGCCTTCCATAAATAGAATGTGCGGTTGTTCCAAAAGCTCTTTTATGGTATAATAAACAGAAATGTGCGCACTTTTACGGGGCACAGGAAACAGGCAGGGCTTGTTTCAAAAAAGATATACGCCGCCAGGAGGGAAAGTATGCGTATTTTAGGCATCGACCCCGGCTATGCCATTGTGGGGTTCGGCGCACTTGATTTTGAAAAAGGAACATTTACGCCGGTGCAGTACGGCGCGATTACGACGCGCTCGCATACGCGCTTTGAAGAACGCCTTGCGGAAATTTACGATGATATGCGCAGTTTGCTGGGGGCGCTTCAGCCCGATGCGGTTGCGATGGAAACGCTGTTTTATCAAAACAACAAAACAACGGCCTTTGCCGTTTCGGAAGCGCGCGGTGTGCTGCGTCTTTGCGCGCAGCAGTTCGGCGTGGAAGTGTTTGAGTATACGCCCATGCAGGTAAAGCAAAGCGTGACGGGTTACGGAAAGGCAAGCAAGCGCCAAGTGCAGGACTTGACAAGGCGGCTTTTAAACATGCCGGAAATTCCAAAGCCGGATGATGCCGCCGACGCTTTGGCGATGGCGATTTGCCACGCTTACAGCCATCGCTCCCGCCAGTATGGCTTAACGCTGACAAAGCGTCAGCAGCAGGGCTATTTTTAACGGGGAAGGATTGACCTAAAGGAGAACGGTATGATTGATTCATTGAGAGGAACGCTGCTTGAAAAAACGCCCGAGCATGTTGTGGTGGAGTGTGCGGGTGTAGGATATCTTGCCATGACGTACGCGTCCACCACCGGTGCACTGCCGGCTGTGGGGGAAGAGTGCCGTATTTATACAGAGATGCGCGTAACGGAAAATGATGTTTCCCTCTACGGATTTTCCAGCCGCCGTGAGCGGGAAAGCTTTCGGCTGCTCACGGGAGTGTCGGGTGTTGGCCCGAAAGTGGGGCTTGCCATTTTAGGCGTGCTCACGCCGGACCGCATTGCGCTTGCCATTGCGGGTGAAGACCACAAGGCGTTTACCGCGGCGTCGGGCGTTGGCCCAAAGCTTGCCCAGCGCATTGTGCTGGAACTGAAAGATAAAATGAAGGCGTTCGGGGCGCCCGGCGGTGCGCCTGCCGCGCAGGTTGTGCCGACAGACAGCACGGCGCAGGCGATGGCGGCGCTGACGAGCCTTGGATACACCGGCACAGAGGCGGCGCAGGCACTGACAGGCATTGACCCTGCTTTGCCCGTGCAGGAGATGATTCGTCTTGCTTTGCAGAGCATCGGAAAAAGGAGATAAGCTATGGCGATTGAAGCTGTTGAAATGAACGCCGCGCCGCGCGTGGTTGCGCCGCAGGCAGAGCCGGAAGATTTTGACACCGAAGGCTCTTTGCGCCCGAAACGGCTGGAAGAATACATCGGCCAGGAAAAGGCGAAGGAAAACTTGAAAATTTATTTGCAGGCGGCGCAAAAGCGCAAAGAACCGCTTGACCATCTTTTGCTTTACGGGCCACCGGGCCTCGGTAAAACAACAATGGCGGGCATTGTCGCCGCCGAAATGGGCGTACAGCTGCGGGTCACTTCCGGCCCGGCGATTGAAAAACAGGGCGACTTAGCCGCGCTTTTAACCAATCTGCAAGAGGGCGATGTGCTCTTTATCGACGAGATTCACCGCTTGTCACGCCAGGTGGAGGAAGTGCTTTATCCGGCTCTCGAAGATTTCGCGCTGGATATTATGATCGGCAAAGGGCCGTCGGCACAGTCTATTCGCTTGGATCTGCCGAAGTTTACGCTGGTTGGTGCAACGACGCGTGCCGGGCAGATTACCACGCCTTTGCGCGACCGCTTCGGTGTTATTTTAAAGCTGGAGCTGTACACGCCGCAGGAGCTTTCTAAAATTATCCGGCGCTCTGCGGGCATTTTGGGTGTCCCGTGCGATGAGGCGGGCGCCATGGAAATGGCCCGGCGAAGCCGCGGCACACCGCGCGTGGCAAACCGTTTGCTGCGCCGTGTGCGCGATTTTGCGCAGGTGAAGGGCGACGGCGTGATTACCAAAGAAATTGCGGATATGGCGTTGTCGCGCATGGGCATCGATCAGCAGGGGCTCGATGAAATGGACCGCAACCTGCTGCGCGCCATTATTGAAATGTACGGCGGCGGCCCCGTGGGATTGGAAACCATTGCCGCCGCACTGGGCGAAGAATCCGTCACGCTGGAAGATGTATGTGAGCCGTATTTGATGCAGCTCGGATATTTAACCCGCACGCCGCGCGGCCGCTGTGTGACGCGCTATGCCTATGAGCATCTTGGCATGAGCGCGCCGGGGCAAAACGGCACTGAAACCCAGCAGACGATGGAAGGCTTTTAAGCACCGAAAGAGGCGTTGGATGTGAAAAAAGGGCAAAGAAAAAGCCCATCGGGGTTTTTGCCGAGGTTTCGAGGAAATTTGCACCTTTTTTTCACATTTCATGCATATAATGGGGAAAACGCGCGGCGAAACACAAAAGCCGCCGGAGGAACGGCTCAAGGCCAAACGCCTAGAGCTTAACGAAGAAGCAGGAGGGTATGCAAGTATGGGAAAGCTTTTTGGAACCGATGGAGCACGAGGAATTGCGGGCAGTGAACTGACGCCGGAGCTGGCGGTGCAGATCGGACGTGCGAGCGCCGCGGTGCTGGCGGGCAAAACGCAGCACAGGCCGCGCTTTATTATTGGAAAAGATACGCGCATTTCCGGCGATATGCTGGAGGCTGCGCTTTGCGCGGGCCTTTGCAGCATGGGGGCAGACGTTGAGTTGCTCGGCGTGATTCCAACTCCGGCAGTGGCTTATCTTGTGAGAAAGTACGGCGCAGATGCGGGTGTTGTGATTTCCGCTTCGCATAACCCTGTGGAATTCAATGGCATTAAGCTCTTTGGCGGTGAGGGATACAAGCTGCCCGATGAGGTGGAAGAGGAGATCGAGTCGCATGTTTTAGACGGCTGTTCTCGTTTGAAATATGCCGTCGGCAATGATGTGGGAACGGTGCGCCGTTTGGACTGCGCCGCCGCTGATTATGTGGACTATTTGGCAAAAGCCATTGACGCCGATTTGAGCGGCCTGCATATTGCGGTTGACTGCGCAAACGGTGCGGCCAGTGAAACGGCACACGCGCTGTTTGAGAAGCTGGGCGCTTCCTGCGTTTTTGTCGGCGATGCACCGGACGGAACCAACATCAACCGTGAGTGCGGCTCTACGCACATTGACCGTTTGGCACAGCTCGTGCGGGAAAAAGGCCTAGACTGCGGCGTGGCATTTGACGGCGACGCCGACCGCTGCTTGGCGGTGGACGAAACGGGCGCAGAGATTGACGGCGATAAAATTTTGGCAATTTTGGGCGGCGCGATGAAACAAAGCGGCAAGCTTGCGCAAGATACTGTTGTTGTGACCGTGATGAGCAACATGGGCTTTTTGGAATATTTGAAGGAAAACGGCATGAACAGCGCGGTAACGGCGGTGGGCGACCGCTATGTGCTGGAAGAAATGCGTGACAAAGGCTATGCGCTGGGCGGCGAACAGTCCGGCCACGTGATTTTACTGGAGCACGCAACTACGGGTGACGGACAGCTGACGGCGGGCATGCTGCTGAAAACTTTGGCACAAAAGGGCGGCGCAATGAGCGAGCTGAATCATGTCTATGAAAAGTTCCCGCAGGTGATGGTGAACGTGCATGCAAGCAATGAGCAGAAAAGCCGCTACCGCGACGATGAATATATTGCGGGCTTTATTGAAAGCCAGCAGCAGAGCCTGATGGGGCAAGGACGCGTTTTGGTGCGCGTGTCGGGAACCGAGCCGCTCATCCGCGTGATGGTGGAAGGCCGCGACGCGCAGGCGATTGCCCTTTCTGCCGAGCGGATTGCCAAAAAGTTGGAAGAACGCTTAGCGTAAAAAAAACAGCAGCCCGGCGGCACAACGAAAAACGCTTGCCGCCGGGAAAACACGTTCCAAAGGGACGTACAAAGAGGACGGAGGAACACTATGCGCGCAGCAAATGGCTGGCAGGATTATGAATTGATTGACGCGACGGATGGAAACCGTCTGGAGCGCTGGGGTGATACGCTTTTGGTTCGCCCCGACCCTCAAGTGGTATGGAAAACAGGTGAAACCAGCCCGCTGTGGAGCAAAGCGAATGCGGTGTATCACCGTTCGGCCAAAGGCGGCGGCCAGTGGGAGTATCGCCGCAAAATGCCTGAAAAATGGAAGATTCGCTATCGAGATTTACAGCTTGTGGTTTCGCCCACCGGCTTTAAGCACACAGGCGTTTTCCCCGAACAGGCTGTCAACTGGGATTGGTATACGCAGAAGATCGGCGAGCAAACGGCGCAGGGGCGCAGCGTGCAGGTGCTGAACTTGTTCGGCTATACGGGCGGCGCCACGCTGGCCTGTGCGCAGGCAGGCGCAAAAGTGTGCCATGTGGACGCTTCGAAAGGCATGGTGGCGTGGGGGCGTGAAAATGCCGCTGCGAGCGGACTGGCACAGCATCCCATCCGCTGGATTGTAGACGACTGTGCCAAGTTTGTCGCGCGTGAAATACGGCGCGGGGTGCGCTATGACGGCATTATTATGGACCCGCCCAGCTATGGGCGCGGCCCGGGCGGCGAGGTTTGGAAGCTGGAAGACTGCATTGACGAGCTGATTGCGCTGTGCAGCGGCGTTTTAAGCGAAGCGCCGCTCTTTGTGGCGGTCAACAGCTACACCACGGGCCTGTCGCCCAGTGTGATGGAGTACATTCTGCGTGAGCGCGTCGGAAAGCGCTTTGGCGGCGTGACCTCCTGTGATGAAATTGGATTGCCCGTGACAGCAACGGGCGGTGTGGTTCCGTGCGGCGCGACCGCTATTTGGGAAGCGGCGCGCACGAGTGTTTTGTGAAAAGCATAAGGAGAAACGAATGGAAAAAGAAACGATGCTCTGCGCCGATCACGTAACGTTCCGCTATCGAGAGGCGGGAAAGAACGCGGTCGACGACTTGAGCTTGTGCGTCAGACGCGGCGAATTTGTCGCCGTACTGGGGGCAAATGGCTGTGGAAAATCTACCCTGGCAAAGCATTTTAACGCCATTTTGCTGCCTACGTCGGGACAAGTTTTGATTGAAGGGATTTCTACCGAGCAGGAAGAGAATCTCATGCAGCTGCGCCAAAAAGTGGGAATGGTGTTTCAAAACCCGGATAACCAAATTGTCGCAACCGTTGTGGAAGAGGACGTCGCGTTTGCGCTGGAAAATTTAGGCGTTGAGCCTTCGGTAATGCGCGAGCGAGTGGATGAGGCGATGAAGCTGGCCGGTATCTACCAATACCGCGACAAAGCTCCGCACCATCTGTCGGGCGGACAAAAGCAGCGCGTCGCGATTGCGGGCGTGCTGGCGATGCAGCCCGACTGCCTGATTTTGGACGAGGCAACCGCGATGCTCGACCCGGTGGGGCGTGATAAGGTGATGCGCACGGTTCGTCGCTTGAACCGCGAGTGCGGCATTACCGTGGCGGCAATTACGCATTATATGGAAGAGGCGGCAACCGCCGACCGTGTGATTGTGATGAGCGAAGGCAAAATTGTCATGGAGGGAACGCCGAAAGAAGTGTTTTCTCAGGTGGACAAGCTTCGTGAGCTGCATTTGGATGTACCGCAATCGACGGAACTTTGCCATGAGATGACGCGTGCAGGCATGCCGATGCCAAACGACGTGATTGACGTGGAAAGCTGTGCCGACGAACTGTATCGCTTTTTAACCGGAGAGGAGGGTGCGGCGTGTCTGAAATGATTCGCGCAGAGCATTTGTCTTATGTGTACGCGCCGGGCATGCCCGACGAACATGTTGCATTGGACGATATCTCCTTTACTGTACAGGAAGGCGAGTTTTTGGGGGTGATTGGCTCCACAGGCTGCGGAAAATCAACCTTGATTTCCCACTTTAACGGCATTAACCGCCCCACCTCCGGCAAGATTTACATCAACGGACAAGACCTTTGGAGCGACCCGTCGCAAATTCGTTCGTTCCGTTTTCAGGTGGGCTTGGTGTTTCAATATCCGGAATATCAGCTGTTTGAAGAAACCGTGGCGGCCGACATTGCTTACGGGCCGCGCAATATGGGGCTTCCTGAAGAGGAAATACAGCGCCGGGTTGAAGAAGCGGCGCAGTTTTGCGGCATTGCCCCGCACATGATGGAAAAAAGCCCGTTTGACTTATCCGGCGGCCAGAAGCGCCGCGTGGCGATTGCGGGTGTTTTGGCGATGGAGCCGAAAGTGCTGGTGCTTGACGAGCCGGCCGCCGGGCTTGACCCTGAAGGCCGCGACATGATTTTGGGCCAGATGAAAGCGTACCATAAAAAGACGGGAACAACCATTGTGCTGGTGAGCCATTCGATGGAGGACATTGCCAAATATGCCGACCGTGTGCTGGTGCTCAGCGGCGGAAAAATTGCCATGCACGACACGACAGCAGCTGTTTTTGCCCGCGCGCAGGAGCTGCTGGAACTGGGCTTGTCTGTTCCCGAAGTGACAAAGGTGTTTTTGCGCCTGCGTCAAATGGGGCTGGATGTGCCGGTTGATGTGTACACCGTGCCTTATGCTGTTGATATGCTCAAAAAGCTCAAAGAGAACGGTGTGGCGAAAATTTGTGCAAAAGGGGAGAATTCGCCATGCTGAGAGATATTACCATTGGACAGCACTTTCCGGGCAATTCGCCCGTACACCGCATGGACCCTCGCATGAAGCTGCTTTTGACCATTGCCTACATCATTATGCTGTTTGCGGGCTCGGGCAATATGCAGCATCCGAATTTTGCGGGGCTTGCAGTGGCGGCCGTGTTTTTGGCACTGCTTTACATGGCGGCCAAAATTCCTTTAAAGGTTATCGCAAAAAGCTTAAAGCCTATTTTGCCGATTATCCTTTTTTCCTCGGTGCTCAATTTGTTCTTTTTAACAGGCGAGGGAGCGCCGCTGGTGCAGTGGGGATTTTTCACCATTTACAGAGAAGGCGTGGCGTATGCGGTAATGATTGCAGTTCGCATCGTTTGTTTGATTGCCGGAACCAGTCTTTTGACCTATACGACCAGCCCGATTGTATTAACCGATGCGATTGAGCGTTTGCTCAAGCCTTTTGCCAAATTAAAGCTTCCCGTGCATGAGCTGGCCATGATTATGACCATCGCGCTTCGGTTTATTCCAACTTTGATTGAGGAAACGGAAAAGATTATGAATGCGCAGAAGGCGCGCGGTGCGCAGCTGGATGCAGGGAAACTGAAAGATCGTGTCAAAGCGCTTGTGCCTGTGCTCATTCCGCTGTTTATTTCGGCCTTTCGCCGTGCCGACGAACTGGCCACAGCCATGGAATGCCGCTGCTACCAAGGCGGAGAGGGCCGCACCCGATTGAAAAGCCTGCGCATGCAGAAATCAGACTTTGCCATGGCGGCGGTTTGTATTGCGGTATTTATTTTGATGGGGGTAACGTCATGGCTGTAAAAGGCGCGCACAACAAAGTGCTGATTACGCTGAGCTACGACGGAACGCGCTACCACGGCTTTCAGGTACAGCAAAATGCGCTGAGTGTGTGTGAAGTGCTGCAAGATGCTTTGCAGCAGCTTTACGGTACGCGCCCGCAGGTGAAAGGCTGTTCGCGGACGGATGCGGGAGTGCATGCGTCGGGATACTGCGTCAGCTATGATCAGCCCAAGCCGATTGATCCGTTTAAGCTGCCGCTGGCGCTCAACTGCTTTTTACCGCCCGATATTCGCGTATTTCATGCCGAATGGGTTTCGGATGATTTTCATGCGCGCTATTCGGCGCTGAGCAAAGAATACCGCTATCGTGTGCGAAATTCGGCAGTGGACAGTCCGTTTGACAGTGCTTACTGCTGGCGCATTGCTCGGCGGCTGGATGAACAGGCGATGAATCAAGCGGCGCAGTATGCCGTTGGAACCCATGATTTTCGCGCCTTTATGTCAACGGGAAGCGATATGGAAGATACGGTGCGCACAGTGTACTTTTTTCGCGTAGAACGGGAAGGGGAAATCATCACGTTCCACATTTGTGCAGACGGCTATTTGTACAATATGGTTCGGATTCTCGTCGGCACATTGATTGACGTGGGTGTGGGGCGAAAAAAACCGGAGGATATGTGCACAGTAATCGAAGGTAAGGATCGTTCCAAAGCCGGAGATACTGCGCCGGCCAAGGGCTTGTTTTTGCATCGTGTTCATTATCCGGAGGAGCAGGAATGAATCGAAAGTCAGACGGAAAATGGAACTTTCAAAAAAAACCGAGAGTAATCAGTTCCTTTGAAGAGCAGGACGACGAAAAAAAAGAAGCGCCGCGCTACCGTTTGCTGCACAGAAAGCACGAGAAAAAGGAACCGACCGAGAAAAAGAATTTTTTGGTGTTTCAAACGGGCCGCATCATCGACAATGACGACAATGAAGCGCAGGAGGAAAGCGAGCAGGACGTCAGCGGCGTGCAAATGCGTGCGCGAGGCCAGCTGCTGCGCCTTGAAAAAATCCGCCACAAGCGCCGGCTGCGCCGTTTTCGCCGCATTGGGGTTTGCGTGCTCGTGTTCTTGGTAATTGCCGCCTATTTTACAGGCGTTTTCGGCGCTTCCGCGGCTTTGCTCGCGGATACCTTGGACAGTGTCAGCATGCTGATGCGTCCCGCAGCGGGATATCCCGTGCCCATAACAGAATCCGGCTTTGTACAGGCGGGTACGATTGCCGGAGGTTATGTGGTGCTCAATCAGCATGACGTGAAAATTTATTCCGCCGGAGGAAATGAATTTTACACCGCTCAGCATCACTACTCCAATCCTTCCATGGCGCTCGCGGGAAATCGGCTGTGCGTTTATTCACGCGGAGGAAATTCTTTAACGGTTTACAGCCGCAGCCGAGAGCTGTTTGAAAATAAATATCAAGACGCAATTTTGTATTGCGCTATGAGCCAAAACGGGATGCTTGGCGTGTTTCACGAATCGGGCCTGACGGTGTATGATCCAATGTTCCAAGTGGTGTTTGAATGGAAAACCGCGCAGGTGCCCACGGCGATGGTGTTTGCAAGCGATAATCGTCAGTTTGCTGTGGCCTGCCCGGAAGTATATAACGGAGCGCTGGGCGGAAAAGTATTTTTGTACACCACCGACTCCAACGCACCGGATGCGGCAAACGCTGTGATTGAGAGCGCACAGGGCCTGCCCGTGGGGCTGAAATATCTCAGCCGAAAGGAAATATTGGTCATATACCAGACCTACTGCGCCGTATACAATACGGTAGACGGAACTGAGCTGGCGCGCTATGATTACAATGCGCAGAGCTTGCAGGCATGGCAGACAACACCGGACAACGCCTCGGTGGTTCTGCTTTTCGGTGACGGAGAGCACAGCTCCATGACGAAGCTGTGTGTGCTCGACAGCAAAATGCAGCAGACGGCTGCCTGCTCGGTGAATCGCATTGCCACGCAAATGACGGTGACACAATCTCAAATTCATGTTGTGACATCAAACAGCGTGCTTTCGTATACGATGGACGCCGGTTTGCTGGCAGAACAGAAAACGCAAGGATATATACGCGCTTTGATTGGCACAGGAAAGCTATATTTGATGACAGAACAAGAGATTTCTGTATTCACACCGCCGCCTGTCAATCAAACGTAACGAAAACGACTCCTGCGCCCTGTGCGCATCAGAAAGAAGGTAAATGATATGACAAGTGAAATCAACCTCGGCCCGGCGCTCATTTTAGATGTGCTTTTGGTCGTTGTGATTGCGTTGACGGCGTACCGTTACATGAAAAAAGGCTTTGTTGCCGGACTGCTCGACCTCGTGGGGAATTTGCTCGCACTGCTCGTGGCGTGGATTGCCTCCGACCGGATTTCCCCCACCATTTTTGAAAACTTTTTCAAAGACGGCTTGATTGAAAAAATTACTCAGACGGTACAAGAGCAAGGTACTTCCGGCCTGACGATGCTGGTGGAGAATTTATCCAGCGTACTGCCCGAAGAAATGGCGCAGGAGATTACGCGCTCGTTTCACGAGATTCTCGGCTCCGGAGCGCCGGATTTGGCTTTGCGGATTGTCGACGGCATTTTAACTCCGCTGATTGTTCCGATGATTACGGTTGTGCTGTTTTTCATCGCCTTTGCGCTGTGCAAGCTGGTGATTTCCATGCTGGTGGCGGTGCTGACCAACATCAACAAAATTCCCGTCATCGGCTCGGTCAATAAGCTTTTGGGCATTTTAGTCGGTGTGGCCGGCGGCGCGCTCAATGCAGTGCTGGCGCTGTGCTTAGTGTGGGCGATTGCCGCAATCACCAATAACAGTCTGCCGATGCTGAACAATGAGGTGCTTTCGGGCAGCATGCTGTACAGCGTGTTCTCCGCATACAATCCGTTTTTGTAAGAAAGGACCATGGAACAGATGATTTGTGTGAAATGCAAAAAAAGGCCCGCCATCGTCTTTGTTCAAAAAATGGATGGCAGTTCCGGTACAGAGGGCTATTGCCTGCGCTGTGCCAGAGAGATGGGCATTAAGCCCGTTGATAACCTGATGAAGCAAATGGGGATCTCTGATGAGCAGATGGATGCCATTGAAGAGCGCATGGATGCCATGTTTGAGGACGGTGAGTTCGACCCGCAGCAGATGATGCAGGGAATGGGATTGATGGACTTTGCCCCTGCGGAAGATGAAGACGAGGAGGAAAGCGAAGAGCCCGGCGGAACGAGTGCCACGCTGCCCTTCGGCTTTTTAAACAAGCGCAAGCAGGAAAGCGGCGAAGGCGCAGATAAAAAAGACCCCAAGGCCAAAGAGAAAGGCAAAAAGCGTAAGTTTTTAGATCAGTACTGTGAAAATCTGACCGAAAAAGCGCGTGCCGGAAAGCTGGACCGCATTGTGGGGCGCGACCGTGAAATTTACCGCACCATTCAAATTTTATCGCGCCGTCAAAAAAATAATCCCTGCCTGATTGGTGAGGCCGGTGTCGGTAAAACCGCCATTGCCGAAGGCATTGCACTGCACATTGCCGAAGGAACCGTTCCCGCAGGCTTGAAGGACAAAGAAATTTATCTGCTGGATTTAACCAGCCTTGTTGCGGGAACGCAATTCCGCGGACAGTTTGAAAGCCGTGTCAAAGGCTTGATTGCGGAGGTAAAGGCCGCCGGAAACGTTGTGCTTTTTATTGATGAAATTCACAATATCACCGGTGCCGGCGATTCCGAAGGCGCGATGAATGCCGCCAATATCTTAAAGCCTGCGCTCTCCCGCGGAGAAATTCAGGTGATCGGGGCAACAACCTTTGCGGAATATCGCAAATTTATTGAAAAAGACCAAGCGCTGGAGCGCCGCTTCCAGCCCGTCAAGGTAGAAGAGCCTTCCGTGGATGAAGCGGTGGAAGTGATTCGCGGTGTAAAAGAGTATTACGAAGCTTATCACCATGTGAAAGTGCCGGAAACTTTGCTGCGCAGCACCGTGCAGCTGTCCGAGCGTTATATCACCGACCGCTTTTTGCCGGATAAGGCGATTGACCTGCTGGACGAGGCGTGCGCGTGCTGCAGCCTGCGTCATCCGGAAATCAGCGAGTGGCTGGATGCCGAAAAAAAGGTGCAGACGCTGACGCAGGAAAAAGAAGAGCAGGAGCAGGCCAAAGAAGGCCCGGATTACGAAGTCATTGCACGTCTGAGCTATGAAATTGACCGGGCCAAACAGCAAACGGAAGCTTTGCATGAAAAAGTGGAAAGCATTGCTGTCGGTATGGAGGATCTGGCAAAAGTCATCGAGCTTTGGACAGGAATTCCCGCCAGCAAGGTGAAAGAAACGGAGTACACCAAGCTTGTACAGCTGGAAGAAAAGCTGAAAGAAAAAGTGATTGGCCAAGAGGAGGCTGTGCACCTGGTAGCCAACGCGGTAAAGCGCAGCCGTGCCGATATTGCGGCGCGCCGCCGTCCGGCAAGCTTTATCTTTGTCGGGCCGACGGGTGTGGGAAAAACGGAACTTGTCAAACAGCTGGCGATGCAGCTTTTTGACACGGTGGACCCCTTAATTCGTTTGGATATGTCCGAATTTATGGAAAAACACGCCGTGTCCCGCTTGATTGGCTCGCCGCCGGGTTACGTTGGGTATGACGAGGCAGGCCAGCTGACGGAAAAGGTGCGCCGCCGTCCGTACAGCGTGGTGTTGTTTGACGAAATTGAAAAGGCGCATCCCGATGTTATGAATCTGCTTTTGCAGATTTTGGATGAAGGCAAAATTAACGATGCGCAGGGCAGAACGGTAAACTTTGAAAATACCGTTATTTGCATGACCTCCAATGCCGGCTCTTCCGACCGTGTGGGCGAAACGGGCTTTAATAAAACCGCCGAGCAAATGAGCCGGGATAAATCGCTGAAGGCATTGCGGGAATTTTTGCGTCCGGAATTTTTAAGCCGTGTGGACGAAATTATCACGTTCCGCCCGCTGAGCGGTGAAGATCTGCGCCGTGTGGCAGCGCTGATGCTTGCAGAATATCAAGAGCCTCTCAGTGCAAAAGGCATTGGATTGTCGTGGACACAGCAAGCGCTGGAACTTTTGTGCGAAAAGGCACAGGGCGGAAAATTCGGCGCGCGTGACTTGCGCCGTGTCATCCGCAAAGAGGTGGAAGACCGTTTGGCAGAAAAGCTGATTGCGGGAGAGCTGCTGAGTGCGGTTTGCGTTGATGCAAAAGAACAGGACGGAAAAAAGGAGATTGTTTTGCGCTGAAAAGGAAGATTTCAATTTCAGGCAAAAAAATGACAAAAAAGTTTCAAAAGAGCCTTGACAAAGGGTGACAAAAGAGTTACAATATAGTTGCAAGAAAGTTACAACCCCTTGCAGATGTACTTTTTCATTCTTTGTAGGCTCTTTCTCCTCCTGTTGGCGTTTTGGCTAGAGAGCGTCAAACAGTAAGAGCTTACACCTCCTTTTTCCTTTTTTCTTCGTTTTGCGTCCAACTCCACAGGATGCAAAACACACGATCACAAAGCGGAGGGCTGCCGGCCGGCGGCCCTCCGCTTTTTTGCGTTTCCAATCGGCGTGAATTGAATGGAGGGCAAATATGGTATTTGCCCTTCAAAAGAAAAATGCGAAAGGTTTCAAGCTGTTCTTGCGGTACTGTCGATTTCACACAAAATTTTAAGCGGAAAAAGATGGGAATTCGTCGTTTTGAGAGCACCTTCAAAACTGCTGAAAAAAACAAGGGAAAAAAGCCGTTTTTTGCGAAGAAACAAGAAAAAAAGACTAGCCGTATGGAGATATTTGTGGTAGTATATAATACAAGTATCGAGGTGGTTCTCGTGTCAGCGAAACGGCGCACTTTCAAGCTTTTGTCAAAGCGGGAAATGTGCCTTTTGTTTACCCGGTGCCGCCTTTGCGCGTTTGACCGACCTGTTTTGTCGGTGCGTTTCGATGAACAGCAATTTTACTTGGATTCAAAAGGAGTATGTTTATGGCTTACTATTTCAGCGAACCGTCCCGTACCTTCGGCGAGTATCTCTTGGTTCCGGGATATTCTTCGGCAGAATGCATTCCCAGCGCTGTCAGCTTGCGCACCCCGCTTGTGAAGTATCGCAAGGGCGAGGAAGAATGTCCTATCAGCATGAACATCCCTATGGTTTCCGCCATCATGCAGGCGGTGTCGAATGATACCATGGCCATTGCACTGGCCAAAGAAGGCGGCGTATCATTTATTTACGGCTCGCAGACCATTGAGCAAGAGGCGGATATGGTGCGCCGTGTCAAAAGCTACAAAAAAGGCTTTATCGTCAGCGACTCTAACGTGCGTCCCGACGCAACACTGGCTGACATTTTGGCTCTGAAAGAAAAAACAGGCCACTCTACCGTTGCAGTGACCGACGACGGTACCGCGAACGGAAAGCTTTTGGGCATCATCGGCAGCCGTGACTACCGTGTTTCCCGCATGAGCACCGATTTAAAGGTAACAGAATTCATGACGCCGTTTGAGCGATTGATTACCGCTCCGGAAGATACCACGCTGAAAGAGGCAAACGATATTATCTGGGAGCACAAGCTGAACTCCCTGCCTTTGATTGATAAAAATCAGCATTTGAAATGCATGGTGTTCCGCAAAGACTACGATTCTCACAAAGAAAATGTGAACGAGCTTTTGGACGCGAATAAGAGCTACATTGTAGGCGCGGGCATCAATACGCGCGATTATGCAGAGCGTGTTCCGGCCTTGGTTGAGGCGGGCGTTGACGTGCTGTGCATTGACTCCTCTGAGGGCTTCTCCGAGTGGCAGGCGCGTACACTGGCATGGGTGCGTGCAAAATACGGCGACAAGGTGAAAGTGGGCGCAGGCAACGTTGTAGACCGTGAAGGCTTCCGCTTCTTAGCAGAGGCAGGTGCTGACTTCATCAAAGTAGGCATTGGCGGCGGCTCCATTTGCATTACCCGTGAAACAAAGGGCATTGGCCGCGGACAAGCTACTGCGACCATCGAAGTGGCAAAAGCCCGTGACGAATACTTCCAGGAAACCGGCATTTATATTCCCATTTGCTCTGACGGCGGCATCGTACACGATTACCACATTACGCTGGCACTGGCAATGGGCGCCGACTTTGTGATGCTGGGACGCTACTTCTCCCGCTTTGACGAAAGTCCGACGAACAAGCTGAAAATTAACGGCACTTTCGTAAAAGAGTACTGGGGTGAAGGCTCGAACCGCGCACGCAACTGGCAGCGCTATGACCTTGGCGGTGCAGGCAAGCTCAGCTTTGAGGAAGGCGTGGACAGCTATGTGCCGTATGCAGGTGCGCTCAAAGACGGCGTTGCTGTTACTCTCGCAAAGGTGCGCAGCACCATGTGCAACTGCGGCGCGCTCTCCATTCCGGAATTGCAGGAGAAAGCCCGCTTGACCGTTGTTTCTTCTACCAGCATTGTGGAGGGCGGCGCTCACGACGTTATGCTGAAAAACCAGGCATCTTCGGTGGCGGAATAAAACAGCTCGCCTCAGGGGAGATAGGTTTGCCGTAACATTTTAAACAATTTAAAATAAAAGCTGCCGAGAACCGCTTCGTTTAGTGGTTCTCGGCAGCTTTTTGTGTTTTTGACTTGCAGCGCCGCGATATGCAAGGGAATTGTCAGGATTGGCGTGAGTTTTTGCGGCGTTTCGGCTCCAGCTTTCCGTGCACGACGGGAGAACTAAAACGTTCCAGCCGATAGCGCAAATAATCCATGTCGCGGAACAGTGCATCGGTCTGATGGCCCAGCCCTGCAAGTTGTGCCAAGGAAAGCATCATCGGAACTAAACCAGGAGTTTCATAAAAGCACAGCAGTACGTCATCTCTTTCATCAAACGGCAAAAATAGCTTGAGCTGGCGGCACGAACTGCTTTCCGTCAGATAGATGTGCATCTTTAAAACGGCGCGGTCATCCTCATCGCTGCACAGCTGCGCAAAGCAGGCAGCTTCAAAGCGGTTGCCTCCGGCATCGAGCACAAAGGGAAGAGGACGCTCAAACCCAAGCGGAATTTTTTCTACGACCCCATTTTCTACCCAAGATAAAACAAGAGTTTCCGCTTGGCGTGAAAAGGAAATGCTTTGCACGCCGCCGGAATAAAAATCGTTCATCACAGCAATGATCCGCGGCAGCAGCTCGGCTTGATTGCGCTCAAAAGTAAAATGCCGTCCTTCTAAAAGAGTGCAGGCGGTATCGACAGTTGCAGGGGTAGAAGAGAAAAAAGTATGCCATATTTTTTCTCGAAGTGTGCGAGGTTTCTTTTTTTGCTGCTCAGAATAGGGAGGAGCAAGAAAATGTGTCCGGTAAGGGGCGGGGGCTGCGTTTGATGTCCCAGCTGTGCGAGGCGCTTTCCGCAGTGCGTCAAAAAAGCGCGTCACGGTGTGGTATGACTCGCTTCGGGTAAACAGGTTTTGTGCGCCTGACTGCAGTACGACAACAAGATTTAAATCGGCCGCCATAAAGACATATTGTCCAAACATGCCGTTAAACACCGTCATGCTGTGTGCGGTGTCGGGCCATAACTGATATCCGTATTCCTCTTCCTGCGTGCTCATGGCCTGCGGCTTTATAGCCGTGCAAACCCAGTCTTTGCTCAAAATCCGCTTCGTTCCCTTCGGTGTATGCCAAAGCCCTTCTTGCAAATAAAGCAGGCCCAGCTTTGCCGCATCCTCTGCAAAGACATACATGCCCCAGCCGCCTTTTTCGATACCGCTGGGACAAGTTTCCCATGCGACCTCACCAAAGCCAAGCGGATCAAACAAGCGGGGCTTTAAATATTCGACTAATCCGAATCCTGACTTGTGCTTGACAATCGCAGAGAGAACGTAGGTATTCATGCTGTTGTAATCAAATTTGCTGCCCGGCTCAAAAAGAAAATCGGACTCTAAAAAGCTTTTCAGCCAGTCGGATGAACACACGGCACCCATTTCTTTGAAATTAACGCCCGATGTCATAGAAAGCAGGTGGTGCACGGTGACGCTGCGCATTTTGCGGCTGGTAAGGAAAGAGCACTTTTCCGGAAAGATATCACACACCAGCTCCTGGAAATCCAAAAGACCTTCATCTGCCAGCATGCCGATTGCCGTTCCGGTAAAGCTTTTGCAAAGGCTGTGCGTCACATGCCATTGTTTGAGCGTATATGGTTCCCAGCTGGCCTCGCAGAAAACGCCGGAAGGCGTTGCACATAAAAGATTATGCGCAAAACCCTCACGGTTCTGCTGAAGCTCTTTTAAAAATTGAGAAAGGATTTTCGTGTCTACTTGCGCCTCTTGCGGAGAAATGCGGGCAAGCCGCTGGGGCATACGCCCTTGAAACACCGGTTTTTGAACTTGAACGGGAAAGGGAAGCAGATGCTCGGTTTCACCTTGTAAAAGCTTTTTCGTATAGCTTAAAATGCGCAGATTGCTTTTCAATTCCATGGCAATCACCCTCTTTTCTGCTGATATGGCTAGGGGCTTTCTAAAAAAATGAAACTTTCACCTTTTCAGAAAACCTTCGGTTAAAAACGAAAAAGGCTGCTTCGCACGCTTTACAGCATCCGAAGCAGCCGCGGCCGCAATTTCGCGCAGTACAAAGCTACCATGCGCGCCACGGCAAGATCATATAAGAAAAACGTAATATTTCCTGCGCCGAGTAAAATACCCAAGGAAACAATGCCCATAGAGGCAAACTCTTCCTGAACGGCAGGCAGGGGGAATACAAGCAAAATCAAGGCGTACATTGAAAGAATACATCCGTTGAACAAAATCAGTTTTGCCGCAACCCGAACAGGTAAAAAGTGAATTTTTTCAAGATAAGCCTTTACAAGCGGATAAAATCCTAAGAAACATATAAATACAAGTGCCATTTCCTTGTCAGGAATGAGAAGCAAGGAAAGAACGCCAACGGCGGCATAAAGCAGAAAGCCTGTTTTCATTCCGTACTCCACCGCAACGGCAACCAGAAAAATGCCAGCAAAAGCGGGTGCGGAAAAGGTGGAGGCCGGCAGAATGCTGCCCATCAGCATAGTGCAAAGGGAAAGCGCAGCAAATAATCCGCAAAGCGCAATGCGGGCGCTTTTTTTCTCTCTTTTTCCGTTTAACATCCCATACCACCGCAGCTGCAGCATGCGTCCATGCACATCATGGCCATGCACATATCACAGCACGAGCAGGAAACCGCCTGTGCGCCGTAGGGCGATTGGTTCCCGTAAGGATTGCCGGGCATACCGCCGTTGGCACTGTTTTGCAGATTCCGCAGTGCCGCAGCATATTCGGGGTTGCCGGGAGCAAGGCGGCATGCAGTTTGAAAATAAGAAAGCGCCTGTCCCAGCCAGCCTTTATAATAATATGCACTGCCCATTAAAAAGTTCCACTCCGCATCGGCCGCGCCGTTCGGAATGGCGTTTAAGCGTGCCAACGCATTGTCAACATCGCCGGAGTTAATCATCTGACGAATGATGCGATATTGCTCGGAATTTCCTGTGTGCTGTTCAGAGGCAGAGGAAAAGCCGCCGTCGGAGGAGCCGCAGTCACCTGTGCGAAGACAGCTCATCAGCATATCAAAAGCCTCATTCAGCTCGTTCATTTTGTCCTGTGCGCGGCGGCGTTCAGATTCGTCGGAAGTTTGCTCCGGGTCATACTGTTGTGCAAGTGCGCGATAAGCGCTTTTGATTTCTTCTTCCGATGCGCCTTCGCGCAGCCCTAAAACAGCATAAGCTTGTTGCAGATTCATAGAATTTCCTTTCCGTTCAAAGATGATAGGTGAGTGGTTGGTTTCCGTGTTCGTTTTTGGCCTGCCTTTGAAATACTCTGCGGCAGTCCTAAAAACAGAATATTCTCAATGAGCGCTTTATGTACAGGGCTCTCAATCGAAATTTCTCCGTAGCGGCGCGCTGCTTCGCCTGCACACATGCGGCATAAAAGCGTTACCTGTGCAATCATATCCTCGCGCGAAAGCTTCGCATTTTGAAACACGTTGTAAGAGCCGCTTTGCCCGTCGCTGTCAAAATCCTCTGCGGCATCGAGATAATATAAAATTTTGCCGAGCAGCATTCCCATGTGACGAAGAGGCGCTTGCTGTGATGGCTCGGCAGCCGCCAAGGAAAAGAGCGCGGCGGTCATTTGTGCCGTGGGGTCGGCGGCCTCATCGGGGTCTGCACAGCCTTTTGCTTCCAAATTAGCCTGACATTGTGTTTGCGTTCTCAAAACGGTTTGCAGCTCCGGAAAGATGCGGCCCGCTTTTTCCTGCGCGCGGTGAAAAAGTCCTTGTGCAGCCACAGACAGCATGCGCTTAGCGGCCCGCTCGTCGGAAACGTCGTCGATAATCTTGTAATAAGCCGTCAGAACCAATGCGTCAGCGGCCATTGCAAGCCCTTTGGAAACTTGACAGATCGGGTGCCTTTGAATGGGGTTTGCAATACAGCGGGAAGAGGAAATGAGAGGTTCTTCGCCGGATAGTCCGTCTGCAAGCAGTGCCAAAAACACAAAGTCATAATTCAGCACGAAGCGCGGCAAGAAGCCGTAACGCTCTTTCAGCTGCATGCACAGCCCGCAATAGTAGGCGCGGTAGGCTTGCCATTGCCACACCTTGAGATCTGCCTGATACGGCAACACATAGCCGAACAATTTGGTGCCTCCCTCGCTGTATCTTTCCGACGCGCTGTTTTCTGCCGCTTGGCTTGGCAGGAAGCGCATCTGTATATTTTCTTAGTATAGCTTATTTTGTGTGTTTTTACAATGAAAACCCATGTTTTTATCGTGAAAAATAAAAAATGTATTTTTTAGAACGCGAAAAGCATCGGCAAAATAAAAAATAACCGACACAAACACGCAAAAAACAGCGTATTTATGTCGGCAGAATCAACCAGAATTTAGTAGTTTTCTGAAACTGTGAAACGTTCCTTTCCTAAGAAAAATGCGGCTGCGGGATAACAGCGCCGACCATTCTCAAAAAATTGCGGCATATTTGTGCTTAGAAAAGTTTTCAGATAATACCGCGCGCTTTCTTTTGAGCCGCAAGGTGTGAATGGTTTAAGCGGATGCAGGCAAGTGATCGACGGTATCAAAGCGGTAGCCTGCATTTTGAAACCACTCAATGATGCGAGGCAGCGCTTTAACGGTATTATCCGTTACTTTGGTGTCGTGCATTAAAACAACACAAGTATTATGCTTTGAGGCGTCGCGAACGACGTTGTCATAAATGCTGTCCGCAGACAGTTTGCTTCCCAGCGCATCATCGGCGCTGACATTCCAATCGACATAGGTATATCCTTTTTGCGTGGCTTGTGTTTTGAGCAGTTTCATAATATCACTTCCGCCATATTTTCGGCTCACCGTATTCGTGCTTCCGCCGGGAAAGCGCAGGATGGTGGGGGCAGGCGATACATACGGGGCAATGGCTTCTTTCAGTAAATCAATATCGTGCCAAAAGTGTTCAGGGCTGTCATAAATGGTTTTATAGCTATGCGTACAGCTGTGAAGCGCAATGCAGTGTCCTTCGGCGGATGTGCGGGCAAGAATAGGCAAGTCGTCTCGGTTATTATCTGCCGCAATGACAAAAAAACTGGCGGGAACCCCGTATTCTTTTAAAATATCCAGCACCTCAAGCGTATTTTCCGAAGGTCCGTCGTCAAATGTGAGATAGACAACTTTTTCCTCCTCCGGCCCAGAAGAATCTGTCGGCGCCGCAGCGGGAAGGACATCGTCCGGTAAAAAATCATTTACCGAACAGCCTGCCGGTAAATTTTGCGTGCGGATTCCTGCAAAAATAACCAGTGCCCCCAGCAGGATACAGGCTGCTGAGAAAAAGCAAAAGACACGTCGGTTTTTGTTCAGTTGACGCATGGCGCGCCGCAACAATGCTTTCATTTGTGTATCGCCGCCTTTAGATTGATTTATACAAGGGTTTGCTTTATAATACTGATATGCCAAAAACATAAAATATATGACGATAGGAGAAACGAAAACCGTGCAGGAAATGATATGGCCGATTGTCGCGCTCATCCCGTGGGCAATTGTTGTTTGGTTGTTCTTTCGTAAAAACGATACGTCAGTCAGCACCGCCCAGATGAACATGATGCGTATGACGATGGAAGAGGGAATGCGCTCGCTTGAAAGGGAGATGATGCAGCAGCTCAGTGAGGAGATGCGCCAGCTTCGGGAAGAGCTGGGGCTTTCGGTGCAAAGAACTTCGACGGCGGCCGCTCAAATGCAGGCTGCGACACAGAAACAGGTATCAGCCGCTCAAAACATGCGGCTGAAAGAATTAACCGAGCAGATGGGACAGCGCCAGGAAATGCTGCAGCGGGCTGTGAATACGCAGATGCAGACTATGCAAAAGACGATGCGCGACCAGCTGCAAATGGTAGAGGAGCGCATGAAGACAGGCGCATTGGAGCAAGAGCGCCGATTGGAGCATATGCGCAATGCCATGGAAAAAAGCGTGCGCGCAATGCAGGAGGGAAATGAGAAAAAACTGGAGGAGATGCGCGCTACTGTGGATGAAAAGCTGCAAAGTACGCTTGAAAAAACCTTGCAGCAATCCTTTAGCCGCGTTTCTGAGCAGCTGGAAAGCGTTTACCGAGGCCTAGGCGAAATGCAGACCCTGGCCACCGGGGTGGGCGATTTGAAGAAGGTGCTGAGCAATGTGAAAACGCGCGGTATTTTAGGTGAAATTCAGCTTGGGGCTATTTTACAGCAAATTCTCACGCCGGAACAGTACGCCGAAAATATCGCCACCGTCAAGGGAAGTACAGAGCGCGTAGAGTACGCCGTCTATTTGCCGGGAGATGGGCAGGGAGAAGGGGTCTGGCTTCCCATAGATGCGAAGTTTCCCGCAGATGCCTATGCAGGGCTATTAGACGCTTACGAAGCGGGAGATTCCGCCGCCGTCCAAAGTGCGGCAAAGGTGCTCGAACAGCGAATTTGCTCTTTTGCAAAAGACATTCGGACAAAGTATATTCATGCGCCGGAAACCACTGATTTCGGCATTATGTTTTTGCCGGTGGAAGGGCTTTATGCTGAGGTAGTGCGGCGCGGAATGGTGGAACGACTGCAAAGTGAGTACCATGTTGTTGTGGCCGGGCCTACGACAATGGCAGCTCTTTTAAACAGCTTGCAAATGGGGTTCCGAACATTAGCGCTGCAAAAGCGTTCCGGCGAAGTATGGCAGATTTTAGGCGCGGTAAGAAGCGAGTTTGACAAGTTCGGCGATGTACTGGCCAGTGCGCAGAATCGAATTGAACAAGTGGGAAATGAGCTGGAAAAGCTGGTAGGAACAAGAACAAGACAAATTCAGCGCCGTTTGCGCGAGGTGACGCTGCTGCCGGAGGAGTCGCAGCACGAGCATAAACAAATTGGATAAATAAAAAAGCTCTGACTTCAAACCATAAAGGTTCTTGTCAGAGCTTTTTTGTATTGCATCATTTACAAATCTATGGGATTTATGCTGTTACGCTCAAGCAGTTTAGGGTAAACGAATATTTCGGTTGCCGGGAGCATTTTCTTGATTGGAATTTTGCGGCAAGGAAACCGTTACACCGTTTTGTCCCGCTTGATTTTGAACCGGAGCAGTTGTTTGAGCCGGCTGCTGGTGAGCCTGATGTTCCTGTGCCGGAGAAACAGCTTGTCTTTGCGCAGGAGCTGCTGCCGGAGCGGGGGAAGCCGGTAAGGCAGAAGGAGCCGCCGCTGACTGAGCCTGTTGAACAGCAGGCTGTGCACCGTCTGCTTTGCGAGAAGGCGGTACAGGTGTAGACATGAGTTTGCCGCCCTTGCCTTTTGCACCCGATTTTTGTTTCAGGTGAATTTGTCTTACAAGAAAAGCATATACTGCAAGCCCGGCTCCGCCGACTAAAATGCCTAACACAGCGAGATAGGGGAACAGGCCGCCGATCCACTTTGTAAAAGCCGTGTGTGCAATATTTTCCGCAGGCATCCAAGCTTGGAATCCGCTGAACAAAACAAAGCTCAGCCCGGCAAGCACACAGGCAAAACCGGCGGGAAGAAGTCCGCGTGAAATGTTATCAAAAAATTGTTTCATATTCTCGCTTAATTTAAATAAGGAGAATACAGATAATAAAATTAGAATTGCAACAGCGGGAAAGAGAACAGCACGCATAGAACGATACTGCAAAACAATAGAAAGCGGCGTATCAAACGGGGGGCTGACCATCGTTTGATACGAGGCTTCACAGGAAGCCTGCAATGACATGAAACGAGCATATTCATCTTCGGATGCAATCACACCGGTTTCAGCGTTCATAGCATCCTGCAAGTTCACAGCCAGTGTTGCAAAGCGTGCGTTCGTTTTCAAGCCGGCATTGCGAAAACGGTTATAAAGTGCGCTTGTAATATCGGCTGTGACGGTGTCTTCAGAAATATAGTTTGTTACAAGGCCGGCACCAAACCCGGCTTGTGAGAAAAGACCCTCACAGACCGTTTTAGCGGTGTGTGCGACCGTAGGAAAATAATTGGTAGATTCTAACGTGCTGAGCAGATAGCTTTCGTTAAATAAAGTGAATTGAAGAGAAAGAAGCAAAGCGAGCAAGGCGCTGGACAGACACAATAAAAATCTTGCGCCCAGCATCGGGAGATTGGAAATCTTATTTTTCATTCACGGAATCCTCCAAGATGGTGGGGCCGCTGACGAATTTAGCATAAACAAAGCAGCGCTGTGTAGTCGGGCTAATCTGACCAAACGGATAGCAGGTATACAAAATTAAATTATCTTCGGAAGCATTGAGATCATATGCTGAAGTATCATTCTCTTCAGCGATGCGAATATCAGTGACTTCATAGCGATATTTGCCATAGCGTGTTTCAATGGAAATCATAGTTCCCTTTTGAATGCGTTCAAAATCACGAAAATACGTTCCGGTATGGCCTGCAATCAATGTGGTGCTGCCCTGTCCGGGAATGGATGCACCTGCGTAGGTGCCGGCACCGCTGCTGAGTTCCACTGCGGAATCGCCGTAGAACAAGTTGCAGTCAATGCTGGTACCACCGATCGTCAGACGGCCGTAGTTTTCTCCTTCTGTCGGATAACCGCCGTAATCGTTCAGATTAACGGTACCGCTTTCGATATTAGCGGAACCGTCAAATAAATTAATGGTCGGCTCAATGGCTTTAAACCCTTCCTGATCTGCTGCTTTCGATACAGCAAATCCGATGGGCAATGCAATCAGCCAAAGAATCAAAAGTGTGATGATGCAAAAGAAAAGGGGAAGAATGAATTTCTTCCCCTTTCTCTTCAGAACATCCACAGAAATAAGTGAACTGTTCATTTTAAAACCTCAAATTATTTGCTCAGAGCGCGCTTTTTCACGGAAACAAAAGCGATGCCTGCACCTGCAACCAGAGCAGTGCCCACAATGCCCATCATGATGGTGTTCATGTCAGCACCGGTAGCTTTGATTACGCTGCCGCTGCCAGAGGTGGGAGGAGTGGTGGTGCCCTTAGTCAGGGTGTACTTCGTGAAGTGCGGAGCAAAGAAGCCCAAAGTAGCGGTTTTGCCGGTGTTGGTCACGATAACTGCACCGCTCTGACCGTTGTCGGAAACCCAGCTCCAAGAACCGTCCAGATTGTAGGGAACGCTGATGGTAACATAGGTACCCAAAGCAGACTGAGCGCCGCCAGCGTAGTTAGCCTCGAAAGTAGCACCCGTAGCGCTGTAAGAAACCTCTTTGATGCTGAGCTTATCAGCCAAGTCTTTGGTGGACAAGATGCTCACGCCTACATTGTTGATAGTGTAGTTGTAAGCTTTGCCCTGTGCGCGCAGAGCGAGCAGCATAGCCTCGGTGATGTTAGCGTCAACGAAAACTTTCTTGTCCTCGTTCAGAGTGTTCACCAAGCGAGTTGCGTTCTCGTAGTTAGTGGGGTCTTTCTTCAGAGCGTCAGCCAAAGCGCCGGCGATCTGACCGGGAGTAGCGTCCTCGGGGAGAACGATGCCGCTAGTGTTGCCACCAGTGCTGCCACCAGTGCCAGGTTTGTTGGGCTCACCGGGAGTAGCGTCCTCGGGGAGAACGATGCCGCTAGTGTTGCCACCAGTGCCAGGTTTGTTGGGCTCACCGGGAGTTCCCTCACCAGCCGTAGCTGCAAATGCACTTGCGGCGAAAGTTGCTGCCATAGCAACAGCCATAACGCCAGAAATTACTTTTTTCAGTCTCAATTTCAATTCCTCCTAATTCAATATCGAAATAGAATATTACAGTCTGCATACTGTAGGCAGGTCTGTGATACTTATTGTAGTAGAAATTGAAACCATTTGCAAGTGGAAAAACGCACAAAAAAGAGCGCTTTTTTTGTGCAAAACCTGTGAAAAGACTGTTGAAAACTTGTCGTTTTGCGACAAATAAGCCTCGATTTTCTTTTTTCCATAGGATAAAATGAGAGTTACTTTATAAAAATTGTGAAAAGATAAGCAAAAATTGTTTTTCGTCAAAATGACGAAAAAATCTATTTTTTACTTTTTTTGACAGCGGTAAGTGCACAAAGGGCAAAGAAAATAGGGAAAACTCCTACAAAATGGATGCTGAAAAAGCTTTGGACGCAATAGGCGACAAGGCTTGCTGTGAGATAAGGTGTGCTGTAAAGCGAGTGCTTGATATGCGAAAAAATGAACAAAAGCCAGAAAAACAGTCCAAAGAGGCCGCAGCAGATAAGCATTTGAAGGAATTCGTTGTGCGCACTGTCAAATGCAGTTCCGTTCATGGCAATGATTTTTTGGCTGTAAACAGGATTTAAAAGGTGTGTTACTAAGTCGGGCCCAATGCCGAAAAGCTGTTCTCGATAATTAAAGGTATAATAATAGCGGTCTACAAGAATTCCCCAGACATAGCCCCGGTTAGAGCCCCATTGCGGACCAAACTGCAAAAGTCCGTTTAAAGGCCCAAGAGAAACATTCCAAAGATTGCACACGGCAAGCAGCAAAAGGGCGATTGCGATGCCGCCGGCAAAGATACTGCGAAAAAATAAACGTGCGGAGAGTTTGGTTTTATCAAACAAAAGCCACATGCCCGCGCATCCAAGGATTCCGCAGCAGGCGACAAGCGGATGGCATAAAACAGAGGAGATGGTTCGCATCGGTGCATAAATGGGAACGATGCGAATGAGAATTCCGGCAAACAGCCAAACGGAACAGCACAGGCCGCCCACGAAAAAAAGCCGTTTGGCCTGTAATGTGCCAAGTTTTTGATTCAGAAGAATGACGCATGCTCCGCAGGCAAGTGCGAGCCAAGGACCGTCGCTGTTGGCAACCAAAAAAGAGCTCAGCAAAAATACGGCGCTTGCCTGATGCCAAAATCGATGAGAAGAAGAGAAAAGCGCTTGATAAAGTGCGTACGGAGCAGCCAGACACAGCAGCGCACCGAAAAAATTGATATTTCCTACTGTGGAGATAAACTGATGACGTGCGTGCTGGGGGATATAGCTGTAATAGCCGAGAGGATCAATACAAAACAAATTCAGCCAAGCGACAAGGCAGGAAAGAGATGCCCCGATGATCATGGCGTTGCAGATCAACAAAATTTGGTTTGACGATATGAGAGTACAGATTAAAAAATAGCATACTGTGCACAGTGCAAACATGAGCCAACCGTTCATGCGCGAATCAAGCCCCCAAAAAGAGCGCTCCGGCATGTGAGAAAAAAGTGTGCTCACGGTATAAGTGAGCAGCATAAAGACTAATGTCAGAGAAATACGAGATGGCTTAAAGACAAATCGGCGCAATGGTTTCCTTTGATAAAAACGGTGATAAAGTGCAAGCACACACATGATAACCAATGCTGCACAAGTGGAAAAGAAAAACATATGCCATTTGGCAGATACAAGTTGAATCAAACCGTTTTCAGAATATAAAGGTAAAATACAGACAATACCGCACGCGTAAGCAGCGGCGGCCAGCTGAATACCGTTTTGGTCTAAAGAGGGGATTGTAACTTTCATGAAGCTTCCTTTCCTTTTTCAGGGAATTTGCAGTTAAAGATGCCGCAGGCCCGCGATTGAATTGCGCAGCCAAATACCCGAGCAAAACAAGTAATCGGCTGAGCATTCGCGCTTGCACCCGGTGGAAACAGGATCTGCCGGGCGCATGCAAGGAGCCTATAAATAAAAACCTTTATTATGATAGCCCAAAGAGCGTAATGATGTCAAACGAAAAGAAGAAATAAATTCTGCTTTTTTTGGAAAAAAAGTATTGACAAACAGAAAAAAGCACGCTATAATAAACAAGCAGTGTTCCGAGAGGCTCATGTATGCGCCCATAGCTCAGGTGGATAGAGCAACTGCCTTCTAAGCAGTGGGCCAGGGGTTCGAGTCCCTTTGGGCGCACCATTTATGGTGGGTGTAGTTCAGTGGTAGAGCGCCAGATTGTGGTTCTGGTTGTCGTGGGTTCGAGTCCCATCTCCCACCCCATAAAGAAAACGGCAAATCAAATACGGTTTGCCGTTTTTATATGCTGGGCTATCGCCAAGTGGTAAGGCAACGGACTTT
Organism: Candidatus Ruthenibacterium merdavium; assembly: GCA_019119935.1. Taxonomy (GTDB): domain Bacteria; phylum Bacillota; class Clostridia; order Oscillospirales; family Ruminococcaceae; genus Ruthenibacterium; species Ruthenibacterium merdavium. The sequence continues at coordinate 20,867 of DWWA01000038.1, read as the reverse complement.
GACTCCGTCATTCCGATGGTTCGAATCCATCTAGCCCAACCAAGCAGGCAACTGCGGAAAAAGCGGATTCTCAAGAAAAGAGAATCCGCTTTTTTTGCTTGTGATAAACGAGCGTCGGGAAGCTTGTTTGAAAAACGTGCTGCTGTTTTTGGAAAAACAGCAAAACGGCGACAAAAGTATGACAAAGTATCTTCATTTGCAACAATCTACATCTTTCGCGCGTTATTAAGATATACAATCTTCCTTGTATCAAACGCGGTTGCCTCTTAATGAGGCCGACAGAAAGAGGAGTGAACAATATGGCAGAGAAAATGTCGTCGTTTTTTCAAAATTTGAAAAGTGCTTTTGGCCTCCTATACGAAGAGGTTCCTACGGAGTCTGCAGAGCAAAGCGAAGAGAATGAGGATTAAAACCTTTTTTGAAGAGTTGAAAGTTTTCTTTTTTTGCACACACAAAAGTATTCACTGTGAAGAATATGCCGATTCTGTCAGGTGCTCTGTGTGCCCACACTTAGCATGTATTTTTTTTCTGAAAAGCTTGAAGTTTGCTTTTTTTGGGGAAGTGCTTTCGTTTGCCAATCGGTATATCATGAAAATTACGTGCTTTTTAAGTGTGAATTGGTGCGAATAAAAGAGTAAAAACATCCTGTATTTTTTGTGAAAGTTTTTTCTAAATGTATCATTTTCGACAAAAAGAGGTTGCTTTTTCGATGCTATAACATTATAATAGAGTTACCAAGTGGGGCAAAGTGGGTGAAAGTGGGCGTAAATGTATCTTTCGCCCACTGTGTGCGGCTGTGCGGCGTGTTTTGCTTGCTTGGATTTTTGCGTGGGAAAGCAGGTGTGTTCCGGTGCTCATTGGAGAATACCAATACACCATTGACGAAAAAGGACGCATGAACTTTCCGGCTAAGTTCAGAGAAGAAATGGGCGCACAGTTTATTGTGACACGCTGGCTGGATCAGTGTCTTGTTGCCTTCCCGCAGGAAGAGTGGGAGCGCATGGCACAGATTCTCGCGCAGAAAAGTGTGGTGCAATCCAGTGCAGTGCAGCGTTTTTTGTATGCATCTGCGGCCGAAGTGGTACCGGACAAGCAGGGACGTATCCTCTTGACCGCTGCGCTGCGTGAGCATGCTTCTCTGAAAAAAGAAGTAACAGTCATCGGCGTTGGCAGCCATGCCGAAATTTGGGATACAGATGCATGGCACAGGATGAATGAGAGCCTTGACAGCGAGGCCATTGCACAGGCAATGAAAGAAATGGGGTTTTAATGCGATGGAGTTTCACCATGTTTCGGTGCTTCTCGAGGAATGTCTGGAGGGCCTTGCGATTCGGCCCGACGGTACTTACATGGATGGAACTGCCGGTGGTGCGGGTCATTCGCGTGAAATTGCTCGCCGCCTGACAACAGGACGCCTTTTCAGCTTTGACCAAGACCCTACTGCTGTTGCGGTAGCAAAAGAACGTTTGGCAGGCTTGCCTGCGCAGGTGGTGCACAGCAACTTTCGCAGGGCGGACACTGTTTTGCGCGATTTGGGCGTAGAGGGGTTGGACGGCGCGCTGCTCGATTTGGGTGTGTCTTCTCATCAGTTGGACGAGCGTTCGCGGGGGTTTTCCTATCTGGGCGATGCTCCGCTCGATATGCGCATGAGTCAGGAGGGACCCACGGCGGCCGATTTTTTGGCCTCTGTTTCACGCGAAGAGCTGGCGCGCGTGCTGCGCGAGTACGGGGAAGAGCCGTATGCATGGCAGATTGCCGGCAAAGTGGTTGCGTATCGGCAAGAGCAGCCGCTGGTCAGCACTGCGCAGCTGGCGCAGGTTGTATCCGGTGCTGTGCCGCCCGCAGTACGAAGAAAAGATAAAAATCCGGCAAGGCGCACCTTTCAGGCGCTGCGCATTGCCGTCAACGGAGAGCTCGATGCTTTAAGCGATGGTATGGATGCTATTTTCAGCCTGCTGAAGCCGGGCGGCAGATTTTGCATTATTACGTTTCATTCACTGGAAGATCGCTTGGTCAAGCAGCGTTTTCGGGAATGGGCGACAGCGTGTACCTGCCCGCCGGAGTTCCCTGTTTGCGTATGCGGAGGAAAAGCCAAAGCGAAATTGATTACCAAAAAGCCGATTGAGGCTGGAAAAAAAGAAAATGAAGAAAATCGACGTGCTCGCAGTGCAAAATTAAGAATCGTGGAAAAGATTTGAGGTGGATGCGGCGAGGCCGGTTCAGCCGGCACAAAGTCGCGGAGGTTTGCCCGTTCGGGCGTTTTGCACAAGGGAGGTGATTCCGATGCACAGTCAAGCGGCATTGGATTATGATTTAGAGGTGTTTGCACCGCGGGAGGAGCGGCGCAGAGAGCCCTTAAAAGTAGTAAAGAACAAAAAGAAAAAGAAAACGAAGCTGTTCGGCCGCTTTGCCGTGGATATGAAATTGGTAAAAGTGGTGGCTGTTGTCACTTTCGTTTTGAGCTTGGTGGTTTCAGTGCTTGTTTCCCAGGCAACGGCAACGATGCTGATGGGCGATATCCAGGTGCAGAAAGACGCACTCACGGAACTGCAAAGCGAATATGACTATTTGAACAATGAACTTGCCATGAAGGCAAATATCACAGAGATTGAAGAATATGCGCAAAACCAGCTGGGGCTGGTGAAAATGGAGCGAGGCCAAGTGTCGTATGTGGCACAAAGCGACAAGGACACAGTGACACGCAGCAAAACAGGGTTTAGCCGTGTGACACAGTGGCTTGGAGAAACGGCAAGCGCGATTGCGGAATATTTTAAGGGTTGATCTCATAATTTTTATCACCGCCTTTCGACCCGTGGTGAACGGTGCGCAAGCGCGGTGATTTTTTCTTTTTGTCGAGCGTCGGCTGCAAAAAAAGGAGTATAGTATGGCAAAGCCTTTTGATCGTGAAACATCAAGTACGAACGAAGCCCAAACCGGAAATGCGGTTTCCCGCAGCATGCGTATTCGTCTGTGGACGGTTGCGGGGGCTTTGATTGCGTTTTTTTGTCTGCTCATTTTTATGCTTTACCGTTATCAAATTGTGGAAGGCAAAACGAATCGTGCCAAAGCGGAAGCGCAGCAGACCGCAGATGAGGTGATTAACCCCAGCCGCGGCAATATTTACGACAAAAACATGAAGCTCCTTGCGCAAAGCGCAACAGTTTGGACGGTAGTGGTATCGCCGTTTGATATGAACACCGCGAAAACTGATGTGAACGTTGTTGCTGCGAAGCTGGCAGAAATTTTGGAAATGGATCAGCAGGCCATTTTGGAAAAGCTGACTGCACAGCGCGAAAACGGCGAATACAGCGTGTATCAAATTATTAAGCGCAAAATTGAAAAGCCGCAGGCTGATGCCATTACGCAGTGGATCAAAGAATATAATGCTTTGGAAGAGAACAGATCTCGGAAAGTAAAAGGCATTACGCTGGTGCAGGACACAAAGCGTTATTATCCTTATAATAATTTTGCCTCCACCGTGATTGGCTACGTCAATGCAGACGGCGACGGCGTCAACGGCATTGAACGTTATTATAACGAAGTGCTGAAGGGAACGCCCGGCCGTGTGGTTGTGCCGCAGAATGCGTGGGGCGACGATTTGGCACAGACAGAATATGAAGTGCAGTACGATGCCGTCAGCGGCGGAAGCCTGGTGCTGACCATTGACCAGACCATCCAAAGTATTTTGGAAAAACAAGTGGAAACAATGGTAGAGCTGAACAATGTGCAAAATCGTGCGGTCGGCATTGTAATGGATGCGAAAACAGGGGCGATTTTGGGCATGACGACAAAGCCCGACTATGACCTGAATGACCCCAACACGATTGTAAATGAGCAGCTGCTCGCGCAGATTAACGCAATCGCCGATGAGCAGGAGCGCCAAGACGCTTACGATACGGCGCTTTGGGCACAGCGGCGCAACAAAGCAGTGTCGGATATTTATTATCCCGGCTCTGTTTTTAAAACGATTACCGCTTCGGCGGCGCTCGATTCCGGCAAGGCAACGACAAGCACCACCTTTGGCTGTACGGGAAGCATTGTTGTGGCAGACAGAACCATTGGCTGCGCCGGCCAGCACGTGCAAAAGGGAATTACTTCGCTTGATTTTTACAACGGTTTGAACTACTCCTGCAACCCGTATTTTGTTCAGTTAGGCCAGCAAATGGGTGCAGATGTATTTTGTAATTACTTAAATGCATTTGGTTTTAATGAGAAAACCGGCATCGATATGGACGACGAGGCGCAGAGCCAGACGATTCCCTTAGATAAAATGGGAATTACCGAGCTGTCCAGCGCGGCGTTCGGGCAAAGTACGGCAGTAACGCCCATTGCCATGATTACAGCGGCAACGGCGGCCATCAATGGCGGAGAGCTTTTAGTCCCCTATGTAGTGGACCAAGTGCTGGATGCAGACGGCAACGTGATTCAGCAAACAGAAAAACAGGTTAAGCGCCAAGTGGTCAGCGCCGACGTGAGCAAAACGATTGCGCTGATGCTGGAAGAGAGCGTAGCGACAGGTCACGGCAATAACGCTTATGTTGCGGGTTACCGCGTAGGCGGAAAATCGGGTACCAGCCAGAAAGACCAAAGCATCCAAGGTGACGATGCCAACCAGACCTATGTGGCTTCGTTCTTTGGCTTTGCGCCCGCCGACGACCCCCAAGTGGCTGTTTTGATTGTTGCGGATACCCCGAAGCGCGAGGACGGCAACACATTCGGCGGACGTATTTGCGGCCCGTATGTAGGTAAAGTGATGCGTGAAATTCTGCCTTATTTGGGCGTGGTTTGTGAGTACGATGAAGGCGAAGCCGAGTTCGCCGAGGTGTCGCTGCCGGATGTGACGGGTCAGCTGGTGGACGAAGCGATGATCCAAATGAATAAAGCCGGTGACTTTGACTGTGAAGTGATTGGCTCGGGCACGACCGTTACCGCTCAGTACCCGATGGCCGGGCAAAAGCTGGTGCGCGGTTCTTCCGTAATTTTGTATACGGACGCAGGCGCACAGCAGCAGGTGGTTACTGTGCCGAATTTGCTGAACTTGACGTACAGTCAAGTACAGGAAACTTTGGCGGGACTTCAGCTGAACCTTTCCGCCATCGGCTCAGTGAAAGATGAGGCAAATGTTCTTTCTGTCACACAGGACATTGCCGAGAGAACCAGCCTTCCCATTGGTTCCGTCGTGCAGGTGGAGTTTGAGGATAAGAGCCTGAGAGATTGACGAAAAGAGGGATTGGCGGTGGATTTGACCACATTATTTGAGGGTGTGTCTTTTGAGGGAACTTTGCCCGCGGCGCGTCAGCCGGTTTCGCTGGTGACCCAGGATTCCCGCAGAGTGACGCCCGGTGCGGTGTTTGTGTGCGCCAAGGGGCGGCAGACAGACGGCCATGATTATGCGAAAAAGGCACTTGAAATGGGAGCTTGCTGCATTGTGACAGAGCGTCCTTTGGGCCTGCCGTGTGAAGTGCGTGTGGAAAACGGCCGAAAAGCGTACGCACTTTTGTGCCAAAACTTTTTCGGACGCCCCGCACAGCGTCTGCGTTTGATTGCCGTTACGGGAACAAACGGAAAAACAACGGTGACAACCTTGATTCAGCAGGCGCTTCAGCAGATGGGACACCGCGTCGGTTTAATTGGAACGATTCACACGATGATTGATACCATGGAGGTTCCGGCAAAGTACACAACGCCGGAAGCGTGGGACATGGCGGCGCTCCTTTCCCGAATGGAAGCTGCCGGGTGTGACTTCGCAGTGATGGAGGCCAGCAGCCAGGCGCTCGATCAGATGCGTTTATGGGGGCTGACGTTTGAAGTTGGCGTATTCACCAATTTAACGCAGGATCATCTTGACTATCACGGTGACTTTGAACATTACTACCAGGCGAAAAAAAGCTTGTTTGAACAGACGCGCTGTGCCGTCATCAATCTCGATGATGAATACGGTGTGCGCTTAGCCAAGGAGCTGGACGGACGCCAGCCGGTGATGAGTTTCGGCATCAAGGCACAGCCTGTGGATGTAACGGCAAAGGAAATTGAACTTTCGGCGGGGGGCGCACGCTTTTTGCTTGCGAAGGGGAACGAGGAGGAGCCTCTTTTCTTCCCGATGCCGGGGGCATATTCTGTGGATAATGCACTGGCTGCCGCTGCTGTTTTGAGTACCATCGGCGCAAGTTGGAAAGAGATTGCGCGCGTGCTTCACGCCACCCGCGGCGTGCGCGGACGCTGTGAGGTACTGTATGCCGGAGAGTTTACCGTGCTTTGCGACTTCGCTCATACGGGTGATGCGGTTGAAAAGGTGCTCAGCGCAATTGCGCCCTTTGTAAAGGGGCGTTTGATTGCTTTGTTTGGATGCGCCGGGGAGCGAGATGCAAAAAAACGCCCCGCAATGGCGCATGCCGCAAGCCGTTACGCGGATTTTGCGGTTTTAACCTCGGATAATCCGCGCAAGGAAGATCCGTTTGCCATTTTGAACAGTGTAGAGGCGGATCTAAAGCAGGGCGGTAAGCCGTATCTTGTGGAAGTGGAGCGCCGAACGGCAGTGCGAAAAGCATTGTCGATGCTGAAAAAGGACGACGTCTTGGTTTTGTGCGGCAAAGGACACGAAGATTATCAAGTAATTGACGGTGTGACAATTTATTTGGATGAACACCGAATTGTAAAAGAGTGGCTGCAAGAAAAAGGGCTGCTTTAAGGCGCTATTTAAAAACAATGAAATCCATATCTTTTTACAGTTGACAAAAGGGCATAAAAAGCTGAAAAAGTGCGGAAATCTCTTACGGGGATAAGCGCTTTTTGCGCAGCAGATTCCGCTTTGCGCATAAAAAGAGGGGGCTTCTGTTTTCGGAAGCGGCCTGACGGTTTGACTGTAAAAAATAGGTGATGAAAGCAAAGGGAGGATTCAAAGATGCGGCCAATCAGTGCAAATGAACTTTGCAAAGGGCTGGGAATTTGGGAAAAGGATCGTTTGGTTACTTCTGTGGAAACAGATAGCCGAAAAGTGGAAGAAAACAGCCTTTTTGTCTGTATTCAAGGCGAGAGAACCGACGGTCACCGCTATGCGGCGCAGGCGATGCGCCAAGGCGCAGCCGGCATCATTGCGCAGCATCCTGTGGAAGGCGTAGCCGATGAGGATGTTTTGCTTGCGGCCGACCCGCTCGACGCAATGATTGCCATGGGCGCCAATTACCGCGCTCGTTTTTCCCCGGTTTTGGTGGGCGTCACCGGCTCTGTGGGAAAAACGACGACAAAAGAGTTTTGCCATGCGGTGTTTTCAGCTTTCGGCAGTACGGTGAAAACGCTGGGCAATCAGAACAATGAAATCGGAATGCCCAACACGTTGTTCCGCATCGATGAAACAACGGAGTATGCCGTGATTGAAATGGGCATGCAGGGCCTGGGCGAGATTCATAAACTTACGATGGCTGCACAGCCGCAGGGCGCCATTATTACGATGATCGGCCAATCTCACTTGGAACAGCTCGGCACACGCGAAAACATTCTGCGTGCCAAAATGGAAATTTGCGACGGGCTCTGTGAAGGAGCTCCGCTTGTCATCAATGCCGACAACGATTTGCTGGTAAATGCGCAGGTTCCGCCGCATGTGCGGCGCGTGACATTTGCGATTGAAAATCAAAACGCCGATGTGCGCGCCGAACAAATTCGCAAACACAACAACGGCACCCGCTTTGCGCTCGTTGACAAAGACCACGGAAAATTTGATGTGTTTATTCCGGCGATGGGCGACCATAATGTAATGGATGCCATCAGCGCTTATGCACTGGCAACACGCCTCGGGCTGGACCCGATTCGTGCCGCGCGTGCACTTTCTAATTACGAAACGACGGGGCAGCGCCAAAAGCTCGTGGTGCATCACGGAATTTCTGTTTTGGAAGACTGCTACAATGCAAGCCCCGACAGCATGCGCGCCGGGCTGCAAGCTTTGCACAGCATGGAAGTTGCGGGGCGGCGCATCGCAGTGCTGGGGGATATGTTTGAACTGGGCGCCGCTGCGCAGCAGGCGCATCGAGAGCTGGCCGATGCGTGTGCAAAGGCAAACGTTAGCCTGATGATCGCCGTGGGAGAACACATGCGTCAAGCCGTGGAACGTGCCGCTGAGCTTGGGCTTGCCACAATCTACTGTGACGATAACGAGCAGGCCGCCATGACGCTGTGGAAGGAAGCGAAGGACGGTGACGGCGTTTTAGTAAAAGCAAGCCATGGAATGGCATTTGAACAAATTTTAGAGCGTTTCTATCAAATGGAAAAATAAACGGGAGTGTGAAGAGAAGATGGAGCAGACAGCTCTTCTTGCGGCGTCGCTGGGCGCGATGCTTTTAACGGCCGGGTCGGGGTTGTTGCTGGTTCCGGCGCTGCGCCGCCTTCATTTTGGACAGACAATCAAAGAGATTGGGCCTACTTGGCATCAGGGAAAAAACGGCACGCCGACCATGGGCGGGCTAATGTTCTACCTTGGTGTGCTGTTTGGTGTGGTGCTTGGCTATGCGCTGATAGCGGTCAATATGCCTGAACTCACGGACGGCTTATTTTCGCCGCAGACAACACAGCTCATCATCACGATTCTTACGGCGTATGCATTCGGTGTTGTGGGCTTGGCGGACGATTACATCAAGGTTGTGAAAAAACGCAATTTAGGCCTGGAAGCACGCTATAAAATTATCGGTCAAATTTTTATTACCGGTGCATTTCTGATCTCTATGCAGATTAACGGCACGCTTACCACTATTGTGAATCTCCCCGTGTTCGGCGGCGTCGATTTTGGGCTTTTATACTATCCGATTTCATTTTTCCTGATTATCGGCATGGTCAACGCGGTCAACCTCACGGACGGCATCGACGGTCTTGCCGCCAGTGTCACGTTTGTGAGCATGCTCGGCTTTATGTTTATTGCCGGGTGGCTCGGCAATTTGGAAATGGCGCTGTTTGCGGCTGCCGTTACAGGCGGATGTGCCGGATTCCTGTGCTGGAATTTTTACCCTGCGAAGTGCTTTATGGGTGATACCGGCAGCATGTTTTTAGGCGGTGCGGTGGTTGCTGTGGCCTACGGTATGGGACGCCCTGAACTGCTCTTGTTCTTTGGAATTATTTATTTGGCTGAGGCGTTCAGCGTTATGATTCAAGTGGGCTACTTCAAGCTCACCCACGGAAAGCGCATTTTTAAAATGAGCCCCATTCACCATCATTTTGAAATGAGCGGATGGAGCGAGGTTCGCATCGACTTTGTGTTCAGCTTGGTAACACTTACTTTTGTATTTCTGGGCTGCATGTATGTTTATATTTCTTGACACCACGGAGAACCCATTTCCCGTGCGCATAGGAAAAGGAGGCTGAAACGATGCCGGAGCAAGCAAAACGTTTAAAAGAAACGGCGCTGCGCAATAAAAAGCTGATGGAGCCGATCGGACTTCGTTTTGTTCACGAACCACTGGACCGTCCCTTTGCAATCATTGTGTTGATTTTGGTGGTCATGGGTTTGATTATGATGTTCAGCGCAAGCTTTGTAGATGGGTACTACTACGAAGGTGACGGATATATATATATCAAGAAACAAGCGCCGCTGGCTTTGATCGGATTGATTGCCATGTATGTGGCATCAAGGCTGGATTATCACATCTGGAAACGCTTTGCGTGGCCGCTTATGGGCGTGACCTATGTGCTTTTGGTGCTGGTGCTTTTCATGGGTCGAACGAAAGGTACAAAGCGCTGGATTTATATCGGCGGGTTCAACTTTCAGCCCTCCGAAATTGCAAAGTTTGCGGTTATCGTTTTGTTTGCGCATATTATCTCTGCAAACTACAAGAAGATGAAAACGCTGACGTACGGCGTTTTCCCATTTGTGTTGATATTGGCTTCTTTGGCAGGCCTTTTGCTGCTGGAACCTCATCTTTCCGGTACGCTTCTCATCTTTTCCATTGGGTTTGTTATGATGCTGGTGGGAGGAACGCGCCTGATATGGTTCGGGGCGGCAATTGGTTTGCTGGTTGCCGGCATTGCGAGCGCCATTATTATCAAGCCGGATTTGGTTTGGTATGCACAAGACCGCCTCCGCTATTGGCTGGACCCTTGGCAGGACCCGTTAGGGTTGGGACACCAAGTAATTCAAAGTATTTACGCCATCGGGTCGGGCGGTTTGTTTGGACTGGGCATCGGCAACTCGCGTCAAAAACACCTGTATCTGCCCGAACCGCAAAACGACTTTATTTTTGCGATTGTTTGTGAGGAACTGGGCTTTATTGGTGCGCTCATGGTGATTTTTCTGTTCATTGCGCTGATGTGGCGCGGGGCGGTAATTGCCTGTAAAGCAAAAGATCGCTTCGGTTCGATGCTCGTAGTTGGTATCATTACGCAGGTAACGGTGCAAGCGGCGCTGAATATTGCTGTGGTGACAAAGACCATTCCCAACACCGGCATCAGCTTGCCGTTTTTCTCTTACGGCGGTACGTCGCTGATGATGCTGCTTGGAGAGATGGGCGTTGTATTGTCGGTATCGCGCCAAAGCAGTATCAATACCGGATGATGCGCTGCACTCAGGAGTCAGAACGCGTAAATAAAACAGCGGATGCGGAAAAACCGTATTCGCTGTTTGGCGTATCCATTGAGGAGGTTGTTTATGAGGGTTTTAATTGCGGCGGGAGGCACTGCGGGCCATGTGAATCCGGCGTTGGCCATTGCCGGGGAGATAGAACGGCAGTGTCCCGGAGCTGAAATTCATTTTGCGGGACGAAAAAAGGGGATGGAGTATGCGCTGGTGACAAAGGCAGGCTACCCTTTTCACCATATTGAGGTGAACGGAATTCAGCGCAGACTTACCCCGCGCAATGTAGCAAGGAATGTTCAGGCCGTGTATCATCTTGCTTTGAGCGCGCCGCGTGCGGCTGGCATGCTGCGCCGCGTGCAGCCTGATTTGGTGATTGGTGCGGGCGGTTATGTCAGCGGGCCCGTTGTGCAGACGGCCGCAAAACGAGGAATTTTGACTGCAATTCATGAGCAGAACGCTTTTCCGGGCATCACCAATAAAATTTTGGCGAAAAGCGTAGATTTGGTGTTTGCCGCTATGCCGGACGCAGTAGACCGCTTGGGGCCTGCGGCAAAAGGGAAAACCTTTGTGGTGGGAAACCCGGTTCGCCCGGCGATGTGGAATACTGACCGCGCCGCGGCACGCAAAGCTTTGGGCGTAAAAGAAGGACAAATAGTGATTGTGTCGTTCGGTGGAAGCCTCGGCGCGCAGCGCCTGAATGAAGCTGTGGCGCAGCTTGCCGTGTGGGAACTGAAAGAACGAGATTTTCTGCATATTCACGCCACAGGCAGTATTGAAAAAAATGATTTTGCCGTGCTGGCGAAGCAATTGGGCATTAATGCCGACCCGCGCTTTCAAATTCGGGAATATCTCGACGACATGCCTGCGATGCTCGCCGCGGCGGATCTCGTCATCAGCCGTGCCGGAGCCCTTACCTTGGCTGAAATTTCAGCAGTGGGACGCGCTGCCGTGCTGATTCCCTCGCCTAATGTAGCGGAAAATCATCAGTATTACAACGCCATGCAGCTGGAAAATCTGGGTGCTGCACGCGTTTTGGAAGAGAAAAAATTGACCGACGGCGCGCTTGTAAAGCTGGTGGATGAAATGACGCGGGACAAAGCCTCGTTAATGGAAATGGGGGCAAAGGCGCGTGCGCTGGCACAGCCCGACTCTTTGCAAAAGATTTGGACCCACTTGGAACATTTACTAAAAACCGGAAAACCTTGATGTATTGAGTAAAACTGTTTAAGAAGAAATTCCGTATGCGCAGGTTTTGCGCCATATATATATCCTTTTTCACACTTTTTTCTGTTTTTCATAAGATAAAACAAAGGGAAAATTACACAGGCAGCCAAAAGCGCCGCTTTCCATGACCGGAACACCGGGAGATGAAGAATAAGCGGTTCGGCTGTCTGCCTGTTGGTTTTCCGGCGCTCATTCTCAAAAGCGAACTTGTACTGCTTTGCGAGTGTAAACGCATGAGAGAAATGGCGTTGATGTTCGGTGTTAAAACAGAGAAAACGGGGTGGATGATATGCGTGGCATAAAGATTTTGGGCGGAAAGACACTTCATGGAAAAGTGCAGATTCCCGGTGCGAAAAACAGCGTGCTTCCCATTATGGCGGCTGCGGCGCTGTGCGGGGAACGCGTGACGCTCGAACGGGTGCCGCATCTTTCCGATGTAGAGTGTTCGGCCAAAATTTTGCAGCGGCTTGGATGCAGGGTGATGGCGGCAGAACATTTCTTAGTCATCGAGCCGGCAGGGGAATTGCAAAGTGAAATTCCCGAAGATTTGATGCGCGCAATGCGTTCCTCTATCTTCTTCATGGCGCCGCTTCTTGTGCGCACCGGGCGCGCAGACATTACCATGCCCGGCGGATGCAAACTGGGCGCGCGACCCATTGATATCCATTTAGATGGTTTAGCCAAGATGGGCGTCATGATTGCGCAAAGCGCACAGCATTTGCACCTCACTGCACCGGCCGGGTTAAAAGGCGCGGATATTACGCTGCGGTTTCCCAGCGTCGGTGCAACAGAAACGCTGCTGATGGCTGCGGTATCGGCGCGCGGGCAAAGTGTGCTGCGCGGCTGCTCAATGGAGCCGGAAGTCACCGACCTTGTACGCTTTTTAAAAGCCTGCGGTGCGTGTATTGAAGGCGAAGGCACGCGTTGTCTGACCGTGTTCGGCACACCGAACTTAAAGGGCTGTCATTACCGCATTTGTCCTGACCGCATTACGGCAGCTACGGTAATGTTTGCCGTTGCGGGCTGCGGCGGTGAAGCGGTGCTGCAAGGTGCTTGTGAAGAGGATTTGCAGGCGGTGTTCCGAGTTTTGCGCCGCGGGGGCTGCGATATTGCGTGCAAAGAAGACGAAATTGCCATCGGACGTTATCATACCTTATACGGGGCGGGCAATTTAGTGACGGATGTGCACCCGGCGTTTCCCACCGATGCGGCACCTTTGGCGGCGGCTGCTTTTTTGCGGGCACAGGGAACTACGATGCTCACCGATAGTATTTTTGAAAATCGTTTTGCCTGTGCAGCAGGGTTTGAAAAAATGCGGGCCGCATGCGGCGTGCAGGGAAGAACCATTTGCGTTCAGGGGGTTCCGCGCTTAGCGGGAAGCAGCGTTCATGCACCCGACCTGCGCGGAGGCGCAGCTTTGGTTTTGGCTGCGGCTCAGGCAGAAGGTGAAAGCATTATTACGGGTATTGAACATATTGCGCGCGGTTATGAGGATTTAGCAGGGCTGTTCGTACAGCTCGGCGCACAGGCAGGATATATCCAAATGCAGGACAGTTCCTCTCTTTTAAATGTCGCGGCATACGCATGAATCGTGCCGTGTGAGAAGCGGGGAGCCGGCCGGAGTGTTTTGTCTTAAATCGATGGAAAAACAAGGCAAGGCTACCACTTGACAGATCATCCATGTTATAATAACGAAAAAGGGCGGGGAGGTGAGAGGATGATTGATAAAAATACGCCCAAACCGGTTTTTTCGCGCGATGAACATTATCAGAAAAGACAGTCGCCGCAGCGAATGGTTTACCATGCGGCATCCGGAACAGCCGGACGAAATGGCCCTGTAAAGCGCGTCAATTACCACGCCGGCGCAGCGGGAGTCTATACGCGAAAAACAACGTCGAGGATGAATTTTTCTTCATCCTCTTCTCCGCAGGGGGCAGCAGCCGGCGGATGGCGCAGCGAATCTGCTGTTTCCCGGCGTTCCGAGGCAAGCAGCTGGCGCACGGAATCGTCTGAGTCACTGCGCCGGGCTGCTGCATCAAAAGCGCCGACGTGGAATGCTTCCCGCCCCTTTTTCGATGAACTGCCGCAGGCAGGCGCCGCTTCGCGCCCGGTGCGTCAGCAGACGGCCCGAAATTCACGCACACCCGGCTGGGACCCTCCCTTACAGGGGGTGGCTCAAAGCCGTGTACCCGCCGGGGCGCAGACGGGGCAGCGCGCCAATCGAACGAGGCCCGCTGCTTCTTCCCGCGTCGAGCAGGAACAAGACCTCCGTGTGCCGTGGTTTACTTCGTCCAACACTTCGGCACATGAAAGCACGGTTCCCGTCAGCACAGAAACCGTGCTGGAGCCAATCAAGTCCTCGTCACGAACAGGAAATACCGTGCTGTTTCCTACCGTGCATGAAAACGAAGACCAACAGTCCTCGGCACAGACGCAGCATACCGCGCGCAGACGCCAGCCGGAAAGCAAGCGGGGCGAGCGGCATAAAGCTCCGGCAAAAAAGAAAAAGCGGAAAAGCGTATGGAAACGGTGGAAACAGGCCCGTGAGGAAAAAAAGCGCAGCGCGCCTCCGAAGACGCCGGAACAGATGAAACGCATCCGGACGATGAAAAAGGTAGGGGCGGTGGCATTTGCCACGTTGGCGGTACTGATTTGTGCTTTTGTCACATCGTTTTACTTATTTAAAATCGAAACCATTACCGTGGTGCAGCCGGAGGGCGGAACGGCTTATGAGGATGGGCAAATTGTACAAGCCTTCGGAACGCCTTTAGGGGATAATCTCTTCGGATATTCTGCGCAGAAAGTACAGGCGAATATGGTCGCTGCGCTGCCGTATCTCGAAAGCGTTTCCATCAAGCGTGTTTTGCCCAATCAAGTGAGAATTGAGGTAGCCCCTGCGGTGGAAACTTATCAAATTGAGAGCGCGCAGGGCGGATGGGCTGTTCTTTCCGCAACGCAGAAAGTGCTGCGTTTGGCACAGCAAGCGCAGGACGGCGGGTTGATTACGATACGCGGTACAAAAGTATCACAGCCCGTTCCGGGAGCGCCTGCGGCCTTTGAGGCGCCGGACAAGCAGGAAATGTTTACACAGATTATGAATCAGGTAAATGCAAAAGGGCTTACACCTGTCAATGAAGTGGACTTAACCGACCCGTTAGAAATGAATTTGCTGTACGCAGGCAGAATCCGCATTGTGCTTGGTACGATCAATGACATTGCCTATAAGGTGGACTGGGCCTGGCGCTTGGTAACGCCGCAGCTGGAAGAAAGCTTAAAGGAAACGGCAACGGGAATTTTGGATGTTTCTACCCGAACGGAAGAAGGCCGAGGCAAAGCCAGTTATCTTGCGGGAAGTACGGAGATCGTACATGACGTTCAGCAGCCTGCGCAGGAAACAACGCAGGAAATTA
The DNA here is from genome assembly GCA_019119935.1 of Candidatus Ruthenibacterium merdavium. Classification (GTDB taxonomy): domain Bacteria; phylum Bacillota; class Clostridia; order Oscillospirales; family Ruminococcaceae; genus Ruthenibacterium; species Ruthenibacterium merdavium. The sequence continues at coordinate 5,681 of DWWA01000038.1, read as the reverse complement.
CCGATCCGCAGGCGGTAAGTGAGCCTGCGGCGCAGACATAATTTTCACGCTTGAACGAAAAAATGTCATTTTGCTATTGAAATCAAACGGAAAATCTGTTATCCTTATACTCAGTGCTAACTATATAATTTGTTGAAATTGTCTTTTAGGGGGAATTTGTCGTGGCGTTTATCCTCGATGAAGAACTGCAAAATATTACGAATATTAAAGTAATCGGAGTCGGCGGCGGCGGCGGAAACGCTGTGAACCGCATGGTGCAAAGCGGTTTGCGCGGTGTTGAGTTTATCAGCATGAACACAGATCAGCAGGCGTTGCTGAATTCTAAAGCAACTATGAAAGTACAGCTTGGTGCAAAGCTGACCAAGGGGCGCGGCGCAGGTGCCGACCCGGAGATCGGCCAGCGCAGCGCTGAGGAGAGCCGCGACGAGATTGCCAATGCGCTCAAGGGCGCACAGATGGCATTCATTACAGCCGGTATGGGCGGCGGCACAGGCACAGGTGCTGCTCCTGTTGTGGCTGAGGTTGCAAAAGAACTCGGCATTTTGACGGTTGGCATTGTCACAAAGCCCTTCGCTTTTGAAGGAAAGCGCAAGCTCAATATGGCCGAAATCGGTATTTCCGGTTTGCTGGAGCGTGTCGATTCCTTGATCGTTATTCCTAACGAGCGCTTGAAGCTGATCAGCCAGGAAAAGATTACGCTGCTCAATGCGTTTGAGGCTGCTGATAATGTGCTGCGTCAAGGTGTGGAAAGCATTTCCGCTCTGATTAACGTTGCGGCGTTCATTAACTTGGACTTTGCCGACGTGCGCAGCATTATGAAAGATGCCGGCTATGCACATATGGGCGTCGGTTCCGCCAAGGGTGTGAATAAGGCAGAGGATGCTGCGAATGCGGCGATCTCCAGCCCGCTTTTGGAAACCAGCATTTCCGGTGCGCGCGGCGTTATCATCAATATCACTTCTTCTCCCGATATCGGCTTGGATGATGTTGAGAAAGCTGCTACCTTGATCACCAACTCTGCACATCCGGACGCAAACATCATTTGGGGTGCTGCGTTTGACGAGTCCTTGAAGGATGAAATGTGCATTACTGTTATTGCAACCGGTTTTGATGCAGGCCATCAGATGGCTGCAACGGTGGATAATGCGGCCTATCCCGCAGGCAACTTTGCCTTTAATAACGAGCCTGCGCCTGTAATGTCTACGGTTCAGCCTGTGGCAACTGTCCCGACTGCTCCGGCAGGACAAGCCGCAGCTCCGGTAGAGGAGCAGCCCGTTGAGGATGATGCGGACAACTACATGACAGACATTGATGATATTCTTACGATGCTGAACAATCGCAAGTAATTTTATCGCGACATAGAGCTGCATATTGCTTTGCTCTGCACAGATAGACTTACAAAAGCGGGGCTTTTGCCCCGCTTTTTTCTGTCATAAATGCTTTTTCCGAAATTTCAATTTTTATGATTTTCATCGAGAATTGCTTTTGAAAAGCTTTGAAGTGTGCGGTGATTTTTCTGTTGTTCGCAGTAAGCAGCTTTGATGCAGTTAAAAAACAGAGCGAAGGTACGATATGCGTGATTCCCTCGGTGAGTTTTGTGAAATTCTAACCGGACGAAGATCGTATGTTGCTGGTTTGCAGCGTATTTTTTTGGGAAAAACTTGTTGTATGGTATCTGAGGCACTCTGCATGCAGAGAAGTAATGTGTTGCGGTATCTCAGCCTGGCCCTGGCTTTCACAGCTCAAGTGGCTGGATGCTCGTAAAGTTTTTGATGTTTTGCGGGCAGTGTTGATTTTTAGTGAAAAACGGATGATTGAGTGATTCAACCAACTGGAAAAGTGGGAAAGGAGGTGCTTGGGATGGATGATCATTATGATGCGTTTTCCAATACGGCGGTTTTTCGTACACAGCTTTGGGGATTTCGCCGGGAAGAAGTGTTGGAATACATTGAAAAGATTTCGGCCGCCAACGCGGAAAAGGCGAGAGCATTAGGCGAAACGATTGATAAATTACGGGCGGAACTATCGCGCGTTCAAGGGGATTCTAAGCGGTTAGCCAGTGCGGCAGACCACACTTGCAAAGAGTTGGAAGCACAGAAGAAAAAAGCGGAAACAGCCATCCAGGAAAATGCTTTGCTGAAAAAGAAAATGGAACAGCAAAAGCTCTCCGCCGCTCAGCTCAAGCAGGAGCTGGAGCGCCTGCGGTTCGAGAATGATGTTTTAAAGAAGGATAACCGTGCGCTGCACAAAGAAATTGAGCGTTTAGACAGTGAATTAAACCGCCGTGACAGCGAGCTGAGAGAGGTCAATGATACGATTCAAAAAGTAGACGTTGCGATGAAACGCCGCATGAACCGTTTAAAGGATGCAGAGAATCAAACACAGCGTCAGGCACAAGCGGTAATTCAGCAGGCACAGCGTCAGGCGCAGGATATGCTGCGGGAGGCACAGACACACGCACAAGCCATTCAGTCACAGGCTCAACAAAATGCGCAGGAACGCTTGCGGCAAGCCGACCATGATGCAAGACATATTCACGACCAAGCTTATCGAGATGCGGCACAGACGAAACATCGGCTGATGGCATCGGTTGATGAAATTTCCGAAAGCATCCGCCTGTTAAAAAAGCAGCTTGAACAGGTGGACGAACAGGTGGAGCGTGCCTCAACGGGGTTAGGAAGCGTATCTGCGGCTGCGCCTAATGCTTCTTTTGAAACAAAAAAGAAGTGGGATGCATATCCTGTAACGCACAAGGAAGAGCAGACAGCTTGGCATAAGCCGATGGCACAGCCGTTTGCGCCTTTTGAACAAGGCGTTCCGCATACGCCTCCTTATGGGGAAACAAGCGGAAATGCGGTGCCGTTCCCGCCGAAACCTCCCGAATCGCGGCCGACGGAAGAGAATGCTTATATTCCTCGGCCGACGCCCGTAGCGCCGGGAGCCTCGTTCTCGCAGCCCTATGAGCCGGGGAAACAGGAAACAGCAGCGCCCCAGCCGACGGTGAACCCGTTGCCCGTACAGAGTTTGGAGGATACGCCCGACATCATCCCGTATCTGTCACCGATTCCACAGGCTCCGGTGGTTCGGCCGAGCGAAAAGCAAAGGGAAGAAAGCCCTGCAAAAGATTTGCTGAAAAGTCTGCATGCCATGCTGGAAGAAATGCAGGATGAGTGAAAAGAAAGTGTCAATAAAAATTGTTGTTCCCGCCGCCGTGCCCGTGCGGCACGCGGTGGAGGACAATCCATCGATTTTGCAGTCTTTCCAATTTTTTTCAAAAAAAGTGAAAAAAGGACTTGTAATTTCAAAATAAGTATGCTATACTGATAAAGCCGTCGAGATAAGGCGGCGCGTTATGCGCGGTTAGCTCAGCTGGTAGAGCACCTGCTTGACGTGCAGGGGGTCAGGGATTCGAGTTCCTTACCGCGCACCAGTAAGCCTGAACGGTTGTTCAGGCTTTTTCTTTTGTCAAAGCGCATCAAAGGCGCTTTCGTCCGAACGTTTTTCATTTTTACGATGGTGAGGAATGCGATGAAACAGGAAAATTTAAGAAATATTGCGATTATCGCCCACGTTGACCACGGTAAAACCACCTTGGTGGATCAAATGCTCAAGCAGTCGGGCGCCTTCCGTGAAAATCAACAGGTAGCGGAGCGCGTGATGGACTCCGGTGATATCGAGCGCGAGCGCGGTATTACAATTTTGGCAAAAAACGCCGCCACATATTATGACGGGGTAAAAATCAATATTGTTGACACGCCGGGCCACGCCGATTTCGGCGGTGAGGTGGAGCGCGTTTTGAAAATGGTGAATGGCGTTTTGCTGCTTGTGGATGCTGCCGAAGGCTGTATGCCGCAAACGCGTTTCGTTTTGCAAAAAGCGCTTCAGCAAAATCTTTCGCTCGTGATTGCGGTCAACAAGATTGACCGTGCCGATGCGCGTATTAAAGAGGTTATCGACGAGATTCTGCTCTTGTTGATGGATCTCGGCGCAACGGATGAGCAGCTTGACAGCCCCATGATTTTCTGCTCCGGCCGTGCGGGTACAGCCAGTTACAGCCCCGACGTTCCCGGCGAGAATTTGGAGCCGCTGTTCAAAACGATTCTCGATTATGTGCAGCCGCCTGAGGGCAACCCCAATGCTCCGCTTGCCATGCTGTGCTCTTCCGTGGACTACAACGAGTTTGTGGGCCGTATCGGTATCGGCCGCGTGGAAAACGGTACGATTAAAGTGGGACAGGAAGTGTCTGTCTGCGACTGGCATGATAAAGAGCTGAGCATGAAAGGCCGCATTACGGCGCTTTACAGCTTTGCTGCTAACGGACGCACTCCGGTCAACGAGGCCTCTGCCGGTGATATTGTAGCGTTCAGCGGCTTAACGGACATCAATATCGGCAACACGCTGTGTTCTTCGGAGCTTGTGGAGCCGCTTCCCTTTGTGAAGATTAACGATCCGACTGTTGAAATGACTTTTGCAGTCAATGACAGCCCGTTTGCCGGCAAAGAGGGTAAGTTTGTTACCAGCCGTCAGATTCGCGAGCGTCTGCACAAAGAATTGCTCAAAGACGTGGCGCTGAAAGTCGAAGACTCGACCAGCAGTGAAAGCTTCCGTGTTATGGGCCGCGGTGAAATGCATCTGTCAATTTTGATTGAAACCATGCGCCGCGAGGGGTATGAGCTGCAAGTTTCTCCGCCGAAAGTATTGACTCATGAGGAAAACGGCGTTTTGATGGAGCCGATGGAGCGCGTTGTTATTGACGTGCCTGTCGATTATCAGGGCAGCGTTATGCAAAAGCTTGGCGCGCGCAAAGGCGAGCTTCAGCAGATGGCGCCCCTCGGCACAACGCGTATGCGTATCGAGTTCCGTATTCCGTCGCGCGGTTTGTTCGGTTATCGCAGCGAGTTTTTGACCGATACACACGGCGAAGGTATCTTGAATACGATTTTTGACGGTTACGCTGAATGGCGCGGCGATTTGCCGGGCCGCAGCACGGGCAGCTTGATTAGCTTTGAAACCGGCACTGCCGTTACCTACGGTTTATACAATGCACAGCAGCGCGGTACGCTGATTGTTGAGCCGGGCGAGAAGGTCTACGAGGGTATGGTCATTGGTTACAGCCCCGCAGGCGATGACATGGCAGTCAATATCTGCAAAACAAAGCATCTGACGAATACCCGTGCTTCGGGTTCGGACGATGCGCTGCGTTTGGTGCCTGTTTCCAAGTTCAGCTTAGAGGCCAGCTTGGAGTTTTTGAAGCCCGACGAGCTGCTGGAAGTTACGCCGGAAAACTTGCGCATCCGTAAGCAAATTTTGAAAAATGACCTTCGCATGAAGGCTGCAAAGGGAAAAAAATAAAAGCAAGGGCGAGTGCGCAAACGGCGAGATTTCGTCTGATGCGGATTCACTTTTGTGGATGATGTGGGGCGCACTGCAACATAAGTTGTTTGGCAGTGCGCCCCATATTGCTAAGATGCGTTGAGGCAATGTGTTTGCCTGTATCAACAATGTTCAGCAACAGTCCATTTTGTGCATGTCTGTGTGCAAAATGGGCTGTTTTTTGGCGCCGAATAGGCAAGAAAAAACCCCCAGTTCAACTGGGGGTAGATAAAAAATCTTATAGTAAAAGAAAAGACCTCCTGTGGTAAAATAGAAGTGGTTTGGCGACCACACAACAAAAACCACAG
>DWWA01000037.1 GCA_019119935.1 Candidatus Ruthenibacterium merdavium | reverse complement strand
AATATAAAGATAATTTTGCATTATAACGAAAAAATCGACAATTGTACTGGTTTTTAAGCGGACAATAAAAAAAGGGACGAAAAGTGCATAAACATGCACTTTTCGTCCCTTTTCGAGCAAAATCAATCAGTTGTCAGCTTCTTTTTCTGTGGTTTGCACGCTGCCGTCAAACGGTTCCATCAGGCTGTTCCAAGTAGAGGTAACGTAATCAACCGCTTCCAAATATTTGCGGGAGATGGTTTCCATTGTGAGGTTCAGCTCCTGTGCAATGCGTGTCACACGCGGCCATTCACCCTGCTCATACGCAGTGGTTAAGCGATACAGCGAACCGCACATGCCCTCTTTCTTTATAAGACCGTCTTTGAGTTCATCGGAAACGGGCAAAGATTTCAGCGCCTGCTCCAAGGGAACATCCAGCAAGCGGTCCAAAATAGAAAACATACCAAGCATGTAAGCTTCGCTGTAAGCGAGCGGGAAGTCGGGAATTTCCTGCGACAAAGCCTGGCAGAAAACGGCGCGCTGGAACGAGATTTTGATAATCTCGTCGGTGAAGTCGCCCTCGCCGCCGAAGCTCAGCAGGTAAATCCACTGACGCAGCTGTCCCAAACCTAAAATGGTGAGCGCCTGCTTAATATCTTTTACGCGGTTAGGAATTGCAAAGTAAGCAGAGTTTACCATTTTCAGCAAAGAGAATGTCAAAGTAACATCCATGCCGATCAATTCGGCAATCTCTTCCAAGTCCGGCTCCTCGCGCGTTGCCGCAGCCATCAAGCGGAAGAAGTTCGATTGCAGATGCTTCGGGTTTTTCTGAGCTTTGCTTTGTGAAATGTCTGCAACGTCGGTACCTTGCAGGTAGTCAAAGTTATTGCTTTCCGCCAGTGCGCGCGCTTCCGGCGTATCAATGTGATAAGCTGCCAGCTTGAGGTTAAACTCTTTTGCAACGGACAGATAAGTATCCAGCTTCTTTTGAGAAATTCCCTCAAAATTGATTTTCAAAATATCAATTAAAGAAAGAATATTCATGTAGCGGCTGTTAAACTGGAAGCCGGACAGAGAAAGCCGGTAGCCCTGTTTTTTGTAGCGCTGAAGCATCATGCGTGCAACGGGGTGCACAAGTACGCTGTCCTCTACCTGAATGACAAGCTTATGAGGGTCGAACACGCGCGGAATATTCTGCATCAGCAAATTCGGCGTAAAGCTGAGAAACGCGTCGCGCCCGTCTAAGAAAGAGGACTCGTCCAGTTGGTTGAAAAACTGCACGATGGCCTGCGCGGTGTGAAAATCATGCGGGCTGTCAACCGTTTGGCTGTTCTGGAAATAAAGCAGCTCATACGCGGCAATTTTCCCGTCCTTACCGATGATCGGCTGGCGTGCAATACAATTATCCATATTATTTCCTCCTTAATACAATCCTCTGGGCGAATGCCGGAGAGAGTATTACGTTGACTGTGTTTGCGGTTCACCGGGCTGCGGCTCATTCGGCTGAGGAGCAATTGCCGCGGCTTGAGGAGCCGTTTCGTGGCGCGCAGGCACGGGCGAAGGCGCGCCTTGAAGCTGAGAGGCCGTTTTTAAAATTTGCAGGTAAATGGCAGCCACCAGCTCATACATTTCGCGCGGAATCGTTGTGCCGATTTCAAGCATGCAGAGCATCGACGCAGCGCTGTCATCACGATAAACGGGAATTCCGCGCTGTTCGGCAATATCAATGATATTCTCCGCAACTTCACCGTATCCCGAAGCGATAACCACCGGCGCGAGGTCTTGCTCGGCGTTATATTTTAAGGCGACGGCCTTTTTATCAAACCTTGACATCCAAACCCATCCTTTTGTAGGGAAGCGACTTAAACGCTTCCATCAGCGAGCGCGGGCGCTCCAGAGCATCAAAGCGCATAAAGCCCGCACGGTAATCCATCGAAGTAAAAAGCTGTGCCAAAGGTTTGGACATCTGAGAAAAGACGTTCTCCAATCCCGGCGGACAGAACAGCTGAAAATCAACGACTTTGTCCTTATCGTGCACATATACATCGGCCTCAAAGCGTCCGACACCTTCCGAGTCGATCACCAGCAGGAAATGAACGCCTTTGCCGGCGCCTTTGGGCATATCTTTCTCATCACTGTCGGGGTTGACCCAAATTTCGGCAAACGCACGGGAGCCGAGATGGTCAACCGGGATGATAAAATGCAAAAGAGGTGTAAAGTTGCACGGGGAGGAAAGCAGACTGTGCAGAATTTGCTCCACCTTTGCTTCATCACCGGCGGAAAGATGTTCGTTCGCCACCTGAATGCCCAGCAGTTTCGTGAGCGTTTCCATGACGCGCGACATGCCTTGCTTTAACTCAGGGTGAACGCGCCCCTCCTGCAAATTGGCGAGAAAACCGTCTACCAAACCCGCAAATACACGGCGCTGAGGGCCGCTTAAATGCTGGCGAAGGAAAAAGGCCGATTCGTGGAAATAATCCTCTCCGGTACTGTACCGGGAAAGGTTATACTTCAAAATGGAAAGCACTTTATCCATTTTAGAGTTGTAAAGAATACTCGACTCCACATCCGTTAAAAATGAGAGAATTTCCCGCTTGAGCGCCTGAAAATCCTGGCCGCTTTGCATGGCCTGTTTAAACGAGGACAAATCTTTTGCGCCGGCTAAGGCCTGCTGAAAAGAAGAAGCGCCGTTTTTGAGCCCGTCGGCACTTTGTGCGCCGTCCGTTTCGCCCGATAAGCGCGCAAGAAGGCTGTCAAGTTTGGCGGATAAATCCTTGCTGGAATGGAGCGATTTTTTCAAAAACAAAAGATTGTTGTAAACGGCTCCCTGAATATCCTCGCGGCAAAGCAGACCGTTGGCCGCGCGCAAAAAGTTTGCGATAGCGGCTTGCAGGTCGCTTCGCGGCGCCGCCTTTTCGTTAATCTGACGCAGAAAATCAAACAGCTCACCGCGAAGCATGGTGGCGGTTTCGCCTTGGCGCATCATTTCAGGTGCGATTTCCTGCTCACTCATCATCATACCGCCGAAGAGCTGTTCAATTTCTGCCGTCATCGATTGGTTGTTCGCGGGAAGCAGCTTGAAAATTTCTTCGAGAAACGAGATGTTTTTCAAGTAAGACGCAGCGACAGCCGGATCTTTTAAAAGGCTGAGAAGCATTGCCGGAGCGCTGGAATTCTCAAGCCCGTTGTTATGCTCTTGGCTGAGGTTGGTTTGATTATGAGTTTGAATCACCTTTTCGGTGTTTTGAATATTCAATATGCCCGGAGCATCCGTAGGCATATTCGGCTGAACCGGCTGATTCTTATTGATCACCGGTGTCATTACTTTGAGTAAGTCTGCCAATGCCGAATCTCCTTCACAACTAAAATTGTCGCAGAACGCAGGGTTATCATGATACCCTATAAATAAGTTATCTCACATAAAACGAAAATTTCAAGACTAAAGAAGACAAAAATCATTTTTTTTTCATTTCAATAGGGTATAATGGAAATCTTAAAACACAAAACCTGATAAAAAGCATGGTGTTAAGACAAAATTTGAGGCTTAGCAAGCACTTTCTGCGCGAAGTGCCAAATTTTGGGTAATCGGACAAAAAGAAGCGAAAAGTTTACAAACAAGTTGCTTTATACCCCCATCTCTAGTAAAATGAATAAAAGACAGGTCTGCAAAGCTGTGAGAACAGCCGCTGTGGAAAACTCGCTTCGGAGTGCGGCGCTTGTGTTTTTTGCGCGCTTAAAAGCGGCGGCACAAGGGCGTTTTTTTGCTGCGAATCCATGTGCGACTGTGACAATTGTCAAAAGATTTTTTTCGATGACAGAATGAGAAAACATGCTTTGAAATGGGCCGAGGCAGGGTAAAATAACCGCTTATTTTTCAAACTGCGGGCTGCTGCGTTCGCGCTGCGGTTCTCGGCACATCGACGAGATGAAAATAGAAAAATCGACCGCAAGGCTTGTATTTTCGTTAAATCGTTTGATAATAAAAATACAGAGGTATTATCTGCTTACGCGTATAAGGCAGTCGCGTGGAACTTTGTTTTTTGACAAGCTTGTTTCGGCGTGGCTTTTTTTGCGCGAAATGAAATGAAGAGGGTGAATGTTTATGAGCGAGATCGATTCCGGAATGGAATCCCTGGTAGAGGCATTTATTTACGAAACCAGCGGACTGTTGGACGAGCTGGATGAAATCCTGCTTGAGTCTGAAAAGGCAAAGAACATCAGCGAAGACAATATCAATATGATTTTCCGCATCACACACACCATTAAGGGTTCTGCGGCCATGCTGGAGTTTGCGGAAATGTCTACGCTGGCGCATGCGGTAGAAGACGTCTTTTACATTATTCGAGAAGATCCTTCCAAATTGGATTTGGTGTTTGACGCGATTTTTGACTTGGTGTTCCAGACATCCGACTTTTTGCGCAAGGAGATTGCCGCGCTGCAAACTTCCAGTTATACGCCGGCTGACCCCAGCGCACTGGTGGAGCAGCTGCATGTTCAAGCGGCCATTATGAAAGGCGAAGCTGAGGCATCTGCCCAAACGCAAAGCGCCGCTCCCGCCGCTGCACCTGCGGCTCCTGAAGCAGCTGCGCCCGTACAGCAAGAGCAGTCTGCTGCGCCGGCAGGCACCGGTACCCTGCGCGTTCGCGTTCACTTTGACGATGGCTGCCAGATGGAAAATATGCGCGCCTTTATGCTCATTTCTCAGCTCAAAGGCTGCTGCACCAGTGTGGAATCGATTCCCGCAAAGCCGGAAACCGATTCTAACCTGAGCGCCGAAATTATCAAAAACGGCTTGCTTTTGATTTGTCATCCTGCGGACTCCGAGGACGAGGTGCTCAAGACGATTGAGGAATCGCTGAACATCAAGTCGTACGAGGTGGAAGCCGAGGAACCCGAAACCCAGGAGGCGCCGAGTGCTCCTGCGGCGGCTGAAGCCGGAAGTGCAAAGCCTGCCGCTCCCGCCAGCGCGCCGAAGCCTGTATCCTCCGGTGCGGAAGCAGTTCAAAAAGGAACGCCTGTGTCTTCTCCCAAAGTTGGCGTTAAGCAAAGCTTGATCAGCGTGAACCAGTCCAAGCTTGACCGCTTGATGGATTTGGTGGGCGAGATTGTAACGGCGGAGTCCATGGTGGCGCGCGACCCTGATTTGAACGGTTTGCGTTTGGACCACTTTACAAAGTCGATCCGCGAGCTGCGCAAGCTGACCGACGAATTGCAGGATGTCGTGATGAGCATCCGCATGGTGCCGCTGCACGGTACGTTCCAAAAAATGTCGCGTATTGTGCGTGATATGGCCAAAAAGCTTGATAAGCAAGCAGAGCTTGTTACGTTCGGCGGCGACACAGAGGTGGATAAAACCATCAATGACGCCATTGCCGATCCGTTTATGCACATGATCCGCAACTCGATGGACCACGCCATCGAGCATCCTGACGAGCGTGTGAAAAAGGGTAAACCCGCTGTGGGTAAAGTGACGCTGTCTGCGCGCAATGTGGGCGGTGAAATTCACATTGACGTAGCCGACGACGGCTGCGGGCTTGACCCGAAAAAGATTTTGGCAAAAGCGCGTGAAAACGGCCTTTTGACCAAGCCGGAAAGCGAATACACCGACAAAGAAATCTTCCAGATGATTATGCTTCCGGGCTTTTCTACCAACAAGGAAGTGACGGAGTATTCCGGACGCGGCGTCGGCATGGATGTTGTGCGCAAGAACATTGAAAAAGTGGGCGGCAGCATCACCATTCACAGCGAGTTTGGCAAAGGCACAACCTTCACCATTAAAATTCCGCTGACGCTGGCCATCGTGGACGGCATGAACCTTGCGGTGGGCAACACCGTGTTCACTTTGCCGATTACCTCCATCAAGCAGTCGTTTAAGCCGACCGGTCCGGAGCAGATTATCCACAATGCGAACGGCACCGAGATGATTATGGTGCGCGGCGAGTGTCTGCCGATTTTGAGACTGCATAAGATGTATCAAATTGACGCCAAGCACTCCGATATTATGGACGGCATTTTGATTCAAGTGGAAAACAGTTCCTCCAGCGCGTGCATTTTTGCGGATGAGCTGCTCGGCGAGTACCAAGTAGTGGTAAAACCCTTCCCGACTTTCTTCAATAAATATGATTTGAAGTCGCAGGGGCTTTCGGGATGCAGTATCCTGGGCGACGGTACCGTCAGCTTGATTTTGGATGCCAACGCGCTGATTAATAATCTTTAAGGTAGGAGGCAAACGTATGGCGGAAGAAATTATGTTGAACGCAGAGCAGAATCAACACTCCGAGCTGGAGGATCGCTATCTGCTGTTCTATATTCAAGATATGCTTTACAGTGTGGAGTTGCGGTATGTCATTGAGATTATCGCTGTGCAGACGGCGACTCACCTGCCCAATCTTCCTGTTTATATTAAAGGAATTATCAACTTGCGCGGCAAGGTAATTCCCGTCATTGATATGCGCTTGAAACTGGGCTTGCCCGAGCGTGAATACGACGATAAAACATGCATCGTTGTGATTGACATCAGTGATATTCACATCGGTTTAATTGTGGACAGCGTGTCTGAGGTTGTAACGATTTCCGAAGCACAAATTTCCGATACACCGTCCGGTGATATTGCGGAAAAATACATTTCTTCGGTTTCAACGAATACGGACGGCTGCACCATTTTGAACATTGACAGTGAAAAGCTGTTTATCAATGATTTTGGAACCATTGTTGCACAATGACAGCATCAGACAAGAAAGGAGCTGCGTGATATGCCCATAGTAACGGATACGCAGGGACTTATCAAGCTTACCGACAAAGAATTTAATGATTTGGTTGCATTTGTTTATAAAAAATACGGCATTGACTTGAGCAGAAAGCGCCAGCTGATTGAGGGGCGGCTCTCTCACACCATTCGTGCAAAGGGAATGTCTAATTTTTCGCAGTACATGGAACGTTTGTTCCGTGATTCAAGCGGAGAAGAAATGCACCAGTTCTTAAATAAAATCACAACGAATCATTCTTATTTTGCACGCGAAAACGAGCATTTTGAGTTTTTGATGAAAGTGGCGCTGCCGCAGCTTGAAAAGACAAGACGAGGAGATTTGCGTATTTGGAGCGCGGGGTGCTCCGCAGGACAGGAAGCTTATAACATTGCCATGGTAATGGACCAATACTTCGGCCCGCGGAAACCGCAATGGGATACCACGATTTTGGCAACCGATATTTCTACCAATGTTCTGACGAAGGCGAGAGAGGGCATTTATCCTGCCGAAAGCGTGAAGGGGCTGCCTGCTGCATGGAAAACAAAATATATGCGGCAGCTTCCCAATGGTGATTATCAGGTGTGTGATAAAATTCGCAAAGAGGTCGTTTTCCGTATTTTCAACTTGATGGATCCCTTTGTTTACAAGAAGCCGTTTGATATTATTTTTTGCAGAAACGTCATGATTTATTTTGACGCGGAAACAACAAACCGGACGGTGGAGAAATTTTATAATGCTACGGCTCCCGGCGGTTATCTTTTTATCGGTCATTCAGAGAGCGTTGATAGGGCAAATTCTAAGTATACTTACTTAATGCCTGCCATTTATCAAAAGCAGCCAAATAAAGGAGGACTTTTGAAATGAATCAACCTCTGAGAGTTCTCGTAGTTGATGATTCCATTCTGTTTCGCACGAAACTGCGCATGAGCCTTTCGGAAGATCCGGCGCTGTCCGTTGTCGGCAGTGCAATGGACCCCGAAGACGCAATGCGGAAAATTGAGCAGTTAAAACCCGATGTTATCACGCTTGACGTGGAAATGCCCAAGATGAACGGCATTGAGTTTTTGAAAAAACTGATGCCCATCAAGCCGATTCCCGTTATTGTGGTTACCTCGCTTCCCATGAATGCGCTGGACGCGCTTGAGGCGGGCGCTGTTGATTTTGTAAACAAGCCTTCTGCGGATGTTCCCGGAAGCGTCGATGCATTTTTGCAGAATCTGCGCAGCAAAGTGAAAATGGCTGCTCAGGCGCGTGTAAGGCGGCCGGGCGCCATTGTGCGCCAGCCCTCCTTAGTGCAGCGTTTGGCTCCGCCGATTAAAGCCCCGCAGGATACGCTCATCGCCATCGGTGCTTCGACAGGCGGCACAGAAGCCATTATTGAGGTGGTGAAAAATCTGCCTCCGACGACACCCGGCATTATCATTGTTCAGCACATGCCTGCGAACTTCACCAATTTGTATGCACAGCGTTTAGACCGCATTTGCAAAATGAAGGTGAAGGAAGCACAGGATATGGACCGCGTGATGACGGGCCAAATCATTATTGCGGCCGGCGATTATCATTTGACGCTGAAAAAGGATGCGAAGGGTTATTATGTTCGCAGCATGAAGGGTGAGCGTGTGAGCGGCCACTGTCCTTCTGTGGATGTCATGTTTGACTCTGTTGCAGACGTGGCGCGCGATAAGGCGATTGGCGTTATTTTAACCGGTATGGGTGCCGATGGTGCGCGCGGCCTGACGAAAATGCACAAAGCGGGTGCGTATACGATTGGCCAAGACCGTGAAAGCTGTGTCGTTTACGGTATGCCGATGGAAGCCTATAAAATGGGCGGCGTGAGCAAGCAGCTTCCGCTCGACCAAATCGGAGATGAAATTTTGTATTGCCTTTCAAAGGGTGCAAAGCGGTAATCTTCTTTTATAAAAAGGCTGAGGGCGTTAAAAACGGCTGTGAAAAAAGTGGTAAACCCTTGGAAAATGCGCGGTGTCACAATTGTGTATGCGGCGCTTTTCAAAAATCAAGCAAAAGATTAGGGCATTTCTGAAAATAAAAAATGTGCAGTTTTTACAGAAAGAGCGGGGCTGCAAGGCAAAAGTGCAGGAACCTTTTGCGGATTCTCGGCGCTTTTCACGCGGCAGATACCGCTTCTTGAAGAAAAGATGAAAATTTCGACGTTTCAGAAAGCTCCTAACAAGAAAGGAGAATGGCTATGGATATGAGCGTTGCAAGCGCAAGCATGACAATGGCACAGGCTGATGTATTGCAGCAGACTTCTGTTTCCTTGCTGAAAAAGACAATGGAAACGCAGGAGGCCCAATCTCAGCAGCTGCTGGAGATGCTGCCGCGTCAGGCTGCATCTTTTGGCCATAAGCTGGATGTTTACATCTAATTTGCTTGAACCGGCAAAAGCGCCGCAGGGAATTTCCCTGCGGCGCTTTTGTGTGCAGTCCTCTTTCGATACGGGACATGAGTGAATGAAGAAGGTGTGAACCGAAAAGCGGAGCGGTTCCAGTCGGTATCGGAGAAGGCGGCACACAGGAATGCGAAAAGAAAGCGAATGCGCAAGCAAAAACCCCGGAACTTTGGCAGAGTGTGTGCCGTGAAGGTTCCGGGGTTGATTTGTGTGAAAGCTTTTGTTTATCAGTGCAGGTGAGGTGGCTTGCAGATACTAGGGTTTTGTAAAATTTTGTTTTTATTCCGGGGCTTTCATGCTTTCCACCATGTTGATGCGCCGCAGCTTGCGGTGCATGACCAAGTTGACCAAAACGCTGAAAATAATCGTCAGTGCCGCGCTGAACACGTAGCTGAGCGCCTTAATGGTGCGCCCGAACATAACGGCGTCAACTTCCACGCTTTGAACCACAAACATGTGAAGGAAGATGCCGAAAATCAGCCCGAAAAACGTGCCGATGACAGTAAGCGCCGCCGATTCTCGGTACACATACGCGGAAACTTCGCGGTCGAAAAAGCCCAGCACTTTGATGGTTGCGATTTCTTTTGTGCGCTCGGTAATATTGATGTTGGTGAGATTATAAAGCACCACAAAAGCCAAAGTGCCTGCTGAAACAATCAAAACCACAACGATGATATTGATTTTTTCGAGCATATTTTCAAAGCTTGCCTTCAAATCGCTGATGAAGCTGACACCGGAAATTCCGCCTGCGCTGAGCAGTGCTTCGCTCAATTTGTCATGCCCTTCCTCGGTGCTGTCTGCCGCCCGCAGTAAAATGGTGTCAAACGAGGGCGCATTGCCAAATGCATTGCGGTACGTTTCTTCCGAGAGATACACATAGTTCTGCACATAGTTTTCGGCCACGCCGTCTACACGGAAATCCGCTTGTTCTCCGTTGCTGTTGGAAAGTGTAATGGTGTCGCCGATCTTCGCATTCATCCGTTCGCTCATTTTTTCCGTGATGACAACCCCGCTTTCGCTGAACGGCACCGAGCTTTGCGACAAGCGGTCTTTCAGTGTGACAAAGGTATCAAATAATGCGCTGTTTTCCGGAACGAAGAGGGTTGTCGAAAATGTTTCGCCGTCTAAGTCGTTTTCACTGTTTTCCTGATGCACAAGCAAATAACTTTCGACGAGTTCGCCGTTGCTCAACACGGAAGAAAGGTCATCCTCGATGCCCTTGTCAGGGTCTTTGAGCGCTGCCGTGAGGTCGTAGGTAAAAATAGAGCCGAACTGCTGATAAACGATATCACTGATGGAGTCGTGCAGGCCGAAGCCTGTGACAAGCAGGGCGGTACAGCCTGCAATGCCGATGACGGTCATGAAAAAGCGCTTTTTATATCGGAACAAATTGCGCGCCGTCACTTTGTGGGTAAATTTCATGCGGTTCCAAATCGGTGAAATGCGTTCCAGCAAAATACGTTTGCCTGCGCGCGGCGCTTTCGGAAGCAGCAGCGCCCCGGCATTCTCCCGAAGGGTGGCAACGGACGCGTTCAGCGTTGCCGCCAGCGTGGACACCAAGGCAAGCCCGCAGGCCGTGAGAGCGACGGGCGCGTCGAACAGGTAATGCAGCGGCGGCAAAAGGTACATCATGGTATAGGCATTCCAGATGACCGTCGGGAAAAGGAACAGGCCGATGGAAATACCGATGATGCAGCCTGACCCCGTCGCGGCAACGGCGTACAGCAAATACTTTTTCATAATATCAAAACTGCTGTATCCGAGCGCTTTCATGGTGCCGATCTGCGTGCGCTCCTCCTCGACCATGCGCGTCATGGTAGTGAGAGAAACAAGCGCGGCAACAAGAAAGAAGAAAATCGGGAATACGGCCGCGATGGCTTCTACCTTTTCGACATTGGAGGAGAAAGATACAAAGCTGGTATTCGCCATACGGGTGAGCACATACCATTCCGGTACTTCAAGCTCTGCGAGGGCGCGCTCGCCGTCCTCAATCTGTTTCAATGCGTCGTCCAGCTGCGCCTGTGCGTCTGCCTTTTGAGAGGCGTATTCGCTTTCGCCCTTGGCCAGCTCCTCTTTTGCCTGCGTCAGCTGCTGTTCGCCATCGGCCACTTCTTCCTTGGAATTTTCCAGCTGTGCCTGTGCAAGTTCCATTTGCAGCCGCGCCAGATCCGGCGCAAGGTTCAGTGAGGTTTCTCCCGCGGCCAGCTGTGCCTCGGCGGCGGTAATTTGTGCCTGTGCGTCGGCGAGCTGGGATTTTGCAAGCGCAATCTGCTGTTCGCCCTGCTCAATTTTTGGGGTGTTTTCTGCAATTTGCTGTTTGGCGCTGTCCAGCTGCGCCTGCGTGTCGTTCACCGTTTGCTGTGCCGCCGCCAAACCTTGCTGTGCCGCTGCCAAAGTGCCGTTTGCCGCGTCAGCCTGTGCTTTGGCGGTAGCGGCCGCTGTTTGCAGCGCCGCCAAACGCTGCTGTTCTGCTTCATAGGCTTGCTTTGCGCTGTCGCGCGCCGCCAAAAGCGGTGCAGAGCCAACCGGGTCTTGTGCGGCCCATTCTTCTTCGGTCAGGTCGCCGCGCGCGGTGTCAACAGCGGCCTGTGCCTCTTGATAGGTGCGCTCCAGCTGCTGAATGGGAGAGGCGGCCAGTGCGCTGTCATACTCTGCCTGTGCTGTGTCCGAGACAGTTTTCAATGCCGCGGCCTGCTGCTCCAGCGCGGGAATCTGCGCTTGGGCGGCAGTAACGGCGCTTTGGGCATTCGCCAGCATAGGCTCCAGCGTAGATACAAGGCTCTGTGCCTGTGCCAGCTGCTGCTTGGCCTCGTTGAGCTGGGCTTCTTGCTCGGCCACCAGCGCCGCGTTTTGCTCATACTGCGCTTTGGCCTGCACAAGCTGCGCTTTGCCGGCGCTGAGGTCGGCGGTTTTCTGCGTGAGTTCGCTGCTCAAGGTCGCCTGTGATTGTTTCAGCTGTGCTTCGCCCTGCTCAATTTGAGTTTTTGCGCTGTTGAGAAGCGCCTCGTTGTCTTCAATTTCCTCTCGGCCGTCAGCCAATTTTTGCTCCGCTGCGGAAAACTCGGCTTCGGCCTGTTCTTTTGCATCTTCGTACTCTTTGCGCGCTTTGTCCAGCTCTTCGCGCGTCTGCGTGTACACCTCGTTGTAACGGATTTCACAGCGCTCGCCTGCAATGGCTTCCATTCGGGCAACCGTTTCATCCACCAGCGTTTCGTAAGAGTCCTGCAAGCTGTTTTCCGCCGCGGCACCGTCAACGGTGAGATAAATATCGGTATACGCTTCTAAAGCGAAATTTTGCTCGCCCGTGTACAAAATCATGGCGATGCTTCCGTTGCCCACAGAAGAGCTTTCCTGCTCAATGGAAAAGTAGGAAGGCGAGGTGACAACGCCGGTGACAAGATATTCCGTGCGCGAAAAATTGGTTTGTGTGTTCGGGCTGTCGGGAGCGATGGTGAGTGTTTCGCCCACGGAAACGGGCGCGCCGGTCAGCTCGTTGTTCAGCACAACAACACATTCGTTATCGCGCACGGGCAGGCGCCCTTCCACAACTTCCAGCCGATTGAGATAGCCCACAGGCTCCTTTGCCTCAATTTGATCCATCGGCAGGCTGTGAAAGCGCGTAACCAGCGTGTCGCCTCCCGAAGTGTTGACTACGGCGTCGGCGCTGTAAGCGGGCATCATCTCTTCTACGCCCTCCACGGCGCGGATTGCGTCGGCATCGTCCTGCGTCAAAGCGAGTGTGCCCACAACACGGATATCAAACAGCCGTCCTTCGTCAAAAAATAAATCGGCAGAGTAGCGCATATCGGGCGTTGTGGTTAACAGTCCGGCGAAAAATCCGCTTCCGAGTGCAACGATTGCCACAATCGCGCCAAAGCGGCTGATGGAGCTTTTTACGGTGCGCAGAACATTTTTTCGATACGTTCTTTTCACTTACCATTCAATCCTTTCCACCGGTGTGGGGCAGGCGTTTGTTTCCACCGACTGCACCGTGCCGCTTTTAATGTGAATCACGCGGTCTGCCATGGCGGTGAGAGCCGTGTTATGCGTAATGACGATGACCGTTTTTCCGGTGCGGCGGCAGGTGTCCTGCAAGAGCTTGAGCACTTGCTTTCCCGTGACGTAGTCGAGTGCGCCTGTCGGCTCGTCGCACAGCAGGATTTTCGGGTTTTTTGCCAGTGCGCGGGCGATAGAAACGCGCTGCTGTTCACCGCCGGAAAGCTGGGCGGGAAAATTGTTTAAGCGGTGCTCCAGCCCCACCTCGCGCAAAACCGTGGCGGCGTCGAGCGGGTCGCGGCAGATTTCAGAGGCGAGCTCTACGTTTTCGAGCGCGGTGAGGTTTTGCACCAAATTGTAAAACTGAAACACAAACCCCACGTCGTAGCGGCGATACTGCGTGAGCTGGCGGTCGTTGTAAGCGCTTACTTCATTGCCGTCTAAAAAAATCTTTCCTTCGTCGCACATATCCATGCCGCCGAGCATGTTGAGCACAGTGGTTTTGCCCGCGCCGGACGGGCCTACAATAATACAAAACTCCCCTTGCTCAATGGTAAAGGAAACATGATCGGCCGCGGCGATGCGCACCCCGCCGTTTTGATAATATTTACAAACGTTTTCAAACGTGACAAAAGACTGTGCCATGGGTAAAATCCTCCAACATACAGCAAAAATCTGCTTGCTGTAAATGATAATAATAAACGTAGTGTTGATTATTTTTGTTGTTTTCTCTATTATAATGGAAAGCGCAGAAAACGACAATCGGGGCAAATACCGATTTTACTGAAAAATGAACAAATGGAGAAAAAGATGTCGATTAACAATATGTGAAATTTTTGTAAAAGGAGAAGGCCATGGCTAAAAAGATGGATGCGCGGGTGAAGAAAAGCAAAAAGAAGTTTCACAACGCGCTCATTTCCCTGATGCAGGAAAAACGCTTAGAGCATATCACAGTGAAGGAGATGTGCGAGCGTTCAGGTTTGAACCGCGGCACGTTTTATCTGCATTATCAAGATGTGTTTGAGCTGATGCAGGAGGTGGAACGCGGGCTGGAGGAAGGGTTTTCCGCCGTGCTGGAGCGTGCGCCCATGGAAGCGCTGTATGAGGACGAGCAAAAGCCGGTTTTGCGCGAGGTGTGCCGTTATTTTGAAGAAAACGCCGCGGCGTGCCGTCTGTTTTTATGCCGCGGAGAGCACACGGCGCTCGTCGAGCGCGTCAAAAGCGTGGTGCAAAAGCGTGCGCTGAGCCAGTGGCGCGCGCTGTACGGCGGCGACGATGTTCGCTATGAGTATGCGTTTGCATTTGTATCGGCAGGGTGCATCGGAATGCTGACACTTTGGCTCGAACAAGACACGCCGTTCTCGGCCGAGGAGATGGCGCAAATGATGGAGCACTTTCTTTCAAAAGGGGCCAAAGATGTGATGCAGCACATCAGCACAACCTGCAGGCAAGAAGCAAAAAGCGACACGATGTGAGCGGGGCCTTTCCCTTGTACAAAGCACAGCTTCGTGGTATAATAGCCGCGTGGCGTCTTACCGCGCAGCTTTCAGCCAAAAACGCGCGAGAGCTCCCACCGAAGTGACTTCAGGCGTCTGATGGCGCTTTTAAAAACACCGGACGAAAAAAACAAAAGAATGCTTCGTTTTGAAAAACAGGCCGAACGGAGCGAAAAAATTCCACAGATGCGTCGCGGACAGGAGGGCGGTTATCATCAAAAAAAGACAGGCTATTTGGGTGCTGTGCATTGCATGTCTGTTCCTTTTGACCGCCTGCGGCGGCGTTTCCCTGACGGGGCAGAACGTCGAGGAACTGCTGCGCGCGCCGCAGCTGAGCAGTACGCAGAACGCCGTTCAGACGGCCTTGAACCAATATCTCGGCGAAACCTTGCAGCTGAAGTATCCCCGCGGCGGCGATGAAATGGCGCCGCTTCTGTTTGAAGATTTGGACGGCGACGGCGCACAGGAGGCAGTTGTTTTATATGCAACCGAGGCGGGGGCAAAAACGGTGAATGTTGCCGTGCTCGAACAAACCGGAGAGGATTGGAACGTGGCGTATGATCTGCCCGGCCTTGGCGCTGAAGTGGCGCAGGTGGAAGTAGTGACGCTCTCACAGGAAGGAAAGCAGCTTGTCATCGGCTACGCCAACGCCAACATGACGGAAAAATACCTGGTGGCGTACGGTTATGTGGACGGGCAGCTGCATGTGATGACGACACAGGCTTACGACGCATATACCGCCTATGATTTATTTGACACAGGTTTTCAGCAGCTTTTGCTGGTTCCGCCTGCGACACAGCCCGGCGCACTCAGCTTGCAGGTATACGAAGCGGGCGCGGGTGCGGTAACGCTGCGGCAAAGCATTTCTTTAGACGAGCGTTTGACGCGCTGCACCGCGCTGGAGGCCACGAAGTCGGGCCGGCGGCGCGGCATTGTGGTGAGCGCTGAGCTGAGCGCCGGAGGCGCGGCGAATCAGGTTCTTTGCGCCGACGGCGGTGAGCTGGTGCTTTGGCCGCGCGGAGCGTCGGGGCAGGTGGTAGATGCATCGTCGCGCACTTACAGCACGCTGACCGTGCGCGACTTATGGCAGCGCGGCACGCTGTATGTGCCCTGTCTGACGCAGAGCCTTTCCACCAAAACCACCTCACAGCGGTACTATGCGGTGGAGTGGCGCGATTGCCTTTCCGATACGGGAGTGGCACAGTTTGGTATGTTTGACGCTGTGCTGGGCGTATATGTGCGCGTGCCGCTTTATTGGAAAGACAGCATTTCTTTGGCAGACGGCTTAGAGGAAGGGACATTCCGCATTTGCCGCAAAGACAGCGGAGAAACATTGGCGGTTTTGCGAATCGGAACGCATGATGCGCCGCCCGGCGCCTACCAAATGCTGCGCACAAAAGGAAATATTACGGTGATGGTACTCTTTGGAGAAGGATGCACGCCTTCGGAACGCAGTATCATTCAAAACGGCGTGCAGTTCTTCTAGGGACATTTCTTTCATTGGGAAACGGCGCCCATAGCATTGCAGCCGAAGCAACATTACAGCAAAGGAGAAGCGATGATGCAAAAGATATTGGTAGTTGAGGACGAAGAGTCTATCCGCGAAGTATTGGCGCTCAACCTGCGCATGGCAGGCTATGAAGTGGCGGAAGCGGACAGCGCCGAGCGCGCGCTGGGCTTGTTTGAATCGGGCGCGGTGTTTGACGCCGCCATTTTGGATATCATGCTTCCCGGAATGAATGGGTTTTCCCTGTGTGAAACCATTCGGCGCGATCATGCCGCCATCGGCATTATCATGCTGAGCGCGAAAGCGATGGAAGCAGATAAAATTAAAGGGCTTTCCATCGGCGCAGACGACTATATGACAAAACCGTTCAGCGTCAGCGAGCTTTTGGCGCGCGTAGAGGCACTGGTGCGCCGTGTGGCGCGCGCAGGGGGCGAGCGCCAAGACGACGGCCGTGTGGTGAGCGGCAGCTTTGTACTGGACGAAAAAAGCCGTGTACTGTACAAAAACGGCGTTCCCATTGACTTAACGCAGGTGGAGTTTCAAATTATGGAGCTGTTTTTCGCAAACCCCGGCGTTGCGCTGGTGCGCGAGAAAATTTTGGAGGGTGTTTGGGGCGAAAATTACTACGGTGACGTGAAAATCGTTGACGTGAACATCCGCCGCCTGCGTATGAAAGTGGAAGACGAGCCCTCCAGCCCCAAGCACATTTTAACGGTGTGGGGCTACGGCTACCGCTGGAACGCATAAAGCGGCAAAACCATTTTACTCGGGCAAAGGAGGCCGCGCATTGGATAGCATTACACGCCGCTGGGTGCGCGGCAGTTTGTTGATTACGATTTTGGTGCTGGCATTCGCCGAGGCCATGTTTTTGTTTTTTTCCATCAGCGGCTACTACGAAGGCGCGGCGCGCACGCTGCGCGGGCGCATTGATACGATGATTACTCAGCTGTCGGCCAACGACGCCGCCACGCCTCAAGCGCGTGAGCTTGTACTGCGCCGCATGGTGGAGCAGTTTTCCGAAAAAGAGAAGTTTGAGCTGATGCTCATTGATACACAGGGGCGCATTTCTGTTTCCACGGCGGGTTTTGCCGCTGATAAGGACACACGCGCTGAGGATTTTGTACAGGCGCTCTTTGACAGCGAGGGCGTGGGCCAATCGGTTTACCGCACCTCAAGCGGTGAGCGCGTGATGGCCATGAGCGTCCTTTTGCCGTTTGCCTGCGGTGAAATTTTGTCCATTCGGCTTGTCACCAGTATGGCGCTGATTGATAAAACCCTGTTTTCCATGATTGCCGTCAGCCTTTTGGTGGCGGCGGCCGTGCTGGGCTTTACGCTTTGGTCGGGGCTCTTTTTTATCCGCAGTATTGTGCGCCCCATCGGCGTGATTGAAGCGAATGCCGCCCGCATTGCGCGCGGCAATTTAGACGTGCGCATCGATAATAAGTATGACGACGAAGTGGGCAAACTGGCCAATGCCATCAACCGCATGGCGGGCGACCTGGAAAAAACCGAGCGCATGAAAAACGAGTTTATTTCATCGGTGTCGCACGAGCTGCGCACGCCGCTGACCTCGATTAAAGGCTGGGTGGAAACCATTCGCAATACAAAAGATACCAGCGACCCGATCTATCAGCGGGGACTGCAGGTGATTGCGGGGGAAACCGACCGCCTGTATGAGATGGTGGAGGAATTGCTCGATTTTTCCCGCATGCAAAGCGGCCTTGTGCTGAAATGCCAGCGGCTGGACTTGGCCGCCGAAGTGAGTGACGCAGTGCTTGTGGTGGAGCAGCGCGCCTGCTCCGAAGGCGTAGAGCTGGTTTGGGAAGAGCCGGCAGAGCCGGTGGCAGTCAGCGCTGATCCCGGACGTTTGCGGCAGGTGTTTGTCAATCTGCTGGATAACGCGCTGAAATATTCTAGTAAGGGCGGCGCAATCCGTTTGGAAATGCTCAAAGACGGGCGCAGTGTGTATATCAACATTACGGACGAAGGCCCGGGCATTGCACCGGAAGATTTGGAACATGTGAAAATGAAATTTTATAAGGGCAAGGGCGCGGTGCGCGGAAGCGGCATCGGCCTTGCTGTCGTGGATGAAATTGTGCGCGCACACGGCGGAAGCTTTGACATTCAAAGCGAACAGGGAAAAGGCACCACGGTGACGGTGCGCTTGCCGCTGGAAGGGCACGGACAAATTGGGAACGAAAGGATCAAACAGGTATGAAACAACCTTCGGGCGGCAACGCCGCCTTTAAGACGACCGTCGGCGGACAGGCGCTGATGGAAGGGGTTATGATGCGCGGCCCGCATAAAATTGCTTATGCCGTGCGCAGCCCCGAGGGAAAAATTGTAACGGAAGTGGAACCCGTAAAGAAGTATGCTTGGCAGAAAATTCCGTTTGTACGCGGCGTAGGCGGCTTTATTGAAAGCATGGTGACAGGATACCGTTACCTTATGAAAAGCGCTGACATCGCCATGACGGAAGAGGAAAAGGCGGAAGAAAAGCCCTCTCGGTTTGAGCTTTGGATGGAAAAGCATTTGGGGGAAAAGGGCTTTCAAGTGCTGATGACCGTTTCCTCCGTACTGGGTGCCGCCCTTGCGATTGTTCTGTTTATGGTGGTGCCCACGTTCCTTGTCGGGCTTTTAAGCAAAGCGGTGGAGCTCGGCAGCTGGAAAACCCTGCTGGAAGGCATTTTAAAAATTGCGCTTTTGGTGGGATACATGGCGGCAATCAGTTTTGTGCCGGATATTGCGCGCATGTTTCGCTACCACGGTGCAGAACATAAGACCATCGCCTGCTATGAACACGATTTGGAACTGACGGTGGAAAATGTTCGTCGGTGCAGCCGGTTTCATCCGCGCTGCGGAACAAGCTTTATCTTAATCATATTAGTGGTGTCGGTGCTTTTGTTCAGCGTGATTCCTTGGTCAAGCCTGAGCCTGCGCATTGTATACAAAATTTTGCTTTTGCCTGTTGTTATGGGCGTGAGCTACGAAATTTTGAAAATCTGCGGCCGCTACGACAATATTGTCACAAGGGCCATTTCCGCGCCGGGACTGTGGCTCCAGCGCATTACAACGAAAGAGCCGGATGACGGCATGATTGAATGTGCGATTGCCGCCGTGAAGCCCGTTTTGCCTGAAGACAGACGTGAGGGCGAATGGTGACGGCGCGCGAATACGCTGCCCGTCTGCGCGAGGCACTGGAACAAGCGGGGCTGGAGGATGCGGCTTTTGAAGCCGTACAGATGCTTGAAATTGCAGGTGTTTGCGCCCGCCGCACGCCGGATGCAGAGCTTTTTCCCGCGCAGTGTGAACAGCTGGACAGTCTGCTCGAACAGCGCCTGCGCCGAATTCCTTTGCAGTACTTGGCAGGCGAATGGGACTTTTGGGATTTCACGGTTTTTGTCGGGGAAGGGGTGCTCATTCCGCGCCCGGATACCGAGCTTTGCGCCATGCTCGCCGCCGAACAAGCGGCAAAGGCGGGCAAGGGCGCGCAGGTACTGGATTTATGCAGCGGAAGCGGTGTGATCGCGCTCGGTGTTGCTCTGCACTGTGCACAGGTAAATGTCACGGCGGTGGAGCTGTCCGATGCGGCGCTTGGTTACCTGCAGCGCAACAATGAGCGCCACGGTGCGCCCTGCCGTGTGGTACAAGCCAACGTTTTGACGTGGCATCAGCATCAGAGCGCCGAAACGTGGGACGTCATCGCGTCAAACCCGCCTTATGTTACGGAAGAGGAGTATCAGGCGCTTGCCCCGGAGCTGTTCTATGAGCCGAAAATGGCGCTGACTGCCCCGGAAAACGGACTTGCATTTTACCGATGCATCATTCCGGCGTATCATCGGCTTTTGAAACCCGGCGGCTGGATGGTGCTGGAAATCGGAGAAACGCAAGGAGAAGAAGTAGCTGCTTTGTATCGCGCGGCCGGATATACCGATATTCAGCTGCATCGTGATTTGGCGGGGCTGCCCCGCGTGGTCATGGCGAGAAAGAGCGAAAACGACGCGGCGAAAACCGTGTAAAAAATTTTTTGAGAAATTTTAACCAAGGTGTTTTTATCGGACACCCTATCAGGTACAATAGATAGAAAGAGCAGGAAACACATTCGCGCCCTGCCATTCAAGCATCAAACAGGAGGAACACAACTATGGCTGAAAAAAAGCCCTTGCCGACCGTAGAAAAGAAAGCGGGAAACGAAAAGAAAAACGCATTGGAAACGGCCCTTTCCCAAATTGAAAAGCAATTCGGAAAAGGCGCTGTCATGAAGCTGGGTCAAAACGTCACGATGCAGGTAGACGCCATCAGCACCGGCAGCTTGTCGCTTGATTTGGCGCTGGGCATCGGCGGTTTGCCCCGCGGCCGTGTTGTGGAGGTATACGGCCCGGAATCTTCGGGTAAAACGACGCTGGCCCTGCACTGCATTGCGCAGGCGCAGAAAAACGGCGGTGAGGTTGCTTTTATCGACGTTGAGCACGCGCTTGACCCCGTATATGCCAAGGCGCTCGGCGTGGATATCGACTCCTTGCTCGTGAGCCAGCCGGACACCGGCGAGCAGGCGCTGGAAATCTGCGAGGCGCTGGTGCGTTCGGGCGCCATTGACGCGATTGTCATTGACTCGGTTGCCGCGATGGTTCCCCGCGCCGAAATTGAGGGCGAAATGGGTGATTCGCACGTTGGTTTGCAGGCGCGCTTGATGAGCCAGGCCCTGCGCAAGCTGACAAGCATCATCGGCAAAACCGGAACCGTTGCCATTTTTATCAACCAGCTGCGTGAAAAAGTCGGCGTAGTGTACGGCAACCCCGAAGTGACTACGGGCGGACGCGCTTTGAAGTATTATTCTTCGGTGCGCATCGACGTGCGCCGTGTCGAAGGCTTAAAAGATTCGAGCGGTGCGTTCATCGGCAACCGCACGCGCGCCAAAGTTGTGAAAAACAAAGTTGCGCCTCCGTTTAAAGAAGCGGAGTTTGACATCATGTTCGGCCAGGGCATTTCGAAAACCGGCGAGCTGGTGGACTTGGCAGTGAAGCTCGGCTTCATTCAAAAGAGCGGCGCTTGGTTCAGCTACGGCGAAACTCGTTTGGGACAAGGCCGCGACAATACGAAAAATTATCTCGACGAGCACCCCGAACTCTTTGCCGAGATTGAAACGCTCGTGCGCGAAAACGCCGACAAGCTCTATGCGGGAAAAACAAAAGCGGGTGCGAAAAAGGCGGCAAGCTTAGATGATGCGCCTGCAAAGCCGGAGCAGCCTGCGCCCGCCGAAGCGGAAAAACCGGCAGAAAAGCCTGCCCGCGCACCTAAAGCCAACATTGACATCATGGTGGAGGATGAATGAGAATCTCCAAAATCAAGGAAACGCGCCGGGGGCGCTTTGCGCTGTTTGATGAAAACGAAGAGTTTTTGTTTTCCGTTGACGGCGAAACCCTGGTGCGCCATCACTTGGAGGAAGGGGCCGTGCTGGAAGCGTTTGAGCTCAAGCAGGTGCTTTCGCAAAGCGAAACACGGCGCGCAAAAGATCAGGCTCTGCGCTGGCTTTCCACGCGCGCTTATGCTTCGGGAGAACTGTACGACAAACTATGCGTAAAATTTGATGAACATTCCGCGGCGGCAGCCGTGGCGGAAATGAACCGGCTGGAGCTGCTCGACGATGAAGCTTATGCTGCGCGGCGCGCAGCATATCTTTGCGAAAAGGGAAAGTCCCTGCGTGAGATTTCTGCCGATTTAAGCCGAAAAGGGCTGCACCGAGAGTTGATTGCACAGGTAATGGAGGAGCTTTCGCCGGACGAAGGCGAGCAGTGCTACCGCCTTGTGTGCAAAAGTTATTTGTCAAAGCTGCGCTGTGGGCAGACCGACAAGGTGATGGCGGCTTTGGCAAGGCGCGGATTTTCCTACAAAGAAGCAAAGCGTGCGGTGGAGCGCGCGCTGGAAGAGCAGGAAATTGACTGCGACGTTATGGATGATGAATGAAAAGGAGTAAAGCAAGACCATGAAAATTGCCATCATTTCTTTGGGGTGTCCCAAAAATCAGGCGGACGCCGACGTTATGGCACATTCGCTGTTGGCGGCAGGCCACACAACGACACCGGAGCTTTCCGAGGCCGACTGCATCATGGTGAACACCTGCGGCTTTATTGAAAGCGCAAAGCAGGAAGCCATTGAAAATATTTTGAATGCATGCGCCGGAAAAGCGGGGAACCCCAATTTAAAAGTGGTGGTAACGGGCTGTTTGGCGGAGCGCTACCGTCATGAAATTGTGACGGAAATTCCCGAAGTGGATGCCGTGGTGGGCATGGCATCCAACAAGAACATTGTGGAGATCATTGAGGAAGCAGTGAACGGCACCTCCGAGCCTGTGGAGGCATACGGCGCGAAAGAGGAATATGCACTGGGCGGTGCGCGTGTGATTTCCACGCCGTCCCATTATGCCTATTTGAAAATTGCGGAAGGCTGCAACAACCGCTGCACCTACTGCGCCATTCCGCTGATCCGCGGCAATCTGCGCAGCCGCACCATTGACGATGTTGTGAAGGAAGCTGAGTTTTTGGCCGGGCAGGGTGTGAAAGAGCTCATTTTGGTGGCGCAGGACTTGACGGCGTTTGGCCAAGACCGCGGCGAAGTGGAAATTGCGCCGCTGCTGGATGCGCTCAACGCCGTGGAAGGCATTGAGTGGATTCGCCTTTTGTATGCATACCCTGAGCGCATTACCGATGAATTTATCGACGCAATGGTGCGCAATAAAAAAGTTTTGCACTATTTGGATATTCCCATTCAGCACATTGACAGCGACGTGCTGCGTGCGATGAACCGTAAGGGCGATGAGCAGACCGTGCGCACAGCGCTGGCACGCCTGCGCAAAGCAATGCCGGATATCACCCTGCGCACGACGCTGATTGCAGGTTTCCCCGGCGAAACCGAAGAGCAGTTTGAAAAGCTGTGCGCCTTTGTGCGCGAAGAACGCTTTGACCGTCTGGGCTGTTTTGCTTACAGCGAGGAGGAAGGCACCCCGGCGGCACGCATGGAGCAGATGCCGATGGAGGTGCGCGAAGAGCGTGCCGCGGCCGTTATGCGTGCACAGGCCGATGTGATGAACGAGCTTCAAGCCGCCAAAGTGGGCGGTGTCATGCAGGTGATCTGCGACGGCTACGACGACGAAAATGACCTGTATTTGTGCCGCAGCCGCGGCGATGCACCGGAAATTGACTCCGAGGTTTGCGTGGCGAGTGAAACGCCGCTCTATCCGGGCAACTTCTATACGGTTTGTATTAAAGATAGCGATGTTTACGATTTGTATGCGGAGTTGACAGAGGAGGCAGAGCAATGAACCTTCCGAACAAATTAACAATGATGCGTATTTTGCTCGTGCCGGTATTTATGGTTTTGGCGGCTTATCACTGGATGCTTGCCGCAGGCGTGGTATTTGCACTGGCGAGCATTACCGACTTTTTAGACGGTGCGATTGCGCGCAAGTATCACTTGGTGACGGATTTCGGCAAATTTGCCGACCCGCTCGCGGATAAGCTGCTCACAACAACGGCTTTTATTTACATGATTGTGGACGGCGTGTGCAGTCCCGTTGTTGTTGTCATCATTTTGGCGCGCGAATTTGCCGTTTCCGGCCTGCGCATGATTGCGGCAGGAGCACCGGACGGAAAGGTGATTGCCGCCAACTGGTGGGGCAAGGTGAAAACGGTGCTCCAAATGCTCACCATCATTTTCTATTACTTTGCGGTACCCATTGAACAAATGACCGCGGGCGCAGGTACGCAAAGCGCATTGATTTCTCAAGTGATTACTTATGTGCTGTGCTGGCTGGTTGCGGCTGTGACGCTGTTTTCCGGCGTGAAGTATCTTTGGGACAACAGAAGCTTTATCAATACTGCGAAATAAGTTTTTGTCACACAGCAAAGCCCCGCTCCGTGCATTTTGCACGGGGCGGGGCTGTTTGCTTTTTATTCAATTTTTAGCATAGTGCCGCATGGAGCCGAGAGAAGCATCAGGCGTGAGAGACAGCGGCTTTCTTGGCGACAATACGGATCACAGGAGGATCGTCGTTTCCGTAAGGGGCGAACCCGGACTGTTCTTTTGCATATTCAATTTGAAAGCCTTGCTCTTGCAGACTTTGCACAAGTTCCTCCATCACAATGAAGCGGCGGTAATGGTTGTCATAAAAATATGCGTTGCGCTCCATCTTTTTCCCTTTTCCGAACAGTGGGTCATGGATGCTGCGCACCTCAATAAAAAATTTACCGTTCGGCCGAAGCCGGCTGTAAATATTTTTCAGGAAAGTGCGCTCTTGCCGTTCGTTGATGGCATGAATGGTAAACCGACTGTAAGCATAGTCAAAAGAATCTCCGACTGTTTCTTTCGGGTTTACAAAATCGCCGCAGACAAAGCGTGCGCCGGGAATGTTTTGCTCCTGCAAAGACTGCACCGAGATATCCGATAAGTCGACTCCCGTTACTTGCAGCCCAAGCCCGGCAAAGTAAACCGTATCGCGCCCGTTGCCGCAGCCCAAATCGACGAGAGATTTTCCGCTGTCGGTCAAGGTTGCAACATACTGTGCGAACGGTGAAGGCTGTGTGGAGCAAAGCTTGTTTTTATAGTATTGGTTCCAGTAATCCACATTGTCAACGGAATTTTCATAAACAGGGTGGTAAAGCGCCGCTTCTAAGCGTTCCACAAGCGTCTGCGGCGTTTCCAAACCGTCATTTTGGATGATGATGTCCGGCGACTGCGGCTCATCGAAGGGAAGGTCGATGCCACGACATTGTGTCCTTTTGTGTACAGCCCTTTTTGGTTGCGGCTCATGAGCGTTTCCTTTTTCACGCGGATGTAAATCTCTTTGTAGGCGGGAATGTTTGCGCGGTTCCATTCCCGAACCGATGAAAACATGGCAATACTGCAGCAGATGACATCGATGCCTTGCTCTGAAAGCATTTTGCATACGCGGAAAATGCGCCCTGCCCATTTTAAACGGTCTTCATAAGTGTAGCCGCTGTCTTCACCGAAGACGGGGCGGATTTGGTCGCCGTCTAAAAATACCACGTTAGGTTTTGTAGATTTTAACCGCTCGTAAAATAAGCTGCCGAGCGTGGTTTTTCCGGCCCCCGAAAGGCCTGTGAAAAAATATACGGTTCCGGTTTCGTGTTTCATAAAGTGCCTCTGAATAAGAATGATAAAGGGTTAATGAATAATTTTGCAGCAAATATGTTCTTTACTGTGTTCTGGTTTCATATAAAGGTTGAACAAGCAGCTCTTCATCCGGTTTCAGCCAAGGGATTGGCTCAAATTCAAACGGAAAATCCGGGATTTTTACCGGTGTGTGTTCACACTTAGAATAAAACATCACAGACATGCGTACAAGTTGGAATGCAAGGTCTAAAAGAGGCTGTTTGGACTCTTCCGTAGCTAAAAAGGGAATATCGTCGCACCGGAAAGGAAATTTCATTAAGGTGTATTTCTCCTCTTCCGAAAACGGTTGACCATCGTAATAAACAGCGCGATACCCGTAATATTTCATCAAATTGGCCAAAAGCAGTTCAATGCGGTATTTATCAAATACACTGAGATACTTGGCGTGTGAATTATAAATAGGGGCCGGGTCAAACCCTTCAAACGAGCTGCCGTCGGTCGAAACGCCGGCGCGGGAAAGGCCGCACCATGTCGTTTTATAAAGCGTATCGCAGTCTGTGAGATCCAAAAAGTCTGTTAGACTTTTCAGCGTTGCCTTCGGATTCAGCTTTAAATCTTCGAATCGTACCACGCGAATTTGTTTCCATAGGGCATGGTCATTGCGGAAAAAATAATCTTTGGGAACCAACGAGCCGAAAGCCAAGCTGTAAAAGGGATAAAAAACACGTTCGCCCTTCTCGTTTTTAGCTTCCGGATGCGTTTCGGTCATAAAGCGAATCACGCTGCCCGCTTGTGTTACGGGATCACGAATAATG
The DNA here is from genome assembly GCA_019119935.1 of Candidatus Ruthenibacterium merdavium. Taxonomy (GTDB): domain Bacteria; phylum Bacillota; class Clostridia; order Oscillospirales; family Ruminococcaceae; genus Ruthenibacterium; species Ruthenibacterium merdavium. Next base: position 89,673 of record DWWA01000037.1, on the reverse strand, counting down.
GCAATTGCTTTGTAATCGTCGAAAGAACATACCGTATCGAGGTAAAACTTAACGCGTTCCCGTTCTACTCCGGCAAGAAAGAACATATCGTCGTGCGGATACATAAAGACTGCGGGGGTCACGCGCTGTGTGAAGGTGCGCCCGTGGCAAAGCGAAAAAGCTAAATAAATTGCTGTAATCCACTCGCGGGCAGTCGGAATTTCGCAATCAGCGAGAAGCTCGCCGGTTTTGTTTAAAAGCTCATTTGCATCAACGCGGTTTAATTCTTCAAGAACATTTTCGGAAAGATTCGCAGCACTCAAGGATTGGCTTGTGGTAACAGCATGAAAAAGTGATTTTTCGGGCGCTGTGTGATCGAGCTGACAAAGATGCTTTACCACTTCTTTTGTCTTTTTTCCCTGCAGGTATTTTGTGTAGTAAGGGTAAAAATCGTTGAAAAAGCAATCAGGAATTGTCAGAAGCCGGGGATGATAGTCAAGGATATCGGCAAGGAAAGAAGTTCCCGACACGTTGGCAATTTTCCAGCCGAAAATCATACGGCTGATTTCCGAAATGCTGGGCGGCTGGGGCGTGCAGTTTTCATACGACACCTGAAAGCGCGCGCAAAAATCTTCGGGATTCAAAAACGAATCTTTTCCAATGCACACGACAAATTTTTTCTCGGCCAGCAAATTGCTCCAATCGCTTATCAAGAGCAGGGCATAAAACCGGTCGGGTTCGTCGTAATGCAGATAAATGTGGTTTTCAAAGCCGATTGCTTCACTGGCGCGAATATTGCGGTTTAGGTAAGCAAGTTTTGAAACGTTTGTTTCATTTTGAAAAACACGCTGTTCGTCAAAATATTTTAAACAGCAATCAAAAGAAGGATCTTTCTCAAAGACCCTCCGTTCACCGAACGTTTCGGCACTGGGATTGAAAACAAAAAACTCTTCTGCGCTAACCGGGTAAATTCGGAAAGACAGCGCCTCAAACGGCGGCGGAGTGAAGCCTTGTACGAAGGGATAGTGAGCCAGTGCCGCGCAGTTTTTTTCAAAATTTGCTTTCATCTCGGCAGCGTTCGGCTCATACGAAACCTCATTCAAAAAAGTGAGAATTTCTTCACGGTGAAAGCCCTCTTGATACAAAGCGACAAGCTCATTCAAAGCGGAATAAGCATCGCCGCTGTCAAACGCGGAAACTGCTTGCTCAAACCGCTGAATCAGTGTGGAATTTTCATCCATAAAATCGACCTCTCTGCTGTAAAAAATGAAAGAAAAGCGACTCTTTTGAAAGAGTACGATGTCTTTATAAAAAATTAATGAAATATGATAAGAAAATTAACGTAACGTTACCAGTATAACATATTAGAAATAGTTGAACAATCAAAAAATATCTCTGCGGACGCCGTCACATGTGAAATTTTTAAGAAAACAAGACATGATTTTGCATGACAGAGTGCGCTGGAGCAGTTTTGTAAGAACAATTGAAAAGCGCAGCCAATCCTCAAAGGATGAACTGCGCTTTCGGGATATATCACGGAAAACTTTGGCACGATGCGTCAATCATTCAATACCGCTTTAGGAGGGCGCGCTCGTTTTATGTTGATCGGATACCGCGGGAGAAAGACATTTTTGAACCTGACGCAGCGCAAAAAACACCGGTACACAAAGCAAAAACCAGAAAAAGCTGAATAAAGGACAGATTTGCCCCCATAAATTAAAGGGATAGGCGTAATAATCCCACACATTCCAACCCAAAATGTGATTGAGCAGAATGCCTGCGCAAAGTTCCGCCGCCGTAATGACTGCGGCGCCGAGCAGTGCCTGCGCGCCGATGTTCCAAGAGCAGAACCGGCGAGAGATGCCGCACAGCAGCATCAGACAAAGCCCGCCCAGCACTGCCATGCTCCAATGAGTATACCCGCGCACCAAAATTTCAATGAAACTGTATCCGACTGCGCCTAAGGAAAACTGAAACGAATATTTCATCTTTAGATCACCCGCCATTAGTATGAACGCACAGGCAGGTGTTTATTTACAAAAAAGTGTCAGTATGGTATAATAAGCAGAAATATAGGATAAGGAGGATGGTTGTGCAAAAAACACCGGTTACGGCGAGCATCGTCACTTATAACGGATATGAAGAGGCGGTGCAGGCGGCGCGCAGTGTCTTGCAGCACACGCAGGGTGTAGCGTTGCAGCTGTTTTTGATTGACAACGATTCTCCTGACGGCACGGGTGCGCGCTTGGAACAAACCGATTTCGGCGGCGCTGCCGAAGTGATTCGTCTGCCTAAGAATATCGGGTTTGGCAGCGGCCATAACCAAGTGCTGCCGCGCCTCAACAGCCGCTATCATGCGGTGATTAATCCTGATATTGAGTTAAGTGAGGACAGCATTTCTGCCCTTTGTGCATGGATGGATGAACATCCCGATGTTGTTATGACAACGCCGCGTCTGCGCTTTCCAAGCGGTGAGGAGCAGTTTACCGCCAAGCGCCGCCCCACTTTTGCGGCGCTGCTGTCCCGTCAGGTTCCTTTGCCGTTTCTCAAAAAGATTGAACGCCACTACTTGATGCTGGATGAAGATTTGTCCGTGCCGAGGGAAGTGGATTTCTGCACGGGATGCTTTTTTGTCATGCGCAGCGATGTGTTTGCGAAAATCGGCGGGTTTGACGAGGGGTATTTCATGTATGTGGAGGACGCCGACATCACGCGCAAGGCGCAAAAGCACGGAAAAGTGATGTATGTGCCCGTGACCGAGGTGACCCATGCGTGGCACCGCGACGCAAACCGCAAGTGGAAAAACTTTTGGATGCAGGTGAGATCTATGTTCCGCTATTGGAAAAAATGGGGGTTTCGCCTGTTTTGATGTGTCGTTTGCGCAGGAAATGGCCTGCGTATGAGTTGGCACAAGACGTGAAACAGTAAGTGTGTGGGCGGTACTTAGCCCGTTGAAATACATTCGATAAGGAGTTTTAAAATGAAAGGGATTATTTTGGCCGGCGGAGCCGGAACAAGACTGTACCCCCTCACGATGGTGACGTCGAAACAGCTTTTGCCTGTTTACGACAAACCCATGATTTACTATCCGCTTTCTACGCTGATGCTGGCGGGGATTCAGGATATTTTAATCATTTCCACCCCGCAGGACACGCCGCGCTTTGAAGATTTGCTGGGCGACGGCAGCCAGTACGGCGTAAAGTTCTCCTACAAAGTGCAGCCCAGCCCCGACGGCTTAGCACAGGCATTTTTGCTGGGTGAAGAGTTCATCGGCGACGACTGCTGCGCCATGGTGCTCGGCGACAACATCTTTTACGGCAACGGCTTTTCCCGCATTCTGCGCAACGCGGCAGAGAATGCCGAGCAGCGCGGCCGCGCAACCGTGTTCGGCTACTATGTGAACGACCCGGAGCGTTTCGGCATCGTGGAGTTTGACGGCGACGGAAAGGTGATCAGCGTAGAGGAAAAACCGCAGAAGCCGAAATCGAACTATGCCATTACCGGCCTTTATTTCTACGACAAACGTGTTGTGGAGCTGGCAAAACAGGTAAAGCCCTCCGCGCGCGGTGAGCTGGAAATCACCACCTTGAACGATTTGTATCTGCAAAAAGGCGACCTCGATGTGCAGCTGCTCGGCCGCGGCTTTGCGTGGCTGGATACCGGCACGATGGACAGCCTTGTGGATGCTGCCGATTTTGTGCGCATGGTGGAAAAACGCCAAGGCATTAAAATTTCCGCTCCGGAAGAAATTGCCTTTAAAAACGGCTGGATTTCCAAAGAAAAGCTGCTGGAAAGCGCAGAGCGCTACGGCAAAAGCCCCTACGGTCAGCACCTGCGCCGTGTAGCGGAAGGAAAGCTCCGCTATTGATGTTTGATTCGGGAGCGCGCTGAACTCTCAAAGGTGCGCTCCCTTTTTTGCATGAAAAATAGGAGGCAGTGCATGAAAATTTTGATTACCGGAGCGGCCGGCCAGCTTGGCACCGAGCTGCGCCGCCAGCTGGAGCAGGGGAAAAGCGCCCTTGGAGAAATTCCTGAAAAACTGCGCCGCGCTACCGTACTTTGCACCGACATCGGTGTGGAAGGCATGCGCGAGCTGGATATCACCAACCGCCATGAAGTGGCGGCCTTTGTGCGCCATCATCAGCCGGATGTGATCATCTGCTGTGCGGCATATACAAACGTAGACGGATGTGAAATCCACCGCGAGGACGCCTTCCGCGTGAACGCACTCGGCCCGCGCAACCTGGCGATGGCCGCTGAGGAAATCGGCGCAAAGCTGATTCACGTTTCCACAGACTATGTATTCAGCGGAGTTGACAACGGCGGCGTGGCGCTGGACGAAGCGTGCGGCACCTGCCCTGTGAGCGCCTACGGCCAGACGAAACTGCTGGGCGAAGAGTACGTGCGCCAGTTCTGCAGCCGCTCTTTTGTGGTGCGCACAGCTTGGCTGTATAGCTTAACGGGCAAAAACTTTGTGTTTACCATGATGAATGCCGGCAAAAAGTTCGGCAAGCTGACGGTTGTAAACGACCAGCTCGGCAACCCCACCAACGCCGAGGATTTGGCACATCATTTATTAAAGATGGTAGTCAGCAAAGAGTACGGCGTGTATCACTGCACGGGCGAAGGTGTTTGCTCGTGGTATGACTTCGCCGTGGAAATCATGCGTTTGTCCGGCGTTGGTGCAGAGGTAGCCCCGTGCACCAGCGACGAGTACGCCGCCGCCCACCCCGAAGCGGCACGCCGTCCGGCGTGGAGCGCTTTGGAAAACCGCATGCTCGCGTGCACCGTCGGCAACGAAATGCGCCCCTGGCGTGAGGCACTTGAAAGCTTTTTTGAGCAGTGGCGCGCCCGCCAGCAATAAACCGGGAATGTGAATACAAACGGAATAAAAGGAGTATCCTCATGAAAAAATATTTGATTACCGGCTGCGCCGGCTTTATCGGTTCCAACTTTGTTTACTATATGCTGAAAAAGTATGACGACATTCTGCTTGTCAACCTGGATAAGCTGACCTATGCCGGCAACCTCGAAAACCTGAAAGGCGTTGAGGGGGATTCCCGCCACGTCTTTGTACAGGGCGATATCTGCGACCGCGAATTGGTAACGAGCCTGTTTGAAAAGTATGACTTTGACTATGTCATCAACTTTGCCGCAGAGAGCCACGTTGACCGCTCCATCACCAACCCCGAAATCTTCGTGGAAACGAACGTGCTCGGCACGGTGAACCTGCTGCAATGCACCAAAAATGCATGGCTGAAAGACGGCGTTTGGGCCGAGGGCAAAAAGTATGTGCAGGTTTCCACCGACGAGGTATACGGCTCGCTGGGTGACGAAGGCTACTTCATGGAAACAACTCCGCTGTGCCCGCACAGCCCGTATTCCTCCTCGAAGGCCAGCGCCGATATGTTTGTTATGGCCTTCCACGACACCTACGGCATGCCTGTGAACATCACGCGCTGCTCGAATAACTACGGCCCGTACCAGTTCCCCGAAAAGCTGATCCCCTTGATGATCAACAACGTGAAGAACCACAAGAAGCTGCCCGTTTACGGCGATGGCATGAACGTGCGCGACTGGCTGTATGTAGAGGATCACTGCAAGGCCATTGACATGGTGACGGAAGGCGGCCGCGACGGCGAAGTGTACAACGTGGGCGGCCACAACGAGCGTCCCAATATCTTCATCGTGAAAACGATTATTGCACAGCTGCACGACCGTTTGAAGGATGACGGCATCAGCGAAGATTTGATTCAGTATGTTGCCGACCGTTTGGGTCATGACCGCCGCTACGGCATTGACCCGACCAAAATTAAGGACGAGCTGGGCTGGTACCCCGAAACGACCTTTGAAGTGGGCATTGTGAAAACCATCGACTGGTACTTGGAGAACCAGGAGTGGATGCAGCGCGTCACCTCCGGCGACTATATGAAGTACTACGAAGAAATGTACAAAAACAAAGCGTAAGGCAAACAAACAGCCGCCCTGTGTATGACACACAGGGCGGCTGTTTTCGTAAAGATGCGATTAAAGCATGGAAATCACGCTGTAAGCAAAAGCGGCAATGACCGAGATGCGGTGAACCCAAGGTTTTTCCAAAAAGGCAAAGGGGAACAGATTTAAAACAATAATCGTGAGCGCGACGGGATAAATCAGTGTCAGGATCGGCACGGAAATTTGAAGAATGAAGCCCAGCCCGAACACGGAAATCACGCATCCCGAAACAGTGAACACATTCAGCCACGCCATAAACGACAGGCGCGGAAATTCCTTGCTGAAATAAGATGCACAGCTGCTTAACAGCCCGGTGCATACATTAAAACACGCGACAAGGAAAATAGCCGCGAGCAATGCTGCGCCGACATTGCCGAAAAACAGGCTGCACAGCCCGGAGAGAACCACCGAACCGTCCGAAGCTTCCGGCAAAACGGCACTCGCGCGTGCGCCGAGCACGGCCAGCATGCCATAGACAAGAATGAGCACGCCGCCGGCGAGCAATCCGCTGATACCTGTTTCACGGCGCAGCTGTTTTTCCTCTTGAAGCCCGAAGTCTTGAATATTTACGGAAATCAGAATACCGAACACCATCGCCGCCAGCGCATCCATCGTGTTGTAGCCTTCCACAAACCCGGCCGCAAACGGTGCGTCCGCGTAAGGGGGCTGCGGCGCGCCTGTTTCAGCGGGCAGCAGCACCATGCCTGCCGAAAATAGGACAAGCACCAGCAGCAAAAGAATCGGCGTTAAAATTTTGCCTAAGATATCTTTTAAGTGGGACGGGCGTTGTGCAAAAAAGCGGGAAGCGGCAAAGAAAACCACAGAAAAAACGACCGCCAGAATCTGCTGGGCAGAAATTGGCCCGAGGGAGATGGACTGTGCGGGAGCAGTGGCGAAAGACATCATTGAGAACGCCATGCTTGCCGTGCGCGGAATGGCGAGAAGCGGCCCGATGCACAAATAGATGACGAGGGTAAACCACTTCGAAAACTGCGGATGGACTTTGCGGCAAAGCCCATCCATACCGCCTGCCCGTGCCGTGGCGATAATGCCCAAAACCGGAAAGAGAACGGCGGTGGAAATCAAGCCCAAAAAGGCAGGCACGGCATCCGAACCGGCGCGATAGCCCGTGAAGGGCGGGAAAATCAGGTTTCCCGCGCCGAAAAACATAGAAAAGAGCGTTACGCCCATCAAAAGGCGCTGACGCAAGGAAAGACGTGTCATAAACCGGTTTCCTCCTCGGTGCAGGCAGCTAAGTACTGCGCCGGGCCGTCGGTGTAGAGATTGCGCCCCTCGCTGTCGATGATGACTGTCAACGGCATGTTTTCAACCACTAAACGGCGCACGGCTTCGCTTCCAAGATCGTCATAACAGACGACTTCGGCCTCTTTCACGCAGGAGGCCATCACCGCGCCCGCGCCGCCGATGGCGGCAAAATAAACCGCGCCGCACGCTTTGATGGCTTTCACAACTTCAGCGTTTCTTGCCCCTTTCCCAATCATGCCGATCACGCCCTGATGCATCAGCGTGGGAGCGTAGGCGTCCATGCGTCCGCTGGTGGTCGGCCCGCATGAGCCGATGACTTCGCCCGGGCGTGCCGGGGTAGGGCCTGCATAGTAAATCACGGCGTTTTGCAAGTTCAGCGGAAGCGATTCGCCGCGCTCCAGCGCTTCACAAAGGCGCTTATGCGCGGCATCGCGCGCGGTATAAATTACGCCGGAAAGCAAAACGGTATCGCCGCTTTTCAGCTGCTTTGTCTGCTCGCTGGTCAGCGGTGTCGTTAAACGGTGTTGCATTATAAAACAGCCTCCTTGTGGCGCGTGACGTGGCAGCTGATATTTACCGCCACGGGCATTCCCGCAATATGGGTGGGGTAGGTTTCAATTTGCAGCCCCAGCGCCGTGGTTTTTCCGCCGAAGCCCTGTGCGCCAATGCCCAAGGCATTGATGCGCGCCAAAAGGGTTTGCTCCATTTCGGCGTAGTAGGGGTCGGGGTGGCGTGTGTCCACGCCGCGCAAAAGCGCGCGCTTTGCGAGCATCGCGCACAGCTCAAACGTGCCGCCGATGCCCACGCCGACCACAATCGGCGGACAGGGGTTCGGCCCGGCAAGACGAACGGTTTCAACGATAAAATCCATGACGCCCTCTTTGCCCTGCGCCGGTTTGAGCATGGCGATGCGGCTCATGTTTTCACTGCCGAAGCCCTTCGGGGCAACGGTCAGGCGCAGGCGGTCGCCGGGCACAAGGCGCGTGTGAATCACGGCGGGGGTATTGTCGCCCGTGTTGCCGCGCCGAATGGGGTCGGCCACAACGGACTTGCGCAGAAAGCCTTCGGTATAGCCCTTTGCGACACCGTCGTGGACGGCCTGCTCAAAATTGCCGTCAATGAATACTTCTTGTCCGATATCGGCAAACACAACCGCCATTCCCGTGTCTTGGCAGATGGGAAGCCCGGTTTGCTCGGCGACGGTTAAGTTCTCACAAATCGTGTCCAGCGCGGCTTTGGCAACAGGCCACGGCTCGGAGGCTTTGGCGTTTGCCAGTGCATTTGTCATGTCGGGCGAAAGCGTGCGGTTTGCCTCAATGCAAAGGCGGGCAACGGCATCGGTAATTTCGTGTGCAGAAATCGTTCTCACAGGCGCGCCACCCCCGTTTTCTGCGCCGCTTTTGCCACGGCATCGGCCACGGCATTTGCCACGCGCTCATCAAAAGCGCCGGGGATGATGTAGTCTTCATGGCGCTCTTCGTCCGAAACTAAGTCGGCAATGGCATAAGCGGCCGCGACCTTCATTTCGGTGTTGATATCGCGGGCGCGCACGCGCAGTGCGCCCTTAAACACGCCGGGGAAGGCCAGAACGTTGTTGATTTGGTTCGCAAAATCACTGCGCCCGGTTCCCACCACGCGGGCACCGGCGGCTTTGGCCTCGTCGGGCGTAATTTCCGGCACGGGGTTTGCCATCGCAAAAATAACGGCGTCTTTGGCCATGGTGCGCACCATGTCGGGCGTCAATGCGCCGCCCACGGAAACGCCGATAAATACATCGGCGCCTTTTACGGCATCCGCCAGCGTTCCGGTGAGGTGGTCGGGGTTCGTGATGGTGCAGAGCATGGCTTTGTGATCGGCAATGCCCACGCCGCGCTCGGCGTACAAAATGCCGTTTTCGTCGCAGGCGATGATGTGGCGAACGCCCGCACTGCGCAGCATTTTGATAATTGCAGTTCCGGCTGCGCCCGGCCCGTTGAGCACCACGCGAATGTCGGAAAGCTCCTTTTTCACCACCCGCAGTGCGCCCAGCAAAGCGGCTGTGACAACAATGGCTGTTCCGTGCTGGTCGTCGTGAAACACGGGGATATCCAGCTCGCGCTCCAGCTGCTCCTCAATGGCAAAGCAGGCCGGGGAAGCGATATCCTCCAGGTTAATGCCGCCGAACACCGGGGCGATCAGCTTGACGGTGCGGATGATTTCCTCGGGGTCCTGCGTGTCCAGACAGATGGGGAAAGCATCTACCCCGCCGAACTCTTTAAACAAAATTGCCTTGCCCTCCATAACGGGCTGAGAAGCCGCCGCGCCGATGTTGCCCAGGCCCAAAACGGCGGTTCCGTTCGAAACAACGGCCACCATATTGCCTTTGCAGGTGTATTCATAGGCTGCGCTTGGATCCTTTGCAATTTCGCGGCAGGGCTGCGCCACGCCGGGTGTATAAGCGGTGGAAAGATCATCCCTTGTTTTGACGGGAACTTTGCTTGCGACTTCCAGCTTTCCGTGATGCTTTGCGTGAAGATTCAATGCCTCTTTGTAGTAATCCATTGGTACATTCCTGCCTTTTTTACACCCTGCCCGGCAACTGAAAACCGGGCGAAAAGGGCGGTATTTTCACATGCTTGTGCGGTGCGCACAACGCTTTCTGATTAACAGTATAAAAGAAAATTTTTGCATTTTAAAGAGTGAAATTGAAATTTTAGGGAAAATATGATATAATGCAATGGTTATGCGGCTTGTGCCGCACCCGTTTAAGGGAAAACGGACTAATTTTTTTAACACGCGCCTTCTGCCGGGAGCAGGAAGCGCCATGGAGGATACGATGAAAAAAACGATTGCTTTTTTGGCCGCTCTCGTGATGATGGCTTCCGCATTGGCGGGCTGTGCAGGCACGGCAGCCTCCGGCTCCGCTTCCGGTTCGGCTTCCGCGTCGGCTTCCGCATCTGCTTCGGCTTCTGAGCCTGCTCATGAGCCGGGCTTGTTTATTGATAATACAAAGGTGGAAAATCCCGGCCCCATTCTGACGATTGAGGGCGAGGAAATTCCCTTAGACCAATACCGCTTTTATTATCTGCGCACGCTGGCGAGTGTCGGCGGCGCCGAAAATGTGATTGCCATGGCAGGCGACCAGACAGAAGAGGTGTACACCAACCTGCGCGACTCTGCCACACACAGCTTGAAACTGTCTAAAGTATATCGCGACTTTGCCGCTGAAAAGGGCGTTACCGTGGGCGATGAGCTGCTGACGGAGCTCGACAACAGCATTAAACAGGCAAAAGAGTCTTTGGGAGAAGAAGAGTTTAAAAAGAGCCTGGAGGCCCAGTATTTCTCCAGCGAAGAGGAGTACCGTGCATTCATGCAGGATATCCTCTTACAGCAGCAAGTGCTCATCGATGTGTACGGCGAAGATATCTTGAACAATGTAAAAGAAAATTATGTGCATGTTCAGCACATTTTGATTCCGTTTGAAACGGAACAGGCGGCTTCGGAAAGCACTTCCGGCTCTGAGAGCACCGCAGCCGACCACGGCGCTGAGCTGGCCAAGGCCGAGGAAGTGCTGGAGAAAGCCAAAAACGGCGATGATTTTGCCGCGCTGATGACAGAGTACAGCCAAGACCCCGGCCAGCCGGAAGAAGGCTACACCTTCACCAAGGGCTATATGGTGCAGGAGTTTGAAGATGCCTCTTATGCACTGAAAGAGGGCGAAATCAGCGATATTGTAGAAACCAGCTACGGTTATCACATTATCAAGCGTTTGCCCATTGATGAAGAAAACATCAAAGAAAACCTTCTGCAATATGTAGACAGCAATATGGATACGGTTTTGTCTGCCGACTTGCAGCCGAAGCTTGACGCTCTCGACGTTCAGTACGGCGAGTATTACGACAAAATTGCACCCGATACCCTGTATTAAGTAATCAATCATGACAACGCCGCCCGGCTTGCACGATGCAAATCGGGCGGCGTTTTGTTTTTTGGATAAAACAAACGGACGTTTCTGCAAAAAAGTGTGCGTTTTGTCAATGTACTTTTTGGAGGGTTTGTGCCATTATGAAACAAGAGAACGCCGTCGAAGGTACGGCTCTACCCTGCTTCAGAGAGGAGAATGACCGAAATGAACAAGCGTCCGAATATTCTTTTTATCATGGTGGATGAAATGCGCGGCGACTGCACCGGATATGCCGGGCATCCCGATGTAAAAACACCGTATCTCGATTCTTTGGCAGCGCGGGGAATTGTATTTCCGAATGCCTATTCGTCTTGCCCCACCTGTGTGCCTGCCCGCGCCATTCTGCACACGGGCCTGAGCCAGCGCCACACGGGAAGAGTGGGCTATGAAGACCGTGTAGACTGGAACTACGGCTGCACCATGGCCGGAGAGCTTGCCAAAGCGGGCTATTATACCGAGTGTGTCGGAAAAATGCATGTGCACCCCTTGCGCAATTATCTGGGCTTTCATCACGTAGAACTGCACGACGGCTGCCTGCACCAATACCGCGGGCCCGGTGTTGCCTACGGGGAAAATCAGCTGGTGGCAGATGACTACTTCTATTGGCTGAAAAACGAAAAGGGCATTGAGTGTGATGTGAAGGACACCGGTATGGACTGCAACGGATGGACAGCGCGTCCGTGGCCTTACGAAGAGAAATATCACCCCACCAACTGGGTGGCTTCGCGCACGATTGATTTTCTGCGCCGCCGCGACCCGCGCCAGCCGTTTTTCCTGATGGCGAGCTTTGTGCGGCCGCACGCGCCTTATGACGCCCCGCAGCATTATTTTAATTTGTACGAACACAAAAATTTACGTCCCCCGGTGCGCGGCGATTGGAACGACGAAGCGGCCTTAGAGAAGAATGGACGCATTTACAATTCCTGCACCGGCCCGTCCGACCCGGAGCTGATTCGACAGCAGCAGGTGGGCTATTATGCGTGCATTACCCATGTGGACCATCAAATCGGACGGATTTTGCTTGCGCTTGAGGAGCACCGCTTAATGGAGGATACTGTTATCATCTTTACGTCTGACCACGGCGAAATGCTTTCCGACCACGGCTTCAACAGAAAAGCGCTTCCGTATCGCGGCAGTGCGCATATTCCGATGCTTTTGTCCGGCAGTGAGAAATATCTTGGCAAGGTCGGCGTAACAGACGATTCCCTTGTGGAGCTGCGTGACGTGATGCCTACTTTATTAGACCTTGCGGGCGCGCCGATTCCTGCACATTTGGACGGCGAAAGCATGCTGCGCGGCGTCAAGCGTACTTATCTGCACGGCGAGCATGCCTTTTTCTTCAACCGCTTCTCCAGCCAGTTTATTGTGACAAAGCACGATAAATTTGTTTGGCTGAACCAGCGTGCGGAGTATCAGTATTTTGATCTTGACAAAGACCCGTATGAAACCCATAACGCCATCAACAACCCGCAGTATGCAGGCCGTATTGAAGAACTGCGCCGTTTGCTTGCAAAAGAGCTGAAAGATTCCGAAGAAGGATATTCCGACGGCGAGCATTTGATCGAAGGCAGAACACCTCAAAACTGCCTATCTAACGCGGAGCTTCCGAACTGCTGAAAAACGTATTTTCAGCTTTGAACTGAACCATAAAAAACACCCCGTCTTCTGCTTTATCCGGGCTTTCCCGGCACAGCAGAAGGCGGGGTGTTTGCGTCATTGCGTAACAATAAAGTTTAAGCGCCGGTAAACAGCTTTGCCAAGGCTTGCGCCGCCATACGGCCCGCCGCCATCGCTTCGGAGAGAGTATTGGCGTGGCCGCCCACCTCAATTAAAAGGCTTCCGGTGGTGAGGTCTTGGTTGTAGTAGCGGTAGTCGAAGAGTACGGGACGCGTTAAGCCGGGGAACATGCCCTCCATCTGTGCTTGCCATGCGGCGGCAAAGCGCAGGTTTTGCTTGTAGTTCGGAAGATTGCCGTCTTGGTCGGCACAGGAGATCAGCATGACTTGCGCGCTTTTTTCTCCGTTGATGGTGACAACGGGTTTTACTCTGGTGCCGTCGGCTTGTTGAATGGCGTCGCGGTGAACGTCAATGACCACTTTAATGGATGGATATTGCTGCAAGTAACTGCGCACGGTGGCATTGCTCTTTTCGTAACTGCCTGTGTAGCTGGGATAGTCGTGCAGCGTGGTGTCGTGCAGTGTGTTAATGCCTGCGGCGTTTAAAATATCGGTCATCTGCTGTCCTACCGCTACCATGTTTACGGCGGTGTCGGTAGTGCGGGCAGAAAAGGCCGGGTCGGTGTAGCTGTGTTCGGTGCTTTCATAACATTCGGTTGCATGCGTGTGCATAATCAGCACCTGCGGCTGAGAAGAATTGACCTCTATGGAAAAGGGCAGGGGCTGTCCCACCTCTGCGGCTACTTCGGCATCCGGCAGACTGGTAGAATTGCGAATCAGCGCTGTTCCGGTGGGAATATATCCCGTGCCTGCCGATGCTTGAAAATGCTGCTCCAAAAGGGGAACCATGCCTTCGGGAACAGCTTCTCCGGCAACGGGAGAGCGTGCCTCCAGCGGTTCACCCGTGGAAGCGGGAGCGGCGGCCGGTGTATTTTCGGCGGCAGGAGCGGCGCTGTCCGCTTGTGTTTGTCCACTTTCGGCGGGGGCCTGTACTTCCTGAGTCGGTGTACTCTGCACGGCGGCAGCCGGTGTGGTATTCTCTGTGGTAAAAACTTCCTGTGCCGTGCGCACAGCCGCAAACGGGGAAGCAAAGAAGGCGCCGGTGCTCGCTAAAAGAATCGGCGGTGAAACGCGCAAAAGCCCTGCGGACAAAAACACCGTGGAAGACACGGCGAAAACAAACGATGCAAGGCGCACGAATGTGCGGCGGCGTTGTTTGTACATCCAAAATCACCTCGCAATATGCTTATGATTTCGGACAGGCTTTTAGAACCGGAGCAAAGCGTTTTGCATGAAAAGAGTCGGGCAAAGCGAGTGCGTTAACTGCGCGTTCCGGCGCCGTTCCATGCAAGCGAAAGGCGCTGTACTGCCGAGGCAATGGCATCATCAGAAAGACCGGCATAACCGAGCACGACCTGTGCGCGCGTTTGCCGGGGCGCGTGTGCGTCGTAAGAGGAAAGGCTGCTGCACAGAACGCTGTGCTGCGCGGCTGTTTGTACTAAAATGTCGGCATCGTCACAGCCGGGAAGCTGCGCCAGAAGATGCAGCCCGGTGTGGGTTCCCGCTAACGTGATATCGGGAAACGCGCGGCGCAGTGCATCTGTTAACAAATCGCGCCGGCGGCGGTACGCCAGCCGCAGGCGGCGCAGGTGCGCGGCAAATTGCCCGTTTTCCATCATTTGCGCCAATGTGTGCTGTTCAAAGCGGCTGACCGTGCATGAATAAAATCCAAACTCTTCATTCCATCGAGCTAAAAGATGCTGCGGAAGCACGATATAGGCAATGCGGAATGCGGGCGCAAGGCTTTTGGAGAACGTGCCGATATAAATCACGCGCTCTGCGGCGTCCATGCCCTGCAAGCTGGGCAGCGGCTTTGAATCAAAGCGAAATTCGCTGTCGTAATCGTCTTCAATCAAATAGCGGCCCGGTGCCTGCCGCGCCCAAGCCAAGAGATCATAACGGCGTGCGGCGGGCATTGTGACGCCCGTAGGGAACTGATGGCTGGGCGTAATATAAGCGATATCGGCACCGCTTTTCGAAAGCGCATCGACAGACATGCCTTGCTCGTCCAGCTCGACAAAGCGCACGGCGGCTCCGTTATTTTGCAAAATGTGAGCAGTGCGGGAATATCCCGGATTTTCCACGGCAAAACAAGCGCCGGAAAACAGCCGCGCGACAAGCCCGAGCAGATATTCCATGCCCGCGCCCACCACAACCTGATGCGCGCCGCAGGACACCGCCCGATGCTCACGAAGATGTGCGGCAATGGCGCGGCGAAGCACTTCGTCGCCCGGACGCTCGCCGTGGTTGAGAAGGTCCGGCTGCTGTGACAGAACGTTTTGATGCAGTCTGCGCCATGTTTTAAAAGGAAACAGAGAGGTGTCAATCGAAGTGGTGGTAAAATCGTATAAAAAAGAGCTTTTCGGGCTTGCGGACGGCGGTGCGGACGGCGGCACTGCGGCTGCGGCGGGCACAGCCGCAACGGAACAAACAACAAACCCACTGCGCGGAACGGATTGAAGATACCCTTCCGCTGCAAGCATCCCGTAAGCGGTATCAACCGTGTTCACACTTACGGAAAGATCGGCGGCAAGACGGCGCTTGCCGGGCAGACGTTCCCCGGCTTGCAGGCGTCCTGTGCGAATCTCCTGCTGGAGAGCGGCGTAAATTTGAAGATACAGCGGCGTTTTTCCGCGCTGAAGCGAGAGTGTGAGTGTCTGCAAAGAAATTCCTCCTTACTTTATGGCTGATGGCAAAGGCAAAAACGCCTCTTTTCCATATTTTCTGCCGGTTATAAAAATAATGGTGATTTCTCTTTCCAAGTGTTTAATCTGACCTTATAAAAAAGTTAAAAACTGAGCATTTTATTAGAGCCAGTTTTCGGATATAATCTAGGATAAATCAAGGAGACCCCCCTTGTCAAGGGGGAAGGAAAAGAGAGGGATTTGGAATGATGAAACAGCAGGATAAAGTGAAAAAATTAGCAGTAACCGGTCTTTTAAGCGCACTTGTGTTTATTTTCAGCTGGATACAAGTTCCGATTGGCGATGTGGCGCGTCTGCACCTCGGCAACGTATTTTGCGCGCTGTCCGGTCTGCTGTTCGGGCCAATCGTGGGCGGTATTGCGTCGGGCTTTGGAAGCATGCTTTTTGACTTTACAAACCCCGCTTATATCGCCGAAAGCTGGATTACATTTATCACAAAATTTGCCATCGGCTTTTTGGCGGGCCTGATTGCAAAGCACGGTGCAAAGGCGCGTGCGGGCGTACTTTTGGACACGGCAGCGGCAGGTGTTGGCTGTTTTGCCTATGTAGTGCTGTATCTGCTCAAATCGTTTATCATGATGGCGTGGGTGGAAGGCCAAGTGATGCAGGCCGTTTACACACAGCTCATCACCAAGGGTGTTACTTCTTCAATCAATGCACTGTGCGCTGTCGTATTTTCGGTTTTGCTGGCACAGGCGATGCGTCCTGCACTGCGGCGTGCCCATTTGTGGGAAGAGCCGGAAGTGCACTAAGCCGTCTGCTCAGATAAAAACTTAGGCTGTAAGCCAAAAGCTTGAAAAAAGAGATTTTCTTTTTTCAAGCTTTTTTGTTTTTGAGCACAGCTTCTTTTTCCGTTCAGCTGCTTTTTGCGTTGTTTGGTGCATAAACTGAAAAAGAAAGGAGTTTTATGATGAATTTTTCAAACTTTTTTTGGTATAATGCTCGAACAGACGGGAATTCTGTTGGAAAGGGGAGAAAATGCGCATGCTGTATTCCTTTTACAAAAAGCGGCGTGAACGATTGGAGCAAAAGCTGGAAGCGGCCAAAGAACGCGAACAAAAGGCCCTTGAGCGAGAAATGAAAAGTGATAGGGAACGGCGCGAAAACTTAAAAGGAGTGCCGGGGCATTTTGCCCATGGCTTAAACTTTTATAAGTATTTTTGGATTTTCTTTTTGTGCTGTTTCCTGGGCGTGGTGATTGAAACGGTTTTTGTGTTGGTGACAACGGGGCGGCTCATGCAGCGCACCGGGCTTGTTTGGGGACCGTTTAATTTGATTTACGGCATCGGTGCTGTACTGCTGACGGCGTGTCTGCACCGTTTTGTGAACCGCGACGACCGCTGGCTGTTTTTTGGCGGCGCGGTACTCGGCGGCGCCTTTGAATATTTTTGCAGCTGGCTGCAGGAAACTGTGACGGGAACCGTCAGCTGGGATTACTCGAACTTTTCGCTGAACATCAACGGGCGGACCAACGTGCTTTACTGTTTGTTTTGGGGCATTTTGGCGCTTGTTTGGATTAAGGAGCTTTATCCGCGCTTAAACGGATGGATTGAACGAAGCGTATCAAATAGATACGGCGCCGCCATCACTTGGGTTTTGGCGGTATTTATGCTTGTGAACAGTTTAGTCAGCGGTGCTGCGGTCATGCGCTGGCAGCAGCGCTATCAAGGGATTCCGGCAACGCAGTCTTGGCAGACGGCAATGGATCAGGCATATCCGGACGACGTTCTTTCTAAAATTTACCCCAGCATGACGCGTACACAAAGCAAAGTGTAAAATATGCGCCGGAATACTGGCTTTTTTGTAAAAAATCGTGTACAATAGTTGGGTAGTTGACAAAAAATAGTTTGCAGCAGCCGCGCTCACGGCTGCAAAAATAAACAGCAGGAATCAGTGAAGCACTGGGGGGCGGCCGCGCGGCTGCCCCTTCAAAACGAAGTAATGCGGGGGGAAACGCTTGAAAAAGGAATCTTTTTTGGACACGATTACGGACGCGCTTTGTAATTTCTGGATTCGCGTACAAAACAAAAGCAAGCTGGACATTGCAATTCTGATTGTCGGCATTTTGCTGGCCATCACCGTGGTTGCAATTTTGACTTTTTCCATCCTTCAAGTGCTGACCGGCTCTTCTGTTTCAGACAAAAACGGAATGGATATCATTGCTGCTGCGCCTGAAGCCGATGAAGTGCCTGACAGCGGCTATGACCAGACTGCGGCTGTGATTGACAAAGAAGTATTTGACGGCACAGTTCTGATTGAAGGCGAGGATGCCGGACAAGAGTATTTGGACGAAACGCTTTTCATCGGTGATTCCAACACCGTTCGCATGTCAACACTCGGGTATGTTACCGAGGAAAACAGCCTTGCCGCTGTGAGCATGGGAATTCAGCATGTGCTGTCGTCTAACTGCATGAACTTTCAAGGCTACGGCTATGTGTCTGTTCCTAAAGCGGTGGAGCTGATGCAGCCTAAGCGCATCACTATCACCTACGGAACAAATAATGCGTACTCTTCTGCAGATACTTTTATTGAATGGTACAAAGATGCGATTGATACGATTCGCGAATCTTGGGACTATGCGGACATCATCATCAATGCGGTGCCCCCGGTTTCAAAAACGCGCAGCTATCCGCAGATTACCATGAAAACGATTGACGAGTTCAACTTGAAGCTGGCGGAGCTTGCAAAGGAGGAAGACTGCTACTTTTTAAATTCCAGTGAAGCACTCAAAGGCTCCGACGGTTATGCTGCCGCAGGCTATATGGAGCGTGACGGAATTCATCTGAGCCAAGAGGGCATGGACGCGCTGATGGAGTATGTGCGCACGCATCCGCTGGAAACGGAAGACCGCCGCCCCACCCCGCTGAAAGATGTGCCAAAGCACATTCAAACGCCGGATACCTTCTTTAATCCGCCTGCTCCTTCTTCTGTGCAGACCAGCACATCGGCGGCTAGCTCCGAGGCTGTTTGCACCAATCACCAGTGGGGCGTGACCGACACCATGACGGGTGTGCAGGTATGTCAGATTTGCGGTGCAACTCGGCAAGATCCGAGCTGGACAGCTCATACACACACGTGGGGCACAACCGACCAAACGACGGGCCAGCGTGTTTGCTCAAGCTGCGGCGCGGTAGAAACTGATCCGAACTGGCAGCCGCAGCATACGCACACGTGGGGCACAACCGACCAAACGACGGGCCAGCGTGTTTGCTCAAGCTGCGGCGCGGTAGAAACTGATCCGAGCTGGCAACCGCAGCATACGCACACATGGGGGCCGACTGACCCGAACACGGGCATGCAGACGTGCACAGGCGGATGCGGAGCAACCCAGCAAGACCCGAACTGGCAGCCGCCGCATACGCACACATGGGGGCCGACTGACCCGAACACGGGCATGCAGACGTGCACAGGCGGATGCGGAGCAACCCAGCAAGACCCGAACTGGCAACCGCCGCATACGCACACATGGGGGCCGACTGACCCGAACACGGGCATGCAGACGTGCACAGGCGGATGCGGAGCAACCCAGCAAGACCCGAACTGGCAGCCGCCCGTGACGAATCCTGCGCCTTCTACTTCGGTTCCGCCGGCGGCGTAATGCGAAAACGTCATATTTCAATATGAAAAACAGCCAAGGACAGGAGATTTTCCTGTTCTTGGCTGTTTTTATTTTTACCGGAGGGGAGATTCAATCTTCGGTGCATCATGCGCGTTATGGGGCTCGGCGGGGGCATTGGAAGTCGCCACCACATCTACCCCGGTACCGGCACAATTTTGTAAGATGACATCCCCGATATGAACCGGGGCGCAGGCTTTGGCACTGTGAATTTCATGCATGACATCAAAGATTTTTTCTTTGGGAATATCCTGCGCTGTTTTCACACAAACACGCGGACACACGGCGCCTGAAACAGCAACGGTGGATGTTACAACGCGCGTCGGCGCAGTGACTTCTTTTTCGGCGTACTGCCTGCCGCGCGGGCAAGTGTTTCCCGTTACAGTTATGGTTCCTTCCGGCTCTTTGCAAACTGTCATGCGGCAGCCAAGCGGACAGCAAATACAAATCATTTCCTGCTTCATGTTTCATCCTCCAAAGAAAGCGTCAGGCGCTTTGGGGCGCTCTCGGCGCAAAGGACTTCTTTTTTTAAAACAATCTGCTCCATTTCGCCGGGCGCAAGATGCTTCTTTTTCTGCTGTAACAGTACACGGCCGGTTTCATCGCGCAAGGTGAGCACACGGTTTTTCATTGGTGCCTGAACGCGAAAACGCACGGTAAGCTTCTCGGGCATCGCCTTTGGGCGAAGGGCTTGCGGGACCGTGTAGCGCACGCCGCCTTCACATACAATGGGAACAGCCTCGCCCGCGGGAGCGGCGTTCTTCTTTTGCAGATACTGCGCCGCCTGTTTGCCGGCATTTGCGGCTTCCTCGGAAACGTAATCGACAAGGTCGTGAACGTGCAGAACATTGCCGCAGGCGAATACGCCTTCAATGCTCGTTTGCAAATCGTCGGTGACAACCGGCCCGGCGGTAACGGGGCTGATGGCGGCGCCCGCTTCGCGGCTAAGCTCATTTTCCGGGATCAGCCCGCAGGAGAGCAAAAGCGTGTCACATTCGTAAAGCGTTTCCGTTCCGGGAATGGGGCGGCGGTTTTCGTCCACTTTTGCGATGACGACACCGGTTACACGCTCGCGCCCTTTGATTTCCACCACTGTATGACTTAATAAAAGTGGGATGTCGTAATCGTCAAGACATTGCACCAAATTGCGGGCAAGGCCGCCGGAATAGGGCAGAAGCTCTGCCACTGCCTTGACGTGCGCACCCTCCATTGTCAAACGGCGCGCCATAATGAGGCCGATGTCGCCCGAACCCAAAATGACAATTTCCTTTCCGATCGCTTCGCCGTATAAATTGACGAGTTTTTGCGCTGTGCCTGCGGAAAAGATGCCTGCCGGGCGCGTTCCGGGAATGAGCAGTGCGCCGCGCGGACGTTCCCGGCACCCCATTGCAAGAATGACTGCGCCCGCTTTCACAGTGACAAGCCCTTCTTCTGCGTTGATATAGGTCAGCGTTCGGTCGGCGCTCAGGTGCAAAACCGTGGTATTTAAACGAAACGGAATCCCCAGCGATTCCACCTGCTCCATATAGCGCGCGGCGTATTCCGGGCCGGTTAATTCTTCTTTAAACGTGTGAAGCCCGAACCCGTTGTGAATACATTGGTTTAAAATACCGCCCAGCACTGCGTCGCGTTCGAGCAAAAGCAAATCCGTTACGCCTTCGGCACGCGCCGCCGCGGCCGCCGCGAGGCCCGCCGGGCCGCCGCCGATGATAATTAAGTCGTAACAGCGCATTTGTCATACCCCCTCTTCCGGCTGAGCCATCACCGGCTGTGAGCCGGTGCGGTGTTTGCGCACTTCGCAAAGCGGGATATGAAGCTCCTGCGCCAAAAGCTCCAGCGTGCGCGGCAGGCAAAAGCCGCCCTGACAGCGCCCCATGCCGGGCCGCACGCGCCGTTTCAGCCCGTCGAGCGACACTGCACCCAGCGTGCGGTGAATGGCGGCTTTGATTTCGCCTTCGCTCACCTGCTCACATCGACACACGATTTTCGCATAGTCGGGATGTTCACGCAAAAAGGCTTCGCGCTCACTCGGCGCAAGGCTTGCAAGGCGCACGGGAGCTTTTCTTGTGAGAATAGGCGATTCTTTTAAGCTTGCACCGAGATAAACGGCAATTTCCTGCGCGAGCGCTTTGCCCACAGCGGGCGCGCTCGTTAAGCCCGGGGATTCCATTCCTGCCGCTTCAAAAAAGCCGGGGGAGTCCGGTGCTTGCCCGACAATGAAATCGCCGCCGTCCTCATGGGCGCGCAGGCCCGAAAAAGAGGTAATGGCAAGCGAAAAGGGGAGTCCCTGCACGCTTTGTGCCGCTTTCTTGCGCACTTCATCCATTCCCTGCGCGGTGGTGGCGGTATCGGCTTTGTCGTTCATATCCTGTGCCGTCGGGCCGGTGAGCAAGTTGCCGTGAACGGTAGGCGTAACAAGCACACCCTTACCCATTGCGCCCGGAAGGCAGAAAACCGTATGGGAAACATGGCGGCCCGCTTGCTTATCGAGAAGAATGTACTCACCGCGCCGAGGCGTGATGTGCATGGGAGTTTGCGATACCTGTTGATGAATACGATCAGCAAAAACCCCGGCGGCATTTACCACGCACGGTGCGCAAAAGCGCTGCCCTTGCCGGGTGGTGATGCGGTAGCCTTCCTGCGAGCGCTCGATGCCGCTTACGCATTGCTCAAAAAAGAAGCGCGCGCCGTTATCTGCGGCATTTTCCGCAAGGGCGATTGTCATGCCGAAGGGACAGACGATTCCTGCGGTGGGGGCAAACAGTGCGCCCACTGCGCCGGGGGCGATATTCGGCTCTAATTGATACAATTCTTCGGGCGGCAAAATGCGCAGGCCCGAAACGCCGTTTTTTACGCCGCGCTCGCGCAGTGCCTCCAGCTCTCCGAGGCGCTCGGCTTCAAAACAGACCAAAAGAGAGCCGCGCTGCTCAAATTCAAAATCCAATTGACGTGATAATTCGGGCTGCATCTGCGCACCCAGCACGTTATAATACGCTTTTTTTGTTCCGGGAGCGGCATCGTAACCGGAGTGGATAATGCCGCTGTTTGCCTTTGAGGTGCCGGAGCAGACATCCTCCTCTTGCTCCAGCACGCACACGCGCAGTTCGTACAGGGAGAGCTCACGCGCGACAGCCGCGCCCACCACGCCTGCGCCGATAACAACAACGTCAAAATGTTCCATGCTCATTCCTCCTCCTGCGCCCAATAGAGTGCGGTGCGCACCGCGCGTTTCCAGCCTTTGACGCGCTTGTCACAGTCTTCCTGCGCCATTTCGGGCAAAAATGAGCGGTCTTTGCGCCAGTTTATTAAAATATCCTCGCGGCTTTTCCAATAGCCTATGGCCAGCCCCGCAAGATACGCCGCGCCGAGGGCCGTGGTTTCCACACACTGCGGACGGTCGATGCAAACGCGGGAAATATCCGCTTGAAACTGCATTAAAAAGTCGTTTGCAGATGCGCCGCCGTCCACTTTGAGGGCAGTCAGCTCCAGCCCTGATTCGCGCTTCATCACGTCGATTAAGTCATTCACTTGATACGCCAGCGATTCCGTGGCGGCGCGCACAAAATGTTCTTTCGATGCGCCGCGTGTCAGGCCGACCATCACGCCGCGCGCGTAAGGGTTCCAATACGGCGCGCCAAGCCCGGCGAAGGCAGGCACCAGATAAACGCCTTCGGTGTCTTTCACGCGGCGGCAGTATTCTTCCGACTGAGGCGCACTGTGCAGCATGCGCAGGCCGTCGCGCAGCCACTGCAAAACTGCGCCCGCAATAAAGATGCTGCCCTCCAGCGCGTACTCCACTTTGCCGTCCATCCCCACGGCGATGGTGGAAAGCAGTCCGTTTTCCGATTCCACCAAGCGGTTTCCCGTATTCATCAGCATAAAGCATCCGGTGCCGTAGGTGTTTTTGACGCTGCCCGGCGTAAAACAGCACTGGCCGAATAATGCCGCCTGCTGGTCGCCCGCAATGCCTGCAATGGGAATTTCACCACCCAGCACCGACTCTGCGGTATGGCCGTAAACACAGCTGGAGGGCTTGACCTCAGGCAGCATGCAAAGCGGAATATCGAAATATTCGAGAATGTCCTCGTCCCAGCAAAGACGGCGGATGTCAAAAAGCATCGTGCGAGAAGCGTTGGTATAATCGGTGACATGCACACGCCCTTGCGTTAAATTCCAAATCAGCCAAGTGTCCACCGTGCCGAAGAGCAGCTCGCCCTTTTGTGCGCGTTCGCGCGCATGAGGTACTTCGTTTAAAATCCACGCCAGCTTACTGGCGGAAAAATAAGCATCCGGCACAAGCCCTGTGCATTTGCGGATGCGCTCGGCCCAGCCGTCCTGCTTGAGCTTTTCTATCATGGGGGCGGTGCGGCGGCACTGCCATACAATTGCATTGCAAACAGGGCGTCCTGTTGCCTTTTCCCACACAATGGTGGTTTCTCGCTGGTTGGTAATGCCGATGGCGGCGAGGTCATCCGCATGCAGGCCCGCGGCGCCCATCGCTTCGACCAAAACGCCGATTTGTGAAGCCCAGATTTCCATGGGGTCGTGTTCTACCCATCCGCCTTTCGGAAAAATTTGGCGGAATTCACGCTGGGCGCAGCTGCAAACTTCTCCTTTTTGATTAAATAAAATACAGCGGGAGCTTGTAGTTCCCTGGTCAAGTGCGGCAATATATTGGCTCATACGTATCCCTGCCTTTAGCAAAATCGATTGAAATTTCCCGGATTTCCTTACTCTTTTTATATCATTTTTTTGCAAAAATAGCAAGGAACGGGCGATGTGCAAAGTGTTTTTTGTGGAAAGTGATAAATCGACACAAACAATCATGAAAGCATGGAAAATACGGGGAATCTTTGGTAATCTAAAAGAATTAGGAGGGATAAAGAATGAAAGAAAGCAAATGGCGCAGTTTTTGCAAAAAGCACTGGTTTTTGGCGCAGTGCCTGCTATCCTTGGGCATCGGCGGGGTAATTGGTGCGTGCTTTTTTTGGTATGCAGGAGCACCCCCTTCGGTGTGGGACACCCTTGGGGTGTTTGCTTTGGTAACGCTGTTTTGTGCCGCATTTTTAATTTATCCTTTGGTGCTCACGGGGGATCAGATTCTGCTCTTTATCCGACAGCTTCAAGGCAAAAGTAAAAAAAGATCGAGCCTTTTCTATGATTTGTGGACGCTTTTTCTCGGCATTTTCTATGAGATAATTTATCTGGAGATCGTAAAAGAGGTGGTATTCACCGCAGACTGGACCGAGCAGCTGAGCAACTATGAAATGCACGCGCCGCTTTTCACAGGTTCCTATCTTTCGGCGGGGGTTTTGCTCTTTGTTTTTCTTGCCGGATTTTCTGTTTTGCGTGTCGTGTCGGTGAACCGCATGCCGCCGCTTGTGACGGTGCTGTGTATGTCGGCAGTTTATCTGGGCGTTCTTTTTACGCTCGTTTGGACGGTTCAGATTTTGGAGTCGGTGATGGATATCTATCTCCTTTTGCCGGCGGTGAATGTGGTGTGCATTGCCATGCGCACAGTTTTGGCGAAGGTGCGGGAATTTGAACCGGACGAAATGCGCAAAAGCAAGATAGACGAAGTTCCCTTTTTGTGCCGGCTGAATCGATTTTTGACGGAGTCGAAACGCTGGCCGTATATGGCCTTCCTTTTGATGCTGCCTTTGCTGGGTGTGACGGTACTTATTTTGGTTTTATTCGGCCAGGCGCCCAATAGCCTGATTCGGGCATTTACCGAAACAAGCGACTGGAATTTATCGCGGCAAATTGCACCGCAAAATTTATACTACGATGAGCATTACTTATGCACGGTGGCGGCGGGAGGACATGAAAAGCTGGTGAAGCCTCTGAGAAAAGGAGTGCGGCACGGGCACCCCGTGATTGTCAACAGGCAGCTGCTCGTGGCAAATGCGTTTGAACAGATTTTAGAAGAAAAGGTGCCGCGCATCCATCGCGCTGTTCGCAGTGCCTATGACCGATACGGTTTTCCGCTGGCGCGGCTGATTCGTTCCAAATGGACTGCGGATGTGGTTTGGGTTTTGATGAAGCCTTTGGAATGGCTGTTTTTAGCGGTTATTTATTTATGTGACGTGCACCCTGAGGACCGCATCGCGGTTCAATATACGGGAAAACATGTAAAGGAATTTTCTATTTGCTAAAAAAGTGCAGGGAAAAGCGGACGCTTTTCCCTGCACTTTTTATATTGATTCGATTACTCTTCCAGCTGTCTGCCCAAAAACGCTGCCGCCACGCGCAGCAAAAGCGTTTCGCGTTCGCCGCATGCATCACGCCCAAGCAGGACAACGGCTCCGATGAGGTCGCCGCCCGACAAAATCGGCATGGCGGCACTGACAGACGCCGCATTTTGTACATCCAGCGGCACGGCACTGCCCTGTGCGGTGTACAGGCGCCGTGCGGTGCACACACGCTCAAATGCGGGGCTGATGCGAACATCGGCCAAATCTTTTGCGCCGGACTGCGCAATGACGTGGTCGCAGTCGGTAACAACAACGGCACGTCCCAGCGCCTTGTAGAGCACTTCACACATTAGTTTCGCATTTTCTGTGCTTTCGCCCATGGCGCTGTATTTTTTGAATACAACCTCTCCTTTGGCGGTAACAAAAATTTCCAGAGGGTCGCCCACACGAATACACTGTGTACGCCGAATTTCTTTGGGGATGACAACACGCCCCAAATCGTCAATTCGGCGCACGATTCCCGTTGCTTTCATTGAATAACCTCCCTGATTCTCTATCGGTGCTTTTTCTTATTGTTGACTGCTTGGCAAAAATTATGCAGCACACAGGAAATTGCAGGAAGATTTTTTCAGCGCCTGCGCAGGTGAATAAAGCTTGCGCAGGCGCTGAATGAACAAGGGATTTTTTGAACGCGTAAAAATATGGTTTTTGCGGTACGGATTTTTATGATTTTTCGGAAAGCCCGTCCTCTTTTGTTTGCTCCGCTTCCTCGCACGGATGGTGCGGGCAATGGCACGCGCCGCCGGAAAATGCACGGCAAGGCGGCGCGTGCTCTAAACGCTCGACGTGTGATTGCAGGGTTTCGATATCGCTGCGAACCACATCGGGATAATCGCGCTGCTCCAAAAGGTCGCTTTCGTGTTCAATGCGCTTGCCGTTTCGGCGAACCACGCGCGCCGGAATACCGATGGCGGTGGAGTTGGGGGGAATATCAATCAAGACAACGCTGTTTGCGCCGATGCGGCTGTTTTCCCCGATCAAAACAGGGCCAAGCACCTTACATCCTGCGCCGATGAGCACATTATCACCGACGGTAGGATGACGCTTCCCGTGATCTTTTCCTGTTCCGCCCAGTGTGACACCGTGATATAAAGTGACGTTATTGCCGATTTCCGCCGTTTCTCCAATGACAACGCCGGAGCCGTGGTCAATGAAAAGGCCGCTTCCGATTGCTGCACCGGGATGAATTTCAATTCCCGTGAAGCTGCGTCCCCACTGACTGATCAGACGCGCGGCAAAAAAGCGTCGTTTGCGGTAAAAGAAATTGGCTGCACGGTAAAACACAAGCGCGTGAAAGCCCGGATACAAAAGCAAAACCTCGGCAAGAGAGCGGGCGGCGGGGTCTTTTTCGCGCATGCTGCGCGCATCGGATAATAAGCTCATGGGAACTCCTTCTGCTTAGGGTGGTCAAATGGAATCGTAGGAAATTTGTTTTTCCTTCAAACGGCGCTTGGTGCCGGTGCGCACGAGCGCATACAAAATGCTGGCGACGGGAACGGAAAAAAGCATGCCCACGATACCGGAAATCGCTCCGCCGATGGTGACGGCACTGAGTACCCAAATGCCCGGAAGCCCTACGGAAGAGCCGACAACGCGCGGGTAGATGAGGTTGCCTTCAAACTGCTGAAGCGTTAACAGGAAAACGACAAACCACACGGCAGACATGGGGTTGACCATTGCGATCATAAACGCGCCGACAATGGTTCCCATAAATGCGCCGACAATGGGAATCAAGGCGGTAAAGCCGATGAGCGCGCCAATCATGGGCGCATAGGGCAGCCGCAGCAGCGTCATTCCCAGCCAGCACAGCGTGCCGAGAATACAAGCTTCGGTGCACTGGCCTGTAATAAAGCTGGCAAAAATTCGAGCCGACAGGGAAAGAACGGCTTCGATTCGCCGAACTGCCGCGAGCGGGAAAACGGCACGCAAAACGGCGCGTATCTGACGAATGAGTTTTTCTTTTCCCAAAAGCATATAAAGCGCAAGGAAAAAGGAGAACATCAAGTTGGTAAGGCTGCCGGCAATGCTGGTAGCTACTTGAACGGTGCTGCCCAAGAGGTTTCCTGCGCCGGTTGTGGCAAATGTGATGAGCGAACGGCCAATGCCTGCCCAGTCAATTTTCAAATTGGCCAGCCATTGCTGAAGCGAGGGAATGGCATCGGCGTTTTCTGCCGACCAGTTTTGCAGCCCTTTCAAAACGGCATCCAAAAACAGCGGAATCGACTTTGCCAAAACTCCGAAGGCATTTAAAAGCTCCGGGATGACAAGCAAGAAAATAACCGACAGAACCGTTACAATAAACACAATCGAAATTAAAATGCAAAGAGGGCGGCGCAAAGCCTGCAAGATTGGTTTTTTCGTGCGCGTGAACAAATGCCCTTCTAAAAAGCGCATCGGGACATTGAGTACAAACGCGATGCAAAAGCCGATGAAAAGCGGCTGTAAAAGCCCAAAGACCCAGCCTCCGATCGACAAAACGAGCAGGTAATTTTGTAAAATCCAGAAAAAGCCAATGCCGCCGAGAACCAAAAGGCAGAGCTTTTTGAACGTAATTTCTTGTTTCAAGTGTTTCACCTCAGGTATTTTAATCTGTAAAAAGCGATTTGCGGCAAAGCCTGCCCCTCCAGTTTCGCGATAAACCAAAGATTTTAGCCGGGCGGTGCTGTATGGGGACGGCTGCCTTATGTACATCATAGCATAACGGGCGCTTTCTGAAAAGCTGAAATTTCCGCTTTTGTGTATCATAGGGGAAACCAGAGGGGAATAAACCCATATTTCTTGCAGAAAATAAAGGACAGCACGCACTTTTAGAAACAATAAGAGTCAGGAGGTATTGCCGTGAAACAGGATACAATTGATTTACTGAACGCCGTAACCAAAAACACCGAAATGGCAAAACACACAGCGAACGATTTAGCGAAGATGGCGCAAAGCCCCGTCATGCGCAGAATGCTGGACGGCCAAGTGCAGACCTATGAAGACCTGCAAAACCGTGCGCGCGCCATGCTCGCCGTGGGCGGCGAAGAGCCGAAAGGACAAAACCCCATGGCGAAAATCAGCGCCAAACTTGAACTGAAAAGAAAAACCATGACGGACCGCTCTGAGCAGAATTTGGCACAAATGATGGTAAAAGGCAACGCCATGGGAGCGCGCGATATGGAAAAAGCGGTGAAAAAAAGCCCCGACGCAAACGTAGGAGCCGTTGCGCTGGCAAACCGTGTAAAGCGTGCAGAAACCCAGTTTGCGCAGGATATGAAGCGGTTTTTGTAAGCAGCGAAACGATCCGGCAAAGCATTCAGCGCCTTGCCGGATCGTTTAAAGCATTTGAATGTTAGTGCGCGCGCTGCGCGGCCAGCGCACAAACCCTGCGCCCAAAGCCCAGCGGGCGGTAAAGGCGCATCATCTCCAAACAAGCCGCAATTTTATCGGCCAGCCCCACGAGATACGTTTCCGCATAGCGCGGCGGACGCGGCGTTAAAGGCCACATATGTTTTTCAATAATTTCCTGCTCGCGCTGTGACAGGCCGTAATGCATCGCGTTTTCCAGCGCCATGTGCGGGTGCACAAACAGGCGGCGAAAACGGCTGACGCTGGTTTCGCTCCAATCCTGAAGATACAGGTCGTGCAAAAGGCCGGCGCGCGCCGCGGCGCGGTAATCCAACCCCAGCGCACGGCAGAAGGTAAAGCCAAGGTAGGAAACCAGCAGACAATGGTCATAGCAGCTTACGCCGCCGGAGTGCTGGGGGTACGCCTGCATCGTGCGCACCGGATATTCCAAATGAAGATTGTTCAGACATTCAAAAAAAAGCTTGCGGTTTTCTTCACGCCACATTGGAAACAACGTCCTTTCTTTCCCGGGGCACATTCCGCGGCGGCAATCAGCAGCGTACGCGGACATGCCGTTGACACAAAACAAAAAACAAGCAAACGTACGGGAAAACTCCCGTAACTCTATCATACGCTTTTTAAACAAAAAAAGCCATAGAAAAAATATGGGAAAACCCCTGGATTTTTTCCATGGCTTTTGTTGATTTTATCTGTTTTTATGCAATATGAGCCTGCTTAGGATTGCGCACGGCACATGCTTTACAGCCGGGCAATCAGCGAGCGGCTGATTTTCGCCGCGGTGCGGCAATAATCGCTGATGTCAAACGGTTTGCCGACCAGTTTTTCAAAACCTTCTTCATCGGCGTCATCGCTCATCGCGCGGAGAATGACGAAGGGAACGCCGTTTTTGGCCGCAATGTGGGCAACAGCCGCGCCCTCCATTTCCACGCAGTCGGGCGCACATTTTGCCGCGATGCTGTTTTTCGTCGCGCTGTCGCCCACAAAGCAGTCACCCGTTGCAATTTTGCCCACAATGTGACGGATGCCGTTTTCCTCACATGCGGCAGATGCGGCGGCAATCAGCTTTTCATCGCTGGCAAACTCCTGCAAAAAGGGAGCTGTTTCCGCGAACATGCGCGGCTCGCCGTCGTGATAGACAAGCGTTTTTCCGATGATTACATCGCCTACGCTTACTTTTGAAGTCATGTTGCCGGCAATGCCGGAAAAAAGCACGGCATCCACGCAAAAGTGAGAGCAAAGAAGCTGGGTAGCGGCGGCGGCCTGTGCTTTGCCCATTCCGGCACAGCAAAGAACCACGTCTTTTCCGTCTAACACACCTTCATAAAAGACCACACCGCCTACGGTTTCCTCGCGGTGGTCGGTCATAGCTTCGTACAAAGGCGCAATTTCATCTTTCATTGCACCCATCAAACCGATTTTTTTCATAATGAACTCCTTTGTTTTTGCAAATCAACCGATGCGCCGCAACGCGGTGAAGCAGCCTTAAACATTGAACAAAAATTCAATAATGTCGCCGTCCTGCACGACGTACTCTTTGCCCTCAGTGCGCTGCAAGCCTTTTGATTTAACGGTCTGCATATTGAAATCGCATGCGGCAAAGTCGTCATAGGCCACAACACTGGCGCGGATAAAGCCGCGCTCGAAATCAGAGTGAATTTTTCCGGCCGCCTGCGGCGCTTTGGTGCCGCGGCGAATCGTCCATGCACGGCACTCTTTTTTGCCGTCGGTCAAATAGGAAATGAGGCCCAGCAGATGGTAACCTGCTTTAATCAGGTTGTCAAGACCGGTGGCCTCGATGCCCATTTCTGCCAGAAATTCCTTTTTTTCCTCGGGGGAATAATCGGCAATATCTTCCTCTGTTTTCGCGCAGATGGGAATGCACTCTGCGCCTTCTTTTTCCGCCAAGTCTTTCACGGTGTGGTAGTGGGGGTTGTTTTCCATGCCGCCCATCAGGTCGTCCTCGCTCATGTTGGCGGCGTAGATAATCGGCTTTGCCGTCAGCAGGCCAAGCTCGCGCACCAGCGTGCTTTGGTCGTCGTCTAAACTTTCAAAATCAAAGGTGCGGGCGTTTTTGCCCTCGCTGAGATGCGTTTCCAGCTCCGTGAGCCACGCGGCCGAGGCGGCGGCCTTTTTATCGCCTGTTTTGGCGGCTTTGGCAAAGCGGGTCAAACGGTTTTGCACGGCTTCCAAATCGCTGAGAATCAGCTCGGTATCAATTGTTTCGATGTCGCGGATGGGGTCAACGCTGCCGTCGACGTGAACGATATCCGTGCCGTCAAAACAGCGCACGACGTGCACGATGGCGTCGCACTCGCGGATATTGCCCAGAAATTTATTGCCAAGGCCCTCGCCTTTGGATGCGCCCTTCACCAAGCCCGCAATATCAACAAACTCGACAATAGCAGGCGTTTTTTTGTCGGTATCCCAAATTTCTGCCAGCTTATCGAGGCGCGCGTCCGGAACGGGAACGACGCCGACATTCGGCTCAATGGTGCAAAACGGGTAGTTGGCTGCGCCTGCCCCGGCGTTGGTAATGGCGTTAAACAGGGTGCTCTTGCCCACGTTGGGCAAGCCTACGATACCTAATTTCATGGGTGTACTCTCTCCTTAAAATTTGGCTGATACAAATTCGTTAAAATATGCAAAAGTCCTCCTTGCCCGTTTGGCTGCAAAAGAGAATTTGCGCTTTCAGCGCACAACCCTTTCCCGCGAAGGGAAAGGGTTGTGCATAACATATACATTATAGCAGGTTTTGTGCATCGGCTCAAGTTTTTTCCGAAAGCCGGAGGCATCATTTCGCAGGGCGCGGCAAGGGTTTCAATCAGTCAATCAAAAACCGCACCGCATTTCGAAAGGAAAAGGCGGTGCGGCAAAGCAAAAAGGATTTTAGAACGATTTTAGATTTTAAATAACGCCGGGCAAAGCTTAGTAATTTTCGCAGTTCAGCTCAAAATAGCTTTTCGAGTACAGGCAGGTGGGGCAGACTTCGGGTGCGCAGGTGCCTACCACAATATGGCCGCAGTTACGGCATTCCCACACTTTGACTTCGCTTTTCTCAAATACCTGCGCCGTTTCTACGTTGCGGAGCAATGCGCGGTAACGTTCTTCGTGGTGCTTTTCAATTGCGGCAACCAGACGGAATTTTGCGGCCAATTCGGTAAAGCCTTCCTGCTCGGCGGTTTTCGCAAACTCGTCGTACATATCCGTCCACTCATAATTTTCGCCCTCAGCGGCATGCAGAAGATTTTCGGCGGTATTGCCGACACCGTTGAGCTCCTCAAACCACAGTCTTGCATGCGCCTTTTCGTTTTCAGCCGTTTTCAGAAACAAAGCTGCAATTTGCTCATAGCCTTCCTTTTGAGCGATGGAAGAGAAATAAGTGTATTTGTTGCGTGCCTGAGATTCACCCGCAAAAGCGGCCATCAGATTCTTTTCCGTCTGTGTGCCTGCGTAGCGGTTGGCGGCCGGTGCCGCAGCCTGCTCCACTTTTTCAAAAACGGAGGCGGGCTGTTTGCAGCGCGGACATACAAAGTCGGCAGGCAGCGTTTCTCCCTCGTGAATATAACCGCAGATTGTGCATTTCCATTGAGTCATTGTGACTGCTCCTTTCTGTTTTTCAAATGTTGATACCGACGCCGTTTCAGCAGTTCTTTCCGCTTGAGCCGGCGCGGGGCCTTTTTTCAAAATATCGCTGTGATCGGTGTACATGGTATGTAACATTTTTTCTGCCAGCTCGCTGAGCGGCTCTTTATAGAACTGTTCGTACACCGCTTTGATGTCCGGATTTTCGTGGCTCTTGCGCACAGACATTCCGGCGTCGCGGCGATAGAGCGCCGCAATACGGCTTTGACGTGTTTGATCGGCATTGCGCGCAAAGTTTTTCGGCTGACCGCCGCCGCCGATGCAGCCGCCGGGGCAAGCCATCACTTCGATGAAGTGGTACTGCTTTTCGCCCGCTTTGATGCTGTGCAGCAGTTTTTTGGCGTTCGCTGTGCCGTAAACAACCGCAACGTTGACCGTAAGGCCGCCAATAGACAAGCTGGCTTCGCGCACGCCCTCATAGCCGCGGACAGGCTGCAAGTCGTACAATGTATCGGGTGCGGGGCTGCCGGTAATGTACTCATAAGCTGTGCGCAAAGCAGCTTCCATGACGCCGCCGGTATTTCCGAAAATAACGCCCGCGCCGGAAGAACGTCCCATCAGCGAATCGTAAGCGGAATCTTCCAACGCATCCCAGCGGATTTCGGCTTGTTTTGCCCAGCGTGCCAATTCGCGCGTGGTGATGACGGCGTCGGTGTCGCGCATGCCTTCGATGCCGTGATAGTCGGCAGCCGCGTGCATTTCTTCGCGGCGAATTTCAAATTTTTTGGCGGTACACGGGGTGAGCGCAACGTGGACAATCTTTTCCGGAGCAATGCCCATTTTCTGAGCGAAATACGTTTTGACCGTAGCACCCTGCATGCCGATGGGGCTTTTCGCCGTGGACAGATGGGGCAGAATTTCCGGGGCGTACGTTTCTGCAAAGTGAACCCACGCCGGGCAGCAGCTTGTAAACTGGGGCACAGGGCGGTCGTGCTTTGTCAGCCGGCGCACCAATTCAGACGCTTCTTCTACGATGGTCAAGTCGGCGGCAAAGTTGGTGTCAAGCACATAATCAACGCCGAGTGCGCGCAGAAGCGCCACCATTTTGCCCTCGACAAACGCGCCCGGCTCCATGCCGAATTCTTCGCCCAAGGCGGCGCGCACCGAAGGAGAGGTGCTGACAATGACAACCTTTTCCGGGTCGGCAATGGCAGCGCTCACGGCCGGGGTTTCGTCGCGCTCCACAATGCTGTCTACCGGACAGGCGTTTGCACACTGGCCGCAATAGATACAAACGGCGTGCCCGTCGGTTTGCGCAAAGGTATAGCTGCCGTGCACTGCCATGAGGTTGGTACAGGCTTCTTTGCACATGCCGCACTTGATGCATTTGTCCTCTAAGCGCAGAATGCTGGGGTTGTCCGGTTCAATGGGAACGCGGACCGACAGGGGGAGATGATTCAATTCCGTCACCTTCATTTCTCTTTTTTTGACACTGTTCACACAGGTAAACCAATTTTAAATCATAGGATAAGAACGGCACGGACACTTGCCTTTGAAGCTGGTGGGTCAAATCGGACAGATCCAAATCTACAAGGCGTCCGCACGCTTTGCATACAAGGTAGTCGTGCCTTCGGATGCGGTCGTATCGGTCGGGCATACCTTGCACAGAAACTTTGCGAACGAGGCCGGCTTCGCACAAGGCGTTCAGAT
This sequence comes from Candidatus Ruthenibacterium merdavium, assembly GCA_019119935.1. Taxonomy (GTDB): domain Bacteria; phylum Bacillota; class Clostridia; order Oscillospirales; family Ruminococcaceae; genus Ruthenibacterium; species Ruthenibacterium merdavium. Next base: position 55,540 of record DWWA01000037.1, on the reverse strand, counting down.
TGTTGTAAACCGTAGCGCGCACCACCTGCGGAAAGGTTTCGCGCAGCAGGCGGAAAACCTCTTCTGCCGTTAGATGGCTGTGGGAATTTTCTATGATTTCTTGAATTTTTACGCGGTACTTCTTCATGTCATTTCCATTATAAATAATCCTAAAAAATTAAAAATTTTAGAATAATTCTAAAAATATTATATCGCAGCAAAAGAAAAAAGCAAGGTGTTTTTAGGAATTTTGCATGAAAAAGCAACATGTTTTTGCAAAAATAAAAGGACATGTGCCTTGTCAGAAAAGGCGAAAACTGTAAAAACAAAAAATCGGGAGGGCGGCTTTTGCCGCACCATCCCGATGAAATAAAAAAAGAACGCCGGACGGGCGCATAGGTTCCCGCAAAGCGCACCGCCGGCAAAATATCCCTTGAAGAACAAAGGCTATTCCGCAACCATTATACAAGAAACGCGGTGCAGAAGCAATGACCCGTTTTGTTTTTTCGTAAAAAAACTGACAAGGGCTTTTTTTATCCATATTTATCCGCTATAATAAAATAGAATAAGTGTTGCATTAAATGCGATATCGAGCAGGAACGAAAAAAAAAGAGCGGTTTGCACCGCCTTGTTAAGGAGGTTTTGGCATGGCAAAAATTTTAATTGCGGATGACGACAGAAATATTTGCGAATTGCTGCGTTTATATTTAGTAAAAGAAGGGTATGAAACCTGCATTGCAAATGACGGCGAGGCCGCCGTGCAGATGTACGAAAGAGAAAAGCCGGATTTACTTTTGCTCGATGTGATGATGCCGCGCATGGACGGCTGGGAAGTTTGCCGCAAAGTGCGTGCCGCAGGAAAAACGCCCGTGATTATGCTGACGGCAAAAGGGGAAACCTTCGACAAGGTGCTGGGGCTGGAACTGGGCGCGGACGACTATATGGTAAAGCCGTTTGACACCAAAGAAGTGGTAGCGCGCATTAAAGCGGTGCTGCGCCGGTGCACTCCGAGCGAGCAGCCCTCGACGGGCGGGCAGATCACCTATGACAATTTGAGCGTTGATTTGTCGCGTTATGAGCTGAAGGTAAAGGGCAAGGTGGTGGATGCTCCGCCCAAAGAGCTGGAGCTTTTATATTATCTTGCCAGTCACCCGAACCATGTGTTTACCCGTGACCAGCTGCTGGACGAGGTTTGGGGGTTTGAGTATTACGGCGATTCGCGCACGATTGACGTGCATGTAAAGCGTCTGCGTGAAAAATTAGAGGGCGCTTCCGACGATTGGTCGCTGAAAACCGTTTGGGGCGTCGGATACAAATTTGAAGTGAAAGACTGAGCACCGACGAGAAAAATTTGTTTTTCCGGCTGCAATAGGAAACTATTGCAGCCGGAAGATACCCCAAAGAGCAAAGGGAGGCCGTGCCGTGCGCAAGAGTATTACGACACGTTATTTTTACGCTACGGCGCTTTTGCTGATTGCGAGCACTGCGCTGATGGGCTTTATTCAAATGTACCTGTCAATGGTGTTTTTCCGTGCGCAGAGTGACCGGGACTTACTTTTGACAGTGGATAATACCATCCAGATTTTACAGGAGGTTCAGGCTGATCATTTAAATGACACCGAGGCGCGCGCGCTGACGAACCGTGAGATTACGCTGACGGCCCGCGCTTCGGATAACAACATTTTTGTGACGGATGTCTACGGGCGCATTGTTTTGGGAAGCACAAAAGACCCGGTAGAATACATTGAAGAGTATTATATTGATGCTTACTTGCCGGAAAAAGCGGTTTCGGGCGCCTACAATCACGGACGCTATACGCAGATGGGAACGCTCGACGGCCTGCTGCCCGTGCGCTCGTACATTGCCGGAAAGCCTGTGCGCATTGACGGCGATTTAACGGGATATGTATTTGCCACAGCGGATGCCGATACGATGGCGGAGTTTTTGGCAAATTTGTTTTCTACCTTTTTGCTCTCGGCCGGATTGATGCTCATGGTGTCGAGTGTTATCTCCATTGTGATGACTTCGAGATTGACCACGCCGCTTCGCCGCCTTGCGGAGGCTGCCGGAAAGTTCGGCAGCGGCGATTTTTCCGCGCGTGTACCCGTTGAGGGCGATGATGAGCTCGCCGCGGTAGCGATACAGTTTAACAATATGGCTCAAAGCTTGGAGAGAACCGATACTTCCCGCAGGAGTTTTATGGGAAATATTGCGCATGAGCTTCGCACGCCGATGACCAGCATCAAAGGCTTTATTGACGGCATGCTCGACGGAACCATTCCGCAGGACGATTACCGCCATTATTTGGAGATTGTGTCTAACGAAGCGGGCCGCTTAACGCGCCTTGTAAAAAATATGCTGGACATCACAAAGCTCGAAGCGGGCGAGTATCAGCCGAATGCCGCGCCCTATGACATTTGGGAGAGCCTGACGAGTGCGGTTTTTTCAGCCGAGCAGCGCTTAAAAGAAAAAAAGATCCGTCTGGCAGGTTTTGCGCCTGTGCGCACCATTGTCAACGCAGATCAAGATTTAGTGCATCAGGTCATCTATAATATCTTAGACAATGCCATTAAGTTTACACCGTCCGAAGGGGAAATTTCGTTCAGTGTGGACAGCATGAAAACAAAGGGAATGGTGACAGTGTCGATTCGCAACACCGGCAAAGGAATTGCACCGGATTCCCTTGAATATGTATTTGACCGTTTTTATAAAGAGGACAAGAGCCGAGGTCTGAACACAACCGGCAGCGGCTTAGGGCTTCATATTTGTAAAGTTTTGATTCAGCTTTCGGGCGGGCAGATCTGGGTGGAAAGCGAAGAAGATGAATATTGCGAATTTTTCTTTACGCTGCCCGCCGGGGAAAAGCCCGAAAGAAAGAAGTACAGCAAAGAGATACGGGCATCCTTTTAAGGAAGAATTTCCGGGTGGCTTTTGATTTTTTTGCCATTTTGTAGTATACTGAACATTCAAACGCTCTTTCAGCGCAATAGCGCATGACTGCTGCGGGCAGGGCCGGAACAAGGCACGCCATTCCGGCAGAATGTAAGTGCAGAAGGCTTCGGCGCGCAGTCCGTCGCTTTGCCAATTGGCCCAAACGATGAGATATTGCGTTGAAAACAAAGAAACTTTCATACGCAGCCGATGCTGCTGAGAGCAAATGGTTCACAGGAGGTGTTAACCATGAATTTGAAAATTGCACCGTCGATTCTTTCGGCGGATTTCGCCTATTTGGCACAGGATTGCCGCGATGTGTTGAACGCAGGGGCGGATTGGCTCCATATCGACGTAATGGACGGCGACTTTGTGCCGAATTTGTCGCTTGGAATTCCCGTTTTAGCGGGTCTTTCCAAAGCGTTGGATGCTTTTTACGATGTTCATTTAATGATTCGCCGTCCGCTGGAGTATATTGATGCCTTTGCGCGCGCCGGCGCAGATTTGATTGCATTCCATTTGGAATCCGACAGCGATCCCGATCAAACGATTGAGGCAATTCACGCCGCGGGCTGCAAGGCTGCTGTTTCCGTAAAGCCCGGAACGCCGATTGAGCAGGTTTACCCCTATTTAGACCGCCTCGACATGGTGCTGGTGATGAGTGTAGAGCCGGGCTTCGGCGGGCAGAAGTTTATGCCTGCGGCGCTCGATAAAATTGAAGCGCTGAGAAAAAAGGCAGGCAGCACGCTCATGATCGAAGTGGATGGCGGCGTTGACGCAGCCACAGCTCCTTTATGTGTGCGCGCAGGCGCCGATGTGCTTGTAGCGGGCAGTGCCGTATTTGGAAAACCGGACAGAAGCGCTGCAATCAGCGCCATTCGTGCCGCCTGTGAAAATGGGGAATCCGGCTTATGAATGCAGGAAAAGTGTATTTGAAGATGCCCACCGCGCACGAGGCGAACCGCGATATGGTATTTATGGTACTGCCTCTTTTGGTGATGGCGTGCTATTTGTACGGTGCGCGCCCGGCCGTACTTTGTGCGGCGGCAGTTGTAACGGCGACAGTGTGCGATTACTTGGTGGCTTGGCTGCGCGGCTTTCAGCGCGATCAAACGGAAAATTCCAGTGTGCCGGCGGCTTTGGTAATGACGCTGCTGCTGCCTGCCACCATTCCGTATTATGTGGTTGTCACTGCCACGGCGGTACTTGTTTTGGTGGGCAAGGCGGCTTTTGGCGGCTGGGGAAACTATCCGTTCCATCTTTCTGCGCTGGGCTACTGCACGGCGGCGGTCAGCTGGCCGGAGCACATATTTCAGTACCCCGTGCCTTACACGGACATCGGCGTATTTTCAACGGAAAACGCGACGATGGCAGACAGCGCATTTCACTCTCTGAGCGTCGGCGGTATGCCCAATGTGCGTATGACGAACCTCCTTTTGGGCAATTACGCAGGACCGATGGGCACGACGGCCATTTTAGTGATTATTGCGTGCGCGATGTATTTCTGGATGCGCCGTGAAATTGACCTTGCCATTCCGGCGGGCTTTTTGCTGGCCTGCTTTTTGGTGGCGCTTGTTTTCCCGCGTATTGGAAATGTGTGGGAAGCGACATCGCTGTATGAGCAGTTTTACCTGCGTTATCAGTCGGTGAAATATGAGCTTTTGACGGGAGCAATGCTGTATGCATCCGTGTTTTTAATTAACGATCCGTCTACTCGACCGCGCAATCGACGCGCATATTTTGCTTACGGTGCAGTGCTGGGCTTGACGACGATGGCATTCCGTTATTTCGGCAGTTACGATATTGGCGTGTGTTTTGCAATCTTGCTCGTGAATGCGCTGTCCGGCTGTTTAGACCGTTTATTTGCGCCGAAAGCACATAAAAAGGAGGCGTTGCCTGGTGAATGAAGAACAGCTGAAAGCAATGGAACTAGCGCGCCGCATTAAAAAAGACCGTGTTTTTTTGAATAATCCTGTCGTGATGCAGGGTCTGGGGTTGGCGCCGCTGGTAGTGGCGGCGGTCAACTTGCAGAACGCCGTGATGCTTGCGGTGGCGGTGCTGTTGATTTTAACGCCGACCCGTGTATTGGCTGCTTTTTTGACGCGTTTTTCGCTGTTTCGCTTTCGCGGGCTGACATATGCGCTTTCCGCTTGTGTCGTATACATTGGGGCGCTGTTTGTACTGCGAAGCTTATATACCCCGGCGCAGTTGGGACTGCTCGGCCTTTACCTGCCCTTGCTGTGCGCGGACCCGATTGTGCTCAAGCGCTACGAACGTCCGCAGCGCGAACGTGTAAAAACTGCATTGAAAAAGGGCTTGATTACCAGCGCGGGATATATTCTAATGCTGTTTTTGACTGCGGCAATTCGTGAGTTTTTAGGCGCAGGCTCGCTGTTTGGACATGCGGTGATGTCTTACAGCTTGCTGCCCTTGGCGGCGCTCCCGATGGGCGGCTTTATTTTGCTGGCGCTGCTGATTGCAGGCTGGCGCGGTGCGGTGTCGATTGTAAAACGTCAGATGGCGCTGGGGGTGAAGCAGCAGGCATGAGAGAAGTAATGCAAGCTATTTTAGACTTTTTCCTCTATATGATAATGGCTGTATTTGCGCAAAATGCAGTGTTTACGCGTGCGCTGGGCGTTTCGCGCTTAACGAAAATTGTAGAGGATCAAGCGGATACTTTAACTTTCAGCATTCTGCTGTGCAGTGTACAGATTATCAGCGCGCCGCTTGGCTATCTGGCAACCAGTTTGATAAAAAAATGGCCTTATCAAATTTATATCCGGCCGCTTGTGTTTACACTGTGCGCCACAGCGGCATTTTTTGTAGTGCTTGGGGTTGTGGTGGCAACGCGCAAAGCACACCTGGCGCGCCACGCAGTTGCGGCGCTTCCCATGGCGACCTTTAACACTTGTATTTTAGGTACACTGATGGTTTCGGCTACGCAGGGTTTTGACTTTATGCAGACCATGGGCTTTGCTATTGGCAGCGGGCTTGGATATGTGCTTGCTGTGCAGGTGGTGGCCGAGGGGCAAAGAAAACTTGACCACGCCCGCGTGCCGGAAATGTTCCGCGGGCTTCCGGTGACTTTGCTTTACATCGGTATTTTGGCACTTGCCATTTACGGCTTAACAGGCCATACTGTGACATTTTAAAGATAAGCCGTAAAGGGTTCCCCCGCTGCAAGATAAAGGGGGGAACTTTGCGGAATTTGGGGCATGAGAGGAGTTTTTTATAATGCTGGTACGCAATGTTACCATGGAGGAGGCGGATCAGCTGTATCCGCTGATATGCTTATCTGTGCGAAAGGAATTGGACCGAGAGCAATTCCAAACGTATTTGATGCAAGCCTTGGAAAAGCCGACAAGACGAATTTTGCTTGGCTATGACGGGGGAATTCCGGTTGGATTTGTCGATGCAGAAGTACGCGCTTCGCTTTCCGACTGTGCGCTGGTGGGGTGTATTCACAGCTTATTCGTGCGCGAAGAATGCCGCGGGCGCGGCGTCGGTACCGGTCTTTTGATGAATTTATCGACACAAATGAAAAAAATGGGCTGCACCATGATGACGGCAACATCTTCGCGTGTGAATGTCCGAAGCCAAGAATTTTTGGAGCAGCGCGGTTTTTTGCGTTCGCAGTATGCGTTCACACGCGAATTGACGTAAAGAAAACCCGAGCTGTAAGCGGGAGATGGATGCTAAAACAAAACCGCGTTCTTTGCTGAAGTGCTTTAAAAGGTGTTTCAAGGCATTTTTTCGGATGCCTTTCAAAAAGCGTGAAAAGCAGGTTTTTGCTTTATCTGTGCCGCGTTTTTGCGCAGAGCAAAATTTTTTGAAACGATAAGAGCTGCTGCATGACTGCGGCAGCTCTTTTTTAAAGAGGTGTTGGACATTTGCAGGTGCTGTGTGAGAAAGGAAACGACATCTGTGTGCTGGAAAAAGACGGAGTCGAAATTGGACGTGCGCGCATCGTAAATGGGGAAGTGGAGTGTTGGATTGCTCCTGAGTGGAGAAGAAAAGGATACGGGACATTTTTACTCAAAAAAACACTGCACCAAATGGAGATTTCTCAAAGTGAAACACTGACGGCGCAGGCATACGGCGGGGAAGGTCCGTTTTACGAAAAGTTTGGATTTCAGGCTGTTGGAGAGGGCCGATACCGCCGGGAAAGAGAAAAACAGGTGAATGCACTTTCGATTGTGCACGACTTTTGGGAAAAGCATCTGACGCCCGGGTGCACTGCACTTGACGCAACGGCGGGGAACGGGCACGACACGGTTCTGCTGTGCCGTTTGGCAGGGCCGACGGGACGTGTGCTGGCAATGGACATTCAGAAACAGGCGGTTGAGAATACGCGCGAACGTTTGCAAAGGGAACATTTATCCGCACAGGTGATTCAAGACAGCCATGAAAACATCGCGCAGTATATTGCGCCGAATCAACTGGATGCCGCGGTGTTTAATTTGGGATATTTGCCCGGCGGAGCGCACGATTTTTTTACGGTTCCTGCGCGCAGCATTCCTGCGATGGACACGGCGCTCTCTTTATTGAAGCCGGGGGGAATTCTGACCGTGTGCGCTTACTCGGGAAAATTACAGGGCACACACGAGCGGGATGCGGTGCTTGAGTGGGCAAACCGGCTGGGCTCAGAGTATGATGTGAAGACAGAGACTTTTGAAACCAGAAGCGGCTTGCCGCCGATTGCGGTGTGTGTGCGCAAGAATTTGCGCTGAAAATCACAGTTTTAACACAAGAGCATGATACATTTGACACAAACGATGGGTATACTGTAAGCATGAAAACAAAAGGAGGTTTTCGTTATGAACCACAACTGGGAATTTGATTACTCCAATTTATATAACAGACAGCCGAACAACACACAGCAAAGCAGCGTTCCGCAGGGACAGCCTGCCTACCGTGACCCTCAGCCGATGTACCAGACGACAGGCATGAATTTGCCGCCTGAGGGCGAGGCGAAGCCCCCGAAGAAAGAAAACCGCTGGGCACGCCGTGCCGGTGCAGCTGTGGCGCTCGTTGCCGTTTGCGCAGGCGCAGGCTTTGGCGGCGGTTATTTAGGCGGCGTTGCAGCACGCGGCGCTTCCAGCCCGGTCGTTTACGAACAGCCCAAAGAAGGGGATTCCACTACGACAGGCTCGGTTGGCAACGACACCGGCTCGACGAACGGGCTTTCCGCAGATGCGCTGAGCATTTCGCAGATTGCCTCCATTGTCAGCCCGAGCGTCGTGGAAGTAACGACGGAAACCATTTCCACCAATCCGTTTTTCCCGCAGTACGTACAGGATGGCGCTGGTTCCGGTGTTATTATCAGTGAGGATGGCTATATCATCACCAACGCGCATGTGATTTCCGGCGCGAGCCAAATTAAAGTTCGCACATCTGATAAAACAGAGCACGAAGCAGAGTTGATTGGCTCTGACAGCAAAAGCGATATTGCCGTGCTGAAGATTGAGGCAACCGGCTTGACCCCCGCCGTAGTAGGAAATTCCGACAACCTGGTGGTTGGTGAGTTCACACTGGCGGTCGGCAATCCCATGGGTACGCTTGGCGGCACCGTGACGAACGGCATTATTTCCGCGCTCAACCGTGACATTACCGTTCAGGGTCAAACGATGAACTTGCTGCAAACCAACGCCGCAGTAAGCCCCGGTAACTCCGGCGGCGGCCTGTTCAATGAAAAAGGCGAGCTGATTGGTATTGTCAACGCGAAATCCGCAGAAGAAGGCGCGGAGGGTTTGGGCTTTGCCATTCCGGTGAACACTGCCATGGAAGTGGCTCAAAGCTTGATTGACAACGGCTATGTGACGGGACGTCCCGCGCTTGGCATTCAAGTGCTGGCCGTGAGCGATTGGCAGATGATGGTGCAGTATGGCGTGAGCCAGCCCGGCGTTTATATTATCGACGTGACGGAAGGTTCCTGCGCCGATAAAGCCGGATTGAAAGCAGGCGACTTGTTTGTAAGCATTGACGGCAACTCTGTCACAGGCACGGTGGATGTCACCAGTGCGCTGGACAGCCACGCTGTGGGAGATACGCTGGAAATTCAAGTAGCACGCGAGGGAAAAGTGGTGCAGGTGAGCGTGGTGCTCGAAGAGCAATCCCCGCAGGCGGCACAGGCGGCTGCAGCGAGTGAGTCGGTACAGAAGGCCGGCTAAGACGAAGCGGCAAATTCTTGAAGCCAAATATCAAACTTGAACGCTTACGGGCGCTTTTCGTTGAGAAAAGCGCCCGTTTTTTGTGTCCGATGCTTGCGGCTTTGCCGAGGACACATTATAATAAAATGCGGACACACGCGCCTTAAAAGGCGCACAGACGGAGAAAGAGGAGAAAATAATGGAAATTACCATTCAAAAGGCAGTATTGCATATTTTAGATACACAGGTACAGGCGCCTGTATTATCGGATTTTTTGATTGAACAGGAAGAAGCGCTGTTTTACCTGGGATCACTTGCGGCGAAGGCTTGGAAAAGCGAGGAAAGCCGCGCTTGTGAATTGACAGAGGACTCTTTCTTTTTCGGTGAAAACGCCGCGCAGATGGAGCGCGAATTTGTGGAAAAAAGCGGAGAGCTTGCGCAGAGATGGTTCGAAGAAATGCAGGCACAGCCTGCCATTCCCGCCGGTGACGCGGCATTTCTTTGGGTGACAATTGACGGGACAGAATATTTTGCCGCCATGAAGCTGAACTATAAGGCAGGATGGGTGCATTATTTTGAGATGCACGAAGAGGGAACCGCCTCGAACCGAATTGTAAGGCAGGAAACGATGCTCCCGGCGGGAACCGCAAAGCCGGATGAAGCATTTTTTGTTTGCATGCAGCCGATGGGAAAACAAGTGCGCGTGCTGGAAAAGAAATATGAAATCGACGGCAGAAAGCAGCCTTATCTCGCACGGGCGGTGGTGGGCGCGCGGCCCGGAATGTCGCCCAAAGAAAAGCTTGCGGCCATCTGCGAAGCGGCGCAGGAGGTCAACCAGCAGTTTTACGGCAGTTTGGGAGTAGAAGAGCCGGAAGTGGCTGCGGCAGTTTGTGAGGAGTACCGCACCTACCGCACGAATGTCAGCCAAAGCTTGGAAGAAGAAGCCGCGGCCGCGCCCGTAGCGCAGCTTTGCGAAAAACTTTACGGCGATTTGCCCCATGCGCGCGAAGCCTTTGAAAAAGAGCTGGCACAGCGCGATATTGTAATGGATGAGCCGCTTCCGATGCCGGGAACCGGTGTGCGCAAGCTGCAAAAGCAATCACTTCGCTCCAGCGGGGGCGTGGAAATTAAAGTGCCTGTCAGCATTTACCGCGACGAAAACGAAATTGAGTTTATTAAAAATCCCGACGGCACGACGTCATTGCTCATTAAGAATATTTTGCTGTAAGAACGGCGATATGTGATGATGTCACGGCATCTTTTGTGTTTGCATCATATGATGAGAGTAAGCGCAGCGGCGCTTTTGAATGAAATACAAGAAGGTGACATCAAATGAATTTGTTTCAATTATTTCATAGAACCGATATCAATGAAGGTGTAGCGGAATGCCGCGAAACGGAGCATGCAGTGCTTTTGGATGTGCGCACACGGGAAGAGTATCGAGAGGGACATATCCCCGGCAGCGTGAATATTCCGCTCGATGCATTGGATGATGCAGAAAAAAACATTTCCGACAAGGAAACCCCGATTTTCGTTTATTGCCACAGCGGCGGGCGCAGCGCGCACGCAAAGCATTATTTGAATCAAATGGGCTATCATGCCGTGACAAACATCGGCGGCATTATGAGCTATCGCGGACAAGTAGAACGGGGTTAAGCGCAGCCTGTTGAATCAACAAAAAAACAAGACGGAAGGCAGAATCTTTTTCGGATTTGCCCTTTGTCTTGTTTTTTATTTTTAGAGCATTGAAAAGATTCGCAGCAGGCTTTTTAAAAGGGGCGCCGTGGATTTTGCGCTCGGAACCAGAAACGGAGAAAGAAACAATGCTTTTTGCCATTGAAAAAATGTTTTATATTAAATTTTTAATGTAAAACATTAAAAAATAATTGACGGCAAAAGAGAAGCTGTGCTACAATCGGGGTGAGGTGATGAATATGAATGTGACGTCAAAAATCATTCCTGAGCGGCTGGCGAAAACTGCGTGCATGATCATGAAATTTTTCTGCTACTTTGCGATTGCATTTTATTTGCTTGGTTTTGTGCTGAGTTTGATGGGCAGGCAAAGCTTCACCGTTCACACAAACGAAGGGGCTTATGAAGTAATTTATGCACAGGAGAATTACGAAGTACCCGCAGAGGGAATGAAGGTGAGCACAGGAGATCAAATTTATGTACAGCGAAACGCGCAAGGCCGAATTGACGGAATGACACAGGCCGGCCTTTCGCTGATGTACGCCGTGCATGCCCTTCCCATCGGTGTATCGCTTTGGTTTTTAAGCCGTGTGTGCGTCAATGTATCGGGCGGAGTGATTTTTACCCGGAAAAACGCACAGTACCTGTTTTACTACGGTTTGACACAGTGCTTTGCGGCCTTGGCGGTTCCCTTCATTAAACTATTGATTTGCGGCGCTGTCAATCAATTTACCACGAGCTCGGTTTTTGTTGCGACGGGGCAGGATTCATGGAACATTTTAATTCCGGGTGTGGCATTTGTCATTGCGGCGTACATCATTGATTACGGCGCACAGCTTCAGGATGAGGTGGACCATACCTTATGATTATCATTCGTTTAGACCGCATTTTGGCAGACAGAAAAATGCGCTTGAATGACCTTGCGCGCGAGGTGGGCATTTCCAACGTGAATTTATCCTACTTAAAGACAGGAAAGGTGAGGGCCGTCCGATTCAGCACATTGGATGCGATTTGCCGCACGCTGCACTGCCAGCCGGGGGATATTTTGGAATATGTGGATGAACCTTGCGAAACGCCGGAGAACGAAAGCGGTTATGACACTTAAATTTTAACAAAGAAAAACAGCAGGCCGGAAAGCCAATTTTGCTTTCCGGCCTGCTGTTTTGTGTTGTAAAATTATGAGCGGCGCTTGCGTGCAAGGACAATAGCAATACCGATACCGATAATGGCAATGACCAAGAGGCCGATGACAACCATCATAATCGTATTGACGATGGCATCATTATTTTTCGGTTTCGTTTCATTGTTTGCGGTGTTCTGAGAAGAAGCGCCGGTTTCGGAAGAAGCAGCCGACGAAGAGGCCGGTTTCTTAGAGGACGAAGCCGTCGATTGAGAAGAGCCGGAAGCGTCGGAGGAACTGCTGCTTGAAGACGAAGATGTCGGCTTTTTGGAAGAGGCCGACGGTTTCGCCGCCGAGCTTGTCACCGTGACAACCTGATTTCCCCCGGTGGAAGGGTTCGTGGGGGTGGTCGGATTGGTCGGATTGGTCGGTGTAGTAGGAGCAGAAGAACTGCTGCCTGACCCATTATTAACGGAAACTAAGCCGTGGATAGCGGCGTTTAATGCGTTCGTGGCGGAATCCACGCTCTCCTGCGTCGAATCGGCAGAAGCAAGCACTGCTTTTGCGCTGCGAAGCGCTGCTTGCAGGGCGTTCCAGCTCTCTGTGGTATACTGCGAAGCATCCTTCGACTCCGCAGAGGCAATGGCGTTTGCCAGCGCAGTGAAATCTACTTTTGGCTTTGCGTTTTCTCCGCCGTCGCCCACCACAAGCTCTACTGCACCGCTGCCATCCATCGTGGGCGCGTTCATCGTTTCATGTGCCGTATTGACAAGTTTCAGAGAATCGGCGATAGGTTCGACGGAAAGCGTAACGCCGCCCTCCTGAGAAGAAGCTTTAATACTGCCCAGTAAGGAACTGTTTTCTTTAAACAGTGCATCTTTTCCGGAAAGATAAAGCGTTAAGCGCCCGGTGGAAGCATTGTAGCGATACTCCTGAATATTCGCGGGCAGGGAATTATCAAAAGCAAACCAAACGCTGGTTTTATCGGAAGTACCGGAGGTAACATTGACCTGAAAACTCAGGCTGACGGCAGTAATTTCCTGTGCAGAGTTGGACAGATTCAAGGTTGCGGCCGCCTGCTCGGCAGACGCCTGCATGGATACGCTTGCGGACGAAACGGCAAATGCCGCAGGAAGAAAGCCTGCCAGCATGACCGCCCCGCACACAAGACCGGCAATCAATTTTTTCATAAATTTCTCCTTGTGATTGAATGGATGAGCCAGCCGGGAAAAGCGGCGTTCTGTGCAATCGTTATTGCGGAGAACGCCGCTTTTTCGGCTTAAGTGTTAGCCTTCAATCGTAATGCTGGGAAGCTCCGAAGGCACGCTGACGGGAAGTGTGTCGCTGACGAGGCGCTGACCTGCGTTTGTATCCGCAGCGTCAACACGGTACAGCTCGACACGAATCTGCTCGGGAAGCGTGTAATCTTCGCTCGGCTCAATCCAGTAAACCCAAGTGCCGTCCGAAGTTTCGCCCAGCTCGCCGTGCTCGGGAACGTCTGCCAAGATAATTTGGCTGGATTTGTAATTTCCTTCTTCGTCCTTCACGGAGATGACATTTCCCTCTAAATCAAACGGCATAACAACATTGTAAGCGGGGTTGCCTTTGTAAGTTCCGGTCAGGATGATAGAGCCGGCGGGGATTTTTTCGCCGCTTGCGGGCTCATAGATGAAATCATTTTCCAAAATGCCGATTCCCTGTGCGGCGAGCTCGACATTGTCACCCGTCGGGCCGAGAACGTCCAGCTCAGAGAGTGTGACAGTGCCGTCTGCCGGGCTGTGAATGGTGAGGCGGAGCTGAGATGCGTCATACGTTTTTACCCAATCGCCGTCTTCATTCGGCAAGTAGACGACAGCGCTGTTTTCGCCCTTGGGAAGCGTGCCGGTATAGACATCTTTCCACTCGGCACCGTCTGTGCTGACTTGCACAGTGCAGTTTACATCGCCGACACCGCCGTCCACGGTATACTTCAGCGCCGTGACTTCCAAGGTTTCATGGAAATCAAGGGTGATGACCGCGTCTTTCTCTTGTGTGCGGCCGGTGTAGTTTGAAGAAGTGTCGTTATCGGCAATCATTTGAATGGCCGAAACGGGTTCGGGCGCGCAGGGGTCTTCATGGTCCGCAGGGGGAGTGGTATCCTGCTCGGAAACCAAATTCGTTTCCAGCGTCCAGTTGTCTTTTCCGTATGCGCCGTCGTGAGAGATTTTCAGCGCAGGAAGCGCCTTCACATTCGAGCGGTTCATAAACTGGTCGACTGCCGCAATCTCATACACGATGGTGCGGTTGTTCATAGCGGAAACCGTGTCGGTGAACGTTGTTTCTGTGGTATAACCCGCCACCTGACGCTGCGGCTGTCCGTTTTCGTAGGTGACGCGCGTAATCTCATAGCCGGCAATCGTGGAGGCGTCCACACCGCTTTCTAAAGCGAATTGGAACACAACTTGATTGGGCTCGGAACCGATAGAAGCGGTTGTGCCGTCGGAAAGGACATCTTTTCCGCTGACGGTCAGAGAATCCTGTTCGGCGCTGTGCGCGAATTGATAGTTGCGCGCTTCGTCATTCATGTAGTAAAGGGCGCGCGTTTCTGCCGCGAACTGCTCCATATAAGCTTTTGTTTCGGCGTTCGGCGTCATGCCCCAGCGTGTAAAGAAGTCCGTGAGGTTTTTCTCAGCGGCGGCGCTGGCCAAACGCATGAGGTTTTGGTCGGCCTCGCCGGTGAGTTTGAGCGCCGTTGTGCCGGGCGCTTTCGAGGTGTCGCGGGCATAGGTGTCTACGCGGGCGAAGAAACGGCTGTCAAACAGCGTTTCATAATCGTCATACAAGACATACTCATATCCCTTGTCATAGGCAAGGTGCAGCTGCCAATACAGCGCAAGCTGTGTGAAGACATCGGACGAGGGGCCTTTTGCGTTGCTGGTGACTTTCTTGTAAACGGCATCGTAGCCGAAGCGAACGGCACCGTTTGCATAAGTAGCCAGCTGTGCAAAGTAATTGTTGGTTACCTCTGCCGCAACATAAGCGCTTTGGTTGATTTCATGGCCGATTTCATGGGCAATGCCCCAGCCGAACAAATCGCCGGAAACGTATTTGCCTTCATCGTCAAGCACAACGGGCTGGCCGGAAGCAAGGCCCGGCACAGAGTCCCACTCAATGCCGATATGATTGCCTGCGGCGTACATAAATGCACCTGCAAACATGCGCTGATAGCGAATATTGAGCTGCTGGTAAGGCAGATGGTTTTTATCGCCTGCGCCGGAAAGATTCGTCAAGCCCTTATGCTGATAGAACAGCTTCATTGCCTGTTCCATGGCGCTGATGCTGTTCGCAAGCTGCTGTGCCTGCTGAGTGCTGTCGCCGCTCAGGTTGTTCAGAATCTGGCTGGCGGGAACGGAGAACATCATGTGATCCATGACGATATCGGTTGTATTCAAAATACAGGTTTTTTCGTCATAGTCATGGCTGTTCACAGATTCGAGCGAAGAGGACGCATGAGCGCTCTCATGGGTGCTTTCAAGCGCCGCGACGTATTCTGTGAGCTGCTCGATATAAGCGGCAATGGCTTCACTGCGCGCCGTTTCGTCCTGCATGCCGCGCACATTCAAAACGGGGAACACGGTTCCGCCGTCGACGCGCACGACGTACTGCCTCGAGGCGTCATATTTGGCACTGCCGCTGTACTGAACATAAAGCGCGCCGCCTTTTTCTGCCGCAATGGTTTGCAGCTCGGGAACCGTCAGTTCGTTTCGGCCGATTTTCAGGCTGCCGACCGTTTTGGAAACCGTATTGTGCTCGGCATACTGCTGTGTTGCAACAAGTTCCAGCGGGGTGCTGTCGCCTGTTGCAGAGCCTTCGCTTCCGACGTAGATGACAACCGTTTCGCCCGCGGCGGCGGACACGCCCAGCGGCTGCCAGCCATTCAGGCCGGTGATGCCAAGGCCGTTGTCACGAGAAGGCACCATGGTGTTGTTGAGCACAATAGAACCGCCCAAAGAGGTTTGAGAAAGCAAGCCGCGGGCGTTGTCGAGCTCTTTTTGCAGCAGCGCACGGTCCGGATGGTAAGCGCCGCTTTCATCGGCAGTATCCAAACGCGTTTGCAATGCATTGATGGTTTCCTCATTGACGTTGCCGTTCAATGTAATATGCAGGTCGTCTGCATAAAGCGCGAAAATATCGTCCTCCAGACTGTCATACAGGTGCAGGCGCATTTCTGCAATCGTCACGGAAGGCATTTGATACGGGTGACCGACGCAGACACGCAGTTCAGACGTGGTGACGCCGCCCGGAATTTTGATTAAATAATATTTGCGTCCGTTCGGATCGGTGCGCTGGCCGATGGTGACACCCGAAACCTGCTGTTCCTTGCCGGACTCATCTTTTGCATAAAGGCGCACACGGCCATAGTAGCCGGAATCCTCGGGCTGGGCCAGAGAGATCATGCCGATTTGATAGGAATCGTCAAGCGTTACGCGAATGCCGCCGTCGTCGGGATACGTTGCGCCGTCATCCCAGTCGTTTAAGCGGTAATAAGAGGCGTAATCGTTGTCAAACACGCCCAGTGCAGTGTCGCCGCTGTCGAGCGTGCTGTTTTGCATGCTGCCGACCGCGCGTGTCGCCGACTTGATATGTGCGCTGAGCACCCCTGCGCCGTTGGAGAAGTTGAGCAAGTGATATGTGGGAAGCTGCGCCGGCGTTGCATTGGCGGTAGACGCTTCGTTTACCGCGCTGGCCGGGCCTTCGCCGAAATCGTTTGTGCCGGTGACATATACTTCATATGCCGTATTGTTCAAAAGGTCCGGAATGGTGCAGCGGTTTGCGGTAAGGCCGGAAATCGGGGTATATGTTTCCGTACCTTTTTGACGATAGTAAACGGTGTATGTATCGGTATCCTCCATGGTTTTCCACTGGACATCCATGCGGCCGAACAAACCGGTGAGTGTGACGTTGTCCGGAGCAGGAGGCTTGCCTTCCGGCTTCGGAGTGACCGTGACGGGGGAGCTGTAACCGCTGCGCCACGTTCCGTTCAAAGATTGGACGCGAACGCTGTACTCGGTGTTGTTCACAAGCTTTTTGCCGCCGAACGAGGTGACAGTGAAGCTGGTGAGTGCGGTTTGATACGTTTCTTCCTGGCCGTTTTGAGAAACGGAAACTTCATAGCCTGTGACATTCACACTGGGTTTCCATGTCACGGTGAAGGATTTGTTGCCCGCCTGCGCGCTCAGACCTTCGGGAATGTTCATTTCCGGCTGAGGAATGCGGCTTTCCATATCGTTGAGAAATTCGACTTTGGAGATTTCTGCAAGATTGGTGGGCTTTTGTGTTCCCTTAATGACAAAGGTAACTTTTTTAACAGCGATTTGACCGCCGAAGCTGATGGAAAGTGTGCCGTCGGGCTGTGCGGTAACTTTTCCGCCCGAACGGAACGCGGCGAACAGGTCGATGCCGCCGGTGCGGTAGGGAATTTCCATGACCTCGACACTGCCGTCCGGTTTTTCGTAATTGACAAAAATGCTCGCTTCGGTAATGGCGTTGTCGACTCCGACGGGTGCATCGAGAAGCAAGCCCTCCATATTGACGGCATTTTCAAAGTTAAAGTCAACGGTGATAGGCGTTTTCTCGGAAATGTTTTCACCGGTGGCTGTTTGCAGCACAACGCCCTCGGTATTTTTGTCATCCGTCAAGTTGGAGATGCTGCCGGAAGACACGCGCGTATCGCTGCCCGTTTGCGCTGTGGCTTGGGAAGCAGGGACAAACGTTGTGACATACGCTTGTGTGTCAAGTGTGTTCTGATAACCGATGGAAACATATTGGAGGTCCGATAAATCGAGAACCCCGTCGCCGTTGAGATCGATCTGAGCGGACTGTCCCTCGGACTCCAGCTGATTGACGCAGGTCTGCACATCGGCGGAATCGACTGCGCCGTCGCCGTTGACGTCACCGATCAGCAAAAGGCCGGGGTGTTTGCTGCCGGCTTTGTAGTCATAACCGCCGAGCGCACCCGTGAAAAGCTGAACTTCATAGAGCAGCTTGTCCACGACAATTTCCTGCGTATAGCGCGCAAAACCGTCGGCTACGACAACCAAGGTGTAGCGCCCCGGCGTCAGCTGAGGCGCGTACGCCGTTGTGGTGGGAACTGAAGCGCCGCCCGTGGCTGCAAGCGTAACCTTTGTGTTAAACTTCGTCGGGCCGTTGAGATACACTTGGAAAACGGTATCTTTTTTGACGGTGAGCGCAGAGGAAATCACAACGCGCACTGCGCCGTGTTCGGCATCGGTAGCCACGTTCTCGGACGGTGTTTCCTCTTCGGCTTCATCGGAAGAAGCCGGTGCCTTCTGCGCGGCTAAAGCGGGCGCTTTCACCGCAGAGGAGCTTTCAAAAGAGCTTTCCGAAGTGCTCTCGGAAACACTTTGTGAAACGCTTTCGGAAACACTTTGCGAAACGCTTTCGGAAACACTCTCGGAAGTGCTTTCCGGAACACTTTCAGAAACGCTTTCAGGAATGCTTTCATCGGTGTCGGAAAAACCGCCGCCAAAAAAGTCATCATCCAAAAAATTCTCGTCTAAAAAACCGTCGGAACTGCTCTCCGGAGTGGGGCGGGTGTCCGAAGAAGTGACGGTTACATCAGCGCCAGGCATGTTGATCGGCACGCCGCTGCCTTCCTGTGCGAAAGCAGCCGTCGGTGCAAGCCCGGTAAAGGCCATGCATAGGCTGATAAAAATGGCGAGGGTTCGTTTCAATTTAACACTTCCTTTCTTGATTGCGCCAAAAAAGCGGGGCGGCGCGGCCCCGGTACCATGATTGCATAAATCACTGGGGCAGCACACAAAGGTGTACTGCCCCACGCAGTTGGCACACGGCAAGAAATAAAACTCGTTGCCTTTATATTGTATATTATAATATCGAAACGATTGAAAATCAATTGTGTTTTGGCGAAATTAGGCGATTTTAGGCGCTTTTCTGCGATTTCTACCAAACTGGTGAAAGAAAGATATCCCCTTTGTGCAAAAGGGAAAAGAAAGAGGAAAAAAGTGGTGACAAAAAATGCAATGAATATTCATTTTTATAATAAATATACAGTATAAAATAAAGCTTGCGCTTTGGTGCGTTGTGAAAAACGGCGGGATAATAGGAGAGATTTCACTTGAAATAGTGTAAAAAGCACAAAATAAAAAACTTTTGGCGAAAGGCTTGACGATGAATAAATATGCGTGTATAATGAGTGCATTGAAAAGAGTGAACGCCGGCCGCACCGGCTTTCGGCACAGAAAAAAAGGAGAGAACGAATCATGAAAAAGGTAACGGCATTGTTGACCGCTTTGACGTTGGCTGTCGGTTTGGCGGCGTGTTCGGCGCAAAGCACAAGCACGGCTTCGGCTGCCCCCTCGGACGCAGCACAAAGCACAAGCACTGCGGCGAGCGCTTCCGCAGGTTCTGAGAGCGCGGCCGGTGTTGTGGGCGGTGACCCCGCAGAGCACACGGTTGAGGCAATCAAGGCGCGCGGAAAGCTGATTGTTACAACCGAGGCGACCTATCCTCCCTTTGAGTTCCAGGATGAAAACGGCGAAATCATTGGTTTGGACGCGAAACTGGCACAGGCTTTGGCCGATGAGCTGGGCGTTGAGCTGGAAATTCAGAACATTGATTTCAACAGCGTTGTAACTGAGGTTCAGGCGGGCAATGCCGATATGGCGATTGCGGGCTTGTCCCCCACACCGGAGCGCAAAGAGAGTGTGGAAATGAGCGACCTTTACTACGGCGGCGGCCAGTGCATGCTGGTTTTGGAAGAAAACCTCGATAAGTACGCCACAAAAGAGAGCTTGGCAGGCCAGACGCTGGCAACCCAGAAGGGTGCGATTCAGCAGACCCTGATGGCAGAACAGTTCCCGGACAGCGAAGCGCTGCTGCTTCCGAAATTTCCGCAGTGCATTGCAGAGCTGAAAACCGGCGCTTGTGCAGCAGTTTTGATTGACGAAGTGAGCGCGAAACAGTACATGGAAACCACTGAAGGTTTGGCAATCGGCAAGGTTCCTGTGGAAACCGACCCGGCGGCAAACGGCAACGCCATTGCCGTGATGAAGGGCAACACCGACTTGCTGGAGTTTATCAACGAGAAGATTGCCGCTTACACGGAGGACGGAAGCATTCAGACTTGGTTTGACGAGGCACAGGAAAAAGCTTCTTCCATGGGGGTACTGTAAAAACAGCGTGCGGGAAGCCGCATGAACATGCGCTTTGAGAACACAGCGCACAAGCAAACAGGGAAAGGGCCGCGCATGGGGATGCGCCGGCGAAAGATAAAACTTGAATGAAGGGCGGCGGCCGCGCGGTATTACATCGGCAGGATGAAAACCCGTGCGGCGCCCCGGCGAGGAAACAATTCGGTGCAGAACTTTTTCAGTGCTGCGCCGAATTGTGTGTGTTTGTCCGGCGCAAAGCGGCCGGAGGGAACAGGGCGGCAGACGCCGGTTTGCGTCATCGCTTGCCTGCAAAAAAGGAGAATGAAATGATTTCTTTAGAAAGAATGCTCAAAATTTGGGAGCGTTACAACGGGTTTTATCTGGACGGCTTAAAAAACACCTTGCTGGTGGCTTTGGTGGCTGTCGTTTTAGGCATTGTGCTGGGCCTGTTGGTTGCTTCGGGACGGATGCTTACCCACAACAGCCGTGACCATGCGGTGATCAAAGTGCTGAAAAGTGTGATTCGCTTTATCTGCACCGCTTATGTGGAAGTGCTGCGTGCAACGCCTTTGATTGTACAGGTGTTTGTGATTTATTACACCGCGACGGGGGCGAAGCTGATTTTGCCCGACCCGACTGCCACCCGCATGATGTGGGGTATGGTTGCCGTTGCGCTGAACTCCGGCGCATATTTAAGCGAAGTAATTCGTTCCGGCATCGGCGCAGTGCCGCACGGACAGATGGAGGCGGCGCGCTGCCTTGGCATGAGCCACTGGAAGGCGATGCGTTTTGTCATTTTGCCGCAGGCCGTGCGCAACATTTTGCCTGCACTCTGCAACGAGTTTGTTACCATTATCAAGGAAACGAGCGTTTTGAGCATGGTAGGCATTGTGGACGTGATGTTCCAGGCAAGCGCGGTTGCGTCTAACGCTTATATCTTTATTGAGCCGTATATCATTGCTGCCCTGATGTACTTTGTGGTGGTGTTCCCGCTGTCCAAACTGGTGGCGTGGTTTGAAAGGAGGATGAGCCGCAGTGTCACAAGATAATCGTGAATTGCTGATTGAAGTAAACGGCCTTGAAAAGCACTTTAAGCATGTTGAGGTGCTCAAGGGAATTGACATTGAAATTCATAAGGGCGACGTTGTGGCGGTGATTGGGCCTTCCGGCTCCGGTAAATCAACCTTTCTGCGCTGCTTAAATCTGCTCGAAGTGCCCACCGGAGGCCACATTATTTTTGAAGGTGTGGATATCACCTCCAAAAATACCAACATCGACACGATGCGCTGCAAAATCGGCATGGTGTTCCAGCAGTTTAATCTGTTTGCCAACATGACGGTGCTCGACAATGTGGCCGCTGCGCCCATTCGCGTCAAGGGCATGAAGAAAGAAGATGCCTACCGTTTGGCGCAGGAGCTTTTGACGCGCGTTGGCCTTGGTGACCGCGGAAGCGCATATCCCGTGCAGCTTTCCGGCGGCCAGCAGCAGCGCGTTGCAATCGCCCGTGCGCTTGCCATGCAGCCGGACGTGATGCTGTTTGACGAGCCGACAAGTGCGCTTGACCCTGAGATGGTGCGCGAGGTGCTCGACGTTATGAAACAGCTCGCGCAGGAGGGCATGACAATGGTGGTTGTGACCCACGAAATGGGCTTTGCGCGCGAAGTGGCAAACCGCGTGGTATTTATCGACGGCGGCGTGATTTGTGAAGAGAAAGCGCCGAAGGAGTTTTTCGAAAATCCGACGCACCCGCGCTTAAAAGATTTTTTAAGCAAGGTGCTGTAAAGTGTAAAAACAGGCCAAGGCCGCAAGGTTTTGGCCTGTTTTTTCATCAGGAGTATGGATTGACGCCGCGACAAAACGGGAAACCGGCTGATTTACAGCGTTTCTCCGCGCGGCGCCTCATACGGAGGAGAAAGCGTGATGCGTCCGCACACGGGACAGCGCGGCGCGTTCAGTGTGGTTTCGTCCAATGTGGGGTGCGGAAAAATAAAATCTTCGGGACTCGAGGGAGAAAGAGAACTGCTGACCTGCGGCTGAAGCGCCCACAAAAGCGGTGTTTTGCACTGCATGACCCCGTTTGTCAAAGCCGCCCCGCAGTGCAGGCAGTGGGTTTGATTGGGGCGCGTAGACTGCCAGTAGTGGCTCATGGAAAAGCCCGCGCTTTCGGTCATTTCTTCCCCGAGGCCGTATTCCGGCAAGGGAGAAAAGGCATTGGCGGATTCTACGCTGTCAAACTCCACTTCGGCATAGTAAAATTCCGTGGGAAGCCCTTTGTCTACACAGCTTACTTCCAGCTTCAAACCGCCGGAGAGTGCGTAAAGGCGAAGTTCTTTTGTAATGGGCGGATGGCCGGTGAGTGCTTCCAAGCGGCGAAAAACACCTTCTTCAAGCGGGAGCTCAATTTCTTCGCGGACAAGCGTGCCGTGCCCCTTAAAACACAAAATAAACGTGTGCTTTTTTGTACTGATGCTTTCACGCACGCGCACAACCGGGCAGGTGGACAGATAGCTTTGGCGCATCTGAAACGTATCGAGCAGCGGCAAGTGATCGGGAAAGCCGCTGATTTTCCATTTTCTTTCGATTTCCATTGTCAAACCCTCCGTTTCTGCTTTATAATATAAAAGATTTATCCGTAAGAATGCAAGAGCCTGCGCAAAAAACGCGCGGAAAGGAAGATGATTTCATGAAGCAGGAACGTATTTATCCGAAATTTACCGTGAGCGTCAAGGCGGAGCGTGCGCTCAGCGGCGGGCATCCTTGGGTATACGGCACCGAAGTGGTTCGTGAAGAGCCGTGTGAAAACGGTGCGCTTGTAGACGTTGTCAGCTTGAAGGGCCGCTATCTCGGCACGGGATTTGTGAGCGAAAAAAGCAAAATTCGCGTGCGGGTGTTTTCCAAAAATGCGAATGACCGCTTTGACGAGGCGTTTTGGCGCAGACGATTGACCCATGCGTGGGAGTATCGAAAAAGCGTGCTTCAGCCGGACGAGCTGGAATGCTGCCGCATTATTTTCGGAGAAGCGGATTTCTTTCCCGGCCTGACGGTAGACCGCTTCGGCCCGATTTTAAGCGCGCAGGTGCTGAGTGTCGGTATGGAGCAGTGCAAAGACCTGCTGTTCCCTCTTTTAGTGGACGTTTTGCAAAAGGACGGACAGCGCATTGACGGGATTTATGAGCGCAACGACGTTGCCATTCGCGGATTGGAAGGGCTGGCCCAGTACAAAGGGTGGTATGACCTGTCGGCGCACGGGCTGCCCACGCCCAAAAGTGCCCTTGCAGACATTGTGGAAAACGGTGTGCGCTACACGGTTGACGTGGAAAACGGGCAGAAAACGGGCTTTTTCTTAGACCAGAAATATAACCGCGCGGCGGTGGCGCGTTTGGCAAGCGGAAAGCGTGTGCTGGACTGCTTTACCCACACGGGAAGTTTTGCGCTGAATGCGGCAAAGGGCGGCGCGGCGCATGTGACAGCCGTAGATGTAAGCGAAACAGCCGTAGAAATGGCGCGCGCAAACGCGGAGAAAAACGGGGTTGCTGACCGCATGGAATGCGTGGCGGCGGATGTGTTTGAGCTTTTGCCCACGCTGGAGCAAGGGGCGTACGATTTTATCATTTTAGACCCGCCCGCTTTTACGAAATCACGCAAGACGCTTCACAACGCATTGCGCGGCTACAAAGAGATTAACTACCGTGCAATGAAGCTTTTGCCCCGCGGCGGTTATTTAGCGACTTGCAGCTGCAGCCACTTTGCCACAGAGGAAGAATTTTGCAAGATGCTGGTGTCGGCGGCAAAAGATGCCGGGGTACAGCTGCGGCAGATTGAAGCACGCCAGCAATCGCCGGATCATCCCATTTTGTGGGGCGTGGGTGAAACATCATATTTAAAATTTTATTTATTCCAAGTAGTTTAAACGCAAATCATACACAATTTTGGAAAATATTAGGAAAAATTGGGCGTAAAATAACGCTTTTCCAAAAAGTATGGATTGCGAAATGTTGTTTTAATGGCAAAATTTATAAAAATAACAGCTATTTACGATGATTTTACGTAAAAATGCTGACAATTTGCTTTTTTTGGTGTAAAATAAGAACAAGGCAACAATGCAGTGCAAAACTTTGCGGCAGGTTGTTGGAGCAAAACAGTCTTTCTTTGGGCGATTTTTGATGAGTGTTGGATGGATGGGCGCAATTGTGACAAAATTTTTGCGCGCCGCCCCTTACAATGAAACAAGGGTAGGGAAACACCAGATAAAAGGAGAGGGTTTGGATGCTGCCTTGTAAAGAACATTGCAGCCATTATTCCGATGGCTGC
This sequence comes from Candidatus Ruthenibacterium merdavium, assembly GCA_019119935.1. Taxonomy (GTDB): domain Bacteria; phylum Bacillota; class Clostridia; order Oscillospirales; family Ruminococcaceae; genus Ruthenibacterium; species Ruthenibacterium merdavium. Next base: position 31,184 of record DWWA01000037.1, on the reverse strand, counting down.
CACAAAACTTGCGGAAGATGGCGTGCACGCTGTATGTGTGAGAAGATGCAGCGCGAACGGAAAAGAAACTACTTGAAGCTGCACGAAGCGCTATGCAGAGAGACCGTGCTGCGGTGCCGGGAGAATACTGCCTGCCGCGCTTATTGATGGTGCAGATGGAATTGAATTTAAAAAGGCTGTGCCGGGCAAATGCCCGGCGCAGCCTTTTCGTTTGTGAAATAAAAAGATTATCTTAATGCAGAGATTTTTACAGGGAAAGATTTTCTTTGGCGCGGGCTTTGCGCGAGCGGATTGACTGAATAATGGGGATCATGAATACGGCGATTAGGCCGCCTGCAAACCCGTTATTATAAAGATTCATTCCGCCATATAAAATACCGGTATTGAGCACGACCGAGGAGTGAAGAAAGCCCGCCAGAACGCCGCAGAAGATGCCGAATTCGCCGGCGATGGGGGCAAGCGTTGTGGAAAGCAGGAACGCCAGCATGGGGGAAGGGTCGCACAGATTCCAGTGCTTGATCAGGCTTGCGAGATAGACACCGAGCATGATGGGAAAAATATTGCGCAGATGTTTTCCTGTGGCACTAAAGCCGATAATGGTGAAAATACTGCCGATCACCGGGCCGTTGAGCTCACCGCCGACAAGAAAGACCAAAACGACGGCAAAAAGGCCGTTGACCGCCATATTAAAAACCGTGGCACAGCGTGTGCTGTCGCGAAGAAAATCCGTTCCGCCGAGCCCCGGCAGGCGCAGCAGCAGACGATATTCCTTGAGAATGCTGCGCCCGCCGAAGAGGAGCGCGCCCGCCGCCATCAAGACAAAAAGCACCGACAACAACGCAAGAAACCGGACGCGCATGCCTGTGTGCCAGATGAGGCGCTGTTCCATTTCAATATTGAACGAGCGGAACAGCGACACGACAATGGTAGCGATAATTCCGCAGGAGAAACCGACATTATAAAGAGAGTAACCTTTGTGTGCATAGTGAACGTGGGTAGACAGCGGAGGAATGACAAACCCAATGGCAACACCCGCCGCAATGGCAAGCAAAAAGCGGATAGGGACGGGAAACACGGAAAGCTGAGGGATTTGGGTGATTTGCGTGATGATGGGCGAAAGACAGGTGCTGTAAAGCCCAACGTACACATAGCGGGAAAAAGGGGTTCGGTGATATTTGGCGTAGAGCCAGACCCCGGCGAGCAGCGCCCAGATATTGAGAATGTTTTTTCCGAACAGAGAAAAGCCAAACATCAAACACACGGAAGTGATGGTGTGGCCGTCCATCTCCATGCCGAGAAAATAGACCAGTGCAACGGAAAACAGCGAGAGCAGACCGGCGTTAAAAAACGCCGCCCCCACTCCGCCGACGACAAAGTAATCGGTGATTAAAAAATCGGGTTCCTGCAAAATGCGGACAAGGCCCGACAGGATATCGGACGGGGTTTGAAAGAAAAAAGCGGCGGCAATAAAATAAAGCGGAATGAGTGAAAGCAGAAAAAATTGACCGCGCCGCGAAATCGGTTTTGGAAGGTTCATATTGAACTGACAGCCTTTCTGAAATTTGACAAGCAATTAAACATACCAATGCGTAAAGCCCACGGCCTTGCCCTCAATGACCAGATCCTGCATTTGTTCGCCGGTGAGAATATACGGCGGATAGGCGGCGTTGGCGGGCATAAGCGTGATGGTGTCGGGCGTTTTATACACACGCTTGAGCGTGGCCTCATCGCCGATGCGCACGGCGGCAATTTGACCGTTTTCCACGTCCGGCTGGCGGCGAATATACACGATATCGCCGTCGGCAATCCCTGCGTCGATCATGCTGTCGCCCTCACAGCGCAGCGCGAAATCCGCGTGGTGCAAAATAGGAACCTCGACGTAATCTTCAATATTTTGCTCTGCCGTGATGGGACTGCCGCAGGCAATGCGCCCCACCAGCGGGACGCGGCGCATTTCAGGAACCGGAATAAACCCCGGCGGAACGTCGCTTTCCTCATGCGGCTGCCAGCCCATCAGAATTTGCGGCGTAGTATCAAGCGCATAGGCGAGCTTTTCGAGCCGATCCATGGGGATTTTTTCGGTTGTGCCGGAAATATAGCGCTGCAAAGCGGATTTCGGAACGCCGGTGCGCGCCGCTAAATCAGTGTAGGAAAGCCCGCTTCGCTCATAATATTGCTGCAGGCGTTTGGATATCTCATTCATCACAACTGACCTCCTTGTCATTTCTTTTTCAGGTAAGATGATTAAAAATTAAAACAAAGCAATCACTGCCTTTAATGTAAGTATATCTGAATTGTCCCATAAATGCAATAAAAAAATTTAAAAAATATCCCAAAAATGGGTTGACAAGTGAAAATAAGTGTGGTATGTTATATTCATCCCAAAAATGGGATGAGAAAGAAGGGGTGATATGAAAACGAGCTTGCTGGAGCAAAAAATGCAATTGCAGGGTATTTCAAAACAAGACATGGCAAAACACCTGAATTTATCAGAAAAGCGCTTTTCTGAAAAGCTTTCGGGCAGCTGTGTATGGAATACATGGGAAGTGATGCGCATTTGTATGCTGCTGAACTTAGAGAGTGTAGAAGAAAAGACAAAAATTTTTTTGTTGAATTCATCCCAATAATGGGATAAAAGGGGGGATGTCGAAGAATGGCATGATTTGGATGTTGGTGACGAATGACGCGTATGAGATGCCGCTGGCTTGTGAGCCGACTGCAGAGGCACTGGCAAAAGTATGCCGCATGACAAAGCGGGAACTGCTTCAAATGAGAAGAAAACAGGGGATGAGCGTCAAAGTGAAGAAAATAAAACGCGGCAAAGAGGTTCGAAATGAGTGAGCAGGTGCGGCAAAGCTGGGGAATTGGGGACAGCGCCCAGTGTTTATTGTGCCGAAGGAGCTGCCGAACCTTTGAGAAAAAACAGTGTGAACAATTCCAGGCGCCGGCGGCTCGGTGCGAGAGACCGGGAACAAGGCGGTATCTGCGTGCTTGCCGGGGCTTGGCAGACGAAAGAAAGGAGCGGCAATGAAGAAAAAAGGCAGGGCATACTCCCCAAAAGAAAAAAAGGCTTGCTTAAAGCAGCTGAAAGAGGGAAAAAGCTTCGCACAGGTGAGCCGTGAAAGCGGGGTATCCGCTTCTACCTTAAGAAAATGGAGCAAAGAAGAGGAAAGCGGCGGGCAAGAATCCAGCAGCAAACAGGACGCGCAGGTGCTGGGGCAGATGGCAAAGCGCGGAATGCGGATGAATGTAGACCTTTTGGTACGGCGCTTGGAAACGGCGTGCAGCACGGAGCGCGAGATGGAAGAAATTCGATGCGCACTGCGTCGGCTTGGCCCGAAGCAAAAGGGAGAAAGTGAAGAAGTGGCGCAAAAGCGGGCGCGCTTAGAGGCGACGCTTGAAAACTACTACCATTTGAGCGATGCGACTGCGGCGAGCTTTCTGCGTGCGCTGATGGCGGTGCGCGCGAAAACTGAGGTGCCCGCGATGGACGGCAGTGATCAGAATTACGAGGCGCTGTTAAAAAGCATTCTTGGCGATGAATTTTAAAAAAGCGCGCGGTTGATTGATTGGCACATTTCCGGAAAAAGATTCCGTCAAATAGAAAAATACAGCAGCACCGGGCGGATGATTTTGCACGGCAGAATACCGCTTGATCTGCAAGCACATTTTGCAAAACAGAGACACGAAAAAAGGGGGACGGCGATTGGCGATTAACACGAAAGCCTACATAGAGCATTTCATCAAAATTCGGGATAAGCGCGGCGAAGTGATTCCGATGAAATTAAACCTTCCGCAAATGAAACTGTATGCGGCGCTGAAACAGCAGCACGAGCAGGGAAAGCCGCTGAGGGCCATTGTGCTGAAAGCACGTCAGATGGGCTTTTCGACGTTGACAGAGGCGATGATGTTCAAGCGGACTGTGACCGGAACAGGCGTAAAAAGCGGCATTGTGGCACACACGGAGGACGCAAGCGCCAACCTTTACCGCATGGCGAAACTGATGTACACCGAACTGCCCGCCGGGATTCGCCCCGAGCAGAAGCTGGGCAATGCAAAAGAGCTTGTATTTGCGGCGAAGGGAAAAGGGGGTCTCGACAGCACGATCCGCGTAATGACGGCGGGCGGCAGCGGCATCGGACGTTCGGACACCTTTCAAAACCTGCATCTTTCCGAATTTGCCTTTTGGCCGGGCGACAAGCGTGTGACGCTGGCGGGCGCAATGCAGGCGGTGCCGGACATGCCGGGAACGATGGTGATTATTGAGAGCACGGCGAACGGTTTTGACGAATTTAAGACCATGTGGGATCGCGCGGTAGCGGGAGAAAGCGAATTTGTGCCCGTGTTTTGCGCGTGGTGGGAGCTTGACGAGTACCGCAGAGCGTACACGGGATTTTCGCTGACGGACTACGAACGGGAGCTCATGCGGCGCTACGGTTTAGACCATGAGCAGCTGGCCTGGAGACGCTGGTGCATTGAAAACAACTGCGGCGGCGATGTACAGCTGTTTCGGCAGGAATATCCGGCGTGCCCTGAAGAGGCATTCTTATCGACCGGCAGCTGCATTTTTGACAAAGACGCGGTGATGCGCCGTCTGAACGAGGGGACAGCGCCGCTTTACCGTGCCAATTTGAATTATCGGCTGGTGATGGAACAGGCGAACCAACGTCTTGTGTTCGACGGCGTTGAAACCGATGACCGCGGCGGCGTATGGGTATACGAAGAGCCGCAGGACGGTGTGCCGTATGTCATCGGCGCCGACACGGCCGGCGACGGCAGCGACTGGTTTGTGGCGCAGGTGGTGAACAATCTGACCGGAAAGCAGGCGGCGGTACTGCGGCGCAAATACGACGAGGATGCTTTCGCCTGCGAAGCGATGGCCCTGGGATACTGGTACAACACGGCTTTGCTGGGCATTGAGGCGAATTTTTCCACCTATCCGATCAAAACGGCAGAGCGGCTTTGCTATCCGCACCAATTTATGCGCGAGCAGGAGGACAGCTACACGCACAGGCCGCAGAAAAAATGGGGATTTCGCACAACGATGCAGACAAGGCCCATCATTTTAGCAGAACTGGTGCGTTTGGTGCGCGAACAGCCTGAACTGATCTGCGACGCGCAGACACTGCGGGAAATGCTGGTGTTTGTGAAAAATGAACGCGGAAGGCCCGAGGCGATGCAGGGAGAGCACGATGACTGCGTGATGGCTTTGGCGATTGCGCATTACATTCGTCCCCAGCAGCGCAGCTGGATGGACAACGAAAGCGGCGGATACAGCGCATGGGAGCCGTGTGACGATTACGCCAATCAAATGAATGATTTTATGAGTTTCGGAGGATGACACAGCATGTTTGACAGAAAGAGAGAACAGGCGAACTGGAGTGCGCTTTGGCAGCAGATGGAGGCTTTGCGGGAAGAGATTGCGGCGCTGACAGAGCTGGTGCAAACCTTGAAGCCGCAGCCCGGCGGCGAAGCGGAACAGGAGCAGGCACACGCGGCGAACATGGCGCGCCAATGGGAACGATTTTGGGCCTACACGGGTGAGGCGCAGGAGAAAGGGGAAGGATGATGGACGAAAGAGAAAACGAAGCGTTTGACCCGCGCGCGGTATTTGAAGAATATGAGCGCGCCCGCGCCTTTAACGAGGCCATCGACTTATATGAAACGGTGGAGAAAAACGAAGATTTTTACATTGGCAATCAATGGAGAGGCGTACATGCGCCCGATTTGGACAAGCCGGTGATGAATGTACTGGCGCGGGTGGTGAAGTTTTTTATTGCGAGCGTGGTATCGGACGACATTGCGGTGGGTGTGACGGATTTTGAAGAAGACGAAAGCCGCCGCTGCATTACAAAGATGATCGAAGGGAAATTTGACGAGATTATGGAGGCGACCGCCTTCAAAAAGAAAACGCGCGAGGTCATTCGAAACGCCGCAGTGGACGGTGACGGCTGCCTGCACTACTTTTTCAACACCGAAGCGTCGGGCGCACAGCCCGACGGCGGCGGAATGATTGAAGCCGAGATTGTGGAAAACACTGACATTCATTTCGGCAATCCGCAGATGCATGAGCTGCAAAAACAGCCGTATTTGCTGTTGAATTTCCGCCGTTTGGTGGGAGAGGTTCGGCAAATGGCGCAAGAGGGCGAGGAAATTTACCCGGACGAACCGCTTCACCGTGAGGACGCCCCGCCCGAACACGGAAAAGTGACGGTAATTCGCAAATACTGGAAACGGCGCGGAGAAAACGGGCGCACAACCGTTTGGTTTTGTGAAGTGACGAAAGACGCGGTGGTGACCCCGCCCACGGACACAGGGCTGGAGCGTTACCCCGTTGCCTTTTTCGCCTGGGAGAAAGTGAAGCGCTGTTTTCACGGACAGGCCGCCATTACGGGCATGATCCCGAACCAGATTTTTATCAACAAGCTGTTTGCGATGAGCATGCAGCACATTAAAAGCATGGCATTTCCGAAAATTGTGTACAACCGTTCCCTTTTGCCGCGCGGCTGGTCGAACCGGGTGGGAGAGGCAATTGCCGTAAACGGCGACCCGAACATTGCGATTGCGGCCAATTTTAAGGCGCAGGACATGTCGGCGCAGGTGCTTCAGATGATTGAGGCGGTCATTACCTACACACGGGACACGATGGGTGCTTCCGACGCGGTTTTGGGAAACATCAAGCCGGAAAACACCTCGGCCATCGTGGCGACACAGCAGGCGACTTCGATGCCTTTGGAGCTTCAAAAGCAGGACTTTTACAGCTTTGTGGAGGACAGTGTGCGCATTTGGCTGGATATGATGGGCGTTTACTACGGAATGCGTCCGGTGAAATTGGAACTGACCCGTCAGGGCCCGGACATGCAGAGTGAAACCGTGACGCAGACCGTGCTGTTTGATTTTACCACCTTGCGCGGCTGGAATTTGCAGTTGAATGTCGAAGTGGGTGCGGCGACTTACTGGAGTGAGCTGATGCAGGTGCAGACGCTGGATAATTTATTCAGCAACGGAATTTTGCAGGATGCAGTGGCGTACCTCGAAAACATGCCGCGCGGATACATTCCCGGAAAGACACAGCTGATTGAGGCCATTAAGCGTCAGCAAGCGGCTGCGGCTGCGGCGGGGACGCAGGAACAGCACACACAGGCGGACGGTGCGCTGAAAAGTGCGGTAGCTTCGGCGGCGCAAAGGAGGTGAGGACATGGAGTTTTGCGATGCATGCGGCGCGCAGGCGCGTGTGGCGGCGGCAGAAACGGACGAACAGCGCGTAACGCTTCATTATATTTGCGTAAACCGCGCGTGCACCCAATACCGCAAAGAGATTGGAGAAAAGACATTGCGGCGTGAGCAGGATGGTTATGCCTGCGAAAAGGCGTTTTCAAAGCGGGAACCCGCATTGAAATAAAAAAAACGGCACAAATGCCGGGAAAGGGAGAGGAAAATATGGATTTGGAAGAACAGGACACTCTTTTGAGCGAAGTGCAGGACGCTCCGGCGGAAAGCGCGCCGGATGACGCGGCGGCGCAGGAAGAGACGGCGCGGCTGGAGCCTTACTTGGAGCTGCTGCGCGAAGTGCCGGATTTACAGAAAAACCCGACACTGCCCGAAGAAGTGATGCGGCGCATTGCGGGCGGACAGTCGCCCTTGAACGCTTACCGCGCCTATGAAAACGGGCGCTTGAAAGCGGAGCTCGAAGCGATGCGTTACCGCTCGGCGGCGCCGGGAAGCGTGCGAAGCACGGCCTACGCGGAAAAGACGGACAGCTTTTCGGCGGGGTTTGACGAAGGCTTTTTATATTAAGGCGGCACAGCACCATTTTAGGCGGCGGAGTGCGCCGGAAAGTTTCCGCGAAGAGGAACCCAAAAGCGCAGACATTTTTTGAGAGAGCGGCGGGCATTTCGGGCAAAGATCAGGAAAATTTTCGGTGCAGAGTATTTTTTTAGCCGTTCCGCGGAAATGGCGCGGGGCTGACAAAAAGGCAAAACGGAGGCATACGGGAACAAAGCGCCGCCCGCATGCACCGAAAAAACAAAGGCGCGAAAAGGTAAGAACAAAAGGAGAAGATACGATGCAGACAGTACATCTTGACAGCAAGTACAGCAAAAAAATTGACCAGGCGTTTACACTGGGCAGCCTGGTGCAAAACCGTTTAAGCCGTGAAAATGACTTTGTGGGTGCAAAGACGGTTCGGATTCACAACATCAACACCGTGCCTTTGGTGGATTATGACCGCACGGCTTCGAGCGAGCGCTACGGCACTCCGACCGAAGTGGGCGACACGGTGCAGGAGCTGACCCTGACGCAGGACAAAAGCTTTTCCGGCGTAATTGACAAGGGCAACAACCTGGACCAGTGCATCAACAAAGCGGGCAAATTTTTGGGCGTTCAGATGAGCGAAGCGGTAATTCCGGAATACGACAAATACTGCTTTGCACAGCTGTGCCAGAAAGCAGGCTGCATTAAGGGCAGCGCCGCGGCGATTGACAAGACGAATGTCATTGCCCGTTTGAGCGCGGCGCGCGCCCATTTGCTCAACAGAAAAGTTCCCGTAAAAGGCAGAACGCTTTATGTCAACACCTTGGTGTTTAACGCTTTGGTGGACACCGATCAGTTTAAAAATTTGGACAAGCTTGGCACTAAGGCGGTGGCAAACGGCCAGGTGGGTGAAATTTTCGGCGCACCCGTGGTGGAGGTGCCGGAAGAGCTGCTGCCCAAAGGCGTGAACTTTATTTTGGTGCACAAGCGTGCGGCATGCGCCCCGGAAAAAATTCACGACGCAAAGACCCACATTGACCCCCCGGGCATTTCCGGCAGTTTGGTGGAAGGCCGCTTTTACTATGATTTGTTCGTTTATGCGCACAAGGCAGACGGCGTGTATGTTGACGTGACGACCGATTCGAGCGTCAAAGTGCTTGGTGCGCTGACGATTGCCGCGGCGGGCGGCGCGATCAGCGGCGAAGAGAGCGGCGCGACGGTGGTTTACACCACGGACGGCACCGACCCGCGCTACAGTGTGACGGCACAGGTGGGCAAAGCCCCGACGGGCGGCAAGGATGTCATTGTAAAGGCTTATCAGAAAAAAGCAGGGATGTTCCCCTCGGCGGTGACAGAGCAGAAGCTCACTTCTTGAGCTATGGATAGGACCGGGCGGCGCAAGGCGCGCCGCCCGGCAGGAGGGATGACATGACAGGAAACGAAGTGTTTGCGGCCGCAGCGGCATATTTAGCGCAGACGCGCCCGGACAGCGAAGAGTGGAAGCCGTTTGTGCCGCACTGGCTCAACCTGCTTTTGCAGGAGAGCCTGCCGTATGAAAACGCATGGCGCACCATTCAGGGAATGGAGCTTTTAAAAGAAGCTCCGATATTGACGCAGGAGCGGATGGATGAGCCTTTGGTTTACCACGAGGCGCTGGTACGAACGGCTTTGCCGTATGGCTTGGCGAGTGATTTTTGGCGTGATGATGACAATGACTACCGCGCGAATGATTTTCGGGCGCGCTACATTGCGGCGTTGGAGGACTGTTTGCAGGCTGAGGCACAGACCGTGAAAGATTGTTACTGAAAGGAGCGTGCAATGGCGCATTATATTCATCCGGGCACTCCGCCGAGCGTGCAGACGCGCTCGGTGGTGCTGGAGAAATTTTTGGGCGTTGACTTGACTTCTTCCCCGGTGAGTGTAGACAAGGCAAGGAGCCCGGACGCGCCCAATATGATTCCCGACGAGGACGGATATCCCGCCAAACGCGCGGGTTATCACACCGTTTTGGAGCTGGGGGCGCGCATTTACGGTGCATACGGGCTGAAACTGCCTGAGCAAAGCGAAAAAAGGCTGATTCATTCCGGCACAAAGCTGTACCTGACAACCGCCCAGGAAGAAGAGCAGACGGGAACGACGCGCGAAACGGCCGAGCTGTTATATGAAGGCATGGCGGAGCGCGCAAGCTGTGCCGTTCAGCTGAAAGAAAAGCTCTGGATTTTAGACGGAAAAACCTATCTTTGCTACGACGGCCAAACCGTGCGCCCGGTAAAGGAAATTGCGACGGTGCCGATGATCACCATTGCGAAAGGCCCGAAAAAGGACACGGGTGCGACAAGCTATCTGCCCGTGAATCTTTTGACGGGAAAGCGGACGGATAGCTTTGCCGGAACAAAAGACGACGCGGACTATTTTTTAAGTTTTGACGAGCTGACCACGGACGAGGTAAAAGTGGAAATTTTAAACTCGGACGGCATTTGGAAAGAAAAAAAGGATGGCTTTACCGTGGACAAAACACTGGGAAAAGTGCATTTTAACACGCCGCCGGGAGAAAGCCCGGTAGAGGGTGAGGACAATGTGCACATTACCTACGAGGTGGAAAGCCACGCACAGCGTGTAGATGGCTGTAACTGCGCGGTGTTATACGGCGTGAACGGGGCGCTTGACCGTGTGTTTGTAACGGGCCATCCGCAGCACCCGAACATCGACCGATGGAGCGCGTTTGAAGACCCGGCGTATTTTGCCGACACCGATTACAGCGTGCTTGGCAGTGAAGGCTGCGCCATTGTGGGGTACAGCATGGCGGCCGGAAAGCTTGCGGCGCACAAAGACGGCGAGGAAAACGGCCGCAACGTGTTTATTCGGCAGGGAAGCCTGACGAGCAGCGGAGATGCGCAGTTTTTAATCTGCGATGTGGTGCAGGCGGAAAACGCCGTCGCGCCGAAAAGTTTTTACAGCGCGATGGGGGAACCTTTATTTTTGACAAGGCGAGGCGTTTTTGCCTTGACGGACTCCGAGGCGACGGGAGAAAAGTATGCACAGAACCGCAGTTACTTCATCAACGGTGTACTGACGCGCGAAGACGGCCTCGAAGATGCGTGCTGCGCGATGTGGAAGCAGTTTTATCTGCTTTGTATTCCGAAAAGCCGACGCATTTATCTGTTGGACACCGAGCAGAAGGTGTATGAGCCGAACGAGCCGCAGAGCAACTACCAGATGGAATGTTTCGTGTGGGAAGATGTGGACGCTGTTCATATTTGGAAGGAGGGGACAAAGCTTCGCTTTGGCACACAGGACGGTGCGGTGCGGGAATTTTGGCCCGGCGGAAAAGATTTTCATTACAACGACTGCCGCAAGCTGGATGCTGACGCGGGCCGCGAGGATCTGATTCCCGTAAAGGCGCGCTGGAGCACCCCTTTGATGAATTTAGGAACTTGGGCAAACTTGAAAACCGTGACCGGGGTTTGGGTGGTGGGACAGCCCTTTTTAAGAAGCGGCGGACAAATCTGCTATGCGACGGACAAAACCCCGGAGCAGATGACGAAGGAATATTACATTGATATTTTCGATTGGAACGATGTGGATTTCAATCGCTGGACGTTCCAGAGCATGGATCGCCCGACGGTGGTATTTTCGCCGAGAAAGGCAAAAAAGATTAAGCTGTTTCAAGTGTGCGTGAAAAATGAGCGGCTGTTTGAGCCTTTCGGTATTTTTGCGATTCACATCAACTATAAAGTAGGAAGCAAGGTGAAACGTTGAGATGCAGCGCTCGAAAGAAGAGCTGAGCCAATGCAAATTAGACCGGTATGAGGACAACATTAAGGATTTGCCTGACCGGATTCAAAATCAAGCGCAGTGGCTGAAAGAAAAGTTTGACGGGCGAACCGATAAGGAAGTGATGAGCCGTCACAACAGCCTGATTGACCTTTTGATGGAATACGAGGTGTTCCGCAGTGTTGCGAGTGACGATGTGCGCGAGATGCGCGTGAATGAATACAATCAGCTGGAGGTCAAAAAAGAAGACAAGTGGACGGTGACAGCCTTAAACGGCCATTTGATTGTAACACCCGACGGGCGCGTTCTGCCGATGCGTGAGCGGCTTTCCTTCCGCGGAGAAGTGGAGATGGAGGACGACGAAGAGGCCAACAGCACCGTGATTCACGCGCTGCGCGGCGAACAGGGAAACACCGGAGTTGTGACGGATTTGAGCCCCGGAATGTTCGCACTTTCGGTGGGAGAGGACGGCCACCTCTATTTAACCCAAAACGACAATGAGCCCAGACCGCCTTTCAGCATTGAGGACGGAAGGCTGATTTACACCATTACAGAATAGGGGGAGCATCGTGGCAAGATTTGATTTAGGCAGTGTACAGGGGCCGGCGGCGACAGTTGCGGTTGGCGGTGTGCAGACGGTGTCGTATGAATCGCCGGCTAACGTGTACAACACCGGCGATGAGCACGCGGCTGTGCTCAATTTTCAGATTCCGCGCGGCCCGAAGGGGGAACGCGGGGAACGAGGCCCGGCCGGAGATGCAGGGCCTGCGCCGCAGTTTGAGCTGAGAGAAGGCCATTTATATGTGCAGTATCCCGACCCCGAAGAGGAGGAACCGGCATGGGCGTGATTCAAGTAGATCTCGGGCGCGTAGAAGGAAAACAGGGCCCGCCGGGACAAGCTGCGACGATTCGGATTGGAACCGTGACCGCGGGAGATACGCCCCAGGTAATCAACACCGGCTCTCCCACCAACGCCATACTGAACTTTGTATTGCCGAGCAGCGCATCGGGACAGCAGGAACAGACGGTTGAGGGGATAAGTGGGCAGAAATCCGAAAGAAGCGCACCGGAACAAAACATGACTGCGCAGCAGGAAACGGAAAGAGAAAGTGCTTTCGAAAAAAAGGCACTGCAAATGGTGACGGCATTAGAAGGGGTATTAGAACAATGCGAGCCACAGCCCGTTGGAGAAGATGTACAGAATCTGCTGGAATGTTTTCGGCCGATGAAGGGTGTAGATGAAAAGGGCATCACGCATTACGGTTTTTTGGCGGGAAAAGCGGAGCAGAACCTGCGCGCGATGGGACAAGACCCGGAAAAGACGGGGCTGATTCGGTATGAACACCAAAATGGGCTGGCACAACGATGGATTTCCTGTGAAGAACTTTTGGCTTTAACCGCAGAGGCGGTTTTGGCACTTGGTAAGCGAATGACCGAGTGGGAAGAGGAGGGGAAGGTTTGAGAGAAGTAGACCTTGGAAGTGTGGTAGGCCCGCAGGGCCCGGCTGGCCCGAAAGGGGAACCCGGAGAGCGTGGAGAACAAGGCCCTCAGGGGGTGCCCGGCGTGATGGGGCCGCAGGGCCCGGCGGGAGAGCGAGGGGAAAAAGGAGAGACAGGCCCGGCCGGCCCGCAAGGCATACAAGGCGAAAAAGGCGACAAGGGCGAAAAAGGTGACAAGGGCGACAGCGGCGTAATCAGCGAAATTTCGCTTGGATTTTTCGGGATGCAGATTGAAGCGGACGGGAATCTATACGTTGTAGCGCACGACGGCCAGACCCCGCCGAATTTATCCATCGATGAAAACGGAGATTTAATTTATACCATGGAGGACGCGACATGACAAAAGTGAATTTGGGAAAGGTTGTTGGCCCGGCGGGCGAGCGCGGTGAGCAAGGCCCGGCCGGCCCGCAGGGCCCCGCGGGGCCGACAGGGCCGCAGGGGCCGCAGGGTGAACGCGGAGAAACAGGGCCGCAGGGCCCGCAGGGAGAAGCTGGGCCGCAAGGCCCGGCGGGCGAGCGCGGTGAGCAGGGCCCGGCCGGACCGCAGGGTGAGAAAGGCGAAAAAGGTGACACCGGGCCGGCAGGCCCGCAGGGTGTGCGCGGGGACGAAGGCCCGCAAGGCCCGCAGGGCGAAAAGGGTGACCCCGGCCCGCAGGGGCAGCAGGGTGAAAAAGGTGATCCCGGTGAGCGCGGAGAACAGGGAGAAACAGGCCCGGCCGGCCCCCAAGGCCCGGCGGGACCGAATGAAATCAACGAAGAAACGAGAGTGACCGGCATTGCCGCAGGACAGCTTTTATTTAACAACGGCGGATTTGTGACGGGAAAAACGCTCACGCCCTCAGACGTAGGGGCGCTTTCGCCTGCGGGAAACGCAAGCAATGTAACGGCGGACTTTACCCAGGCGAGCACGCGCGCCAATTTAACCACAGGTGAAAAGCTGGCGGTTTCTTTGGGAAAGCTGATGAAATGGTTTGCCGACTTGAAGACGGTGGCATTTAGCGGGTCTTACGATGACCTGACAGATAAGCCGACAGCCTCTTCGATCGGAGCATTTGCGAAAACAGACATTATTCCTATTGCTAACGGCGGAACGGGGGCGAACAACTCAAAGGAGGGGCTGAAAAAGCTGGGGCTGCTGAGAAAGGCGTATGTGGTGAGCACCAATGAAGCCGGTTACTTTTCGCTGTCAACGGCGGACTTTGGGCAGAGCTTGGTAGGGTTGGTTGGCACGCTGTACGGAATGGACGGCTATATCCGATGGAGTGAACCTGCACAGCGAGGCGCGAACGGAATGGTTTGCAAAAATGACGGAACGCCTGTTTCTAACCGGGCTGTGCGAATCCATGTGATTATGAGTGCTTTGACAGATTGGAGTTGACAGTATGAATATTTACGCAAAAACAGAAAACGAAAAAATTGTGTTTTTGGCGCTGGAAAGCGAGCTGACCGAAACGGAGATTTCCGAGTACGGCTGGATCGTTGTGGGACAAGCCGGGGAAAAAGATTACCCGGCGGTTGTCAGCGGTACATGGCTGGGCAAGCCTTTGTTTGATGAAAACGGCATTGCCAACTACAAGCTTTCGGACGGCGTGGCTGTTGAGCGGACAAACGAGGAAAAACAAGCCGAACTTGCCGAGCGTCCTGCGCCGTTTCCGAGTTTGCAAGAGCAGGTAGATGCGCTTTCCGGCGCGGTATTGGCACTGATGATGGGAGGGAAACCCAATGTTTGAGTTTGTGAAAATGCAGCTGGCTCTGGGACGGTTAACCTTAGAACAGGCAAAGGCCTTCGTGGGCACATGGCTGACTCAGGAAGAGTATGAAAAGCTGGAAGGACAAATGGGAGGGAAATCATGACTCAGATCAAGGAGATGATGATTCCGAGAGGGACTGCGGCGCGCCCGGGCTACGCGATGACGCCGAAGTTTATTACGATTCACAATACCGCCAATGAAAATGCCGGTGCCGGTGCGCTGAGCCACGGGACTTACATGACAACGGGCAGCGGAAAAAATGTGACGACTTCGTACCATTATGTGGTAGACGACGGTTTGATTGTGCGGCTTTTGCCCGACAATGAAGCTGCCTGGCACGCAGGTGACGGCAGCGGCACGAAATCGGGAAATCGGACGAGCCTTGCGATTGAAATTTGCGAAAACCCGGAAAGCGACTTGACGAAGGCGACAGACAATGCGGCAGAGCTGACTGCGCGCTTGATGAAAGACTGGGGTATTGGCCTTTCTAACATCAAGCAGCACAACTACTGGAGCGGCAAGGACTGTCCGAGAAAAATTCGCGCAGGAAAGCCGTATTCGTGGGATATCTTTATGGCAAAAGTACAGGCGTTCCGCGATGCCCTTGACCGCCCGGAGGTAAGCGAAAGCACGGAGGGCAGACTTTGGACAGTACAAACGGCGGCGTTTAGCAAAAAAGCCAATGCTGATGCATATCATCAAGTATTGGAAAGCAAGGGAATTCCCTCTTTTGTGAAGTATGAGGAGGGATGGTACCGCGTACAGTGCGGGGCGTTCTCTCAAAAAGAAAATGCAGAAAATTATGCCAGCACACTGGCGGTGCGCGGTGTGGAAGCATTTGTAAAGGCAAAGTAAGGGGAGATTATATGACAGCCAAAACAATTTATTATACGGCGCTGGGCGGAATCAGCACCGCAGGTGCGCTTATTGCTGATGCACTGGGCGGCTGGGATACCGGATTACAGACTTTGGTAGCCTTGATGGCGGTGGATTATGTGACCGGCGTTTTGTGTGCGCTGGTATGGAAAAAAAGCCCTAAAACGACAGACGGTGCGTTTGAAAGCAAGACGAGTTTTAAGGGGCTTTTGCGTAAGATGACAGTACTCCTTTGCGTGCTGGTGGCGTGTCGGGTTGACAGTTATACCGGAACGGACCTTGCGCGCAATGCAGTGATTTTGTTCTTCATTGTCAACGACGGTTTGAGCATTGTGGAAAACTTAGGCATTATGGGGGTACCCATTCCGCCCGCACTCAAAAATGCTTTTGAGGCGCTGAAAAACAATGCAGAAGTGAAAAAGACCATTTCATAAACAGGAGGAAGGCTATGCTTCATGTATTTAACGACCCTGTCGGCGGGGTAAACAAAGGTAAGGCGGAAAAGCCGAGCACAAGCTCGAATAAAAAACCTTCTTCGACAAGCAGCAAAAAGCCCACGTCGAGTACATCGTCGTGGGCAGCACAAAAGCAGGCACAGCTCGAAGCGCAGAAAGCGGCGTACCAGAATTATTACAACAGCACAGCGGCTCAGCTTTTGCAATACCGCGATCAACAGCTGGCTGCGGCACAGGGCTGGTATGATGACGGCTTAGCGCGCTTGCAGCAAATTTTAAATGAACAGCTTTCATTCGAACAAAATGCCTATAATCAAATGCTTGCGGCACAGCAAGCGGCGTATGACCGCAATGTGGCGGGAGCAAACGCTTATTATGCCGGCATGTATCAGCAGGCGGAAGGCAATTACCAAAACCAGCTTGCCGCCGCGGGGCAGGACTACCAGCGTGCGCTGGCTTTGTTGCAGCAGAATCATGATGCGGGCAAGCAGCAGGTGAACGATGTGACAAAAGACAGTTTGCAGCAAGCCTACATCGAAAAAATGATGGCGGAAAAAAACATCGGCCAGCAGCTGTCGGCCATGGGCAAGAGCGGCGGTGCGAGTGAATCGACGCTGCTTGCGATGAGCAACCAGTACGGAAGCAGCCGCAACGCTTTGGAAACAGAGCGTTTGCAGCAGCTTGCCGCACTGGCACAGCAGCTGAGCGAACAAAAAGCTGAACGCACAGCCGGTTATGAACAGCAAAAACGTGAATACCAAGACGCTTACACCGGATTGGTGAACGGATACCGCCAACAGCAGGCGGCTCAGCTGGCCCAGTTTGAACAAGACAAAAACCAGTACATCGCTGACTGGAGCGCAGACAGCCTGCTTCGCCAGCAAGGATACCGCAGCGATTATTCCAGCGAAATGACAGCACTTGCAAAACAGCTGGCACAGCAGCAGATGCAGGCGCAGCAGTACTATCAGCAAAGCCTGCTGAGTGCACAAAATGATTTGCAAAAGCAGCTTGCGGCACTGCTTGGATTGTAATTTTGCATCAACCGGAATTGCGGCTTGTCCCGCACGGCCAAGCAGCTTTGCGCGGACAAGCCGTGGTTAAAAGCGGCGGTCATTGACCGCGTTCGAACGTTCAATCGTTTCGCGCAGATGTGCGTTAGAAAGAGCCACTTCTTCCCGGAACATCTGCGCAGACACACGCAGGGCGCCGTGGCCTAAGATGATCATTTGCTCCATGCCGTCCGAGGTAACAACGCGAACCTTCCGTTTGCGCGCCAGCTGAAAAGTGGCCTTTTCGATGTACATGTCTGCGGTTTCTGCCTCTTTGGTATAGACAATATGAATATTGTGATACGGTACAACGGTGCCGGGATTGCCTTTGACGCGGTAGGCATCATAGACTAAGATGACCTCGCAGGAATGACAGCCGCGGTAATTGCAGAGAATATCCGCCAGCATCTGGCGCGCGCCGTCTAAGCCGCAGGCGGCCGCTTCGCGCAGCTCATCCCACGCGAAAATGACGTTATATCCGTCAACGAGCAAATATTCCGGAATATCGCCTTCCCACAATGTTTCCAAACAAGCGCGCGGCGAAGGCCGAAACGCTTCCCGAGATTTTGCGGCTCCATAGGTGCGTTCAAAAATTTTAGCAAGCTCGGCGTCGAGAGCAAGCGGGTCGCGGGCTTTTTGCACTTGGCGGCGTGACGGCTGCGGCGAGGGAGAAGCTTCGGGCGCAGACAGCACAGAGCCGGTGTGGGCGTGGGAAGCCACTTCGCGCCAGGGGACGTTATAGCCCGCACCGTGGGAGCAAAAGACGGAATCAGCAGTATTTTCCACGTCGCGCTCGGCATCATATCCGATCTGTTCGATCACTTCTTTTTCGTTATGACACGGGCGGTAACCGTCCGGCATTAAGAAAATGCGCCCTGTGCCGCGGGTATAGGCGGTGAGTTCTAAGGGATAGCCGCGCATCGCCGATACGGGAGCGCTTCCGATGAGCAGTGCCTGATCCTCTTTGATTTCGGGTGCGGAAAATGATGCACCCATGCGCTGTAAATCAGACATAGCACGGCCGACGTGCTCCTGCGAAAGCTCTAGCCGAAAAGAATACCAAGGTTCGAGCAAAACGCTCTGCGCCTGCATCAGCCCGTGGCGTACGGCGCGGTAGGTTGCTTGGCGGAAATCGCCGCCCTCGGTATGCTTGAGGTGGCTCTTTCCTGACACAAGCGTGAACACGATGTCGGTTACGGGGCTGCCTGTAAGTACACCGATATGCTCCTTTTCAGACAGATGTGTGAAAATAAGGTTTTGCCAGTTTCGGGCGAGCGTATCCTCCGAACAAAGATTGGCAAAACGAATGCCGCTTCCGGGTTCTCCGGGAGAGAGCAGCAAACGCACTTCGGCATAGTGGCGCAGCGGTTCAAAGTGGCCGATTCCTTCGACGGTATCGGAAATGGTTTCCTTATAAGCAATCGTGCCTTCGTCAAAAGAAAGGGAAATACCGAACCGGTCAAAAAACAAACGCGTTACAATTTCAAGCTGGACTTCGCCCATTAAATGGACAAGGATTTCCGAACGCGCTTCGTTCCAGCTGACACGCAGACCCGGCTCTTCCTCTTGCAGGATACGCAGTTTCGAGAGAATGGTGTGAGCATCGACGTTTTCCAAAGCCAGCACGCGGTAGCAAAGAACCGGCTCGAGGACGGCGGCGGGCGCGTCGGCTTGCATGCCAAGCCCTTCGCCTGCCCAAGTGCAAGAAAGCCCGGCAACAGCGCAGACACAGCCTGCGGGGACTTCCTCGACAAGAGAAAACCGCGCGCCGGAGTAAAGGCGCAGATGATCGGCCTTTTCCTGCCAAGGCTGTGCGCTGTGGGAATGGGTACCTTCCAGCATTTGTTTCACGCGCAGGCTGCCTCCCGTTACTTTGAGCCAAGTGAGACGGGTGTTTTGAGCATCGCGCGTGATTTTGTAGACCTGCGCGCCGAAAGAAGCGGGATAGTGTTTTAAGTGTACGAGCGACTGAAACAGCGAAAAAAACGTACCCACGCCCTCTTGACGCAAGGCAGAGCCGAAAAAGCAGGGAAACAGACGGCGAGAGGCGACAAGCGCCTGCATGTCTTGTGGAGAGGGCATGGTGCCTTCCAGATAGCGATTGGTGAGCGCTTCGCTTTTGAGGGCGATTTCTTCCCAAAAGACATCGTTTCCGTGAAGCGAAAAATCGACGCAGTCTGCGCTTAGCACACGCTGAAGTTCCCGCATAATATCACTGTGAGAGGCGGTGGGCAAATCCATTTTATTTACAAAAATAAAAGTGGGAATTTCAAAGCGCTGCAAAAGCTGCCAAAGCGTGCGCGTATGGCTTTGCACGCCGTCGGTGCCGCTGATCACCAGAATCGCGTAATCGAGAACGGACAGCACGCGTTCGGCCTCGCCGGAAAAATCCACATGGCCCGGCGTATCGGTCAACACGAGATCAAAATCGTCAAGAGGCAAAACGGCTTGTTTGGAAAAAATTGTAATGCCGCGCTCTTTTTCTTGAGTTTCCGTATCAAGAAAAGTGTTTTGACGGTCCACGCGGCCTAAGCTCCGCAGACAGCCCGCTTCATATAAAAGTGCTTCGGAAAGCGTGGTTTTTCCCGCGTCTACATGGGCGAAAATACCGGTGATGATCTGCGGCTTCATAGCGCGTCCTCCTTTTTTTCTGTTTGGCAAAGCCAGATTGTGCGTTTTTCGGTGCGAATCAGGCCCTCCGCCCGCATGCGTGATAGCTCGCGCGAAAGTGCACTGCGGTCACAGTTTAGATAATCTGCCCAGACCGACTGCGAAAACGGAACGGTGCGCGCGCCGTTTTCGTCCGGCTGCAAACAGTGCGTCAAATAGTAAAAAATTTTGTCGCGCAGACACGAAAGTGCTAAAATTTCCAAGCGGCGGTCAAGTGCGAAATATTTGCAAGCCATTGCGGAAATTAGATTTTGTAAAAAAGTGGTGCAAGCTTTCTGAAGTTCAGGGTCATCCCCGTGCAAAAAAAGAGCCGGCAAAGCGGGATAAGAAATCCAAAGAATCCGGCTGGCACTGCCGGTGCGGACAGTTACGGGGCTTTCCGTCCCGCACGCTGCCATTAAGTCGCCGAACACGCCGCCGCGCGTCATGTGGGCGCTGAGAAATTCTGTGCCGTGGATGCCGACACGCCACGCCTCAATATTTCCGGAAAGCACAATGCCCAGGCGTGTGCTCGTGGTACCGGCACGGATAAGAGTGCTTCCTGCTGAATAACTTTGCTCTGTGGCATGCAGGTCGGTTAAAATATGCGCGATGTGCGCCGATGACAGATTGGAAAACAAAGGGCAATTTAGAAGGGCCTGATGAACCATTGGAAAAAACTCCTTTTCTGTTGCCAAAGCAACAGACATAATTGCTATCATTATAGTATAATAAGCGGGAAATTGCAATAAACGGAAGGAAGAGAGCAATGAAAAAACGTTGGGCAGCGGCCGTAGGCGCTGTAATTTTAAGTGTAGCTATGCTGGCAGGGTGTGCCGGTGCGCCCGCTTCAAGCATGGCACAAAGTGTGAGCGGGACCGCGTCTTCTTCAAGTGCGGGGGTATCTTCGCAGGCAGCTGCGTCGGAAAGCGCGGCGAGCACAGACTCAACTGCCGGAGAAAAGGGCGTGATTCGCATGGCGGGTTTAAAAGGCCCGACAACGATGGGCGTTGTTTCTTTGATGAAGGAAACAGAGGAAGGCAAAGCACGCCACGGCTACCAAGTGGAGATGTACGGCGCCGCTGACGAAATTGCCCCGAAACTCATTCAGGGAGAATTAGACGCTGCGATGATTCCCTGCAACTTAGCAAGTGTTCTTTACAACAAAACCGGCGGGAAAATTCAAACTGCGGCAATTAACACGCTGGGTGTTTTGTACATTGTCGGAACGGACGATACCGTGAAGAGTGTTGCCGATTTGAAAGGAAAAACGCTTTATGCAACGGGAAAGGGCACGACTCCGGAGTATGCGTTAAATCATATCTTGACGGAAAACGGATTGGAGCCCGGTGTGGACGTAACGATTGAATACAAAGCAGAGGCCACAGAAGTGGTGAGTGCGCTGGCGGCTGCCGGAGAAGGTGCGCTGGCGATGCTGCCGCAGCCCTATGTGACTACGGCGCAGATGCAGATGGACACGCTGAACGTTCTTTTGGATTTAACTGAGGAATGGAACAAGGTTTCTCCTGATTCGGCCTTAGTGACCGGTGTTTTAGTGGTGCAAAAAGATTTTGCCGAGCAAAACCCGGAGCTGATGAGCGACTTTTTGGCCGATTACCAGGCGAGTGTAGAGTGGGTGAATACAAATACAGCGGAAGCTGCCGCGCTGATTGCTGATTACGGCATTGTGCCGAAGGCGGCAGTGGCGGAAAAAGCGCTGCCCCAGTGCAACATTACGTTTGTGTCGGGCGCTGAGATGAAGCAGCAGGTTTCCGGCTATTTGCAGGTGTTGATGGATGCAGATGCGGCATCTGTCGGAGGCGCGCTGCCCGGTGATGATTTCTATTATGGAGCGTAAACGAAAACAATGGTTTCAAACGGCGGCCGCCGTCTGCTTTTGGCTTTTTGTCTGGCAGGCAGCGGCTTTTGCCGTTGGGCAGGATTTGCTTTTAGTTTCACCCTTCGCTGTGCTGAAAGCCCTTGCGGCACTGCTGGTTGAGCCTCAGACTTGGATGACTGCGGCGCAGACTACGCTGCGCGTGGCGCTTGGTTTTTTCGGCGGTATGATACTGGGAACGATGCTTGCGGCGGCGGCGTTCTGCATTTCGGCGGTTAAGATTCTTTTGCTGCCCTTTATGCGCACGGTGCGGAGCATTCCCCTTGCAAGCTTTGTGATTTTGGCACTGCTGTGGCTGAAAAATGCCGGGAACTTATCCGTGCTGATTAGTTTTTTGATGGTTTTTCCGCTGGTATACGCGAATGTGCTTTCGGGGATTGAGTCGGTGGGCAAAGAGCTTCCGGAAATGGCGCGGGTATTTCGCTTTTCCAAAGGAAAGACGTTGCGTTATCTCTATTTGCCGGCAGCTGCGCCGCATTTTTTTGCGGCGTGCGAAGTCGGCATCGGGCTGAGTTTCAAAAGCGGCATTGCTGCTGAGCTGATCGGCATTACCGCAGGCAGTATCGGCGAGCGTTTATATGAAGCCAAGCTGTTGTTTTCAACGGCCGATTTGTTTGCATGGACTTTACTGATTGTCGTTTTGAGCTTTCTTTGCGAAAAGCTTGTGCTGGTATTGGGACGCATGGTGTTTCGATATGTTCTAAAGGTGACGAAAGGACGTCAGCAATCGCCTAGCTTCGGCGAACCGCAAGTCATTGCTGCCCAAGAAGCGGCGCTTTCTTATGAATCCGAAATGATTTTAAACGGTGTGAGTATTGAGGTTGCGCCCGGCCGATGCATTTGCGTAACGGCTCCGTCGGGAAAGGGAAAAACAACGCTTTTGCATGTTCTGCTGGGGTTGAAAAAAGCAGATGCGGGACAAATTGCTGCACTGCGATGGTCAGCGCTGTTTCAAGAGGACAGGCTGCTGGAGGATTTGTCTGCGGTGGATAATATTGCGCTTGTCAGCGGATTGTGTGAGAAAGAGCTGCTCAAGGAGCTTTTTCTTGTGGGAATCGAACAAGAGCAGGCTTTGCGCCCGGTCAAAGAGCTTTCCGGCGGACAGCGCAGGCGCGCGGCAATTTTGCGTGCGATGCTCGCGGACGGCGCGCAGGGAATTGTAATGGATGAACCGTTTAAAGGGCTGGATGCACAGGCCAAAGAGCGTACCGCAGCAAGTGTTTTGCGCTTGCAGGCGGGCCGCGCCATGCTGGTGATGACACACGATGTCAATGATGCCAATTTGCTGAACGGAGAGCTGAAAGAGTGGGCAGATTTGGAAGTAAAAAAGAATTGACAAAAGGATGTGCCGGGGGATAAAATAAAATCGGGTCGCTGTGAAGAAACGATTAACCTTATCAGGAGAAACCACAAGGTGAAAACAGCAAAGCAGGCGAACATACTGCGAAGGCTGTTTTTATCTTTTGATCTTTAGAAAATCACTTCAAGTACAGACCGAGAAAGCGAGGGAAATGTTGTGGAGGGTGAGCCTCAAAGCCGAAGTAGAAGCGAAAATAAGCAAGCCGTCCGCGGCATGGCAGGATAACATGTTCTGCTGATGCGCCGGGCGGTGCAAAAGGCAGGGAGAACATGATTACCGTTTATAATACAGAGGAAGGACGCCTGCGCGAACGAGAGGAAATTACTCCGGGCGCGTGGGTGGATTTGTGCGCGCCGACCGAAGAGGAAATTTTACGCGTCAGCACCCAGCTGGAGCTGGACCCCGCCGCGATCCGTGCGGCGCTGGACGAAGAGGAACGAAGCCGTATTGAAGCAGAAGATGACTATCTTCTTGTGCTGGTGGACACGCCTTGTGTAGAAGAACAGTCAAAACGAGGCTTTGTGTACACGACGCTTCCGTTCGGTATTATTTTAACACAGGATAATATTATTACCGTTTGCTTAAAGGAAAGCGCGCTTGCCCGCGCTTTCACGGACAGCCCTGTGAAAAATTTTTCCACTCGGAAGAAAAACCGCATGACGCTTCAAATGCTTTACCGAAATGCGACGCTCTTTTTGTTTTATCTGCGGGAGCTGGAAAAAGCGTCAAACCGTGTGGAAAACGAGCTGCATGTATCGATGCGCAATAAAGAACTCATTCAAATGCTGGGCCTTGAAAAGTCGCTGGTTTATTTTTCCACCTCTTTAAAAGGCAATGAGCTGGTGCTGGAAAAGCTGCTGCGCATGGATTTTGTCAAAAACTTCCCGGATGACACCGATCTTTTGGAGGATGTCATCATTGAAAACAAACAGGCCATTGAAATGGCGAATATTTACCGCGATATTTTGAACGGCACGATGAATACCTTTTCTTCCGTGATGTCGAACAACTTGAACACGGTGATGAAGGTGCTTGCGTCTTTGACGGTTGTTTTGACAATTCCGACGATTATCTTTGGTTTGTGGGGCGCGAACGTCCCCGTTCCGTTTGAGCGCACGCCGGGTGCTTTTTGGATTTTAATCGGTGTTGCTGTGATTTGTACGGCGGCTTCGGTATTTTTCATGATTCACAAAAAATGGCTGTAGCTTACTTTCGTTTTCATGTGTTTTTTGCTGATTTATGGATAAATGATGTGTACCGCAACTATGCGAAAAAATGTGGCTGGGGAAATAAATGCTCCGGCCTCAATTTTTTATCAAAATACGTCTATTTTATGAACGAAATTCCGTATCGCAGAACTAAATTTACATTTATTGGAAAATTTAGCTGTGAAAATATACAAAACGCATAATTTGCACAATGTACTTTTGTTCAACGGGGAGAAAACCATGAAGAAATTGGATATATTGCATATTCACAAACACAAAAGGAAAAATTTGTGCTATAATACCATTGACAGGAGGGGAAAGCCGAAATCGTTCCCTTGCCTGCCGAAGGAGAAAATGACCTACTCTTACAGAAAGGAAGAGCATTATGGTAAAGCAGGTTAAAATTTCCAACTTTGACGAAGTGAAAAGCATTATGAACGCTGCGGCACGTTGTCATGATGACATTGGCGTGCACGATTCGCGCGGCAGCATCGCAGATGCAAAGAGCATTTTGGGCTTGATGAGCCTTGATTATACCAAGCCTGTGATGCTGGTAAGCGAAAACGAAAGAGAGCTGGAAAGCGTCTTGCGCGCTTTGAGCTGAAAACAGCGTTAAAACGCAATCACAACAGGATTTTGGAAAAGAAAACAGCCGACTGCGCACGGAAAAAAGCGCTGTCGGCTGTTTTCTTTTTCAGCTGTTGTGCCGAAGCGAGCAAAGCGAAATGCGAGGATTACTCCTGCGTATCGCAGGCATCAGTCGGCAGGCCGTCCGGTTCTTGCAGCGGGCGGTGCGGCCCGGCGGAAAAGTGGCGGCGTGAACGAACAAGAATCACTGTACCTAATGCACCCGCCTGCACCAGCAGTGCCAAAATTCCGGCGTAGGTGGCGCCCTGCATATCCCAAAGTTTCATGCACGGTACGCATAAAGCGGCGCACACGGCGATACCTAAGAGATTGGCGGCAATGAGACCCCGCATACAGCGCATGATCGTAAGAATCATGCTGTAAAATAAAACGGTTGCCGTGAGAACTGCCGACACTACCATGGGAGAAAGCAAAAACTGATAAGCTTCCATGCCTGCGCCGACAAATACGCGAAGCCCCCAAGTGCCTAAAAACTCGCTGATGAATAAGCCGATGGGCAGCAGCGCCAGCAAAATGGCCTGCACCATGCCCACAGCGCGCCAAAAACTGCGGCGGTTGCGCTCGGCATACGAATTGGAAAAAATCGTAATAAAAGGAGTGAAAAGGTAGGTGGCACCAACTTGAAGCAGCAAAACCGGCGTAGTAACCGGGCTGTAAATGCCGAGCGCTTGTGTTCCGAGCACCTGCTCCATCAAAATTTTGGGAAGTGAGGCCGTGGTTGTGCTCAAAGCGCTGTAAATGGCCAGCGGAAAACATTCGATTAACAATGCTTTCACCTGCTGCAAGGCAACGGGCTGTTTTTCGTAGTGGCGCGCGCTTTTTACAAGAGTGTAACGCAAAAATACCACAAGGTTGCTGAAAAACATGACCGCCAGCGTGAGTGGGACACTGTGGGTAGCCGTGAGAATAACGCCGAAGGAAACGAGCGACACGACACCTCGAAGGGCGTAGGTTTTGCCAACCAAAATCAAATCCATTTGCCGCTGCGCCGCCGCATTGAAGACATCGGTAGCCGATTCAATCATGCGGTAAGCGTGAAACAACAAGATACAAACACACTGCATCAAGCCGTAGCCCAAAAAAAGACCGCCGAACGCAATCAGGGATGCGCATACTCCGGTGGCGATGCTAACCGTAGCAAAGCGGCTTTTGATGTAGCAGGAAGTGGAATATTTATTTCGAGCATCCGACACTTGAAAACTGTACATGCCGTAAGACGCAATGGTCAGTGAAATATTGGCGTAGCTTTGCGCCAAGTTGAATAATCCGGAACCGGTTTCTCCCGCAAGGCGGACAACCAGCATGGAAAAAATAAATTGACACGCCATGTAAACCATGTTGCCGCCGGTGTTCCAAAGCACGCCTTTACGCAGAGCTTTTGCATCGTACAAAGAAAACGCCCCCTTTTTTAATCAAAAAGAAACGAGCGTGCGCCCAAACAGAGCGCACGCTTTTTTCAGCGTATTAAATAGTATAACACAACCGGCGCAAAAACGGCAAGCACGCAGGAAAAGCGTGATTCGTTTGGGTGAAAGATGCTGTTTTCGGAAAAGCGTTTCTCTGCGCCAGGGTTTATTTTTCATGAAGAAACACTTTGATGGGCCGGAAAAAGGGCTGTTATTCCGACGGTTCACGGGAGGGAATGGTGCGAATCCGGAATAAAAAGTAATAAAGATGAAAGATCCACACACATGCGATGGCAATCCGGCCCACGGGAACCTGCTCCATCATCAAAAAACCGAGCAGCATCATCGCGGAGGCCATCGACATCAGGCTGAGTTTCGTTTTCATCGTCATGGCGCGCGTCTGCACAAAGTCTTTCAAATGCTTTTCGTAAAGCTGCGTGGACAAAAACCAGCGGTGCAGCCGCTGGCTGCTTTTGGCAAAGCAGAAAGCGGCAAGCAGGAGAAAAGGTGTCGTGGGTAAAATGGGAAGCACCACGCCGACGGCACCCAGCGCCATGCTGATTACGCCCAGGGTGAGATACAGGATTTTTCGCATGAAATAACAACCGCCTTTCTGTGTTTTAGGGAAAGCGAAGCTTTAGCCGAGTGAAGAGAGCGCATGGCGCACCACTGCAAGCGGATGGTGAAAGAGCATGCGCGGGCCGGAAAAACGCATCACTGCGCGGATTTTTTCACGCATTTGCTCCCGATAGCAATGGACCGGACAGCGTGAGCAAAAGGTTTTGTGTTCCATCATGGGACAATGTTCAATACGCGCAAGCGCATAATCACAAAGCGCTTGGCAATCATCACAAAGGCCGTCGGCCGTACCGTGTTTTTTCTTGCAGTAAAGCCGGATCATTTCAGAAATGAGCGCCTTTTCATGGGCGCGCTTTTCTTCAACCGATTGTTTGCTCACGAGGAAATCCTTCCTTTCTCAATGAAAATTTGCTCGTCGGCAATGCGCATGGTAGACGCGCGATGGCTCACCAAAACAAATGTTTTTTCTCCGTGCGCCTTTTTCAGTGAGCGCAGGATGATGGATTCGTTTAAGCTGTCGAGGTTGCTGGTCGGCTCATCGAGGAGTACGAGCGGTGCGTCGTGCAAAAAGGCGCGCGCAATGCCGAGGCGCTGGCGTTCGCCGCCCGAAAGGCCGTCGCCCAGTTCTCCCACCTCCGTGTCATACCCATTCGGCAGAGATTCAATAAACTCATGCACAGACGCCTTTTGGCATGCTTCCATTACTTGCTTTCTCGTGGCATTGGGATTCGCAATTTTTAAATTGTTTTCAATGGTGTCATGGAACAGGTGCGTATCTTGTGTGACATACCCTTGCGCGTCGCGCAGACTTGAGGTTTTGATTTGTGCAATCGGCGTTTGAGAAAGAGAAATGTGTCCTTCATGCACATCCCAAAAGCGCATGAAAAGCTTGAGAAGGGTGGATTTTCCGCTGCCGCTTCGGCCGCAGATGCCTACAATGCTCCCCGGATTTAGAGTCACGCTGACATCCTCTAAAACGGGCTGGCCGTCGTAAGAGAAGGAAACATTTTTGCACTCTGCACCGGCAAAGGTGATTTCCGCTCCGTCGATATTTTCCTCCACTTGCGGCGTTTCTTCCAGCAAGTCGAGCACGCGGTTTCCGGCGGCGAGCGTGTTTTGCAGCGTTGCCCCTAAATTGGCAAGCGCCACAACGGGACCGAAAGAGCTGATGAGCGCAGTGAACCCGATGAGAACAGCTTCAAAGCCGACCGCTCCCTGCCGATAAAGTGCGGCGGCGAGAAACAGCATTGCCAGAGAACAGACAAGAATGAGTGTGTTTGCAGCTGCGCTCACGGTGCCGGTTTGACGTTTCATTTTCGCTTCCTGTACCGACAGGGCATCGCTCTGTTCTTTCAGCATGCGCAGGCGGTTTTCGCCGTCGCCGTATTGAAGCGTTTGGGAAAGGCCGCGCAGACTGTCGAGCATAAACGCGCTGAGCGCACCCGTTTGACTGCGAAACCGAAGTGCCGTATCGCCGCCGCGCTTTGCCGCGGCAAGCGGCACAACGACGCCCACAAGAAGATATGAGCAAGCGGCCAAAACACCTAAAAGCGGATGAAATGTACCCAGCCAAACGGACATGCCGCCGCACATCAGCAGCGCAATCAGAACCGGAGAAATTGTGTGGGCATAGAACACCTCAAGCAGCTCAATGTCCGAAGTAATCACGGAAATCAAATCGCCTTTGTCGCGTCCGTCCAGCTTTGCCGGGCAAAGGCGGCGAAGCGCGCCGAAAACTTGATCGCGAATGAGCGCCAAAAGCTTGAAGGCGATGTAATGGTTGCACGCCTGTTCTCCGTAGCGCAAAAAGCCGCGCGCCGCGCCGAAAACCGCAATCAGCACGAGCAACCCACCGAGCGCTTCCGGATGGTTGATTATGGTGTTCCAAAGCGACCATGCACCCAAAATCGTGAGAAAGGTGGAGCACACAAACCCTGCTACACCGAGCACTACCGCAATGAGCATATACCCTGTCAGCGGACGCACCAGCCCAATGAGCCGCATCATCACGGTGAAACCGTTTCTCTTCTTCATGCCGATTCCTCCATTCCGACCTCTTCCAATTCTTTTTGCAGTGTCCAAAGGCGGCGATAAGGGCCGTCTTTTTGAAGCAGCTGCTCATGTGTGCCGCTTTCGCATACGCGCCCGTTTTCCAAAGCATAAATGCGGTCCGCACACGTGACGTTGGCCAATCGGTGAGAAATGAAAAGCACGGTTTTCTTGTACGCCATGCGGCGGATTTCCTGCATGATAATTTCTTCGCTTTCCACGTCGATATTGCTCGTCGCCTCGTCAAAAATATAAATCGGTGTGTCGTGCAAAAGCGCACGCGCTAAGGCCAAACGCTGGCGCTGTCCGCCCGAAAAATTGGCACCGCGCTCCAAAACTTCCGTGTCCAAGCCGTTTTCACCGCGCAGAAAATCGGCCAGGTCTACCCGTTCCAGCACTTCCCAAAGTGCGCTGTCGTCCGCACCGGGGTTTGCGATGCTCAAATTGCTGCGCACGCTTCCTTTGAATAAATGCACTGCGCTTCCCACAGTAGTAACCGTCTTTGCCAGCATCTCACGCGAAAGACCGGAAAGCTCCGCGCCTCCCAAAGTGATGTTTCCGGTAAAGCCTTCTTTGACGCCTGTAACGAGGGAACACACGGTGCTTTTTCCGCAGCCGCTTTTGCCGACCAAAGCCGTCAGCTGATTTTCCGCAATGTCTAAAGAAACGCCGCTTAAAATTTGGCGCTCGCCGTCGTAAGAGAAGGAAACGTTTGTCAGCTGAATGTCATAGCTGCGCAAAGCGGTATCACATGTTTTTTGCTCCGGTTCGGGCAAATCGAGCAAACGAAAGATTTTGTCGCTCGCCGCCATGCCGTTCATCGCAATGTGGAAAAACGAACCGAGCAGGCGCATCGGCAGGAAAAATTCCGCCGAGAGCAAAATCATCAAAAGGCACGCCGCAAAGCCAACGGTTCCGGCGGCAAAGGCCCGCACGGCTAAAATAATGCCGACGGCGCTTCCCCCGAACGCGACTAAATCCATAATGGTGATGGAGTTGAGCTGCATCGTGAGAACTTTCATTGTGATGCGGCGGAAATTTTCGGCCTGTTCGTTCATCAATTCGTGCCGCAGACCGTCTGTTTGATAAATTTTTAAAGTGGTTAAACCTTGCAGGTTCTCTAAAAAGTGATCGCCCAGCGCCGTATACTGTCCCCAATATTTCGCCAAAAGCTTTTTGGCAAACGTTTGCACCAGCGCAATGGAAACAGGAATCAGCGGAACGCAGAGAAACAGCACAAGCGCCGCCGGAAAGTAGAAAAAGGAAAGAACCGCAAACAGGGTAATTGGTGCAATCAGGCTGTAAAACAGCTGCGGCAGATAAGAACTGAAATATGTTTCCAGCTGTTCCACGCCCTCGCAGGCAACCTGAACAATTTCACTCGTTGCCGTTTGCTGTGCATAAGAAGGACCCAGCCGAAGCAGTTTTTGATAAATGGCGTCGCGCAGGATGTGTTTGACATTCCGGCAAGATAAATACCCTTGCCACGAGGCCATGCGGATGCAGACAAAACGCAGAGCCGCCATCGAAAAGCAAAATAGCGCCGACGGCAGTACGGACATTTCCTGCCCCGTGAGCAAGCCGGACAGAAACAGGCACACGCAGGCGGTGAGTGCAATGTTTGCAAGCAAAGAAAGCCATTGCAGGGCGATATTTGCGGCAATGTGCTTTTTCGCACCGGGTACCATTTGAATTAAGCGTTTTTGAAGCATCATGCAGATAAAGTCCTTTCTGGTGGATGTACACGAAAAGTGTTAGCGAAAGCTAACGACAAGCCTGAAAAAAGCACCGCTCATGAGCGATGCATTTTCGTAAAAAAGATGAAAAGAAAAGGAAAAACAGTAAGCGTATTCTTTTATTTGAAAGTTAACTTATGCTTACTGAAAAATATTTTATCGAAAAAGCAGTCGTTTGTCAAGGGCGTACGCGAAATTGCTTCTTCAAATAAAAAAGCACCTGCCGTTTTCTGCGGCAGGTGTGAGACTGTCGAAAAACTGCCGCCTGATTCAGAAAGAGCCGGGCTGCAAGGGGAAAAAGGCTTGGAAAAGGGGGCTAGCCCTCTTTTCCATTTGAAATAGGGACACAGTTTGTCGAAAAATCTTTGCTTTTTCGACAAACTGCTGCCTGCCGATTTTCTGCGGCAGGTGTTAAATGGTTATGACTTTGCACGTTTTTTTCTGCGGAATAAAAGTACAGTAACCGTATCGACAAAGCTTTTCAGGTTAAATAA
>DWWA01000007.1 GCA_019119935.1 Candidatus Ruthenibacterium merdavium | reverse complement strand
TATGACCGCCTCTACAACTTGCTTCTTGAATTCTGGCGTATACCGTTTGTTTGGTATCCCTTTTGGCATAATAAATCACCCCACTTGTTATTCAGTATACCATACTGTCTAACAAATGGGGTGCTGTTCATGCATTTTTGCACTCGTCCTCTTTACCTTTTTAAAAAAACCCGCTCTGCCGTCTGTGCCACACCAAAACCTACCGAAAAGGCAGGTGGGTGCCCTGCCGAAATTTCACGCTCCCTTCCTCCGCTTACGGCCGAAACCGGGCGGGAGGTCTGCGATCCCTTCCTGGGACTCCGGGCTCCCTTTCATTGGTTAGTAGGATTATATATGGGCACAACAAATCAAACAGAGCAGGACTCTTGCTTACAGTTCGATATCGTAAAGCTCTTCCAAACGCGCCGCAAACACTTCGCTCACAGCGGCCAATTCTTCATCATCCTCAACGATATCTAAAAATTCCTCGTCGCCGTCCTGCACGACGCGCATAATTACCAGCTGGGCGTCTTCCTCCAGCATCTTTTCAGGGTCAGGAGAATACGGAACAACCGCCAAATAACGCTCGTTGTTATAATCCGCCGCATCAATCACTTCACATTGATGCTCAATTCCTTTTTCATCCTCTAAAGTAATTAAATCGGGGGTATAATCCAGTTCTTCTTCCATCGCCATAGAAATACTCCTTTTATGAAGCCGCACAAAGCGTGGGCGGCAAAACTGCTGTCTTTGATCTGCTATTATTTTACATGAAAAAATAGGAACGGTCAAGCAGGAACAATAAATTTACACTATCTTCACGCATTTCGCCTGATTTGTGATATACTATTTCATGGGAGATCGGATTCCCTTTTTGGTGTTTCTGTCGCGCCTTTTTTGCTTGATAACACCAATTCAAAGAAACTTCCATTTAACAAGCGGTTAAAGGGTGAAACATGTGAATTTACGCGTTATTTCTATTGTTTTTTGTCTGACAGTTGCTTTTATGTTAGTCGGATGCTCCGAAACCAATCTTTTTGAGAGCGCACGCCCTACTGATATTGAGTCTTCGGAACTGCAGCTCCAAGCGCCGCAGGCCGGCGACCCAATCGCTGTGATCTCTACCAGTATGGGCGATATCCATGTCGTTTTATTCCCGGAACAGGCGCCGATGGCAGTGGAAAATTTCACCACGCTTGCCTCACAAGGCTACTTTGACGGAACGATTTTTCACCGGGTAGAGCGCGACTTCGCCATCCAAGGAGGCGATGCAACGGGAACGGGAAAGTCAGGTGCATCTATTTGGAATAACTCTGCCTATCCCAATGAAACAAGCGCACTGCTTCGTCATTACTCCGGCGCATTGTCCACAGCGAATTCCGCCGACGGCTCCATTTCTAATTTCAGCCAATTTTATATTGTTTCCACTCCTTCCAATTCCGTGGGTTCTTCCGCCGAGGATACTCTTAAGCAGGCAGGGCTTTCGGAAAGCGTCATTTCCACCTATCGCCAGGTAGGAGGGGCACCTTATTTAGACGGTCTTGACACCGTGTTCGGGCAAGTTTACCGAGGCATGGAAGTGGTGGATGCAATCAATGCCGTGAAAACTGATGATAACGAGCGGCCTTTGGAAGAGGTGCAAATTCAAAAAGTCACCGTTTCCACCTATGATCCTGCGGCGGATGCCGCATCCTCTGCCGCAGCATCTTCTGCCGCTCCGGCTTCAGATGCTGCCTCTTCGGCTGTTTCTTCGTCTTCGGCAGCTGCGTAATCTCTTTTTTCTATGCCGAACACAGGTATTTGATTATCGTGCCGCTTTTTGCGCTTCGGGATATCATCTTTCAAAGCAAGCATATTTTTGTTGAGGCTTCTTTGCATTTTTATGGTATAATGCTTACAGGACACCGCGAAGCAAACAAAAAACGAGCAACTACAAACCGCACCTTGCTTTTGGCTGAGGGATTGCTGCAGCACCAGTGCGCATGTGAAAATCAGGGCATTTATGAAACCAAAATATACACTCTTTTCTCAAGAAGGGAATGGCCGCACGGCAAAATGCAAAAATTCTTTCGCAGGCTTCGGCCTTGCTGATACAATCGCCATATCCTACGAAAAAGAGAACTCATTTTGAAGTTTCAAAAAGGCTCTCAGCCCGCGGCAGGTCGTTTATGCGAACTGCCGTTTATTTTTGAATTCCGTTCTGTTTGCATGCATTCGAAAGTGTGTCATAGTGCACGCCTTTTTTGAAAAGGCAGAAAGGATTTCTTTTGAAAAAACTTTTGAAATTTATATTATCCCGAAGCTTTATTTTTTCGGTGATGATTCTCGCTCAGATGGGGCTTTTCTTATGGCTGACTCTTCAATTCAGCCGCTTTGGTCCCGTAGCCTATTTAGCGCTTACCGTCGGCGGCGTTCTGACGGCACTTGCCATTTTAGAACGCACGGATACGAACCCTTCTTATAAAATTATGTGGATGCTCATCATCCTTTTGATGCCTGTTTCGGGAATTTTATTTTATTTTTTCTGGGGCAAACGCATTATTAAACCTAAAAGCGCGCGAAAACTTCTGGAAATTGAGCATCGTGCAGCCGGAGCCATCCATCCTGATAAAAGCGCGGCCTGCGCGATGGCGCATTCCCATGCCAATTTGCGCCCGGTGTGTGAGTATCTTTCCACGCACGCCGCCTCCCCCGTATACACCGGTACAAAATGCGCGTACTACCCAACGGGGCAAGCTTTTTTTGAAAGCTTTTTGGAAGAGTTAAAAAAAGCGCGGCGCTTCGTTTTTTTAGAATATTTTATTATTCAAGAAGGGCGCATGTGGAATGAAACCCTAAAAATTCTAAAGCGCAAGGCTTCACAAGGGGTTGATGTTCGTGTCATTTTTGACGGAATCGGCAGCTTGTTCACTCTTCCGTCAGACTACGAAGATACACTGCGGCGCTGCGGAATTAAATGCTACCGGTTTAACCCTGTTCACTTTTCTTTGCACATTTCCGATTACAAAATGCTGAATCATCGCAATCATCGCAAAATTGCGGTCATTGACGGAGAAGTGGGCTTTACCGGCGGGCTGAATTTCGCGGATGAATATATCAATGTGCGCCGCCGTTTTGGCATTTGGAAAGACACCGCACTTATGCTGAAAGGCCCGGCTGTTTACAGCTTGACGACTACTTTCTTAAAGGCTTGGAGCTTTGCCTGCGGCGAAGAAGTACAGTTTTCCCAATATTTTCCCAAGACACGTTATCCGCAGGAAACACATTTTGTCCAGCCCTATGACGATTCGCCGATTGACGATGAAAACGTATCAGAAAGCGTTTACTCGGCGTTAATCCAGCGCGCACAGCATTACCTTTATATCACAACGCCTTATTTAATTATTGATAACGAAATGGCGAGCAGCCTTTGCCTTGCAGCCAAAAGCGGGGTTGATGTGCGCATTATCACCCCGGGCATCCCCGATAAATGGTATGTTTATTACGTTACGCAAAGCTATTATGCAAGGCTTATGCGTGCGGGGGTGCGCATTTATGAATATACGCCGGGGTTTATTCACGCAAAGATGTATGTGAGTGACGACGAAGCCGCAATTGTCGGAAGCGCCAATATGGACTACCGAAGCTTATATCTTCATTTTGAAAATTGCTGTATTTTTTACGGCGGACAAATGGTGGCCGACGTCAAGCGCGATTTCCTTGCCACAATGCGGGAAAGCCGCGAAGTGACTAAAGAAGATTGCCGCCGCGTCCCACTCTACAAATGGGTTGCGCAAATCTTTTTGCGTTTTTTTGCCCCCTTGATGTAAAAAATCAAATGCGCGGATTGTGCCGCGCAGAAAAGAGGATAGGATGAAACGAATTGTTGTCATTGACGGCCAAGGCGGCGGCTTTGGAAAACGTCTGATTGAACGCTTGAATAAATTGACACCGGAAGCTGAAATTATCGCCGTCGGTCTGAATTCTGTCGCAACTACCGCAATGCTTCGGGCGGGTGCCAGTGCCGGTGCAACCGGTGAAAATGCAGCTGTTGTCAACGCACACCGCGCCGATGTGATTGCGGGCCCGTTCGGTTTGGTGATGGCAGACAGCATGCTGGGAGAATGTACTGCAAAAATCGCAAAAGCGGTTGCTCAAAGCAGTGCCGTCCGCGTGTTGATTCCCACCACGAAATGCGGCACGAAAATTGCGGGCCTTGCAGAGCTTTCTTTAAATGAACTGATTGAAGATGCCGTAAAAATGATTTGTGCCGCTGTGTCCGAAGCAAATTAACCCAGGGCAAGCACCGCCTTTTTCAGACAATCCCAAACTATTTTTCAAACTTCCAAATACTCTTTGTCTTACACCCCAATGCAGCTCTTTTCAGCAAAAAGTTGACTGAGTGAATATTTTGTGTGACAAAAATGTCCCGTTCTGCCTTTGGTCTTGTGCAAAACGGGGCATTTTGATTTTAACTTAGAAAACAGCGAACCGCTGTGCGAAACAAAAAATTTCGCACAGCGGCTTTATCCGGATGCTTATTCTAAGCTTAGGCCGTCCGGCCCTTCTTTGTCTTTGAAAGCGTTCTGACTTTGCAGGCACTCAAGAGCAACTTTTACAATATCCGGCTCAAAGGGAATTGAACGAATCACCTGAATCCTCTCCGATTCCCGCTATCTGCTTGAACTTTTCACAATAAAACAACGCGCTTTGAAGGATTTCGGGATACAAAACGCCCCGCTGCTTTTCCTAAATTTCATAACAGTAAAACCGATCCGTCAGAGCGTGCCGAATCTCGTTTTTGTTCCGTTTATTTTCCTTAGGAAATACAGGATTGAAAAATAAAACATTTTCGCAAAATTCTCAGCTGTCAGAAGGTACCGATTTCCTTTTGCTCCTCGTAAACCTGCGGCGAAAGAAACGTTTGGAAAGGCAGGCTGTAAGGGCCGTCCGGTTTTTCCTTCAGTGCATGGTAAATACGCATCCGTTCCTCGATATATCCTTCCGGCTGTCCTCCAAGACTACGCCTCCAGCGTGCATATCCGTCCAGATAATTCACGCATAAGTCTTCCCACGAGGAAAACTTCCGCTGAATTTTTCGGCCAACCTCGCAGGATAACTCACGCATTTCCTGCCGGTCAATATAACCACACAGAAAAAAGCATCCAATCAACTGCATCGCGCGGCACCAATCCCACGCCAATGAAACTTGGTCGGTTCCGTTATAACCTTTTGGGTCAGTGAGCTGAAGAATCATGCTGCGCGCCTGCCCGTCATTGTGAATTCCCCAATCTCTTGCCAAAATTTTTCGCATTTTCTTTTGGTTTGCGGGAGTTTTCACCCATCCGCCAATCAAATTCCACTCGCCGATATACCCTGCCCAAATGGCATAAGCAGATACAGCCCACTGTTCCATCTCATCCCTTGTCTGCGTTTCCTTGGCCTTTTGCTCATACTTTTTCTTGAAAAGCTCCGGCTCGAACCAACCGCGTTTTACGCCTTCATGGCGGATCAGGCAAGCAATCAGAAACTCAAAAATCAGCATAAAAAGGGAAAAAAGCTGGCTTGATATCGCCCGCTGACTTGGCACGCGGCCAAAATCCCCCGCCATATCAACGTAGTAGGAGAAATCGGTAAAAGAGCCTTCATAATAATTTTCATAGTCGCTTTTTTCCTTTGCGGTGTGCTCCCACTTCACCCACCTTCCAATCGGAAGGCGCACTTTAGATTCATCCTCAAACTCCTGTACGGCGTCTAAGTTTACAAGCACCGCCACCTTTTCACCGCTGTCAAGCCACACCCGGTAATAATATGTTCCGTCTAAAGGTATGGTACTGTTAAGTGCTGACACCTCGAGCGTGAATGTTTCCATTTTGCCCATGTCGTCAATCGACCTTGCCACCGGAATATCCTCTCCCGCCTCGGAGCCAATCGTCCCCGGCGAAAGATCCAGCTGCTGCATCTTGAGGTCGTATACCGGTTTTTCCAACAGCGATGCCAGCGGGAATGAAATCACCGCAGCAATGACAGCGGAAACTAAAATCGTAATCGCCATATTGAAAGAAACTTTTCCACGCACTGTCAATCACTCCTTGATGAGTCTGTTTGATTGCTCGGCAAAAGAGATTCCGTTTTTGACAATCGCCATAGGCGCGGCAAATTATTCTTTGCCGTCCGCGTGCGCTTGCGCCTCATTCTTTCGGCGCTGTAAATAGCTTTCCAGAATAATAACAGCGGCCACAGCGTCCAGCTGCTCTTTGCGCTTTTTGCCGAACGTTCCGTTTTGCGTCAGCACTGCCGAGGCCGAAACCGTTGTTCTCCTTTCATCCCACATGGTAACAGGCAAATCTGTCAGTTCTTGCAGTTTTTCGCCCATGGAACGGCAGCGCTGTGCGCGAGCACCTTCTGTTCCGTCCATATTTTTGGGCAGGCCCACTACGAGCATCTGCGCTCCGTGCTGTTTTGCCGCGTCGGCAATTTGCTGCGCTGCTTTTAAAAAGTTTTTCTCTTTTATAATCCCGACAGGACTTGCTAAAAACTCTGTGGGATCACAAACGGCCAAGCCGGTGCGCGCGTCCCCAAAGTCCACTGCCATAATTTTCATATCACACTTCCCTTTCCAAATTTCTTTCGTTTTCCTAGTATACCATAGAGCGCCTGTTTTGCAAATAATCACACTTTCATTTTGTGCAGCGCATCGGATAACTTTATTAAAGAGAAACAGTGCTGTTTGCACGTTTTGCGTGCGTTTTCACACAGCAGTGAACCGCCTGTTATCCCATCAGAAAAGAGGTGCAGCTTGATGGAAAAAATCAAACGAAATGAACCGGTTTCTTCTATTGCCGGGCAGTCGATGTCCGTTACCCGCGAACGCTTTGCGCCGTCGTCTTTTTCCTATCAAAACACCAGTTGGCTGGAACGCGCCAAACAATATCTGGCAGACCTCGGAAAGAAGTACGACGAATTAACCGTAAGAATTGGCGATTACAGCACAAAAAATGTTTCCGATCTGTTTTACAGCGCAAAAAACAGCTCTGTCTTATTTGTAAGCGAAGATTTTTTGCATGCCATGGGGAAAAATCAGGCATCGTTTGAGCGCGGCATGGCGTTATTATCGCAGGCAGCAAAAGAGCTGACTACCCCTACCGGGCAGAATATCAGCGGCATGGGCATTTTATTAACCGCCAAAGAAAAAACCACATTCACCGTGCAAACTCCAACGGTTGCGCAATGGGAACAGGCGCAGCAGGAAAACATGAAAACACTGTTTGAAAAGATGGAAGAAGCAAAAAGAGAAGCCGAGAAAAACAAAAACTTATACCGTGTTTCAAAGGCAAAACTCTTGATGAACAGCGGCGTTTCCGTATACGGAAAATTAAGCCGTGCCAACAGCGTTATGCAAGTGCGGGGCGTTATTTCAAACGCTTATGTAAAGCTGAATCAAGTGCGTCGTGCCATGAACGACGCTGACCAAACGGAAAAAGAACAGCTCACGCTTGTGGCAAACCAGCTTCGCAGCGCCATTTCCCGCTCGAAAAAGAAAATTACTCAGCTGCAAAAGGAACAGCAGATCCAAACCAAACAGCGACGGCAGCAAGCGCAAAAGCAGCTGGAAGAAGCACAGGAAGCACGCCGCCTGCTCTCTCGAAAAAAATCGGCGCGCACCGCACAAGAGCAAGCTTATGTTCAGCAGGCCGGCATAGAAGTTTACTTAGAGCAAGACCGCGCGCGCCGCGCCGAACAAGCGCGTCATAATGCTCAAATTTACGGCACTGCCCCCATTTCGGCAGGCTCTCTGACAAGCCCGATTGCAAGCGGCAGCGCGTTTGCTCCTTCTGCGCCTTCGGGCAATATGATTGTGCAAACCGCAACCGTCAACATTTCCCTTTGATGAGAAAAGTTTTGCTTTCCCGCAAAGCAAAACTCTTCCCGGCTCAATGAAACTTATTTTTTAAAGATAAAAGGGCGCACCGCAAAATTTTTATTTTGCGGTGCGCCCTTTTTCATATTTCTATCCGTACATGCTTACTTTTTCCGTTACACTGGCTCACTTTCCGTGTCCTCATTCCTTTGGGGCGGTGCTTCGGCACTTTGAAAACTGCAAATTACCCGGAAGGTATCTCCTTCTACCTGCACCTGCATCTTTCCGCCGAAATTACTCATAAAGCTTTCTGCAATTGACAAGCCCAGCCCGCTTCCTTCTTGTGTACGGGATTTATCTCCTCTTACAAAACGCTGTACGATTTCCTGTGCACTGAAGTCCATTTCATATCCCGCCGTATTCAGCACCGTAAGCGAAACGCTTTGCTGTTCCTGCGATACATTGAGGAAAATCCGTGTTCCCTTCAAAGAGTAGCGCAAAGCGTTATCCAAAAGGTTTTGCAAAACGCGGTAAATGCGGGCACTGTCCGCCAAAACCCACGCCTCTTTCGGCATTGTTGTTTTAATCGGCATCTCGGCCGCTTCAATCCGGTCGGAAAAATCGGCCAAAACCTGATTGACCGCCGTTACCAAGTCGAGCGCTTCTAAATGGAGCTCATCAGAGCCGCTGGTTGACTTTGCCAGTGTAAATAAATCGGATACCGTATCGCTCAGACGATCAGCCTTTTTCTGCAAGATTTTCACATAATCGCCAGCCTCGCCGGAAAGCTCCAGCTTGTTGAGCAAATCAACATAGCCGATAATCGACGTGAGCGGAGTTTTTAAATCATGCGATACATTTGTAATCAAATCGAGTTTCATACGCTCTGCCGCCATGCGCTGCTTCACGTTTTCATTGATATTTTCGTTCAAGCGCGTCAGACGTTCTTCATACTCTTTCAAAGGGCTTTGCTCGGGCAAAAATACCTCCACTTCTCCATGCTCAGACACCACTTCAATCTGCCGCAGCAAAACGTCTAAATCCTTCATATCGTGATAATGCCGGTTAAACAAATAAGCCGTGCCAAAGAATGCGAGCGCTAATAAGATTAGCATCATGCCGGCCGTACTGTTATAAAATCCAAACAGCCCCAGCACAATAAACGCCGCACCGCAAACAATCGCCACCCACCAAATCCGATAGGCGTTTCTGATACAGTATCTTTTTCCTCGGAACAGGAAATCACCGTCTAAAAAAAAACGAAATCCTCTCAAAAGACGGTAAGTGACGGAACCTTTAAAAAAGCATTTTCCTTTTAATTTTCTCACAAGGCTGAGCATCAACGCAAAAATGCACAATCCGTCTAAATAAAGTATCGCATACACAAAGGTCATTAAATTGCCATACGACATAAACCGCTCAAAAGAAGAAAATAAGTTTTGCAGAATGGCAACCGGAATTGCAAATCCGGTAATGAACAGCGCTGCCGCATGAAATTCCGTAGGAATTCGGTCAATCCAAAACAGGCGCAAGCTTCCGTCCGCTCTTTTTCCCGCATAAACAAGCAGTGCCAAACCGGAAATTGCAACAATGACACAAGCCGTTCCGAAGGGAACCAAACATTCCTCAATGAGGCCATCTTGCATCTGCTGATAATAATCGGAGCTGTTTACAGCCAGAGCCTCCTGAGGGAAATAAACAATCAAATGCTCAAATTTCACTTGACTGTCTGCCAGCAGATTTCGAATATCCTGCTCCAGCTTTTGCTTGTAAACCATCTCCCATTCAGACCCCAAATATCCCAGATGATCTAAATTATGCCAAATAAAAGTATCCCCGCGCAGCTCCATCGTAATTCCGGAATCAAAAAGAATTGCCGGCTCCACATTCACGCTTTGTACGCTCAACTCTTCTTGCACAAGCTCTTGTTCAGCAGTCTGCACGGCAGACTCTGAGGCAGGCTGTGAGGAAGATGCAGCAGTCTGCACGCCAGAAGCGTCGCTTTGTACCGCAGACGATGCTTCTTGCAGCGCAGCTGACTCAGCGGCACTTGCAGCCGAAGAAGCCTCCGGTACGGCGGGCTGTGCGCCTTCATCAGCAGCCTGTGCTTCTTCTTTCTTGGCAAAATGCAGCTTTAACTGTGTACCGGTGAGAACCTGACCATCAAACACCCACTCATTTTCATAAGCTTTGCCGTCCTTAGTTTGCGCATAGACGAGAGCACTTGTTACATAGTTTTTTATCTTATTTTCTTGAATGCCCTGCTCAAGGCTTTGCACAGTAAAGGTCAAATCTCGGCGAAATCCTGCATCTGACTCGTAGTAATCTTCAACATTGCTCGCAC
The DNA here is from genome assembly GCA_019119935.1 of Candidatus Ruthenibacterium merdavium. Taxonomy (GTDB): domain Bacteria; phylum Bacillota; class Clostridia; order Oscillospirales; family Ruminococcaceae; genus Ruthenibacterium; species Ruthenibacterium merdavium. The sequence continues at coordinate 91,370 of DWWA01000007.1, read as the reverse complement.
GGGCTGCAAGTATTACCAAATACGACAGCGCAGCCATTGCCGCTCCCAAAAAGAGCGCCCAGAGTACAATTTTAACTGCGACATAAATTTTACTTTTTTTGTTCCATCTTGTATCCAAGACCCCACACCACCTTAATATAATTTGGTTTTTTGGGATTGATTTCAATTTTTTCACGCAAGTGGCGGATATGTACCATAACAGTATTTTCCACGCCGCAGCTGGGCTCGTTCCAAACTTGCTCATAAATTTGCGCGGCGGAGTACACCCGGTTCGGATGCTGCATAAAAAATTCCAACATCCGGTACTCCGTCGGGGTCAGACGCACAAGTTCCCCTTCTACCAGCACTTCCTTGCGAGCCAGATTCATACAAATACCGCCGTTGACAAGCTGTTCTTCCGAAGGGGCGGTGTTATCTGCCGCGCCAAGGCGCAGATAGCGGCGCAAAAGCGCGTTCACACGCGCCGACAGCTCCATCGGATTGTACGGCTTTGTCAGGTAATCATCGGCGCCGATGCTCAAGCCGGCAATTTTATCGGCATCTTCCGATTTTGCGCTCAAAAGCAAAATCGGAAGGTTCTGGCGGCGGCGAATGGCCATTGTCGCAGACATTCCGTCCATGTTCGGCATCATTACGTCCAGGATAATTAAATCCACATGTTCCTCGGTGAGCGTTTCCAGCGCTTGCAGTCCGTCATAAGCCTTCAGAACACGGTGGCCTTCCATTTCCAAAAGACGTGCAATCGCTCCGACAATTTCCTTATCGTCATCCACGACCAAAACTGTTGCCTGACTCATTGAAATCTCTCCTTTGCCATTATCATACCGCACTCATTTTAAAAACCAAGCGGGAAAGTTTTTAAGATTTTCTTATAAAAATTCGCACATTTGACAAACAGTGTTAAACAATATCACATTTCGAACAAACAGCCCGCAAAAATGCCCCGAACTCAAGTGATGAGCTCGGGGCGCTTTTCTTTATGCCGCAGGCTGTGACACAGCGTTCTGCGCCTCGTCGGCCGGCGGAACACTTTCGGCTGTTGTGGGCAGCGATTCGCCAACCAAACTTTCAAGCGCATCTTGCGGAGCAGTGCTTTGAGCCGTCTGCGCCGTAGAAGCACTTACCGCCGTTTGCACCTTTGTTTCGGATTCTACAATCGCATAAAGATAGTATTCCGATCCGTTCTTTTTAAATAAATAGTCCTGATATTTGACAGGAACCGGCGTGGCATTCGGGTCAAACGCGCCGTTTTCATGGAAGGGCGAAACATAGCCAACCGTTACACGCTTCACGCCGCCGGATTCTTTTTTGATCTCCGTTACCAGCGGGTAATAGTTGCTGATGGCGCTCGTAACAGGCAAAAGAAATGCCTGTTTTTCCGGCACATAAGTGAACGTAATGCCGTGGTCTTCAAAAGTTTGATATTCAAACTGGAAATCCGGCCCGTACAACGCCAGCAACGTTGTTTCAATATCAAGGGTGGGCAAATACATTGCGCCGTTTTCATCGCGCTCATAATCGTCGCGCGTAGAGTCTACCGACGCACCGATTGCGGCATGCAGCAGCGTATTCACGTTGGCCTCTTCCAGCGAGTCAAACGGCAGCGGGTCAAGTGCCACCAAGGTTCTCAGCTGTTCTGTAAGCATCTCTTTCTCGTCGGTATCATCAAGCAGTGTAGCTGCCAGCTCAACGCCGGAGCCTACAATGCTGAACAGCCCGACGACCACCAAAAAACATACCAGCGCCCCAAGCAGCTGGCGTCCGCGGCGACGGCGGCGCAGCGCGTGGACCTCTTGTAATTCTTCTTTACTCGGCATACAAGGTCACTCTCCTTTTGTCTTTAAAATGTGCACCAGCGGAGCGCTCAACGCACTTGTCCGCTGCCTAAAATACGGTACTGATAGCTCGTCAGTTCGCACAGTCCCATCGGGCCGCGTGCGCCCAGCTTTTGGGTTGAAATTCCCATTTCGCACCCAAGCCCAAACTCGCCGCCGTCCGTAAAGCGCGTGGAAGCATTGACGTAAACGGCCGCGCTGTCGACACCGTCCATGAAACGCTGTGCCGTCTGTTCATTGCTTGTCACAATGGCTTCGCTGTGTCCCGTGGAATGGCTTCGGATATGCGCTAGTGCTTCGGGCAAATCCTCTACCACTTTTACCGCCAAAACGTAGTCTAAAAACTCCGTGTCAAAATCCTGCGGGCCCGCCGTGGTTCCCTCAATGATTTTTGCCGCGCGCGGGCACAAGCGCAGCTCTGTGCGCTTTAACTCCATCCGCTCTTTCAGCATCGGCAAAAACGCCTCTGCGCAAGAAGCGTGTACTAAGCAAACCTCCGCCGCATTGCACACAGAAGGCCGGCTGGTTTTCGCGTTATCCACAATCTCCAGTGCCATTGAAAGGTCTGCTGCTTCGTCCACATAAATATGGCAAATACCCGTACCCGTTTCAATACAGGGCACTTTTGCCTGTTCTACACACGCTTGAATCAAACCCTTTCCGCCGCGTGGAATCAGCAAGTCCACTTTGCCGCGTGCCTGCATCAGTGCCGCAGCGCCTTCGCGCCCCGTATCTTCCACAAGCTGTACCAGCTCGCAAGGATGTCCCGTTCGTTCTAAGGCGGCGTGAAGGGCTTTCACAATTTCTCGGTTTGTTGCCAGCGCTTCTCTTCCGCCTCGCAAAACGCAGACATTGCCGCTTTTTAAGCAAAGCCCCGCCGCATCGCTTGTCACATTGGGGCGGCTCTCATAAATGACCGCCACAACACCCATCGGCACGCGCACGCGCCGAATCACAAGGCCGTTTGGCCGCTGCACATGCGACAGTTCCTGCCCAATGGGGTCTTCAAGCAAAGTCAGTGCGCGCAGCCCCTGCGCCATTCCCTCAATGCGCGAAAGGTTCAGCATCAGCCTGTCCAGCATGGTTTCGCTGATCTGGCTTTTCGCTTTTTGCATATCCTGCTCATTCGCAGTCATAATCCGCTGTGCATTTTCAAGTAATGTATCTGCCATCTCGCACAAAATTTCATTTTTTTGTGCGGCCGTTAAGGTAAGGGCATGCGTTTTTACGCTTTGTGCACGCTCCAACAATTGTGCTATCTCCATGCCTTACGCCTCCTTTACCGCAACAAAGCGCGTTCCTACCGCTTTGCCTTCCACGATTTCGTAGAGTACACGAGGGTCGCTTCCGTTTGCAATCACCATATCCACGCCGTTTTGCGTTGCAATTTGGGCGGCGGAAAGCTTCGTTGCCATGCCCCCCGTTCCCAAACTAGTCCCTGCACCGGCTCCCAGCGCCATAATTTCGGGCGTCAGTTCCGTCACGCAGGAAATGAATGCAGCGTCGGTACAACTGCGGGGGTCTGCGGTATACAGCCCGTCAATGTCCGACAGCAGAACCAGCAGGTCTGCCCCCGCGCTGGATGCCACAACAGCCGAGAGCGTATCGTTATCCCCCACCTTAATTTCATCTGTGGCAACGGTATCATTTTCATTGATAATGGGCAAAGCGCCCAGTTCCAGCAAGCGCTGCAAGGTGCTCTGCACATGCACGGCACGCTGTTCGTCGCGAATATCCTCTGCCGTTACCAAAATTTGCGCCACTGTGTGGTGATACACCCCAAACAACTTATCATACACATACATCAGTTCACATTGCCCCACTGCCGCAGCCGCTTGTTTCGTGGCAATATCCTGCGGCCTTTGCGCAAGGCGCAGCTTTCCTACGCCCATCCCGATTGCGCCTGAAGAAATCAGCAGCAGCTCATGGCCTGCATTTTTTAAATCGGCCAGTGTTTTGCACAAGGTTTCTACGCGGCGAATATTCAGCTGCCCCGTGGCATGGGTCAAGGTTGATGTTCCGACTTTTACGGCAATGCGCATCTCGGTTCCTCCCATCGATTTTCTTTTGCTTTTGGGCGCACAACCCTGTCGAAAAGGGATGGGCTTCTCACATGCTGTTCAGTATATCATATTTTCTCCTAAAAGGCAAAGAAGAGATGACGCTCTTGCTGCAGTTTTTTATGCAGAAACATCCGTTTTCCGCTTCTTTCAAGGGTATCAAATGGCAAGCGATGCAAAAAAGGATAAAATATTCTTACTTCTTGGGTATCATCTTTTTCCTTTTTCTGCTATAATGGAGAAAACTGTCGTTTTTGTATCCGTGGCATCATTGCATGAGCCCTGCCGCAGAGCCTCGGCTCTTTTGTGCACCAATCCGCGCAAAGCTCAACCATACTTTCTAACCGAAAGAAAGGGTGTGTGATTGCGCTGTGTTCCACAGTTCTTATGCAGTGATTTTCTAAGATGCAGGCGTCATTTATTTTGCGACTTTACAGGGGCCTTGTCCATTTTTGAACGGCCGAAGCACTCGGTTTCCTTTCGCAAAGCATCGTGTTTTGTTCAAAAATTATTATTGGCAGCTTCCCTGTTGATTTGTTGCGGTTATGAAAGAAGGAGGAATCATTTATGTTAAAAAACTTTTCGCTGAGGAAAAAGCTCTTTGCCCTCGTGGCAGCTTCCTTGGCCTTATTTTTTGCGACAAGCTTCATCTCGCTTGTGTGTACCAGCCAAATTCAAGCGGTCAATCAGCAGCTTGGAAATTTGTGGCTTCCCAGCATTACGGATGCACAGGATATCAAAGGACATGTTGCAGACCTGCGCGCTTTAGAGCTTCGCTATATTTCGGCAGAGGACTCTGAAAAAAGCCAATTGGAGCAGTCTATGCAAACCATGCTGTCCGAAATTGAAGAGCATTTTGCTTCTTACGGCTCTATCGCTTTAAATGAAGAAGGCAAAAAGCTGTATGATAACCTTCTTTCGTATTGGAATACTTACGCTGAAACGCATAAAACCGTTTTGCAATATGCAAAGTCCGGCAAAGAAGCACAGGCAGCCGAGCTTTTGAAGACAACGGGTCAAGAGCAATACGACGCGCTCACCACTGAAGCCGATTCCATTGTCGAATTCAACGAAACGGGCGTTGCCGGCATCGTAGACACTGTTTCCAAAAATTACATTGCAACTTTTGTAAGTACCGTGCTCGGCGTCATCGTATGCGCAACGATCACAATTCCCTTCGCAATTGCGATTACACGTTCCATCACTCGTCCGCTGCAAGAACTGGAAACGGCTATGCAGGGCATCTCGCACGGTAAACTCGACTATGAGATTACTTATAAGGGCGAAGACGAAATCGGCCGTCTGGCTCACAGCGTCCGCCACACGATGCAGCGTTTGAATACCATGCTTACTGACCTCGCCTACCTGATGGGCGAACTTGCGGACGGCAACTTTGACTGTCATACAAAATGTGAAGATGCCTATGTCGGGCAATATCGTCCGCTGCTTGCCGATTTGCGCAAAACCCGCCTCCAGCTGAGTGAAACCATGGCGAAAATCAACACCAGTTCCGACCAAGTGTCTGCTGGGGCCGACCAAGTGGCCGGAGGTTCACAGGCTTATTCCCAAGGCGCAACGGAGCAGGCAAGCTCGGTGCAGCAGCTGGCGGCTATGGTCAGCGATATCTCCGGCCAAATCACTCAAAATGCAAAAAGTGCGGAAACCGCCAGCTCGCAGGCGAATGAAGTGGGCGAAAGCATCACCATGAGCAATGAAAAAATGAAGCATCTGCTTGAGGCCATGAATGATATTGATCGAAGCTCTGCTGAAATCGGAAAAATCATCAAGACCATTGAAGACATTGCATTCCAAACCAATATTTTAGCACTGAATGCCGCTGTCGAAGCTGCGCGTGCAGGCATGGCGGGAAAAGGCTTTGCGGTTGTTGCCGACGAAGTTCGCAATCTGGCCAGCAAATCAGCCGAAGCAAGCCAAAACACCGCTCGCTTGATTGAATCCTCTATGGAAGCGGTGAAACGCGGCAGCAGCTTAGCGGAAGATACCGCCGCGGCTCTGATGGAAACGGTTGAGTCGACACAAAAAGTTGTAGCCGTCATTGCCGATATTTCACAAGCTTCTGCCGCGCAAGCCGATTCGGTCAATCAGATTACGGTTGGAATTGATCAAATTTCCAGCGTAATTCAAACCAATAGTGCTACCGCTGAAGAAAGCGCCGCCGCCAGCGAAGAAATGGCCAGCCAAGCGCAGCTGTTAAAACGCCTTTGTGCTGAATTCTCTTTGGCAAGCGAAGTGGTAGAAAATAATTCCTAACATTTTTCCCGTCGTTAAAATAATAAAAATCCTGCTTTGGCAATTGTGCCAGAGCAGGATTTTTTTCAGTTTCATTCCATATTTGAAATTGCAGCTGTTTCAGCACGCTTGTAAAACACTGAATTATTCTATAATTTCTAAGATTTGTTCAGTCCTTTTTCGCGCAGGTGCTGTTTTCCCCTCTTCTAAGGGATATCCGAGTGCAATTAAATTCATAACCTTCTCCTCTTGGGGCAGGTGCAGAAAGTTATGTATTTTTTCTTCGTCAAAAATTCCCAGAATTACGCTTCCGATCCCTTTGCTATGTGCCGCAAGACAAAAGGTTTGGCTGGCAATTCCGGCATCAAACATTTCCCAGCGGTCCTGTTTTGCGGTGGACCAGCTTCCGTCACTTTCATACCCGCAAATACCGCCCACAGCACTGACAACCACCAAAGTATTGCAGCGCAAAACCGTTTTCTGATTGTATTCAAACCCCATCATACAGTTTTGGGCAAGCGTTTCTTTCAGCTGCGGATTTTTCACAGCATGGTAACGGATGACCTGTGTGTTTTTCCACGACGGAGAAAAACGCGCAAGCGATACAATTTCGTGCAACTCCTCTTTAGTAATTTCTCGGTCTGTATATTTTCGCACACTTCTCCTGCTTTTGATACATTCATCCATTTGCATGCATATCCCCCCTGATTTCGTTCTTCATCATTTTCAGCAAAGTTATTTTATGAAGTTAAAATAAAAAAATCGCCTGAGCAAAGCAAGCTTTACTCAGGCGTGGTGCCGATGGTGGGGGTCGAACCCACACGCGGTTGCCCGCAACGGATTTTGAGTCCGTCTCGTCTGCCAGTTCCAACACATCGGCAATTCATATTGCCTTTGTATTATATAACACCCAAAAGGGAAAGTCAAGCATTTTTTGAAATTTTTTAAAAATGAAATCGACGTCGAAATTCATTTTTAATGTTTCGGTCACCAAATGCTGCCAGCATGGCTAAATTGATACCGGCCAGTAAAGCCGGAATAAACGCGGCCCAAAGCTGATTTGCCGCACCAATTAGATACAGCACCGGCGGAACAAAGCCCAGCAGCGCAAGAAGTGCCTGATACATCACATAGCGCGCCCAGTTGGTTCGGTTGGCGACAATCACCACCATAACGCCGAGTATTCCGGCAGAGAAGACAATCGGCAGCGCAAAGCTAACCGACCAGCCGCGCCATCCCGTTTCCCAATCCAGCAAGACCAAAAGCAGCGAAGCGCAGGCAACCTGCACGAGAACCTTGCCGCCGAGATTGCCGCCTTTGCGGAAAATATGGGGGATTGCCGCCCAAACATACAAAAGCCCCGTAAAAACAAAGACAAACCACCAAATATGCGGCGTAAACAGCAGATTCGCCGTCAGCGATACCAGCGCCGCAGCAATTGAGAAAAACAGTAAAATCCGGCGCAAAATATAATAATGCTTTCGCTTTTCCACAAATTCAGGATAAGCCGGCGTCAACTTCTCACCGGTACCGTCCAGCGGTCCTCCGCACAGCGGACACACCGCAGCAGGCGTGATAATTTCCACATTGCATGCTTTACAGCGCATCACACTTCCCCCTCTGCACACTCCACTTGAACGGCAATGCCCTGCCCGCTGAGGCGGCGTGCCAAATTTCTTGCTAAATCATTTCCCAAAAGCTCGCTGCACACGGTGAGAGCCACGGTGTCCTGATATGCCACAGCAGAGCACTTCAGCGGTTCCTGCCGCGTGCTGGAAAGCAAAAAACGAAAGCCTTCAAAATACGGCTCAAATAACGGTTCGACCTGAATCGGGCCCAAATTGGAAAGCGTCAATGTGCTTGCATGGTTAGAGGCCTCATAAATCACACGCAGAACGCCGTTTTTTACCACCAGCGGAATGACGCGCGTCCAAACGCTCAAAGCGCTTTTCGCCGTATAAGCCAGCTTTTTTTCAAACATTTCTTTCGTACACTTTTCCCGGAACTGTTCTTGTACCTGTTTTAACACGTCGGTAAACTCCGGTTTTGTACCCGAAAACCGATAACGCACGGAAAAGCCCGAAAAGAAGTTGCTGGAGGTATCGGTTTCAAAAATGCGGCGCAAGTCAACGGGCACAAACACGCTGACAGGCCGTTTGCTTCCGCTGACAGGCATATATTCCTCATATACCGCCATCAAAAGCGCCGCCGTCAAATATTCACTGACCGAAGCGTCATATTGGTGGCAGAGCGTCTTGATCTCCTGTACGGGAAATAAAAGCGTACTGACCCCGAGGTCAAAAGAAAGCCTCGGCTCTCCGCGCACACGAAATGCACGCGGCTCTTTGAAACTCTGCTTTTGCGCTTTTGGCGTATAGTTTTTCAAATATCCGTCCGACACATTTTTCCCTTGCTCAATGCCATAGGGAATGTCGCGCGTTTGTGCTTCAAACGCCTGTGCATCACATAACTGACAGTATCGGTAGCAAATTGCTTTCAAAAAGCGCATCGCACCTGTACCATCCGTTAAAACATGAAAGGTTTCCAAACTGATGCGTTTGCCAAAGTAAAGCACACGAAATAAATAGCGCCCTGTTTCCAGCGGGTCAATATAGCGGCAAGGCGCTTGTATTTCCTGCGCAATATGAACAGGCGCATCATTTTGTTCCAAATAACTCCAGAAGAGCCCATGCCGCAGGCGCACACTAAACGCAGCAAATGCCGGCAGTGTTTCTTCCAATGCCTGCTGAAGATATTCGGGAACAACTTCCTTGTGCATTACCGCTGTCATGCGAAATACATTCGCCGTTCTTCTTCCCGCAATAACCGGAAAGAGGTTCGCTGTATTGTCCAGTTTATGCCATGCTTTTTGCCGTGCCATACACTGAGCTCTCCTTTTTTATCAGGTTATTCAAAGAGCGACAAGTCAATGCTCTGTGCCAGTGCTAAGCCGCCCGCTCGGTTCGGATGCAGGCCGTCCGGAAGTGTAAATTCCTTTTTCATTCCTACGCCCGAAGGATCTGCCACGGGAGAAACAAAATCAAGCACCGCGTCAAAAACTCCGCTGTTTTGAATCCAATCGTTTAAGGTGCGCCGAAGGCTTTCGCGCATCGGCGTATATACACCGTTCAGCTCCCGCGGAAGCATCAGCGCGCCATAAGCTTTTACGCCGCGTTTGTTCAAATATCGCACCATCTCTGTCACCGCATTTTGGTACTGCGAAACCGTAATCAGCTCGTCCAGCGGCGTTCCGTCTTTTCCCGGCAGGCCTAAATCATTCGTCCCCAAGCCAAAAATCACGTGGGTCAACCCCTCTAAAGAAAGTACATCTTGTGCAAAACGTTCCACGCCCGCTGGCCCGTAAATTCCTTTTACCGAGGCCGGCGAATCATGAAGCAAACGGTTTCCTCCAATCCCCAAATTGCACACCGCAGCTTTGCCCGGAAACTCCTCGTACAAACGCTGCGCAAAAGGCGTCACCCAAGCATCCTGCTGCATAATCGAATCACCGAAAGCGGCAATGACGTTCGGCGCAGCAGTCAGGGCTTCATCCTGTTCAACAACCAGCGCAGACAGTGTTGTCACGGCGTTCGTCATATCCCAAGTCAGAACGCTTTTCGACAAAGTGCTGAGAATCCGCGCTTTGGGCATTTTCACCTCTGCGGCATAATCGCCGCGCGTACTTCTCACTGCAAATGTCCCCACAAAATTTCCGCTGGTCGGCTTCTCCGAAACAGGGTAATACAGACTGACCGCAATGGTTTGGCCGGGCTGTACCTCAAATGCAATTCGGTCGGAAAAAACATCGCGGTCCGGTACGATGGCAAAGCTGGTATCGCCGCCAACCGTCAAGGTTTGAATGCTTTCGGTAAGCAAATTTCCCGCTTCGTCTGCCAAAGCGATGGTAGCATGCTCAATCCATACCGGACGCTTAGAATAATAATTGCTGAATTTTGCATAAAGCGCTTGTCCGGCTAAGTTATTGGGAATCAAAATGCGCACCGTTCTCCCTGCATTGCTAAACGGCTGCGCGGAGATATTCGTGTGCGCAACCGCAAACGTGCAAACATGACGGGCCATGCCATTCTCCTCCTGCTATCCTATCAAAAACCGCGCGCAAAAACACACGAATTTCTCATCTTCTCTTGCTTGTATTTTGTGACATCATTATAGTACATTCTTTTCCGCTGTGCAACTGCCGTCAAACATTCCTATGGTGCACTTTTTAATCATTTTCACAAAAAATTTCGCATGTAAAATATTGTTCTTGAAAATAGGTCTGCTTTTGAATTTCTTCTTTTGAAAAAGTTACGCCCTGCGGGGCTGCTACCCACTTTTCTTCCACATCATCCAGCCGTTTGATCACTGCGATGACACGTCCTGTAAATTGTCGAACAGGAACTTCTACTCCCATAATATAGACATCCTGCCACTCTCCGTCCGGGGCCATGATGCCTTGCACAAAACCATAATTTAACGGGTAAACCAAGTTTTTATAAACCGAGTGAACACTGCCTTTGGGCCTGTCTACGGTTACTGTTACCGTTTGTCCTATCATCTTTGCTCCTTTTCTCTGAACACAGCAAAGGCCGCACGCCAAACAGCGTGCGGCCTTTTTGAAAATTCTTAGTTGAGGATAGCCTTCTCGGTCTCGGGATCGAACAGGTGCAGTTTCTTGGTGTTGATTGCCACCTTGACATCGTTGCCATTCTTTGCCGTGCTGGTCGGGTTGACGCGAGCGGTCATCTTGTAGCCCTTGTAGGTCAGGTACAGATAGATCTCGCTGCCCATCAGCTCGGAAACTTCGACGTTTGCAGTGATCTGAGCATCTTTGTGACGATCCAAGAACTCCTCGTCGTCCTTGATATCTTCCGGACGGATACCGGCCTTGATGGCCTTGCCAACATAGACATCCAAATCGGAGTTTGCCTTGCTGGGGTCGATCAGCAGCTTGTCGCCGCCGAGGTCAACATAGTAGTTGCCGCCCTCTTTCACGAGAGTTGCATCCAGGAAGTTCATTTGCGGGCTGCCGATGAAGCCTGCAACGAACATATTGCAGGGATAATCGTACAGGTTTTGCGGAGTATCAACCTGCTGAATGATACCGTCTTTCATAACCACGATGCGGTCGCCCATGGTCATAGCCTCGGTCTGGTCGTGGGTAACGTAGATGAACGTTGTACCCAGTTTCTGATGCAGCTTGATGATCTCGGTGCGCATTGCGGTACGCAGTTTTGCGTCCAAGTTGGACAGAGGCTCGTCGAGCAGGAACACGGCCGGGTTACGAACCATGGCACGGCCCAAAGCAACACGCTGACGCTGACCACCGGACAGAGCCTTCGGCTTACGATCCAGCAAGTGCTCGATGTCGAGAACGCGAGCAGCTTCACGCACACGCTTGTCGATTTCGTCCTTCGGAGTTTTGCGCAGCTCCAAACCAAACGCCATGTTCTTGTACACGGTCATGTGGGGATACAGAGCGTAGTTCTGGAACACCATCGCGATGTCGCGATCCTTCGGGGGAACGTCGTTTACCAGACGGTCGCCGATGTACAGCTCACCTTTGCTGATCTCCTCCAAACCGGCGATCATACGCAGGGTGGTGGACTTACCGCAGCCGGAAGGACCAACCAAAATGATAAACTCTTTATCTTCGATTTCGAGGTTGAAATCGGTAACGGCGGTCACGTCGCCGGAGTAAATCTTATAGATGTGACGCAGGCTGATACTTGCCATTGGAAAAACCCTCCATTTAATACTTTATTGACGCCTTGACTGGCGTTTCTTGCTTTAATATAATATTAACAGGTTCTTTTCCATTTGAAAATGGTAAAATATTGATATCAGGGTGTGATTTTTTGCTGTTTGAAAAGCAAGCTCTCTGCGATGCTGCCTACCTCTTGGAAATCAGCCAGGACGACGGTGTCACCACCACGCCGCAGGCCGATTTCAGCGTTGCACTGATTTCCAGCGGCCGATGTGCCGTTTTATATGAAGCGCACGGAGAGGCGCGTGTCACGCCGCTTTGCGCGGGAGAACTGATTCTCTTTTCCTCCCCGATGACTATTACGCCTTCCTCACACTGTCATGCGCTGTGTGCCGGATTGAGCGGGCTTTGCGCCAAGCAGGCCGCCCAGCATCTGACAGAACCGATGCGCTCGGACGGCGGTTCCTGCCCGCTGACCGCTCAGCTTCTTGCCGCGCTGGCGCAGGCGATTCAAAGCGACGCGGGCATTACGCGCGTGTGTGAAAGTGCGTTTCGTCTCCTTCTCTCTGTTGCCCGTGCCGACGAAACGCCGGAAACCAGCGCTTTGCCTCCGCTTGTCACGCAGGCTGTGCTTGTCATGCGTCAAAACTTCGCTTCTCTTTACGGCATTGATGACCTCAGCGAGCGTTTGGGCGTAAGCAAAAGCCATCTCGTGCGTACCTTTCATGAAGCAATGGGTGTCCCGCCGGGGCAGTATCTCAACCAAATTCGCTTAGAAGCCGCCAAAGCATTGCTGGCGCATCGAACCGATTCTTTGGAAATGGTTTCTCACCTGTGCGGTTTTTCCGGGGCAAATTATTTCTGCAAAGTATTTAAAAAACATACGGGGATGACCCCGGCTGCGTTTCGCGCCGCCAACACCGGAAAAGAGATTTTGCCGGAAACGCTGGCACTTTTAGAAGATATGATGTACACCTAACCGTTTTGTCAGCTGCATTTCCCGTTCACTGCAAACAGCAGGCCGAAAGAAGCATTGCTTCTTTCGGCCTGCTGTTTGCAGTGATGATAATTCCGGTGCTACGGCACATAGACATATACTTCTTTTGCGCCGTTTGCCGCACTCTCCTCATACGTTTCATAGAACAAATCTACCTGCATCCGATTGCTGTGAATAAAAGCGCCCGTGTCGGTGGCAATCGCCCAGCCGTAGACAAATTTTCCGTCCGTAGAAACAATGTAAACCTTTGTACCGTATGGAATCAAAGTGGGGTCAACCGCAAAAGTACCATAATAAAGTCCCAACCCCGACGCGCCCTTTCCGCGCGGAGAGTAGTAACCCGTGGCTTTCATCGTGTACACCTGGGAATATTCAGAGGGCACATGATTGCTGTCCACCGTAATTCCTTCCGGCGCTTCCAGCGGGCTTACAATATTGTTGTACACTTTTGCATAAACCTGGGGCACAGGCGGAACGGTCACCTCAGTGTTAACCACTTCGCTTCGCTCATAAACGCCGTCCACATAGCGGTCACGCAGCGTTACCACTTGCTCGCCGTCCACACCTTCACTGCGCAGGATATCGTGCTCATAACGTGAGCTTTCCGGGTCGCCTTCTACCACATATTCCGTTTCAAAAGGCACCGGCTCGGTTTGGGTGCGCTCTTCGTAGGTCACACGGTGCACCACAATCTCCTGCATACCCTCCTGTACTAAAGTATCCAAAGCCGGCTCTGTATAGTCATCGCCTGAAAGAACCACACCGGCTTTTTCCAGCGCTTGCGCAACGGTTCCGTAGGCCACCTGTACGCCGTCATCGTCGCCGTCTGCCTCAATCGATACATTAAAAGCGCGCAGAATATTCAACTCCACATCGCCGTCACTGCGCGCGGCAAGCACCGCTGCGTCATGCTGTCCAAGAGAGCAATCAGCTGCTTCAAGCAAAATCTCCTCGTCGGAAGTTCCCGCGTAAACATGCTGCACCTGCGGGGAATCGGTATCTGTCACTGTGACAATGCGAAATTTTTGATCCATCACAAAAAATGCCGCGCTCACACTGACAGCACAGCACGCCAGCGCCGCCAAACGCGGCATCATGCGGCGCAATGCGAGGACAAGGTGTTCTTTGCGTTTTGTCATTCCACTCGCCTTTCCGTTGTCGTTAAAAAAACACACATGGTTTTTTGGCTTCTGCTTCATTTCAAAAAACACTCGTAAGGCTATTTTATCAAAATATCCGTAGAGAAGTCAAGTTTTCGCCGCTTCGTTCCCACTTTTTCACAATTTCATAAAATCTGCGCACAAACATTGTTTCTCAATTGTCCGCACTTCAGCTTGTGCTGCGCATATTTTGTGAAACACCTGTTCTGTCACCTTTCTTTGCCCGAAATGCAAGCAGGCACACACCGAATCCGATGGCATGGGCGGCCGCCAAAAACAGCCAAACGTGCATCATATCCACTTTTAAAAGGAGCAGTCCGCAAAGGCTTTGCGAAACCATGCCGCCGAAGCGCAGAGCCAAGCTTTGAACGCTCAGCGTTGTACCGCGCTGACGGTTCGGCACAGATTCATGCAGTAAAACCGCGTCAACCGCGTCCTGCCCTCCCATAAAGATGTAATAGAGAATATACAGCACGCCAAACCAAAATGCCTGCATCGCAAAAGCCATCCATGCCATAATGCCAATCATCGCAAAACGGTAAGCGGCGTATACCAGCACTTTCTTTTCCGTACTGTGGACACGCTCTAAAACGGCCGCGGCACCAACGCTCGACAGCGCCAGCATCGCCATGCTGAAAAACGAGCAGACCGCCAGCGCCCAGGAAAGCTGTTCGGGAGAAGCAAGCGCCTCTAAGCGCGGCTGCCAGTAAAGCTCAACTCCCACCGTAGAAAAGCCCATGATCACCGCAGCGCCGAGCACAAGCCCCAGCAATCGGCGTCTTTTTGCCAGCCTTGCTGTTTTTCTCAGCTGCAGCACAACCTGCAAACAAGATTTCCCGAATGAACGCTTTACCGGCCTGTTTTTTCGGACCGTGTCGGGAATCATTTTACAGCCTATGCAGAGCATTACCGCAAAAATTACAGCGGACACCGTCAAGTGAAGCGTATAGTCAACAGCAGAGCCCCAAACGCGGGGCAAGGCACCGCTGATGACCGCCCCGGCGGCAAAGCCCAAATAAGTAAATAACGTACTCCACATTCCTGCGCGGGCCAAGCGCTCTTTGCCGTAATGCTCCATCCACTGTTCCACATAAAGCGCATCAATTGTCCCCGAGCCAAGCGCCACACCCACACCGTTTAAAACAGCACCAAACACAATGAGCACCCGAACGCCCGACAAGCAGGCAATCAGCCAGCCAAGACTGCACAAAACCGAAAGAATCCAAAGGCGTTTTCTTCCCCACAAATCCCCGATAACGCCGCTGGGCACTTCCAAAAGCGTTGTTGCTGCAAAGCCGAGCGTCAGCATCCATGCAATTTCCGACAGTGACAATCCGCGCGCTGTCAGCATCAGCGTGCTGACACACAAAACCACTTCATTTCCTACCCCGCGCAGAAAAAACACACTCCGGTAACCATATCGGCTGTTCATACAGCACATCCCCCCTATTCCTCGCCTTTTCCAGACTCCTTTTCCACGGGAAAATGAAAAAAGCAGTACTCATACATGCGCCGGTCTTCTTTCGGCTGTGTGTGCGTTTCAAAAAACTGCACCACCATTTGCGTCAGCTCTTCCATTTCCTCTTTGCTGCAATAGCAAATTCCCCCGCTTAAATGCGGGCTCTTTTCCCCTCTTTGTTCCAAAGCGCCGGGTTCGCTCAGGCTTTTCTCTACTGCCTTCATAAAACGCTGTGACCGTTCCGACAGCTCCCGGTTCAAAAAAGCGGTGCGCTCACCCGGCGCCAACTCCATTCCTTTGGGCGTAATGTGCACTGACGCATGCGTGTCACCGTAGATTTTTGCTTCAAAGCCGTGAATCTTCTCGGTTCGGATTTCTTCCACCAAGCAAATATCCTGAAGAGCACGCAAATGATGCCCTGCACTCGACGGCGCAATCTGTAAAGCGTCCGCTACCTTTTTGGCGCTCATTCCGTTCGGATTTCTTGCCAGCAAATCCAAAATTCTTTGCCGCAGCGGGTGCATGTAAATGCGCATTTCTTTTTCCGTTTCAAGCTCCACCCAAACCCGATTCCCCTGTTTTTTGACTTTCATCTGACCGCCTCGTTTCATCATAACAACTTCTGTTATGATGAAAGTATAACATAACACAAATTGTTATGTCAAGTTTTTTTGTTTGCTTCTGGCACAGGCGTTTCAACTATGGTATAATAAGAAGTAATCAGCGTTTCTTCACACGTTTTACAACGTGGAAAACCGCAATTTTCAGGTAAAAAATGCACGCGCTGCATTTTTTCTTATTCCAATTACAGGAGGAAGCCTTTTTGGACGCAAAGCATATTCGTAACTTTTGTATCATCGCACATATCGATCACGGTAAATCGACACTTGCCGACCGCATTTTGGAAAGCACCAAAGCCGTGGACGCCCGTCAAATGGAGGCGCAGCTTTTAGATGATATGGAGCTGGAGCGCGAGCGCGGCATTACGATTAAAGCGCGTGCCGTCACCATGCAGTACACCGCCAAAAACGGGGAACAGTATGAGTTTAACCTCATTGATACGCCGGGCCATGTGGACTTCGGCTATGAAGTGTCGCGCAGCTTGGCCGCATGCGAAGGAGCCATTTTGGTGGTAGACGCCAGCCAAGGCGTGGAGGCGCAGACACTCGCCAACACCTACATGGCGCTGGAGCACGATTTAGAGCTTGTCCCTATTTTAAATAAGATTGACCTGCCGAGCGCCGAGCCTGAGCGCGTTGCCCAAGAAGTGGAGGACGTCATCGGTCTGCCCTGTTTGGATGCACCGCGCGTTTCGGCGAAAATGGGCATCGGCATTGAGGACGTGCTGGAGCGCGTTGTCAGTGATATTCCCGCTCCCAAAGGAGACGAAAGCGCACCGCTGAAAGCGCTGGTCTTTGACGCAGTGTATGACAGCTACAAAGGTGTTATCGTTTATCTGCGCGTGTTTGACGGCAGCATGAAGGTGGGTGACACCGTAAAAATGATGGCGACCGGCGCAGAGTTCCAGCTGGTAGAAGTGGGACACATGGGCGCCACCGCGCTTGCCCCGTGCGGCGAGCTGAAAGCGGGCGACGTTGGCTACTTCACCGCCTCTATCAAAACATTGGAGCAGACCCGCGTCGGCGACACCGTCACCTTGAAAAGCCGCCCGTGCGAGGAGGCGCTGCCCGGCTATCGAAAAGTAACGCCAATGGTGTTCTGCGGCATTTATCCCGCAGACGGTGCGAAATATCAAGACTTAAAAGACGCTCTGGAAAAGCTTCAGCTGAACGACGCTTCTTTGAGCTACGACCCCGAAACCTCCGTTGCGCTCGGCTTTGGCTTCCGCTGCGGCTTTTTGGGGCTGCTGCATCTCGAAATTATCAGCGAGCGCTTAGAACGTGAGTTTGATTTGGACATCATCACCACCGCCCCCAGTGTAGAATACCGCATCACGCTGACGGACGGCACGGTTCAGATGATTGAAAACCCGACGAACTACCCCGACCCCGCGAAAATCGCGAAGGCGGAAGAGCCGTTTGTCGATGCGCACATCTACACCCCGTCCGAGTACGTTGGCAGCTTGATGGATTTGTGCCAGAGCCGCCGCGGCGTGATGCGCGACATGAAGTATCTCGACGAAACCCGTGTCGATTTGCACTATGAACTTCCGCTCGGCGAAATTGTGTATGACTTTTTCGATGCAATTAAATCCCGCAGCCGCGGTTATGCCAGCTATGACTATGAAATGAAAGGCTTTGTGGAGTCGAAGCTGGTGAAACTGGATATTCTGCTGAACGGCGACATGGTGGACGCACTTTCCATGATTGTTCATGCCGACACAGCCTATGCAAAGGGCCGCCGCTTGGCGGAGCGCCTGAAGGAAAACATCCCCCGCCAAATGTTTGAAATTCCGATTCAGGCGGCCATCGGCGGAAAGGTTATCGCACGCGAAACTGTTAAGGCCATGCGCAAAGATGTTTTGGCAAAATGTTACGGCGGCGACATTACGCGAAAGAAAAAGCTGCTGGAAAAACAAAAAGAAGGCAAACGCAAAATGCGTCAGCTCGGAACCGTAAGCGTTCCCAGCGAAGCGTTTACCGCCGTTCTGAAATTAGACGAATAAATTTCAAAAACCCGCACAGCACTTCTTAACCGGAAGCACTGTGCGGGTTTTGCTTTTTCAGGGCTGCTGTTCGTTGTTTAAGCGCCGCTCAAAATTGCGCATGAAAGCACGAGCAGAAGCCGCCGGCATTGTTTTGCTCGATAAGGAAAACCATCGGTCCACACAAGAGAGATCGCCGCATGGCTGCCCGTAGATCACCGCCACCACACGCAGATGTTCTCTTTTGGCGTTCTTTTCACTGAGAACCGACAACGCCTGGCGCAGGTTTTCCCATGTTCCGAACAAATATAAACATTCGACATTTTCATTTTGTAATTCCGAAGCATCCAGCACCGGAAGACATTGGCCCGTATAATCCAAAACCCGACATTTCTTTTTCAAGACACTCCCTCCTTACCTCCATTTTAAGGGAATAGCCCTTAAAAATCAATAAGGGTTATTCCCTTAATGCATACTGAAAAAGGGGTGATTCTAATGAAACTGCGTATTCGAGATTTACGGGAAGACCGCGATTTATCACAGCGCGTGATTGCTGAATATCTGCACATTCACCAAACAACCTACTCTGACTATGAATTGGAACGTTTAAATATTCCTGCCGCCGTTTTGGATAAGCTTGCTGATTATTACGGTACCAGCGTGGACTATTTGTTAGGCAGAACGTCCTGCCCTGCGCCCTACCCAAACTGAAAACCGGCTCAAAAAACAAAAAGGAACACGGCGTGTTTAAAATCACACATCGTGTTCCTTTTTTCCTTTTGCAAACGGTTTCTTATGTCCGTTGGGTCTTGGCAGGATGCTCCCGCGTCGATACCGCCGCTTTTGCAAATGCAAAACTCAGCCGATCTCCACGACCACTTTCTCGTTTTCACGCACCGCCGCAGCGCGCATGACAACGCGAATGGCCTTAGCGATACGCCCCTGCTTTCCAATGACACGGCCCATATCGTCCTCGGCAACATACAGATGATATACCACAACGCCCTCTTCGTTCGGCTGATCCACCGTAACGCGAACGGCATCTTTATCATCCACAAGGCCGCGTGCAACAGTCAATAAAAGCTCCTGCATAAACAGCCCCTCCCGACCTTACAGAATTTCGCTCTTCTTCAGCAAAACGCGCACAGTGTCTGTGGGCTGTGCACCGTTGGCAATCCAAGCCTTTGCCTTGTCAGCGTCAATTTTGATGACGGAAGGCTCTTTAGTGGGATCGTAGTAACCGATCTCCTCGATGAAACGACCGTCACGGGGAGAGCGGGAATCCGCTACAACAACACGATAGAAAGGGGCTTTTTTCGCGCCCATGCGGCGCAGTCTGATTTTAACAGCCATTGCTGGCACCTCCATAAGATAATAAAAATTTTGGATATATAGTGTCGGCGTTGCGCCGCGACTACCTTAAAATAAATCCGGCATACCGGGCATTTTCCCAAGGCCGCGCAGGAACTTCGGGTTTTTCTTAATCTGCTTCATCATTTTGCTCATCTGCTCAAACTGTTTGAGCAGACGGTTCACATCTTCCACCTTCGTGCCGCTGCCCGCAGCAATGCGGCGCTTGCGCTTGGGGTCAATGATGGAAGGCTTCGCACGCTCGGCAGGCGTCATACTTTGGATGATGGCCTCAATGTGTACCAGCTGTTTGGACTCATTGATCTTATCGGCATCTACTTTTCCGGCCGCTCCGGGAATCATGGAAATCAGCGCGCCCACGCCGCCCATCTTTTTCAGCTGGTTCAGCTGATCGAGCATGTCGTTCATGTCGAATTTGTTTTCCAAAAGACGCTTTGCCGTTTCCTCGGCCTTTTTCTCATCGGCAGCATCCTGCGCCTTTTCAATCAGCGTCAGCACGTCGCCCATACCCAAAATACGGCTTGCCATACGCGCCGGGTGGAAAACTTCCAAATCGTCCAGCTTTTCACCGACACCGGCAAACTTAATGGGCTTTCCTGTCACGGAGCGCACGCTCAGCGCGCTGCCGCCTCGGGTGTCGCCGTCCAGCTTTGTTAAAATCACACCGTCTAAGCCGGTATTTTCGCTGAACGCCTTCGCAACGTTAACGGCATCCTGACCGGCCATCGCGTCAATGACAAGCAGGGTTTCGTCCACTTCTACGGTCTGCTTGATGCGCGCCAGCTCCTGCATCAGCTCTTCATCTACATGCAGGCGGCCGGCGGTATCCAAAATGATGATATCGTTTCCGTGGTCGCGCGCATGGCGGTAGGCTTGGCGTGCAATCTCTTCAGGCTTTTCACCGTCTAAGCGAAAAACAGGCACACCCGCCTGCTTTCCGACGACACACAGCTGATCAACAGCCGCCGGGCGGTAAATGTCACACGCAACAAGCAGCGGACGATGGCCTTCTTTTAAAAAGCGTTTGCCGAGCTTCGCGCAATGCGTCGTTTTACCGGCACCCTGCAAGCCGCACATCATAATGACCGTCGGCGGCTTTGATTTAATGCGGATGCGCGCGGCCTCTTCGCCGCCCATCAGCTCGGTCAACTCGTCGTTGACAATTTTAATCACCTGCTGGGCAGGGGTTAAGCTTTCCATAACCTCTTGGCCCAGCGCGCGCTCGGTTACGCCTGCGATAAAGTCTTTCGCCACTTTGTAGTTAACGTCGGCCTCAAGCAGCGCCATACGCACTTCGCGCATTGCCGTTTTAATGTCCTGCTCGGACAGCTTGCCCTTACCGCGCAGCTTTTTAAAAACGGCGGAAAGTTTTTCACTTAACGATTCAAAAGCCACAGGCGTTCCCTCCCTTGTTCGGGGCGCTGCCCCGTTTAAATTTCTTCGAGCTTTTCCACCAGCGCAAGCAGCTCATCGGCGTTTTGATTAATTTCATAATCACTGCCGCAGCGTTCGCGGTTTAAAAAGCGAATATTTTTCGTCAGCGCATGCATTTGCTCCAGCGAATCCTGCAAAGCGCGATAACGTTTTGCAAAGCCCACCTTTTCTTCCAGCTTGAGCAGTGTGGCCTCACCGCGCTTAATCGCGTCGCGTACCCCTTGGCGGGTAATTCCGAAATTTTCGGCAATTTCCGCCAGCGATAAGTCCTCATTGTAATATTGAAGCATCACATCGCGCTGCTTTTCGGTGAGAACCTCGCCGTAAAAATCCAGCAAATAGGAAACTTCCAGATTTTTCGACATCGTTGATCCCTCCCGCTCGGTAAGCAAAGCATGTAAAGCTTCAAACTTTACACAGCGATATTTATTATAACGCCCGCCCAGTGTAAAGTCAAGCACTTTACGCTTGTTTTTTCCTTGAAACTTTTTATTTTTTGCCGCTTTGCCACCCTCTTGCGCAATGCTCTGAATGCGTTATAATAGTAATATAGAAGTGATTGGAAGGGACGCGGTCAATTTTGGACATTAAAACAAGCTATTACGAAACGCTTTATCAGCGAAGCGTGGTTCAACTTTCGGGATACAGCGCAAAATATGCTTTGCCGCAAAGCCTTTACGCCTATCTCGCTTTCGGCGGGCCTACTGCTTCCATGAAGGATGCGTTGGCAGAGGGTATGCTTGCCATCGCCACGGAAAAGGGGCTGCTTCAGCCCGGCCAGCCTGTCATTGAAACCTCCAGCGGAAGCTTCGCCGTGGCGCTTGCCATTGCGTGTGCACACAGCCGTCATCCCTTGATTCTCTGCATGCCCTCCAGCGTGCCGGAGGCGCGTCAAAAGCTTTTCATCAAGCTGGGTGCAAAAATTGCCCTTACAAATCAAATTTACGGCAGAATGGGCATGAAAAAGCGGGCGCGTGAAGCCGTAGAAAAAACGGGCGGATATTATCTTGATTATTTTGACAACGATTTAAACGCGGAATTTCACCGCCGTGTCACCGGGCCGAATATCGCCCGTGCAACCGAAGGCGCTTTGGACGCAATTGTTGTTGGGGTTGGCTCCGGCGGAACCATTACCGGCGTGGGCGAGTTTATGAAAGCGTGGTATCCTGACGTTCGCATGATTGCCGTAGAGCCTTATGAGAGCCAAGTGCTGGCAGGCCGAGAAGCCGGCGCGCATAGCATCCCGGGATTAGGCGCAGGGTTTGTACCGGAAAATTACAATCCGTATATTGTCGATGCAATTATACCGGTTACCAGTCAAGACGCCGCCGAAAGCGCGCAGGAAGTTTTAAAAACCGACGCTATTCCCGCTTCCCCCTCTTGTGGCGCTGTGCTTCACGCCGCGCACCGCTATATGAAGGAAAATAAGGACATGCGGCGCGTGCTGTGCATTTTCTCCGGCAAAGAAACATTTGAATAAAGTGATAAAAAACCGAGGGCTGCTTGTGCATCCCTCGGTTTTTTATCGTTTTAACTTCTCATTTGGTAAGTCCAAAAGACAGGTGTTTCCTCTACTACCACGCGGTATATTTCTTCGTCGTAATGCTCTTGCAAAAAGATTTCTTTTGCAGATGCATTGGTATAATCAATTAAATATACATCGCGGCGGTTTACCATATCTTTGTACGGATTTTGAATATCATATTGACGCAAGACTTCTGTTTGCGGGGGCGACTTGCTTAACCAACCGCCCAGAAAAACCATATTAGAGAAAAATCCCTCCGGGCGCGGACGAAGCACGTCATAGCCGCTGATAGAATCAAGCACATCAATATCCAATAAGTAAAGGTTCTCTTTGTCGGCCGCGTATTCGTGATATTTTGCTACATCGGTTCGCACCGCTGCATACTCTTTCATATTGATTCGATTTTGGTTCCAATTAGGCAAGCACACCAAAGCAAATAAACACAATGTCACTGCCATTGTTCGCGGATGAACTGCGCCGACAGCGCCCTTCCACTCACAGCATTGCCAGCCAAACAGTGCCGCCGCACTCACGAGAACAAAGTCAACACGATGCGGATAACGCCCTTGATAGGATAAATAAAACAACAATGCGGCAAACATTGCCATGGTGACCGCAAAACCCCAGCTTCGGCGCTTTTTGGCACAAACCAGCCACAAAAGACATATCACGCATAAAAGCAAATGAAGCGGAGCTAAGTCGAAAAGGGCAGTGATATGAGAAATCAATTCCCGAACGGCATTTCCTATGCTGTTTCGCGGCAATACCTGTAAAATATTCCCCAGCTGTTCTGTGGAAAAAACATCATTGTCCCAAAAGAACCACCCGTTGAGCATATCCACATCATTGGCGCTGTAACCCAGCGGTTCTAAAGTTTGTGGATTTTGCAGAAATTGCAGTCGAAAGTCGGAAATCTGAGAGCGAAGAACATTATACTCTGTAAACAAACGCCATCCGTCGTTGACCTGATAACTTGTAAAGTCAACTGCCTTTACCGCAAATACCAAACCGATCATGAGCATGAAGGAACATATGGCCGTCTTTTTTTCCTTGGCAGACAAAGGAAAAAAACGCACCAACAGCAAAGCTGCGCTCAAAGCACCTACGGCTAAAAAGTTTTGAAAACGCAGCATAGAGCCGAACACAACGAAAAACATTCCCAAAAATAGGGAAGAATTCCACTTGCCTAAATGCTTTGCCATCAGCAAAAAGCCAACAATTAAACAAATTCCGCTGTTCTTTACATATTGAAAACTATAAAAAAGATCAATGCCCAATACGCACAGCACTAAGGCGGCAACCGGAATTCCGCGTTTTAAGCCAAACTCCTGCACAATCAAATGGCACAAAACCGTAAGCGCCGCAATCACAGCCGCACTTTGCAGCAGATACAGCCAGTTGAGGCCGGGAAACAGCGTAAAAAATGGTTTTAAAAACCAGCCGATTAAGATATTGATATAAACTAAGTATTGCGTATCCCGCCCATATGCGCCCGCAGCAATGTTGGATAATATGGCATCATCATTCACCTCGTAACGAACGCCGAATAAAATCCAAACAAGCGCGTAGATGCAAAGAGCCATCAACAATTCTATAAAGCAGCGATATTTTTTGCAAGCCTGATTCATCATTTTCCTCTCATCAATCATCTTCGTTACGATTGTTTGACACAAGAGATACGTCCTCGTTTAGAATGAACATCCGTTTATCCCACGCTGATATGCGCCTGCGGTGAAACGCTGCGATGCATATTTCTGTCAGTCGGATGGGCTGCTAAACTGATCGCCATAGAAACCGGCCCCACACGACCAATCAGCATCGTGATAATGGTCACAATTTGAGCAAAAGAATTCATATCTGCCGTAGCGCCAACCGTTAAGCCGACGGTTGCGAATGCCGACACCGCTTCAAACAGCGCGTTTAACTCCGTCACGGAATCGCTGGTTCCGTAAAAAATAGACAATGTGGACACCACAACTACGGATAAGCTCAGCGTAATAATAGTGAGCGAGCGGTACACCGTTTTATAATCAATTCGGCGGGAAAACACCGTCACTTCTTCACGTCCGCGTGCCACGCTGGCTACCACCACCATAATGACACTGATCGTAGTTACTTTAATGCCGCCGCCTGTTCCTCCGGGTGCCGCACCGATAAACATTAAAACGATAATGAGCGTTTTGGCAATCGGCCCCATAAAATTCATATCGAAGGAATCAAAGCCCGCAGTACGCGCCGTTACGGATGCAAACATTGCATTGGTGAGGCGATGATACCATGGCATCGCACCCAGCGTTTGCGGATTGTTCCACTCCAGCAGCGCTACGCCGATGGTGCCCAGCACCAACAGCACAGCGGTCATAAATAAAACTAACTTTGTGTGGGTTCGTAAGTGCTTGGTTGTCCGATAAGAGGCAAGGTCGTTCCAGACAAGAAACCCAAGCCCGCCGCTGATAATCAGCACGCTTACCACAAAAAGCACATAAGGATTTTCCGCATATAAACGCAGACTGGCGCCCGGCACCAAACGCCCCAAAATATCAAACCCTGCATTGCAAAAAGCCGATATCGAAGTAAATACCGCAATAAAAATGCCCTCCGCCCCAAATTGCGGCACAAACACAAACGCAAGCAAAAACGCACCGACGGCCTCAAAGGCAAACGCAAACCCCATCACGAACTTCAGCAAATTTTTTGCTTGGCCGGGATCGGATAAATTGATGCTTTCGCTGGCAAGGCGCAAACTCTTAAAGCCCAAGCGCCGCCCAATTGCAACATTAAAAAAGGTTGTTAAAGTGACAAGTCCCAGGCCCCCGATTTGAATTAAAAGGAGAATCACCCATTGGCCAAAGGTTGAAAATTGGGTATAGGTATCGTAAACCACCAAACCGGTCACACACGTCGCACTGGTTGCGGTGAAGAGCGCATGTAAAAACGGCGTTACCGTGCCGTTTCTGGAAGAAATGGGCAGCATGAGCAAAAACGCGCCAATTAAAATTACAATGGCAAAGCTGCACACAATAATTCTTGTGACAGACTGTCGCTTTGGGTTTAACTTTTTTTTCAAAATATCAAATAACATTTGACCTTTCACAGCAATCCACCTCGATGACATCCTATATAAGATCACGGATTTGCTTTTTTGCAAACCCGAAATGTCTGAGCATTATCATACACCATTCACAAGAGAAAAACAAGCTGTCGGAAGTACAAAATCCCCTTCGGTACTTACCAAAGGGGATTTCATCATCAAAAGAATATACAAAGCCTTGATTGCTCTAGGTTTTACCTCTTAGTATTTACTGTCGTAATCCGAAAAGGATTCCGCGCTCTGCTCAGCGGACGGAGCGGAAAAGGAAGACGGCATTTTAAAGTCTGACTTTTGCTCTGTATCGCCGGACAGCTCGAATTTTCCCAAAAGGGATTCCATAATGCGTGCCTGGCCGCTCAGCTCCTCGCTGGCCGCAGCACTCTCTTCTGTTGCAGAACTGCTCATCTGCACAACGGAAGAAATCTGTGTGACGCCTTCCGAAATCTGAGAAATCGACTTTGCCTGCTCCTTCGACGCCTGCGCAATCTTCTCAATCATACCCAAAATTTCTTCGGACTCTTTGGCTACTTTATCGAAGGCAACGTCAGTGCTTATCGCCAAAGACTCACCATGCTTTACGTGCATCAAAGAATTCTCAATGAGCTGCGTGGTATTCTGTGCCGCCTCAGCCGATTTCTGGGCCAAATTGCGCACTTCATCCGCAACAACAGCAAATCCTTTGCCTGCGCTTCCGGCACGGGCAGCTTCTACGGCAGCATTCAAAGCCAAAATATTGGTTTGGAATGCAATATCGTCAATCACTTTGATAATCTTCTGAATATTCTCAGAGGCAGCGGCGATATCTTTAATCGCTTTGAGCATTTGCTTCATTTCGTGCTGGCTGGTTGACACAACCTGACCGGCTTCTTTACCGAGAGCATCTGCTTTTTGCAGGTATTCCGCCGTGTCGGAAATATGGTTCGAAACCTCTGCAATGGTGGCGGACAGCTCCTCTACACTGCTTGCCTGCTGTGTTGCACCCTGAGCCAATGTCTGCGAGCCGCCTGCAACCTGCTCTGCGCCGACCGTAACCTGCTTCGAGATGGTTCCCAGCTCAACAAGCGTTTCGTTCATCTTATTTTGGAAACCGCTGATGGAGCGCTCGATATTTGCAAAATCGCCCAAGAAGGTAATTTGCGGACGGTAAGTAAAGTCGCCTTTGGAGAAACAAGTCATGCCATGATCGATTTCATCGACATAGCGCGACAGCTCTTGGAACGAGAAATTCATGCGTTCAGCAAGCTCACCGAATTCATTGTTCGCCTCGTAATCAACTTTTACCTTCAGGTTGCCCTTTGAAAGTTCCAAAACAGCGTCTTTGATCTGACCGACAACACCTGTGATGGTCTTTGTGGTACGGAAAGCAAAGTACAAGCTGATTACCAAAACAGCGATAAATACCACACACAGGAGAGTGACAAAGAGATTCAGCATCCCTGTGGTCAAATGCTCCTGCTGCTGTTTTTCAGCGGTAATGGCGGCATCAATTTCTTTTGAAATATCCACCAGTTCATTTAAGGCCGGCGAGCACTCATTCAGCACAATCTGAGTTGCTCCCTCTTTGTTGCCGCTTTTCAGCTCGGAAAGTGCATGATTTGCAATCTCAAACCAGTCGTCAAAAGCTTGCTCATAGGTCTGTGCTAAGCCATCTTTCTCACCATGCGCTTGCTTAAACAAAGCCACTTGTGTTTCAATGTTCGCAATGCTGGTGTTAATCTTCTCCTCAAACTCGCCGAATTGCGAGCTGTCCGGCAAAAGCAGCATCTCACGCAGGTTGCGTGCGGCCGTATTTACTTCAATGCGGCACATTTTTACCGCCAAATCTGCATTTAAGGTATTCTCTACCAAATAATTGGTGTTGGAACGTGTCACCATTAAACCAACAATACCTACCAGCGCTGTGATGCCGCAAAGCACAATCACAATCGAAAAAACGGTTAACAAATAGTTTTTTAACTTCACTCGTTTAAACAACTTGAACACTCCTTACCTCAAAATTATACCAAGAGATCAAACCCTAACTCGGCATCCCACGTTTCAGCCAAAAAACTCTGTCCAAAACAGGGCGCCGGGCGGCACCGGCTTCCTGTCACAATAAGTTTACAAGAAAACTTGTTGGCTCCGCCTACGTTTAAATTTGCGCGTGAAAAACAAGCGTACTTCTTTGAAATACGCATGATTGGTACTCATTATAGCTCACTTTACGGAAAAAAACAAGAAAAAAGAATATTTTCTTCTTAATTTATTTTCGCTTTTTTGCGAATTGTAACGCATTAGTTTATATATCTTGGCAAAACTCACTATATTCTTCTAAAAAGCTGTGTGTTTCTCCGTTCTTTTGCCAACCGGGCAGCATATTTAAGTTCACATGATGCAAACTTTGGAAAATATTGTAATCTGCCTGCGGGTTGATTTCACGCAAATGACGCACCAGCTGTTTCGTTGCGGCACGCGCTCCGGCGTGCTCCTCTTCTCTTTCGGTAAAGCGGCAGGCGCATTGCAGAAATTCCAAGCCGTTATAGCGCTTCCACGCCAAAATGTCGTCCTCACGCACATAGTACAGCGGCCGCAGCAGCTCCATGCCTTCATAGTTTTGGCTTTTCAGCTTCGGCATCATGGTTTTCAGCTCTGCGCCCCACATCATGCTCATGAGGGCCGTTTCCACCATGTCATTAAAGTGATGGCCGAGTGCAATTTTATTGCAGCCGAGTGCCTGCGCATTTTTGTAAAGGTGGCCGCGGCGCATTCTCGCGCAAAGGTAACAGGGAGATTTCTCCACATGGTAAACGCTGTCGAAAATGTCCGTTTCAAAAATAGTGAGCGGAATGCCCAAAAGCGCGGCATTTTTTTCAATTAAAGCGCGGTTTTCAGGCCGATAGCCCGGGTCCATGCACAAAAAACGCACCTCGAACGGCACTTCGGAATAGCGTTGTAAATTCTGCATGCATTTTGCCAAAAGAAAGCTGTCTTTGCCGCCCGAAATACAAACGGCAATGACATCCCCCGGCGCAATCATCTGATAGTCTTTGCACGCTCCGATAAAGCGGTTCCAAATCGGCTTTTTATATTTTTTAATGATGCTGCGCTCAACGGCAAGCTGCTTTGTCAGTTCACTCATTGACGGATATCCAGCGTTTCCAGCACGCCGCCCTCCAAATCTTTTACGGTAAAAATGCCGTCCTCATAAATCATATAGCTGTTAATTTTATCCCCCTTCGGAATCGACATGCTTCCGGGGTTGCAAAAATAATAATTTCCGCGGTCGGCCGCACAGTGCAGGTGGGTGTGTCCGTGAATGAGCACATCGCCCTTTCGCATCATGGGCAGGTTTTCCTCGTTAAAATGGTGGCCGTGCGTCAAAAACACCATACGGCCATCGAGCCAAAGCACCGCATACTCTGCCATCACGGGAAATTGCAGCACCATTTGGTCCACTTCGGCCTCGCAGTTGCCGCGCACCGCCAAAATTTCTTCTTTCATGCCGTTCAAAATTTCAATGACACGTTTGGGCGCATAATCGCGCGGCAAGTCGTTGCGCGGGCCGTGATACAGCAAGTCTCCCAGCAAAATCAGCTTTTCCGCCTGTTCTTTTTCGTACAGTTCTTTCAGTTTTTCGGTATAATAAGCACTTCCGTGCAGATCGCTTGCAAAGAAAAGTTTCATTACAAAATCCCTCTCTTTCTCAGTTTCTTTTGGTATTTTACTAAAGATTCTGCCGTGCGTCAATCACTGCATTCGCCCTGGTTGACAAGTCGGCAATTTTCCGATATAATTGCGCCATAGTGCTTTGCACAAAGAGAAAGGGGTGTAGGAAACATCATGGAAGATGCGGACAGTAATAACGGCGAAACTCCCGCGTTATACTGCATCGTGTGTAGGATATGGCATAGTCTGCGCTTGCTGGAATAGCGTCGGGCTGTGTCTTTTTGCGTTTTTGGGGCATTTTAAAAAAGAACGGAGCCTCAAAAATTTGCGAACACGGTTTCGAATGGTTTTACACAGGGAGGTTTTATTTTGGAAGATTCCATGCTTTTGATGATATTGATACAAGTGGTGCTGATTGCACTGAATGCGGTTTTTGCCAGCGCTGAAATCGCGGTAATTTCCATGAACGATGCAAAACTTGCCAAGATGGCCGCGGAAGGCGACCGCCGCGCCGTTCGTCTGGCGCGTTTGACGAGCCAGCCGGCCCGTTTTCTTGCCACCATTCAAGTGGCGATTACGCTTTCCGGCTTTTTGGGAAGCGCCTTTGCGGCCGATAACTTTTCCGACGGATTGGTGGAATGGCTGATGGGGTTCGGCCTGCCGATTCCCGCCAAAACGCTTGACACCATCGCCGTTGTGTTAATTACGTTTATTCTTTCGTATTTTACGCTGATTTTCGGTGAGCTTGTGCCTAAGCGGGTTGCCATGCGAAAAGCGGAAACATTGGCGCTGGCGATTTCCGGCCTGATCAGCGCCATTGCAAAGCTGTTTGCCCCGCTGGTTTGGTTTTTAACGGCCTCCACAAACTTTGTTTTGCGCCTTTTGGGAATTGACCCGAATGCCGAAGAAGAGGAAGTCAGCGAAGAAGAAATCCGCATGATGGTGGATGTCGGCACGGAAAAAGGTACGATTGACCACGAGGAGAAAGCGCTGATTCAAAATGTATTTGAATTTGACGATTTAACTGCGGCGGAAATTGCCACTCACCGAACGGATACCGCCATTTTGTGGATGGACGAAACCATGGACGAGTGGAAGGCCACCATCTATAACAGTCGTCACAAGCTTTATCCGGTGTGCGGCGAGTCCGCCGATGACGTGCTGGGTATTTTAAATGCGAAAGATTATTTCCGTTTGGAAGACCAAAGCAGAGAAAACCTGATGAAAAAAGCAGTAAAACCGGCCTATTTTGTGCCTGAAAGCGTGAAAGCGGACGTACTCTTCCGCAACATGAAGCAAGGGCATCACCATATGGCGGTGGTACTGGATGAGTATGGCGGCATGACAGGCATTGTCACGATGAATGACCTTGTCCAGCAGCTGGTGGGTGATTTTGAAGACGACGCCGACCACACGCAGGCTCCGGATATTGAACAGATTGCACCGGACCGCTGGCATATCCGCGGCTCGGCACCTCTGGATGAAGTAGCCGAAGCGCTCCATGTTACACTGCCCTGTGAAGAGCACGATACTTTTAACGGGCTGATTTTTGATGCGCTCGGAACTGTCCCGCGCGACGGAAGCAGCGTGGAGGTAACCATCGGCGCTTTGGAGATTCATGTCATGGAAATTCGCGAGCATCAGGTGCAGATGGCGCTTGTAGAAGTCAAGCAGCCGCCAAAGGAACCGGAAAACACCGACGGCGGCGAAAGCAGTTCAACATAAGATTTCTAAAGCGTGCTTTTTCGTGAAAAAACAAAATACAGCAGCAAAACGCCCTTCTGCCAAAGCAGAAGGGCGTTTTTACCGGCTTGCAAACGCACATCATGATTGTTTGCAGGCTTTATTTTTTTAAACTGTTTTGCTTGCGGTGATTTCATAGGTGCACGCCGCGAGGTCCGCAGAAAGCTGTGCCCAATGCTCACCGTTAGTCCATTTCAGCGTCAGCAGGTTTTTGTCGCCGCCGATTTCCAGCGCAGAATCAAAGCCAAAAGCAGGATGCTCCGAACGCATGCGCAAAAGTTCAAGCTGCTTTTGCACTGTGGGGTCATTCAAGCCGCTTTCCACCTGCTCCATGGACAGATTGGTGCGGTTGATTTCCTTATGACCGCCGGGGCCTGCGCGGCGCACGGCCTCATGGTCGTTCTTGCCGCAGAACAAGTCAAGATACCACACCTGCGGTTTGCCGGGCATAAACAGCTGAATGGCGCGCGCCAGCAGCATTTTCTCCGGGCTTTCACCCAGCGCACTGTAATAAGTGGCATTGACCTGATAATACATGTTTTTCGCACCGTGCAGGTCTTTCACATAACCACCGCGCGAAACAACGGTATCAATCAGCGTCTGAATGCGCTCGTCGGGAATCAGACCCTTCAAGTCAAGCAGAGGAATGCCGTCGTGGCAGCCGAGCATGTTGACAACGCGGATTTTCTTGTCATAGATTTCCTGCGCCCACTCACGCAGGTAGTGTCCGTCCTGTGCTTCCAGCGCGTCAATCAGCAAGCCGGGCAGGAAGAAATCATACGTCATATAGCCCTGCTGTGCCACTTTCTCGTGGATTTTCTCGCCATAGCTGGCGTGAATTTCCGGCAGAAGCTGCAAGTCATACTTCTTTGCCAGTGCGCAGACGCGCTCCAGCAAATCCCACGTGCCCGGCTCGTTGAGGAAGTTCTTTTCACCGGGCTCTTTCGGCGCATAAGCAAACGCATCAAGGCGCACAATGCTGGCGCCGTAACCGGCCAAGGTTTTCAAGGTGTCGTCGTAAAAATCCCACACCAGCTGAGAACGGATGTTCAAATCCATCTGGCCGAGATATTCGCGATGACCTTCCAGCCAGTCACACACTGCATCGCGGCAATGCTCCCAGCCGCTCCAGTCCAGTTCGGCAGGGGCTTTCCCCTCGTCCAAACCGGCGCTGACCATCGCATGCAGGCGCTCGGCGGTAGTGTACTGAATGTTCGCCGCCTGCATCAGCTCCTGCACGGTCGGCTTGCGGTAGGATACTTTCTGATAGAACGTGTTCCAATAAGGTACGTCCGTACCGTCGGGCATACGAACCATCAAAATGGGCAGGCCCGGTTTACGGAAGAACATTTTGCTGAGATATTTCTCGTCAGGCTGAATGTAACCGCCCTCGGTCATGGTGCCGCAGTCTTTCCAAAACTCATTCCAGTTGATGAAAAAGTCTTTGTAGCGGGAGTTCGCGCCGTTTTTCAGCAAATCCTGAAACTGCGGGCTGAGCACCGAGGCATGGTTCAAGATAAAGTCGAGCTTTAAATCAATGCCCAAAGCTTCCAAAGCCGTCAAGTCTTCGCGCTTTGCGTACTCATCGCTCAGCTGGTAGTCTACAACAGAAAAACCGCGGTCAAGGTCGGTATTAAACACACTGGGCAGAATGTAGAATGAGCCGAACACGTCCTTCATTTCCGGGCGTTTCAAAAGCTCAACCACGTGGCACAGCTTACTGCCGATGCTGTCGGGGTAAGCATTCAGCATAGGTTTTGCATTCGCTTGTTTCATACGGTGCTCCTCCTTATGCGTTCGCCATCAGCTCGCGGTACTCGGCATAGCTCAAAAGCTCGCCGCTTTTTGCCACAATGATTTCCGCTTTGTGGGCCTGGCTTTCCAGCTGACGCTGCTCGAGCTCCAATACCATTGTGGTGAAGGGGCTGTCCACGGCGCCGTCACGGTTGCGGCTGCGGCGGTGCTCCAGCGTTTCCTGCGGCGTGCTGTTCAAAAGAACGGGAATATCCACACCGCTGAAACCGTTGCTGTTGCCGTGTGTCCACTCAATGAGCAGGACATTCTTTTCGGAAAAATCAACAAGATCATACCACAAATCCAGCGGAGTGCGGCCCATGCGCTTCAAGTAAATTTCTTTTGCGCCGTTTTTGAACTGGCTGATAATGGCGCTCAGCTCCTCAAAATTCTGCTCACGGTCGGTGCCGAGATAACCGCTCAGGGCTTTTTTGCCCTCTTTTTGGTAAACGGCCAGCCAAGGATGCTCCGCACACAAGGCAGGAGAAGCATCGGTATCCTGCTCTTGCAAAGTACGCAAGGTCGCCTTTACTTCTTCACTGTAAACGCCGCCCGCCACAAGGCCGCGCACGCCGCCGCAGCGGAACACGCGCAGACGCTCGGCATCGTTTTGTGCCGGAATGCGGTGGGGATAGTTGTCGCCGCTGAGCACATAGCTGCCGACACCGGCCTTTTGCAGATACTCACCGAGCAGGCTGGCGATTTCACTTTTGCCCACGCCGCTTCCGCCGCATACGCAGACAACGGCACGCTGATGCGGATGATTTTCCATAACGGCTTTCAGCTTCTCCACCAAAACGGGAAATACCGTGGCCGCTTTTTGCTTGTGGCTGTCACCGATTTCAATTTTATCACCGGGCATATCACCATGCATCATGGTCGCATTGTCTACCTCCGGGGCAGTCCAATCAGAAAGTGAAGATAAAATCGTCAGCACATTATTCGTCATTTCGACACCTCTCCTTATAATTGCATCTGCCTGCGCAAACAGGTTGTTGCACAGGCATCTTTGCACAGTCTTGCATTTTTATTATACTATGTGTTCAACCGATTTTCCAGTAAGTTTCAAAAGAGTTTGCAAAATCAAAAAAACTTGTTGCTTTTTACAAAGTACAAAAAAAATTCCGACAAATATCGTTAAAAAATACACAAATTTGCGCAAGAATTTGCCATCGTTTCGCTTTCACACTGTGCACAAAACCCATCTTACGGCTGTGCACTCTGCAAAGCGCGCGCAACGCTCCAATAAAAATGCTCTTTCCCGACACAGTCCGCAATGCCTCTGCGGTGCATCATTTCACAAACGCTGTCGGAAACGCCGCAGACGGCAATCGTCTTATTTTCGTTTTTCAGACGCTCGATCAGCTGCAACAAGTTTTGTGCGCCGGAAATGTCCATATAAGACGTGCCGCGCATGGAAAAAATCACCGCCGGCGCTTCTTTCACAGCATCATACACCGCTGAAATCTGCTCGGTATTCGCAAAGATAACGGCACCCGTTACATAAACCACTTGCGCCGAGCGGTATTCCTGCGCAATTTCTCCGGGTGCGTTTAAGCGTTCCGGGTTTACTTTGTCATAATGAATTTCCAAGCGGGACAACCGCACCACCAGCAAAATGAGCGCCACAATCACGCCGGCCAAAATGGCAATGGTCAAATCAAATAAAATCGTTGCCGCCATGGTTGCCGTAAACTTCAAAATGGCGCCTTTAAAACGATGGCTGAATAAATATCGGATGGTTTCCCATTCATTCATGCGCCACGCTGTCACCATCAAAACACCCGCCAAGGCACTTAATGGAATTTGCGCCATCACAGGCGCGAGCAAAAGCATTGAAATCAGCAAAACAACCGCATGGATCATGCCGGTGAGGCGCGTCTGCGCGCCGGATTTAATTGCAACGCTGGTGCGCGCAATGGCCGCTGTTGCCGAAATACCGCCGAAAAACGGCGAGAGCAGATTGCCCACGCCTTGCGCAATCAACTCGCGGTCACTGTTCAGCGCAACACCCGTCATGCGCGCAGCACTGGCACCGCACAAAAGGCTTTCAATCATGCCCAGTGCCGCAATGCTGATTGCCGGGGGCAGCAATGCCTGTATTTTGTCAAAATTCAGCCCGGAAAAGCTGAAGCGCTCCGGCAGTAAGAGCGTTGTGGGAATTTCGCCCACGCGCGCCACATCCGGAAAAACGAACAGCGCGAGCACTGTCGCTAAAATAATAGACACCAGCGAAGCTGGAACCACGTTGTTCCAGCGCTTCGGATAAAACACCATGAACAGCACCACAAAACACCCGAGCGCCAGCGCGCCGAGATTGATTTGGAAGATGCCGCCCGTCAGCCAATCGAGCAGTTTTTCCACTGCGGTATTCCCTTTGGAGGCTGTACCGAAAAAATTATCCACCTGCCCCAGCGCAATCACCACCGCTATTCCGGAAGTAAAACCGGTAATTACCGGCATGGGCAAATAAGCCGTAACACGTCCAAGATGAAACACTCCGGCTAAAATCAGCAAAATTCCCGCCAAAACGGTGGCGGCAAACACACCGGACATTCCGTATTGCGCCACAATGGACATTAAAATCGCCGCCATTGCGCCCGTAGGCCCGGAAATTTGGTAAAAAGCACCCCGTCTGACGCAAAGCAATACGCTTGCGTCAAACAGGGTACGCGTGTTCTAAGCCGATAAAATCTGTTCGTATTTCCGAAAGCAATCCTTCAATTTTCCGCAGAATACGCAGCCCGACAAGGCAAAAAGCGCAGTTATCTTGTGCGGATGCCGGGCATTGCCACGCGGCAGGCTTCGCTTTTTACTAAGAAAAATGAAGCACTGACGTTTCAGAAAATTCCTGATTTTTATACATGTGTTACAGAGCCGCCCGTCGGCATCATCAGCACTTTACCCGTGCCGCGATAGACATTGACAAGACCTTCGCCCGAAGCCGCGGAGCCAATCAGGCTTTTGCCCGAACGCTCCACCGTAAAGGCCAGCCCGGCGCTCCACGCTACGGCATAGTTGCCGTCAATTTTCAGCACATCGTTTTGCAGCGTGATCTCAATCAATTCTTCTTTCGGGCAGTCGGCCTCAATGCAGAATACGCCGCTGCCGTTCAAGCTCAGGTTGAACAGTCCCTCGCCGCCGGCCACAGCCGAGGAAAAGCTGGAGCGCATCACCGCTTTGTGCTTTAAACGAGAATCACAGGCTAAGAACAAGCCGTCGTCCAAAACAACGGCGCCGCCCCACTCGGCCGCGTCCATTAAAATCAAATGCTTGTAAGTAGGCTCCAGCATCATAATTCCGCTTCCGGTGTACTCCGGCTTAATGGTGCCTTCCCCGCTGACTTTTCCGCGCATGGCTTTTTCCAGCAAATCTCCCACGCCTTTAATGCCCGTAGTGGCGTTTACGTCACCCGCCATCCACTGCATCGCACCTGCCTGAACGGTCACCTGTGCCTTGCTGAGCTCACACAGCACTTGTCTTTTTCTGACATTCATTTCCGCACAGTAATACGAAGCCATTGCGGATTCCGGGCGAACACTTAAATCCCTTTGGTGTTCAATGACCGTAAAGGGGCCCATCTGCTGTACAACCTTTACATTCTGATTGCTGGTTAAATTTGCGATTTGAAACATCTTACTCCCTCACTTTCCGATTCCCTTTCTGAGTTACGGCATTTTATCTACCTTTTTTGATTATAACATAAAAAATTCCAAAAAGATATTCTTATCTCGAATCTGGCCGAAGATTGTCTAAATTAGCGCAAAGAGGTGAAAAATGTGCTGCAGCACAAAGGGAGCTGCGGCACAAAGCTTATTTTTACATCAGTTTGCGATACAAAGCGGCAATTTCTTCCACAGAAGTATCTTTCGGGTTGCCGGGACGGCAAGCATCCGCGTAAGCAGACTCCGAAAGGAACTGCACATCTTCATCCTTGACAATTTCTTTCAAGTCGGCGGGAATGCCCACATCGGCAGAAAGCTTTTTCACCGCCTCGCAAGCTGCTTTGCGGTACTCGTCCTGCGTCATGGAATCAACGCCGGCAACACCCATCGCGCGGGCAATTTCGCGGTATTTCTCGCCGGTGCACTCTGCGTTGTACTCCATCACCGTGGGCAGCAAAATTGCGTTTGCCACACCGTGCGGCGTGTCATACACAGCGCCCAAGCTGTGTGCCATCGAGTGAACAATACCAAGGCCAACGTTCGAGAAGCCCTGGCCCGCAATATACTGTGCGAGCGCCATACCCTCACGGCCTTCCGGCGTGTTGTCCACGGCACCGCGCAGGTGCTTTGCAATCAGCTCAATGGCTTTGAGATGGAACATGTCGGTCATCTCCCAAGCGCCCTTGGTGATGTAGCCCTCAATGGCGTGGGTCAGCGCATCCATACCGGTTGCAGCGGTCAAGCCTTTGGGCATAGAGGACATCATGTCCGGGTCAACGAGGGCCACTTCGGGAATGTCATTGGTGTCTACGCACACAAATTTGCGGTGTTTTTCCACGTCGGTGATAACGTAGTTGATGGTAACCTCGGCTGCCGTTCCCGCTGTGGTGGGAACCGCAATGGTAAACACTGCATGCTTTTTGGTGGGAGCAACGCCTTCCAAGCTGCGCACATCGGCAAACTCGGGGTTGTTGACGATGATGCCTACTGCCTTTGCAGTGTCCATCGAAGAACCTCCGCCGATGGTCACAATGCTGTCAGCGCCGCTGGCCTGGAATGCCTTCACGCCGTTCTGCACGTTCTCAATGGTGGGGTTGGGCTTAATGTCGCTGTACAGCTCATAAGCAAAGCCCGCTTTCTCCAACAGATCGGTTACTTTTTTCGTGACGCCGAATTTCACCAGATCGGGGTCGGAGCACACGAAAGCTTTTTTATAGCCGCGCGCCGTCAACTCCGGCACAATGTTCTCAATTGCGCCTTTGCCGTGATAAGAAATTGTGTTCAATACAATACGATTTGCCATTGGAAAACATCCCCCTTTGATTCAAAAAACTGCTAAGAATTAACGATAAAGCGGACCGTAGTGTTTGCAAGCCGCAAAGTCGGCCGCTTCAAGGTTGTCGGTGCCAAACGCCGCCCAAGTGTGCGGACGGTAAATCTTTTCATCTTCCACGTTGTGCATGCTGACGGGAATACGCAGCATGGAAGCCAGTGTGATGAGGTCAGCGCCCACATGACCGTACACCGTAACGCCGTGGTTGGCGCTCCAGTTTGCCATAACGCTGTAAACGTCTTTGAACGCGCCCTTGCCGGTCAGCTTCGGCACAAACCAAGTGGTCGGCCAGGTACGGTCAGTGCGGTTATCCAGCACGGCATGTTCTGCTTCAGGCAGGGTTGCGGTGTAGCCTTCTGCAATTTGCAGCATCGGGCCAACGCCTTCGGCAATGCTCACGCGCAGCAGCGTGACGGGCATTTCCGCCTGTGTTTTAAAGTGGCTGGAGAATCCGCCGCCGCGGAAATATTCGTAGTTGGCACGGCACCAGTCGGTGGCCTGCAAGCATGCGTTCACATCCTGCTCGGTCATCTCCCAGAAGGGCTTCATGCAGCCTTCGCCGTTTTCATTTTTCGATGCGCCGGTGCAGTCAAGCGCCGTCGCGCCGGAGTTAATCAAGTGAATAAAGCCGTTTGCCGCTTTGCCCTGCGCTTTTTTGCCCGTTACACGCTCGTAAGCTTCGGGGCTCCAATAAGTACGCACATCATGGAAGCAAGGCGCGGTATTCGTCACCAAGGTGCCCAGCATCATGGCAACGCCGTTGAGCGTATCGTTCTCTGTTGCAAACGGCGTGGGGGCTTTGGTGCCGTTCCAGTCAAAGGTCGAAGCCAAAATCGCCTCGGTGAAGTCGCCGTTCGGCAGCCAGTCCGTCCAGTTGCGCTGGCCTTGGAAACCGCCTGCAATGGCGTTTTTGCCAAGCGCTTCCTCGTGCCAGCCCAGCTCGGCCAGCTTCGGGTTGCCATAGAGGATATCGCGCATGATGATGCTCATTTTTGCAATGAACTCCCAATCCTTGTCGGCGGGAACGACCTTCGATTTTGTGATAATCTCGGGCAGGTTCTTGCCCTCGTTGCAGTCAAGGCCCTCTTTGCAGTTGGCGCGAATCCAGCTGAGCGCCTTTTCGTATTCCTCGGGGTCGTAGATGCCCAGCGTCACGCGGCGCAGAATTTCAGTCAGGTCGCACCACTCAGCGCGGATGCCGAAATATTTTTGGAACATTTCCGCGTCGCAGTAGCTGCCCATAATGCCCATGGACACAGCGCCCATATTGACATAGGCTTTGTTCTTCATCCAGCCCACAGCAACGGCACAGCGTGCATAGCGCAGAATTTTTTCCTGCACGTCAGCGGGAATGGTTTCGTCTGCCGCGTCCTGCACGTCATGGCCGTAGATGGCAAAAGCGGGCAATCCCTTTTGGGTATGAGCCGCCAAAACAGCAGCGAGATAAACTGCGCCCGGGCGCTCGGTGCCGTTAAAGCCCCAAACCGCCTTGATGGTTTTCGGGTCCATATCAAATGTTTCACTGCCGTAGCACCAGCAAGGGGTGACAGTCAGTGTTGCCACAACGTTTTCGCGGCTGAATTTATCCTGGCAAGCCGCCGCTTCTGCACCGCCGCCGATGGTGCTGTCCGCAATCACGCACTGCACGGGCGTGCCGTCGGGATAGCGCAGATTTTCGCTGATTAAAGCTGCGGCGCGCTTTGCCATGCCCATGGTTTGAGTTTCGAGGCTCTCACGAACGCCGCCCCAGCGGCCGTCAATCGTCGGCCGAATACCGATTTTGGGATAGATCATGTTAATTCTCCTTTTCTGAAAAAACGCCCTGCACTTGCCCAGCGTTCACTGTTGCTCGGCAGGTACTGCGTTACTGTTTCAATTTTTTGTATCATCGCCCGCCCCTCGGCAAGGCTGTCAATTTCTCCGAGTGCTTTCAGCTGCAGCAGCAAATTTCCCAGTACCGTCGCTTCCACGGGCCCTGCCTGCACGGGAACGCCCAGCGCGTCCGCCGTCAACTGGCACAAGAGCGCCGCCTGACATCCGCCGCCCAGAATATGCAGCGTTTCAAAGCGCTTGCCGGTAATGTTCTGCATCTCCAAAAAGGTTTCGCGATACTGCCATGCAAGACTTTCGTAAATGCAGCGCGCCGCCTCGCCCACACTTTGCGGTACAAACTGGCCGGTTTCGCGGCAGTATTCCCGAATGCGCTCCGGCACATCGCCCGGCGCGGCAAACTGCGGCGCATTGACATCAATGAAGCATTTCATCGGCTCGGCCTGCTCGGCCATAGCGGCAATTTCGCCAAAGCTGTACTCTTTGCCCTCGCGCTTCCACTGGCGGCGGCTTTCCTGAATCAGCCACAGGCCGGTGATGTTTTTTAAGTAATTGATTTTCCCGTTTGCACCGAGTTCATTGGACATTTCCGCTTCTCGGCTCTGCGCCGTTAAAACGGGAGCATCCAGCTCACAGCCAAACAAACTCCATGTTCCGCACGATAAAAACGCGCTGTTTTCGTTTTGGGCGGGCATGGCTGCGACGGCGCTTTGCGTATCGTGACCGGCGACTGCCACCACTTTCGCGCCTTGATATTCCCCAATCACGGTGCCGCTTTGCACCAGCGGCGCAAAAATCTCTTTGGGAATTTCAAATGCCGAAAGCACTGTTTCACTCCACGCCTTTTTCTGCAAATCGAGCATTTGGGAAGTGGAGGCGATACTTTGCTCGCACACCGCCTTTTTGCACAGCTGATAAGCAAATAAATCGGGCATAAAGAGCACTTGCTTTGCTTTGGAAAGGTCGGTTTCCATCAGCTGGAACAGCGTGTTAATCGCCATCAGCTGGCTTCCCGTCGCCGCGTATAAGTCCTGCGCGCTCATGACGGAAAATGCCTTTTCCAGTGTGTGCTGGGTTCGGCTGTCACGATAATGGACAGGCTTTTCCAGCAAATTCCCGTTTTCGTCCAAAAGACCAAAGTCCACGCCCCAAGTGTCAAAGGCGATGCTGTCCACAGGACCTGCCATTTCCAAAGCCTGGTATACTTCCCGCATCAGCTCGGGGAAATTCCAGCGCAGATGGCCGTTTTCTTCAACGGGGTTATTTTCAAACCGGTGAATTTCCCGGTAAGTCAACGCGCCGTTTTCATATTCGCCCAAAATGGCGCGTCCGCTGGAAGCGCCGAAGTCAAACGCCAGCAACTTTTTCACTGTATCACGCCCTTTTATTTTAAGCCGTTATCGAACTTTTTGTAGCCGGGATGACGGCCCGTAACTTTGTAATATCCGCGCAGGTCAATCAGCTTTTGGATGTTCTCTCGGCTGATGTCCTTGCTGCCGCCCAAAATCACCGCGTTGATGGTAATTTTCGCCCACAGTTCCAAGCTCTCCATACGGTAGAAAGCGGTGATGACGTCGCTGCCCACGGCCAGTGCGCCGTGGTTTTCCAGCAGCATGACGTCGTGCTCTTCCAAATACGGCTCGATGGAATCGGGCACTTCTGCGGTGCTGGGGGTGCCGTAAGGCGTAAGAGGAACACTGCCGATGACAGCCACATCCTCAATCATATTGTACATATCCATTGCTTTATGCGCCACGGCAAAGCCGGTTGCTCCGGGAGGATGTGCATGCACTACACTCCATACATCGGGGCGCTTTTCGTAGCAGCGCAAATGCATTTTAATCTCGCTGGACGGACGCAGGCCCTCCGCCGCTTCCACAATATTGCCGTCTGCATCAATGCGAATGAGCTTTTCCGGGGTAATAAAGCTTTTGCTCATGCCGGTGGGCGTGCAGAGAAACGTACCGTCCTCCAAGCGTGCCGAAACGTTGCCGTCATTTGCCGCAACCCATCCCAGCTGCCACATTTTGTGGCACACATCGCAGATTTGCTCTTTGATTAACTGAATATCCATCTTTTATATCCTTTCCTGCGTATAAATTCGCCGAACCTTTTTCACATACGTCCGCATGGCATTTCTGATGTTTGAAACCGCTGCCGCCATGTGAAGATAGCGTCCACATGTGAATTATAACGCGTCGTTTGTTTTTTCACAATATCATCTTTAACCAAATTCAATTCGCAAAATTTATGACTGATGACCCCAAAAAAATAATTCCACATCAAATTTGTTGCTTCATCTGTCCTGTTTTTGCGCAAAAGTTAGCTTACAGCTGCAAAAAAACATGCGCTTTATTTTTTAACATTTGTTAACCAGTTCTGACAAAAAATCAGGGCGTGCAAACTATTCTGCACACCCTGACCGTTTTCAGCGCAACCGCCCTTATTTTTAACTGATTTTTATTCGAGCACCTTCCCAACCGGGAATAATCCGCGAAACACCTTTCGCACCGGCGGGCCGGCAATCAGCAGCTGCAAAGGCAGCGCCATGACAAAGTTGCGCGGAATATTAAAAAGCCACGCGCTCAAGATGCCGTTCCATCCCCCGGTATGTACCGCACCTTCCACCGCG
This sequence comes from Candidatus Ruthenibacterium merdavium, assembly GCA_019119935.1. GTDB lineage: Bacteria > Bacillota > Clostridia > Oscillospirales > Ruminococcaceae > Ruthenibacterium > Ruthenibacterium merdavium. The sequence continues at coordinate 49,234 of DWWA01000007.1, read as the reverse complement.
CCGTACAGCGACATGATCAAAACCATCGGCACCACCATGCAAGAGGATACACAAACCACTTTTTTCAGCACGGAATCTTCCGGCTTTACCAAAAAGCCAAAGGTAAAGCCTTTCGCCAGCTTCGACACAAAAAACCAATCACAGCACATGGCAAACACATAGGCAATCGGAAAGCCGATCCATGCGGCAGCCAGAACCTCAAAATCAAGCTTTCCGTATTGAAGCGCTACATTATAAATGCTCATCCAAAGCACCATAACAAAGCACATCAGCACCGTGTAAATTAAACTTTCTCTTTTGTTTTGCGGCATATTCATTTTTTCTCCTTCCATTTTAGGGCTTATGCAGCCCGTGGTATTATTGTATCAAAGGAAGGCTGCCGCGTGTAAGTATTTTTTTACGGTCAGAACGGAGAAAAAAGCCGGAAATTACAACACAGGTATACGAATTTTTTCACAAAAAATCAATCGTTTTGCTGAATAGCGCCGCCTTTTTTCAGCCTTTCGTTAATTTGTTCGACCTTTCTTTTCCAAAGAAAATATTGAACAATCCAGATCAGCACGAAAATCACGCCAAAGGCTGCGATAAAGAAAAGCGCTCCCAAAATAGAAGAATGCATCCAGCCTGCCGTATACGCAGCCGCCGCCATCGCAACGCAGCCAATGGCAAAGTAAACGCCGGTTTGCTTCAAAAGGCTCCAAGATTCCAGTTCCCAGACGATGCTCGCCCCTTTGAATACCGAGCCCAGCGCGCCGCACAAAACCGTTTGAAGAATGACTGCATTCAGCTCGCTTCCCGTTTTCACGGCAAGCTCCGGCATCACAGGGTAAAAGCTGCCATCTCCAATCAATACGGAAACAATGAGAGAAAACAAAAATCCGACGGCAATGCCGATGGGGAATCCCGATGCTGCGTCATAAATGATTTTCTTTTTCATAAAATCACCTCATATTCCTAATACTTGTTTAATTTTAGCGACATAACGCCGTGAAACATAAGTAACCGTCCCGTTCGTCAGTGTTACACAAATCGTTCCCGCGAAGCTTAAATCAAAACCTTTTACTTTTTTTAAGTTGATGATTTCGGAGTTGGATATCCTCACAAAACTGTGCCGGTTCAGCCGCTGCTCGGCTTCATAGAGCCTCAGCCGCAAAACGTATTCACCTGTGTCTGTTTGGGCAATCACTTTTCCGTCCGAGGCAAATACCCGCTCAATGTTTTCTTGCTGTAAAATTTCTGCACAGCTTTCCTGAAACCCAACAATTCTCATGTGTGAATCACAAGAAAGGCTTTTCACAATTTCATTGATTTCATCTGTTACCTCGCGTGTGACAATGACAATTTTCGGCTCAAGGCATTGTTCATCAATTTTAATTTCCACCTGCATGACGTTTTGTCACCTCCTCGTCGCAGTTTCAGTATAAGACAATTGGCACTTCTTTTCCACCGTTTACCGATAAGTGGTTATTTTTTAAGAACAATCGGCTGATATAAACCCTCGCTTTTCAAAATTCCTGTGCTTCTCCGAAAGGAAAACGCTTTTTCGCTTTAGGCTCAAGCGCATAAAAACAGGCGCTTCCGCCGCTGCGGAAACGCCTGTTTTATAGGTTTTATCTTATTTCTGCGGCTGTAAAGAGCCGCACCGCTTTAATACAGCTTCGCGCCTGCGGGAATGCGGCTGTCAACCATCAGAAGGTTGAGCCCCTCTTTCCCGTTTTCCTCGTGCACGGCGGAAATCAGCATGCCGCACGAATCAATTCCCATCATCGGTCTGGGCGGCAGGTTTGTAATTGCGATGCAGGTTTTTCCCACCAGCTCTTCCGGCTCGTAGTACTCGTGAATCCCGCTGAGAATCACTCTGTCTGTACTTGTGCCGTCATCCAAAACAAATTTCAACAGCTTTTTGCTCTTGGGCACGGCTTCGCACGCTTTCACTTTTACCGCACGGAAATCCGATTTGCTGAATGTTTCAAAATCCACATATTCCTCAAACAGCGGCTCAATTTTCACGTTGGAAAAATCAATTTTCTCTGCCGGCTTCTCCTCGGTTTTCGGTGCCTGCTGAGCCTCACCGTCTGCCGCGCTTTCTTTTTTCACAGCATCCAGCGGTTTCATGGTGGGGAACAACAGCACGTCACGAATCGTAGAAGCACCCGTCAGAAGCATCACAAAACGGTCAACGCCGATGCCGATACCGCCTGTCGGGGGCAGACCGTAGCTGAGCGCATTGAGGAAGTCCTCATCCACACCGGAAGCTTCGTCATCGCCGTGCGCCTTCAAGAACTCCTGATATTCAAAGCGCTGACGCTGGTCAATCGGATCGTTCAGCTCGCTGAACGCATTGCAGTACTCGCGTCCGCCGATAAACAGCTCAAAACGCTCGGTATAAGCAGGATTGCTTTGGTCTTTTTTCGACAGCGGGCTGATTTCAACGGGATGGCCGGTCAGGAAGGTGGGCTGAACCAGCTTCTCCTCAACAAACTCCTCGAAGAACAGGTTCAGAATATCGCCCTTTTTGTGGTGCGGCTCAAATGCCACATGATGCTCTTTGGCAACTGCTTTTGCCGCCTCATCGTCGGCAATCGCATCAAAGTCCACTCCGGCGTGCTGACGCACCGCCTCCACCATGCTGATGCGGGTAAAGGGCTTTTCGAGGTCGTAGGTCACGCCGTCCAGCTCACAGACAGCCGTGCCGTTTACTTTGCGCGCTACCGTACGCATCATATCTTCGCACAAGTCCATCATGCCGCGGTAATCGGTGTATGCCTGATAAGCCTCCAGCATCGTGAACTCGGGGTTATGGCGCGTATCCATACCCTCGTTGCGGAACACGCGGCCAATTTCGTACACACGGTCCAAACCGCCCACCACGAGGCGTTTCAGGTGCAGCTCCAGCGCAATGCGCATGTACATATCTATGTCGAGCGTATTGTGGTGGGTAATAAACGGACGTGCCGCCGCGCCGCCTGCCTGCGTATGCAGAACCGGCGTTTCCACCTCCATAAACGCATGGTCGTCAAGGTAATTGCGGATTTCCTTAATAATCTTGCTGCGTTTGATGAAAACGTCTTTTACTTCGGGATTGACAATCAAATCCACATAGCGCTGACGGTAGCGTGTTTCGCGGTCGGTCAGGCCGTGGAACTTTTCGGGAAGAGGCAGAAGGCTTTTGCTCAAAAGCACAATTTCCGTTACATGCACGCTGATCTCGCCCATTTTTGTGCGGAACACAAAGCCGCGCACACCGACGATATCGCCGATATCAAACTTTTTAAATTCCTGATAGGAATCGGTGCCGATGTCGTCGCGGCGCACATACATTTGAATGTTTCCGCTTTTATCGCGCAAGTCGGCAAAGCTCGCTTTGCCCATCACGCGCTTGGACATCATGCGGCCCGCCATGCAGACACGGCGCGGCTCGGCGTCCTCGGGCAAATCGACAAAGCTTTCTTTAATCTCTGCGGCAAAATCGCTCTGCGGCCAAACGGTGTTCGCAAAAGGATCTTTGCCTGCGTCTTGAAGCGCTTTTAATTTTTCGCGGCGAATGGCGACCAGCTCGTTGTAGTCCTGCTGGTCTTGTGCTTCATTTTGAATGGGCATCTGATTTTCTGCCATGAACGTTCTCTCCTATTATAAATTCCCGACACGGCACGCCGTGTCTGACAATCCTTTTGAAAAAGCAGCCCGCGGCCGCCCTTTCAGCATCTACAAGCAATAGTATAACACAAAAACAGGTGCTTGCGCACCTGTTTTTTCACAAATCTCAAAAAAGCAAAACAGCTTTTCTTTTCGGATTTATCGGATTGCGCCGCTGATTTCCACAACTTCGTAAAAAACAGTTGTTCCGTTGGGCAGCGTGACATCCACCTTGTCGCCCACAGCGTGGCCAATCAGCGCAGCGCCGATGGGGCTTTCGTCGGAGATTTTACCCTCCAGCGGGTCTGCCTCGGTCGAGCCGGTAATATCGTACTCTTCCTCTTCGCCGTCCTCATCTTTAATCTTGACGTGGCTGCCAACGCTGATGCTGTCGTTGCTCAGCTCACTTTCGTCAATCACTCGTGCATGTTTTAAGCGCTTTTCCAGCTCGGCAATGCGGCTTTCCACCAAGCCCTGCTCATTTTTCGCCTCGTCATATTCGCTGTTTTCAGACAAATCGCCGTAGCCACGCGCCACTTTGATCTTTTCGGCAACTTCTTTACGCTTCACGGTTTTCAAGTTTTCCAACTCGTCTTCCAGCGCACGCAGACCTGCATATGTCATAACGACTTCTTTATTCACGTTCATCGTTCTCCTTTGGCACAGTTTGCACTGAATACTCTACTGTACGCACCGCACATAAACTCTTTCCAACCGGCCGTACAATGCTCACTATTATAACTTCTTTATATGGGCGTGTCAAGCAAAACTCTCTTTTTTGTATAAAGTGACATTTTTCCTCATTCTTTTTTTGCATATTCAACTGTTTTTATCCTTTAGGAAGAATATATAAAAGAAATTTGCCTGCTCTGCCGCTTGACAGACAAGCACGGGCAGTCCCGAGAAGACTGCCCGTGCCGAGGGGGGAGAGGTATCGACGACTCTATACTTCGTCGTCCGACTTGATATCCATAAACTTTTTGGCGTCCTCGATCACTTTACCCTCCAATTGTGAAGGCAACGCCTCATAACGGGCAAACTCAAATACAAAGCTGCCGCGTCCTTGTGTCGTCTGGCGCAGATAGGTGGTGAAGTCATGCATCTCGCTTACGGGTACTTCTGCTTCCACCGTCTGCATTCCGTTTTCGGCCGGGTTCATGCCCAGCACACGGCCGCGCCGCTTGGTTACTTCTCCCATAATGTCGCCGGTGGCGTCGTTGGGAACAGTCGCCTTCAGCATGCCGATCGGCTCAAGCAGCACAGGGCCTGCCTGCGGCAAGGCTGCCTTATAGGCAATTTTTGCCGCCATTTTAAACGCCATTTCCGAAGAGTCCACGGGGTGATAGCTTCCGTCCAGCAAAGTGGCCTTCAGGCCCACAACGGGATATCCCGCCAGCACGCCGTGCTGCACCGCTTCCTGCAAGCCTTTTTCGACTGCCGGGAAGAAGTTTTTCGGCACACTGCCGCCGAACACTTTTTCCTCAAACACAAAATCACCGTCGGAAGTGGGCTCAAATTCAATCCATACATCACCGAACTGGCCGTGACCGCCCGTTTGCTTTTTGTGGCGGCCCTGCGCCTTAAATTTCTTGCGGATGGATTCACGGTAGGCAATGCGCGGTTTTGCCAGCGCAATTTCCACACCGAATTTATTTTTCAGCTTGGAGCACACAACATCCAAATGCTGCTCGCCCATACCGCTGAGAATCTGCTGGACAGTTTCGGTGTCCACACGGTAGCCGATGGTGGGGTCTTCCTCCATCAGGCGCTGGAGTGCGCCGGACACTTTGCTCTCATCGCCCTTGTTCTTCACTTTGATGGCCATGGAAAGCGTGGGAACAGGGAAAGACGGCTGTTCCAGCGTCACCACGCGCCCCGGGGCGCACAGGGTATCGCCTGTTTTCGCGTTCGGCAATTTTGTCAAAACGCCTACATCGCCCGCAGAAATGCAGTCGGTGTCAATCAGCTTTTTGCCTTTTGCAAACGCCAGCTTACCAAGACGCTCCGGCTCGCCCGTGCGCGGGTTAAACGCAGGAGTGTCGGTGGTCAGCTTGCCGCTGATGACTTTTACATAGCTCATTTTACCCACAAACGGGTCGGCAACGGTTTTAAATACGTAAGCGCACAGCGGTGCATCGGGATCACATGCGATTTCAACGGGATTGCCGTCGCGGTCTGTGCCGATTTCACCCGCGGCGCGTGCGGCGCTGGGCAGCAATTTGCGCATGGCCCAAAGCACTTGATCGGTTGCCGCCATGGAGGTGGAGGCACCGCACACAACGGGCGTAATCGTGCCTGCGCGCGTACCCATGCGAATGCCTTCAATCATCTCTTCCTCGGTAAACGGCTCGCCTTCAAAGAATTTCTCCATCAGCGCTTCGTCGGTTTCGGCAACCGCCTCACGCATGGCGGCAATGAGTCCCTCGGTGCGATGGCCGTAGCTGGGAACAGGAACCTCACGCGCAGTGCCGTCGCCGGCATAGCTGTACGCCTTTTTCGTAATAAGGTTCAAGTAAATGCGGCCGCCTGCCTGCTCAATGGGAACCACAACGGGACAAACGGAAGGGCCAATTTCTGTTTTCAGCTCTTCAAACACTTTATAAAAATCGGCATTCTCCGCATCCACCTTGCTGACGTAGAACATGCGTGCTTTTTCATTTTTCACTGCCAGCTGATAGGCCTTCTGCGCCCCCACGCTCAGGCCGCTTCGTGCGGAAACGGCAATCAGCACGCTTTCCGCCGCACGGATTCCCTCGTATAAACCCGCCTCAAAATCAAACAAGCCCGGAGTGTCAATCAAATTGATTTTCACACCGTCAAACTCAACCGGCGCTACTGCCGAAGAAAGCGAAGCATGTCTTTTCGCTTCATCGGGATCATAATCGCACACCGTGTTTCCGTCCTCTACGCGGCCCAGACGGTCGGTTCCTTTTGTTAAGTACAGCAGTGCTTCCGCGAGCGTGGTTTTTCCTGCGCCTGCATGGCCGGCCAACAGCACGGTACGAATTCGATCATTTGCATAGTTCATAACGCTCTACCCTCTTTCTGATACTTGGAGCGATTGCCGCCTTGCTTTAATTGGCAAAAAAGCAAGCACCCCGTGCAGAAAATGATTTTCTGCATGACAGCGCACATGCGCGCCGCCCTTGCACCCAGCCGAATTTCAGGCTTTGCCGGCCTTTTTGACAAGGCCGTGCTGCATTTCTCGGTAATGCAACAGCAAGTTATACAAAAATATTATCACACTTTTTTATTTTTTTAAAGATATTGCATCAAAAAAGCGATGTAAAATGTTATGCAAAAAGATTGTTCACAATGACGAAAATATTTTTCATAATGCATTAAACTTGCTTTTGTATGTCTTTTCGGTTTTCACCACATGACAAAAAAAGAGCACAAAAGGGCGCTTTGCTCTCGCAAAGCGCCCTTTCCCAGCCTTATCAAATATTATAGATAGCCGTAAGGCACAATCGCCACAGGCTCCACGGCATTATCACGCATCCACATTTGCGCACTGCACTGCACTTCGTAGCCGCAGCCGGGGTCTGCCATGCACTCCTGCGGGCTGCGCTGGGGCAGGCCGCACTGCGCAAGCATACTCATAATCACGCCGCCGTGCGTTACACACGCCGCCTTTTCCACGCCTGCTTTCATCATATACTCCAGCATGCCCATTAAAACATGGCGGCACCGCTGATGAAAGTCTTCCGCACGCTCGCCGCCGTTCGGCGTAAAATGCTGCGTGGGGTCCATCCAGCGTTTGAATGCCTCATCTTCCAGCAGGTCGGTCATTTTCTGTCCTTCAAACTCGCCGAAATCCGTTTCGCGCAAATCCTCCAAGATGATTTTATCTTTGGCAAACGGGAAAAGAATTTCCGCCGTTTCAATCGCACGCTGCATCGGGCTGGAAAACACAGTGTTGACATCCGGGTAACGATACTGACCTTTCAGCGCTTCCAAACGCTGCACACCTTCGGCGCACAGCGGCTGATCGGTTCCGCTTCCCATGTAAATGCCGTCGAGATTCCCCTGTGTAATGCCGTGACGAATCAAATAAAGACGATAATTTTTCATACATCTCTCCCTTTTCACAAAAAAAGCGGTTCGCACCCGCGCCGCCGTTTTGCTGACATGCGCGCGCCGCTCTACCGGCTCAAAAACGCTTGCCGCATACTCGTTCACAAAAATTTTTTTATTCATATCATACTATATTTTGAGGAATAATGCCAGTGTTTCCCACACGATATAGCTATTTTTTCTTTTCCACAAAGAATTTTGGTTTTTTTCGCCATTTTAGATATTTACAAAAGGTTTTGTTTCGGTTATAATTTACGATACGTAATTACAAAGGGGTATTGTATGTTATGGCTTCCGATTTTAACCGGATTATCACTTTACTGCGAAAAGAAAAGGGTGTTACCCAAAAAGAGGCGGCCGCGGCGCTGGGCATTTCTCAGGCGCTTTTGTCGCACTATGAAAAGGGCATTCGTGAATGCGGCCTTGACTTTGTTGTACGCGTGGCCAATTACTACGACGTATCGTGTGACTACCTTTTGGGCCGCAGTGCGGACCGAAGCGGCTTAACGCTTTCCGTAGAAGAATTGCCCGAACCTGAATCCGCAAAAGACGGCGTATTTCACGGAAGTGTGCTGCCTGTTTTAAACAAAAAGCTGATTTCCAACAGTTTAAATATTTTGTACGATAAGCTGAACGCATGCCCGAACAAAGCACTTGTTACGGAAGTGAGCGCTTATTTGATGCTGGCCGTGTATAAAATGTTCCGTTTGATGCACGCATCGGCGCCGAAAAATCCCGCCAGCATGTTCCGCGTGCCCACATCGGTGTACCAAGGCTATTCAGACGCGGCAATGAATATTGCACACGCCAACGTGCAGGCCACTTTGTCCGGAGAGGAAACCGCCGCCGGCTCGCCGGTGAAGGATGCCTCCGCTTTTGTGATGACGACGGAAAGCCTCTCGCGGGAATATCCGCAGTTTGCCACAAGCCTATTCCACTTGATTCGTACCAGCGAAGCTCGCATCGAACTTCCCCGCGGCAAAGAAGAGTAATTCCGGCATTTAACCGGTTCCCTTTTGTATTTTTCAAGGGAATTTTGCCGATTGGTGAAGTTTCCCCCCTTGCGCGTTTGTTTTTGATCCGATATAATAAAAAATGGACAGCTTTACGTCTGCCTGCTGCACAATCGTGCGGCAGGCAGACTCTTTTATGTCCACTGTTTGCACTGCAAACAGCCACCCTCCCGAACCGGCGAAGCGGGCAGGGCAAAATTTTTCGCCGAAAGGAATTATTGCACCATGAAAACAACAAACAGAACCAAAACCAAACGCCTTGCGCTCATTGCACTGATTGCAGCCTTATACGTTGCACTTTGCCTTGTGCTCGCCCCGCTGAGCTACAACGCTGTTCAAGTGCGCGTCAGCGAAGCGCTCACGCTGCTTCCCGTGCTGTTCCCGGAAGCCGTCTGGGGCGTTACCATCGGGTGCTTTTTAAGCAATCTGTACAGCATGAGTCCGTGGGACATGCTGTTCGGCACATTGGCTACGCTGATTTCCGCATGGATGACGCTGAAACTGGCGCGCGTGCGCACCAAGGGCTTGCCGCTGGCCGCCGCTTTGCCGCCGATTTTGGTCAACGCCGTGATTGTCGGCGCTGAAATCACTTATATTTTCATGCCGGAAACTGCCGGCATTGAGGTTTTGCTGTTTAATATGCTTACAGTCGGTATCGGCCAGCTCATCAGCTGCGGCGTGATAGGTGTTGTTCTCGTCACGGTGCTGGAGCGGATTCCTGCTGTGCGCCGCTTGATGGAAGCGGACAAAGAGGCTTGCTGAGCTGATTTTTCCTTTTGAAACCGTTTGGGGCTTGTGCATTTTCATGCACAAGCCCCTTTTCTTTTTTATTTTACATCACGGCACTCACTGTGCTTTATCGGCTTCTTCCTGCTCTTGAAGCGCCTGCGTCAAATGATGCTCTAAGCGGCGCACCAGCAAATCCAGCGCAACGGCATTTTTTCCGCCCTCCGGCACAATGACGTCGGCATATCGCTTGCTCGGCTCCACAAACTGCTCATGCATCGGCTTTACGGTTGTGAGATACTGCGCAATCACGCTTTCCATCGTGCGGCCTCGCTTGTTCACGTCGCGCACTACACGGCGCAGAACACGCACATCGGCATCGGTATCCACAAAAATTTTCGCGTCCAAATAAGCGCGAATCCGCGGGTCTGTCAACAGCAAAATACCTTCCAGCACCACAATGGGCGCGGGCGAAATTAAAACGGTTTCATTCGAGCGATCATGCTCTTTAAAATCATAAACCGGGCACGCAATGCTCTCGCCGTTTTTCAGCGCTTCCAAGTGCTGCAAAAACAGTTCGGTGTCAAAGGCACTGGGGTGGTCGTAATTCAGCGCACAACGCTCCTCATAACTCATGCCTGTGTGGGGCAGATAATAGCTGTCATAGCTAATGACGCACAAGTTGTCACCGAAACACTCTTTTAAGCGAGTGGTCAGCGTCGTTTTGCCCGACCCTGTTCCGCCTGCTACACCAATCATCATACACTTCATACAAAACACCTCCAAAAAACAGCATTCAAAACGGTTCTTACCGTTTAGGGCGTATCCGAAAACAAAGAAATGCTCAGATTTTTCGCAAGATGTGCGTGCCCGCAAGAAAAAAGCGCAGAAATCCTTTGCGGATGCCAAGCATTTTTAACGCAGCAGACATCGCTTCTTGCAGAAAAACTGAAAATTTCGAATTTTCAGAAAACCCTTAGTAAGCAATTTTAAATACCGCTTTGCGCACGGCGGCGCTTCCCGCGGCACGAATCAAGGGTTTATGCGGCTCTTCTACCATGAATACCGCAAAGCGCCCTTCGCCCAATACCAGCCCGCAGGTAGTGTCGGCGTTCCAAAGCGCACAGTCCTCGGCTTCGTCATACGGCTTTTCCTCGGTCACTTTGCCGAGTGCTACTTCGCACAATTCCTCTCCGCATAAATCAATATGCAAATCCATGTAATTGGAATGTGTTTCAAACGCACGTCCCTCGGCGGGCAGCGTATCGGTTTCCGTGACGTTGACAAAGACATTCTCCCCGTCAATTTCGGTTTTACCCAAAGGCAAATCATTCAAATCATAGTTTTGAATGAACTCAATGGCCGTATCGAGATGGTCGAACATGCCTGTGTACTGGCTCAAATTTTCCAAAGTATCGTAAACCATTTTATTTCCCTCCCTTGCGCGGGGCGCGTTTTTTCTTTTTGACGGAAAAGCCAAAGCTTCCGATTTTTTTGCCCAGCGCAAAATATTCGCCGTGCGCATAGGCACAAAGCCCGGCTTTGGCTAAGTGAAGCTTTCCGTCCCCGTCCACCAAAGAATTATCCACGTAGACCGAAACAATATCGGCTAAAAACATATCGTGCGTTCCCAGTTTGACAATATCCGTCACGCGGCACACCAAGCTGAGCGGCGCCTCGCCCACCATCGGGCAGGAAAACCCCTCCACGGGCAGTGCGGTCAGCCCTTGCGTTTCAAATTTATTTTCGTCGCGTCCGCTTCGCACCCCGCAGTAATCAATTGCACGCACCATCTCGGCAGTGGGCAGGTTGATGACAAACTCGCGCGAGGCGGAAATCAGATCATAGCTGTACCGCTCCGGACGAACGGAAATATACGTCTTCGGCGGCTGAGAGTTGATGATGCCCGTCCATGCAATCGTGAGGGCATTGGGCCTGTCCATCGTGCCGCAGCTCACGAGCGCAGGCGGCACAGGCGCAAGCAGCGTGGAGCCCTTCCATTGAATTTTACTCATTATCCTGCCTCCGCTGTGGGAGCGTGCTCTCGCTGATTAAAAAGCGAGGGCGCGCCTTCGTTTCATTATAAATTTTTCCGATGTACTCACCAATCACGCCCAGGCACAAAAGCTGTACGCCGCCCATAAAGAAAATGGCCGACACCATGCTGGACCAGCCCGAAACTGTTTGGCCAAATAATTTTGTGCCTAACACCCATAAAATTGCAAGGATGCTCACAAAGCTGATGAAAAAGCCCAGCGCCGTAATCAGCCGGATGGGTTTCACGGAAAGGCTGGTGATGCCGTCGAAGGCAAACGAGAGCATCTTCTTCAGCGGATAATGGCTTTCGCCCGCCATCCGCTCTGCGCGCTCATAGGTGACAATACTGCTGGGATATCCCACCAGCGGCACCAAGCCGCGCAAGAACAAATTGACCTCTTTGAACTGTGCCAAACCGTCGAGCGCACGGCGCGACATTAAGCGGTAGTCAGCATGATTATACACCGTCTGCGCACCGAGCGCGTTCATCAGCTTATAAAAGCTTTCCGCGGTCGTGCGCTTAAACCAAGTGTCCGTATCGCGTTTGGAGCGCACGCCATACACCACGTCCATGCCTTTATGGTAGTGGTCAATCATCTCGTCCATGGCGTTGATATCGTCCTGGCCGTCGCAGTCGATGGAAATGGTGACGTCGGCATAACACCGCGCCGTCATCAGCCCGGCCAGCAAGGCATTTTGATGGCCGCGATTGCGAGAAAGGCAAATGCCTTCACAGCACTCGTTTTCCTCAGACAGCTTGCGGATGATGGGCCAAGTTTCGTCTTTCGATCCGTCATTCACAAACAGCACGCGGCTTTCCGGGGATATCTTTTCTGCTTTGACTAAGGCGTGAATTTTTTCAAAAAACAGCCCGCTTGTCACGGGGAGCACTTGTTCTTCGTTATAACAGGGAATGACTACATATAAAACCGGCAGTTTCATTTTATTCTCCTACAAAGCTTTTATCGGCGCGGCTTGCCGCGGTAAACCATGGCAACCGCATTCGGGCCCGTGTTGGTAGCCACGGCGGCGCCCAGCAGAAACACGCGCTTGGGCGGATAGCCAAACGCCTTCTTGCAAAGCGAGGCCAGCATTTTTCCATTGTCTTTATCCGTTGTGCCGACAATATATTCGCTGCCCGGCTCCATATTCTTTTGAGCATGTGCTACAATGGCCGGCATTACGGCATTATCACCGCGCACCTTTGAGGCGGTTTTCGTCACGCCGTCAATGATGGTGATAATGGGCTTCAAGCCGAGCAGTTCGCCGGCAAAGGCCGCCGCCGCGCTGATGCGTCCGCTCTTTTTCGCAAAATTCAGCGTGTACATGGAAAGCACCACCTCCGCACAGGCAAAGTGCTCTTCCAAAAAGTCAATCACGCTTTTCACATCGGCGCCGCCGTCGATTTTTTTCGCCGCTTCGATTAAAGCATCGCCGTACACCATGGAATAGCTGTGGCTGTCCACAACATAAATGTGCATGTCGCTTTCCGGATGCTCGGCGGCAAATTCGTCGCGCGCCATCAGCGCCGACTGATGCGTATTGGACCCGCCGGAATTGATGGTGACGCAAATCACGTTTTTCACGCCGTTTTCAGCGTATTCCTCAAACTTTTCAAGGTAGCGAAACGAGGTAATCTGCGCCGTTTTCGGAATTTCCTTGCATTTTGTCAGCATGTCATAATACTGTTCACAGTCAAAATCGACACGCTCGGTATAGCCGACGCCGTCCACCGTGATATGAAACGGCAGAATGTCAATGCCATACTCTTTTTCCAGCTCCGGCGAAAGGTCGCAAGCGGAATCGGTCAATAAAACTGTCGTTCTCATGTTGTTTCCTCCCACTGATAATCTCTCAAGCTTCCCTGCTCCAGCAAACCGTCAAAATCCTGCTGGCGCAGCGCCTCGTAAACGGCGATTGCCACGGTGTTCGACAAATTCAAGCTGCGCGCCATACTGCGCATGGGCAGCCGCACGCAGGTTTCCGGGTTTTCATATAAGAGCGATTCCGGAAGCCCGGCATCCTCACGGCCAAACACGAGGTAAGCCCCGTCGGGATACTTCACATCGCTGTAACGGTGGCGCGCTTTTGTTGTAAAATAGTAAAACGGGCCGCTGTTTTTCTCAAAAAAATCCTGTAAATTCTCATAGTAAGTGATATCCAGCAAATGCCAGTAGTCCAGCCCGGCTCGCTTGAGCTTTTTATCGTCGACGGTGAAGCCCATCGGCTTTACTAAGTGAAGCCGCGCACCGGTCGCCGCACAGGTGCGCGCAATATTTCCCGTATTCTGCGGAATTTGCGGCTCCACCAAAACAATATTCAAAGGTTCGTGCAAAAAAAGTTCCTCCTTATTGGTTCAGCTGCGCATCATCCAATGCCGCAAGATAAGGCAAATGACGCTCAAAGAGCGCGCCGAAGCGAGGGTCTGCATCAGCCTTTTCCGCCGAGGCAACTGCACGGCGCACAAATTCAGCGGCATGGCAAAGCGCTTTTTCCGCGGCATTTCCCTGCAAAATCAGCCCCGTAAAAGCAGCGGCAAACAGATCTCCGCTGCCCGGGCAGTGGCCGCCCTCTTCCTCATATACATACACCTGAGGCTCGCCGGTTCCCCAAAGCAGCCCGTTTGCGCGGCCGCCCGTTTCGAGGCGGATTCCCGTCAGCACAACATCGCAGCCAAACTCGCCGCGAAGCGCCTGCATCCGTTTTTTCGCCTGCTCCGAGGTCATGGGGCCGTCGTGCGGCGCAAGCCCTAAAAGGACAGCGCTCTCTGTAACGTTCGGCGTAATGACGCTTGCGGAAAGGCACAGCTCCCGCATTGCTTCGATCAGCTCGTTTGTCACAAAACGATACAGCTTGCCGCCGTCGCCCAGAACAGGATCAACCACTTTCCACGCCTTCGCAAACACGCTGTGCGCACGGCGAACCAGTGCGGCGCACGCAGGCGCAGCAAGATAGCCGCTGTAAACACAGTCAAACGAAAGGCGCAGCGTTTCGTAATGCTCCAGCGCCGCGCATGCAAAACCAAACTCATCCGTTCTCGCCGGGGTACCGAGGCCCCCGGTATGTGTGGATAAAAGCGCCGTCGGCAAAGCGCAAGCCTGCACACCGCACACAGACAGCACAGGTAAAATGACGCTTAAACTACACCGCCCCACGCCGGATAAATCGTGGATGCAAAGAGCCGAGGCGGCGCGCGATTCCGTCATAAAAACACTCCTTCAAACAGATACTTTCCATTCTTGTTACAGTATAACACATTCACGTGCAAAACGCGAATAAACCGGAAAAAATTCTCACAGAATTTTTTTAAAAAAAGCGGGTAAGACTAATACGGAAGCCGGGATCTCCGTGCTGAATGAAGGAAATGCGCCCTGTCACAGCACAGGGCCGAATCGGAAAGGGGCGTTTTATGATGAATCGAGAAACGAAAGACCGTATGAGCGGCGCCGCCATGGGCATGCTGGCCGGCGCAACCGTAGGCGCAATGGGCATGTATTTGAATGCCCGTCATCCCCGTCAAGTGAAAAAGGCGCTGAAGCGCGCGGGCAAAGAAGCGGAAAAAGCCATGATGATGGTGGAGAAAGCGCTTCACTGAGGACAAAAAGCGGGCACAATCGCGCAGAATACGCGCGGCTGTGCCCGCTTTTTTTCTTCTCTTTGGCATACTTCGCTTTTTCTCAAAAGCAGACCATCTTTTGTTTACACAAACAGCATCGTCAGAGCGCTGCCCACTTGATATACAATGAGCGCACACAGCCAAGCCAGCGCACACTGCATCACGGCAACGCCCGCAGCCGCTTTGCCGGAACCCATTTCGCGTTTAACCGCCGCAATCGCCGCCACACACGGCGTGTACAGCAGGGTGAACGTCAAAAAGCTGAATGCCTGCACCGGAGTAAAGATTGCTTGAAGCGCCCCGGTCAAGCCTGTCGTACCGGAACCCGTGAGCACCGCCATCGTGCTGACAACGGCCTCTTTTGCCGAAAAGCCGGTGATGAGCGCCGTTGCCGCGCGCCAATCGGTGAAGCCGAGCGGAGCAAACACCGGCGCAATCAAGCGGCCCAGCATCGCAAGCATGCTGTCGGCAGAGTTTTCCACCACGTTAAACCGCAGGTCAAACGACTGCAAAAACCAGATAATCACCGTGGCGATAAAAATCACCGTAAAAGCACGGGTTAAAAAGTCGCGTGCTTTATCCCACATCAGCAGAGCAACGCTCTTCGGGCTGGGAATGCGGTAATTCGGCAGTTCCATCACAAAAGGCACCGGGTTGCCGCGGTAAATCGTGCTTTTCATCATCAATCCCCACAAGATGCCGACGAAAATTCCCATTAAGTACAGTGCCATCATCACCAGCGCGCCGTTTTTCGGGAAAAAGGCCGCCGTAAACACCGAGTAAATGGGAAGTTTTGCACTGCAAGAGCAAAACGGCGTAAGCAAAATCGTCATTTTGCGGTCGCGCTCACTCGACAGCGTGCGTGTTGCCATAATAGCAGGTACACTGCACCCAAAGCCGATAACCATCGGCACAAAACTCCGGCCGGAAAGGCCGATTTTGCGCAAAAGCTTGTCCATCACGAAAGCAACGCGCGCCATGTAGCCCGAATCTTCCAAAAGGGAAAGAAAGAAAAACAGCGTTACAATGACGGGCAAAAAACTGAGCACACTGCCCACACCGGCGAAAATTCCGTCAATGATGAGCGCATGAATCACGGGGTTAATGCCGTATGCCGTCAAGCCGGCATCCACCCAAGACGTGACGCCTTCTACGCAAAATTCCATCACCGCACTGAGTGCTTCCCCGATGACGCCGAACGTCAGCCAGAAAATAAGCAGCATAATTCCCAAAAACAGCGGGATTGCGGCATACTTATGCGTTAACACGCGGTCAATCGCAACGCTTCGGGCGTGCTCACGGCTCTCGCCCTTTTTCACCACCGTTTCGCGGCACAAATTCTCAATAAACGTGTAGCGCATATCCGCCAATGCGGCTTCTCGGTCGGTGTCCAGCTCCTGCTCCATTTCTGTGACGGAGTGCTCAATGAGGTCTTTTTCATTGTCACTCAGGCGCAGGCGCTCTTCCATCGGCCGGTCGCCCTCGACGAGCTTCGTGGCGGCAAAATAACGCGGAACCCCCGCCGCCTGTGCGTGGTCCTCAATCAAGTGGGCGATGCCGTGAATGCAGCGGTGCACCGCACCTGTACAGAAATCCTGCCGTTTGGGGCACTGGCGCTGCTGCGCCGCACGCAAGGCGCAGGCGACAAGCTCGTCCACACCTTCATTTTTTGCCGCCGAAATCGGCACAACCGGCACGCCCAGCTCCTTCTCCAGCCCTTTGATATCCACCGTGTTGCCGTTGGCGCGCATTTCGTCCATCATGTTCAGCGCAATCACCATCGGGATATTCAGCTCAATCAGCTGCATGGACAGGTACAAATTGCGCTCGATATTCGTCGCGTCCACAATGTTGATGATGCCATCCGGCTTTTCGCCAATCAGAAAATCGCGCGTGACAATTTCTTCGGCGGTATAGGGCGAAAGTGAATAAATGCCCGGCAAATCCACCACCGTGGAAGCATCTGCGGCGGGGGCTTTTCCTTTGCCGCCTCCCGCCGGGCGAATGGTGCCTTCTTTTTTATCCACGGTAACGCCGGGAAAGTTGCCCACATGCTGGTTCGAGCCGGTCAGCTGATTAAACAGCGTCGTTTTTCCGGAGTTCTGGTTTCCCGCAAGTGCAAAAATCATACGCCTGCGCCCTCCTCCAGCTCAATGTTGGCCGCATCCTCCAAACGCAGCGTCAGCTCGTACCCGCGCAGATGCAAAACAATGGGGTCTCCCATCGGCGCGGTTTTTCGCACGGTAATTTGCGTGCGCGGCGTCAGCCCCATATCCAAAAGCCTGCGGCGCAGGGCACCCTCGCCGCCCACACGGGCAATCCGGGCGCTGCACCCCACAGGCAGCTGTGCCAATGTCATGAAAAATCCTCCTTAAAAAAGCGCGTCAATTCTTTTTTTCACGCCGTTGTTAGTTTGTGCTAATTCAACATTCTTAGTGTATGCGCAAGCGCGCCGTTTGTCAAGGGCGGAGTGCGAAAAGTTTACTTTTCCACTCTACCGTGCTATAATAGCAAAAAATGCGCCGAAAGTGCGCCTTGAGGGGGATATTTCCATGACCATGCAGGAAAAACTGAGCGAATATGCACGCTTGGCGGTTGTCACCGGGCTTGCGGTTATACCGGGACAGGAAGTAATGATTTCCGCCTCGGTGGACGTAGCCGACTTTGTGCGACTTGTTGTAGAACAAGCCTATGCAGCCGGTGCGTCCGATGTTGTCGTGGAATGGCTGGACAGCGAAATTACAAAACTGCGCTATCGCCATTCTTATATGGAAAAAATTTCTCAGTGCCCGGAGTGGACAAGCTTAATGCGCAACACCATGGCACAGCGAAAAGCCGCTTTTTTGAGCATTCGCTCGGATGACCCGCGCGTTTTAGCCGATGTTGACCCCAAAAAGCCCGCCGCAGCACAGAAGGCCTCCCGCAATGCATGCGGACCGTTTGTAGAAGCACACCGCAACGGAACAATGCCGTGGTGCATCGTCGGTGCGGCAAGTCCCAAATGGGCAAAGGCTGTTTTTCCGGATCTACCGGAACAAGAGGCTCTTGACCGCCTTTGGGATGCCATTTTCCAAACAGCGCGCGTAAATACCGGGGATGCCGTAGCCGCGTGGGAAACGCACCGCGAAGAGTTTCAAAAGCGCATTGCATGGCTCAATGAGCAAGGATTTGACGCCCTGCATTACCAAAACAGCCTGGGCACTGATTTGACCGTCGGCTTGCTGCCCGGCGGCATTTGGTGCGGCGGCGGCACCTCCACGGCGGACGGGCGCTGGCATTTTGTCAACCTGCCTACAGAGGAAGTGTTCACTGCCCCCCACCGCGAGCGCACCGAGGGTACGGTTTACAGCTCCATGCCGCTGAACTTCAACGGCAGCTTAATTGACGAGTTTTATTTGACTTTTGAAAAAGGGCGCGTTGTCGATTTCGGCGCAAAACAAGGAGAGGAAGTGCTTCGGTCTATTTTGGAGATGGACGAAGGCGCGAAATATCTGGGCGAGTGTGCGCTGGTGCCTTATGATTCTCCCATTAGTAATTTAGGAATCTTATTCTACAATACGTTATATGACGAAAACGCATCCTGCCATTTGGCGGTCGGCTCCGGCATCAGCGAAGCCGTCGAAGGCGGAACCACCAAAAGCCGCGAAGAACTTTTAGAGCTGGGCGTCAACGACTCATTGACACACGTTGACTTTATGTTCGGCACCGCCGACCTTGCCATTACGGGCATCCGCCCGGACGGCACGCGCGTACCCGTATTCCAAAACGGCAACTGGGCGTTTTAAGTGCCTGTTTCCTTCCAAAAATACACATAAAATAACAGCGGACGCGCCAATTTCGGCGCGTCCGCTGTGCTTTTATGATTTATCTTTCTGCAAGAAAAAGCGCTCTACCACACGCGCAACACCATCGTGCTCATTGTCCGCCGTTTCATAGTCGGCGGCCTGTTTGACGGCTTCTACCGCGTTGCCCATGGCAACGCCCAGCCCGGCGGCCTTGATCATGCTGATGTCATTATAGCTGTCCCCGACAGCAATCACCTGCTCCATCGGCACATTTAAATGCTGTGCCAAGGTGACAAGGCTTTTCCCTTTATCCACAGCCGGGTTCATAAACTCCAAAAAGAACGGTTTGGTAATCGTCATATAAAGCTCGTTTTCCACGACGGGGCGAAGGGCCTTTTCCACCTCTTTTAAGCGGTCGGGGTGTTCGAGCATCATCGCTTTTACCGCCGTTTTCGGAATCTCGGCTTTAAAATCGGCACATTCGATGACATCCATGCCGGTAATTTCTTTTTCGATTTGTGTATATTCGTTGTCTTTTGAAACCAGAATATGATCCTCGGTATAGGTTTGAATGTAGACGCCGTGCTCTTGCGCCAGGTCAAACAGCTTGCACATCTGCGCATGGGAAATATCCACGCTGAGCAAAATGTGCTGATCCGCACAAGAAGTGATGCGCGCACCGTTGAACGAAATGAAATACCCGCCGTACTCGGCAAGGCAAAGTTCTTTTGCCAAGTGCTGCATGGCATACGTCGGACGTCCGGAAGCGAGCACAACAATCATGCCCTGCTGCTGGGCCTCCAGCAAGCGGCGGCGCGTCAATTCCGACACGGTGCGGTCATCTTTCAGCAAAGTATCATCTAAGTCTAACACAAGCATACGATAGTTCATAGAAAGCCTCCTGTTGCAAGCGCCGTTTTCCGAGCGCGTGTGCGTTGACGGATGGGCGCGATACCGCTATAATGATACCAAAATACACGGGGCAATTTCAAGCGCCCCCGCCGAAAAGGAGAACACTCATGACCCAGGAAGGAAATATCAAAGTTGTCTTGTTCGGGCTGGACCGCGGCGAGTACGACATGGAGCGCAGCATGGAGGAGCTTTCGGCATTAGCCGAGGCCAACCACATGGAATGTGTGGGGCAGATTGTGCAAAAGCGCGACGTGCCCGAAGCCGCCACCTATTTGGGCGAAGGGCGCTTGGAGGAAGGACATCTGCTCTGCCAAAATGTTGGGGCGGAGTGCGCGATTTTCGACGCGGAGCTTTCCGGCAGTCAAATTCGCAATTTGGAAGAGATTTTAGAAATTGAAGTCATTGACCGCACGATGCTGATTTTGGAAATTTTCAAAAACCGTGCAGTCACGAACGAGGGCAAACTGCAAACGGAGCTTGCCGGCCTGCGTTACCGTCTGCCTCGGCTGGCGGGGCTTGGCCAAAGCCTGTCGCGTCAGGGCGGCGGAGGCGGCGGCGGTGCAGGCGCGCGGCGCGGCGCGGGCGAGTCAAAGCTGGAATACGACCGCCGCCATGTGCGCCGCCGCATTGACGCACTGGAAGAAAAGCTGGCGGATATGGAGCGCCGCCGCGCCGAAACGCGCAAAAGCCGCAAGAAAAACGGCGTGCCGGTCATCGCGCTGGTGGGTTATACCAACGTCGGCAAATCAAGCCTTTTAAATCATTTGTGCGGCGCGGATGTGATGGAAGCCAACATGCTGTTTGCCACGCTGGACCCGACGGCGCGCCGCTTAGTTCTGCCGTCCGGGCTGGAAACGGTGGCGGTGGACACCGTCGGTTTTGTCAGCCGTCTTCCCCACGGACTGGTGGAAGCGTTCCGAAGCACCTTGGAAGAAGCGGCTTATGCGGATGTTATTTTGAAGGTATGCGACGGCGCCGACCCCGAAGCGCCCGACCAGCTGGCCGTGACCGATCAAGTGCTCAGCGAGCTCGGCTGTGCGGATATTCCGCAGATTCTTGTTTATAATAAGTGGGATTTGATGGACGGCGCACTGCTGATGGACCCCGAGGCCGTTTGCATTAGCGCAAAAACAGGCTACGGCATCAGCACGCTTTTGGAGCGCATTGAGCAAGTGCTTTCCGACCGTGTGCGCCGCATCCGCGTGCTGCTGCCCTATGACAAGCTGGGCGCCGCGGCCCCGATGCGTGAGCACGGAACGGTGCTGCAAGAGGAATACCGCGAGGACGGCTTGTATCTCGAAGGCATTGTAAAATCGACACAGGTTCATTTATTGGAAGCGTACTTGCTGCCTGAAAAGCTTGTTTAAATTGAAAAAGGCCGTCCTCTCAAGACGGCCTTTTTTTATTCTGTGGGGGGAGGGAATTGGAGTTTTCCGCCATTTTTCTGCACGGAAAATAAACCGGTGTCGTCTGTGACAAATGCGCCCTGTTCCGGGCTGTAGATCTTTCCGTCTTCGGAAACCTCGCGCGCGGCGTAGCAGCCGCCAGCCACCGAATAGATGTCATACTCCTTAACATAAGTCAAAAAAAGCAGATAAGATTTTCCGCTCTCAAGCTTCGCCATTTCATCGGTTTTAAGGGTACCCGTTTGATAAGTTTCCAAAAATTCCGTTTCCTCAATGCCGCTGTACTGTTTGGCATCCTCATCCATCGCACTGAGATACTGAGCGGAGGAAACCGTTCCCCCTGTAAACAGCACAGGAACAATCTCTTCCTCGCAATTTCCTTTTAAAACCTGTAAGACACGCGCCTCACCCACGGTACTGATAATCTGCACTACATTATCAACCACACATTCATTATCGTGGAGGTACTCTGCGTAAATCACCGGATCCGATTCTCGGTACAAATCCGTCATTAAAGTAAAAAGGTACTCGAACTGCATATACATCGCGTAATTTTTACCATCTTCGAGCAGCGGCTGAGCGCCAGATGACTGTGAGATCAAAACGGCGCTTTCTAAACTCGACGTGCTTTGCGGCAGTGATACTGATGACTGCCCGGCAGAAGCATCGCTTTGAGAAACAACATTAGGCTTCACGCTTTGTGTTCACTGCTCTTGTGTCGGTTTGTGCTGTACAAACTGCCATACCGCTGCCGCGGCGGCAATTACTGTGCACACCGCTAAACAAATCGAAACCTTCCGTTTTCCTCTACACTGCACACCATCACTCCTTAGGCATCACTGCCCGCCCGGGGTTTATTCGCTTCATTGTACCATATTTTCAGCAAAAGCAAAAGGAGCCGTCTTGCGACAGCTCCTTTTGCATAGAGGGGTGGGAAAGTATAAAAATAAAACTTGTAAGCATAACTAAGAAGCCGGATTCCTCCGACGCTTATTATTATACACCTTTTTTTTAATCTGTCAAAGTAGAAAAAGCACATTTATTTTAAAAAATTTATTTACAACCCCATAAAAACTTTATATAATTAAAAAGCAACAAAATATGACGACACATTTTTCATAAAGCAAAAATTTATGCAAAAAGCACTTAAAAAACAAAGGCATTATAAATCAGGAGATGGAAAACCATGGATGATATTGATAAGAGAATTTTAAACCTGCTTGCACAAAACGCCCGCATGACGGTGAAAGATATTGCGCAGAAAGTGGCGCTCACCAGCCCTGCCGTGAGCGAGCGCATCCGCCGCATGGAGCGCGAAGATATCATTGCGGGATATACCGTTGTATACGGCGACAAAGTAACGGAGCATCAGATTGAAGCGCTCATCAGCGTGAGCGTTGCTCCCTCCGACCACGAGGAATTTTTAATGCTGGCAGACCACCAGCCCGGCGTTGCCCGCTGTTACCATGTAACGGGCAGTTACAGCTTTATTTTATGCGTGGCGTGTTCCGGCATCGCCGAGCTGGAAAGCCTGATCAACCGGTTTCAAAAATTCGGTGCAACTTCCAGTCAAATTATTCTCTCTACCTCGGTGGACCGCAGCGCAGGAATTCTGTAATTCGGCGCATGCTTTCTGTGCTCAAAAAGCGCAGGTTCTGGTGATGCGCACCGTCAAAACAGTAATGTCATCCGGGTTCTGTGCATGCGCACGGGCACGGGCAGCGGCAAATTCGGCAAGCCCTTGTGCGGTTTGCCGTTTTTTCTCGCTCAGCACCGCGCGCAGATAATCAGCTCCTCCGTCCACCGCGCCGTCACTCACAAGAACTGCGGTGTCGCCTTCCTGCAAGGTGAGCGACATGGTTTGTCCCAGCACCTTGTTTAAAATGCCAAGCGGTACACTTTCCGTCTGAAAGGTATCGACAAATTCCGAACGGATGACAAACGTCGGCGCGGCCCCCGCTTTAAACAAAACGGCTTCTCCCGTAAACAGGTCAATTTTCAAGATATCGAGCGTGGTAGCAGACTCTTGTCCCGCACCGTTTTTCAGTGCCAAAGAACCATTCACCAGCCGTGCCGTTTCCTCCGGCGCAAAGCCCGCCTTTAACAGCTCGCACGCAAGCTGCGCGGCCATAACGCCGTCTACCGCCGCCTCTTTGCCCGTTCCCATGCCGTCGCATAAAACAGCACAGGCATACCCGTCGCTGCACAAAAATGCACGCGCGGCATCAGCCGAAACGCCGCCCGGATGCGCAGCCATTCCGTAAACGCCGAAATCAGCTTCAAAGCAAGGCGCCTGCCGAAAGGTAAGCATTGTCATCACGGGGGTAGCCGTCGCTTCTGCCGGAGAAAAACGGCGGCGGCACAAAGCCGAAACCTCCTGCGTCAATTCGTTCAGTTCCTGCTGTGAAAAATCAATCGGCGCAACACACGCCGTCGCAGTCAGCCTTCCGTGCATATCCTGCGCAACGCTCACATCGCCCGGTTCCAGCCCCAGCTCCCAAAAAAGCGCTTTCAAGCGCGCAGACTTGCGCCGGTCGGGCAGCTCCGCCATCGAAAGTTCTCCGGAAAGCGTTCCCAAAGAGGCCGCCAGCGCCCCGTACTGCTCGCAAAGCGCAGCGCGCACAGCGGCATCTTGCGTGCGCATCCCCCGCAGTTCAATCCGCCGGGCATGCTCGGCATAGGCATGTGCGCATACTTTCTGCGGCTGTGTGCAAAGCGTGTCAAGCGGAGCGGGCAGCTGCGTAACATCAATCCACTCTCCGTGAGAGAGCGCCGTATCCAGCTTCGCAAACGCCTCGTAACAATCGTGCGCGTGGTCTACCCAGCAGGAAAAGCGGCGCGAACAATCCTTGCAGCAGCGGCGCGAAACCGCATCCGCAAGAGAAAGCTCTGTGCGCTGAAGCCCCGCCATTTTCCGGCAAACCTGCTCCACCGTTTCCCCCACGCCGTACAGTGCGCCGGAAAGCGCGTTCAGCCGATTGGCGAGCGCCGCCGAGCAAGCCCGTGAGGACGCCGCCGACAGCACCTGCGCGGGCTGCGGCAAGCGAAGTGCAAGCCGACTGGGAACGACAAGAAAAAGAACGGATGCGAGCAAAAGTTCCAGCATGTACAAAAGCCCTGCGCCCGGCATCGGCGCACACAGCACTCCCAAAAAGCCCGCAGCGCAAAAGGACACCGCAGAGGGCAGGCGGGCTTGTCCTGCAAACAGCCCCGCGCACAGGCCGCCCACCGCAATGCCCGAAGCGGCAAACAGCGAAGAGGCGTCACACATGGTAAGCCCTGCAATGACCGCCACGCCCGTGATGGCCGCGCCCGACGCTCCGTAGCGCCATGAAGCGCAAAGCACAGCCAGTGCCGCCAAAACGCGGGCAGGCATCAGCCCTAAAACAGCGTAGGGCGTAAACACAGCCAAAAACGCCATAAAGGCAAAACAAATTGCGGCGTTTTGCTCATAGTCTGTTTGCCGAAGGGTGTAAACCTTGAGCGAGAAAAAGGCCGAAAGCAAATAGGACATTCCTAAAATAAGCATGCCCTCCGCACAGGTAAGCAAAATTCCGATTAACGCATGGTCGGCAAGCAAGCTCAGCCCCGTGCGAATAAAAGTAAAGCACAGCGCACCTGCTGTTGCGGCAAAGAGCGGGGCTTCCTCCCAGTGTTTCCAGTCGGCTAAGGCTCGCAAAAGCGCCACGCCCGCCAGTGCTAAAAAGTACGCACTGGCCGAGGTAAGGTCTAAAAAGAACGTATAGCCCGCACCCGCCCCCAGTGCGGCAAAGAGCGCCAGCGGCGCGGGTACGCTTGCTGCGAAACAAAGGCCCAGCGGATGCATACTGCCGAAGAGCACCGCCCCCGACGACAAAAAGCCCATCACCAGACAGGCAAAGGGTTTTAAAAGGCGCAGTCCGAAGCGGCGGGCCTGACTGCGAAGAGGCTGCCGAAGCAACGGCGGCAAAATCACTTTCGGTTTCACAGACATGAACAATCAACCTGCTTTCTTTTGGGTTTTCAGCGCAGGGCGGGCTTGTCCGCTGGGGCTGCGCGAGGGTTCATCATTCAGTATAAAAGCGAGGCTGAAAAGTTTTTGTCTGTTTCTGCTGTATGAAACTGTGTTTTTTTCTCCCGGTTTGTCAAAACAGAGCCTGCGGTGACGATGTTGTAAAGGTTTTATGAAAATCTGCACCGTTTGCTTGACAAGAACAAAAAAGAAATTCATAATGATAATAGTTATTATTAAATAATTATTATCACACAAAACAAGAGGTGCCGCATGCGTAAAAAAATTGTAACGGCGGGCCTCGCTGCGGCCATTTGTTTGACAGGATGCACCGCAGCACTTCCCGCTTCTACGCCCTCTTCCCAAACACAACAGGAGGTAAGCGATATGACAAAGACCACCCTTTCTCCCCTGCCCGACGGCGCGGCGGAAATCTATTTCGCCGGAGGCTGTTTTTGGGGAATGGAAAAATTGTACCAAAGCATTGACGGCGTGCTCGACGCGCAAAGCGGCTATGCAAACGGCAGCGCCGAAATCGTCCCTGATTACGAAACTGTATGCCGCGGCGACACGGGCTATCGGGAAACCGTGCGTGTGGTTTACGACCCCGGTAAAGTCAGCCTTGACCAGCTGATGAAAGCTTTTTTCTATGTGATTGACCCCACGGTGGAAAACCGGCAGGGCAACGACATCGGCACGCAATACCAGACGGGCATTTATTTTGCCGACGAGGCAGCGCAGAAAACCGTGGAAGATTACACCGCAAAAGAACGCGAAAAGCATGACGTGTTCGCCGTGGAGGTTGCGCCCTTGAGCAGTTTTTTCCCGGCGGAGGAATACCACCAAGACTACCTCGACAAAAACCCAAACGGTTACTGCCACATTCCCGTGCAGGCATTTCGGGACATTAACGGCATCATCAGCGAAAAGGAAGACGCCGCGGCACAAAGCCGCTGGGAAAAGCCCAGCCGCGACATTCTGCGCGAAAATTTAAGCGATTTACAGTATGAAGTAACGCAAAACGGCGCAACGGAGCGCGCTTTTACCGGCGAATACTGGAACTTTGATGAAAAGGGCATCTATGTCGATATCACCACGGGGCAGCCGCTCTTTTCCTCGCTGGACAAATTTGAAAGCAGCTGCGGATGGCCCAGTTTTTCCGCACCGATTGACAAAGACAGCGTCACGCTTCACGAGGATTTATCTTACGGCATGAACCGCACGGAAGTAAAAAGCGAAGCGGGCGATGCACATTTAGGCCATGTGTTCTATGGTGAGCCGGAAAGCCCCAACGGCGTACGCTACTGCATCAACAGCGCATCGCTGCGTTTTATTCCCTACGACGAAATGCAAGCGCAAGGCTACGGCGAATGGCTGAGCCTGTTTGACGCAGAATAACGAAAAGCCGCAAAAAACACCAAATGATCTTCTTCCATCTTCTCATATCTGACAAAAAGGGTTCCCGGAAAGCAAGCGCTTTCCGGGAACCCTTTTTACATTAAAATCAAACAGCTGCAAATCAGCCTATCTTTTGCTTACACCTGCGCCAAACGCTCCTGCGCGGCTTTCAGGCGGGCAATGCTCTTCTCCTTGCCCAAAATAGCAGCCAGCTCAATGCCGCCGCCGGGGGTAAACTGCTTGCCGGACAGCGCCACGCGCAGAGGCCACAGAATGTAGCCGTTCTTCACGCCCAGCTTTTCAATCAGCGCAAACGCCGCGTTGTGGATGTTATCGCGCGTCCAATCCTCCACTTCTTCCAAGACGGGCAGCAGCGAGTTGATGGCCTCTTTCGAGGTTTCCGGCGTAGTTTTCATCTTTTTGCTGGTGTACAGCTCGAGCTCATACTCCGGCATCTCGTCAATGAAGTCAATCTGCTCGGGAATATCGCTCAGCACCTCGCAGCGCTGCTGCAATACGCTTGCCAGCAATTCGCGGTCGCACTCGCAGTGCACCACTTCATCCATGTACGGCTTCGCCTTTTCAAAGAAAGCCTCCGGGCTGAGGGCGCGGATATACTCAGCATTGATATAGCGCAGCTTCTGCGGATCGAAGATGGCGGGAGCTTTTCCGATAAAGTGCTCATCCCAAAGCTCTACCATCTCTTTCAGGCTGAAAATCTCCTGCTCGCCTTTGGGGCTCCAGCCCAGCAGAAGAATATAGTTCAGCACCGCCTCAGTCAAGTAGCCTTTCGCCACCAAATCCTGATAACTGGCGTCGCCGTTGCGCTTGGAAAGCTTGTTCTGCGCGTCTTTCATGACGGGCGGGCAGTGGATATAGGTGGGAATTTCCCAGCCGAATGCCTCGTACAGCAAATTGTACTTCGGCGCGCTCGAAAGATATTCCGAGCCGCGGATAACGTGGGTAATGCCCATCAAGTGGTCGTCCACCACGTTGGCAAAGTTATAAGTGGGCATTCCGTCGGTTTTAATCAAAATCTGATCATCAAGCGTCGAGTTATCCACTTCGATATGGCCGTACACCACATCTTCAAACGAGGTTGTTCCCGTTTCCGGCATTTTCTGACGAATGACGTAAGGCACGCCTGCTGCCAGTTTTTCTTGGATTTCTTCTTCAGACAAATGGCGGCAGTGTCCGTCGTAGTGAGGCGCCTGACCGCTGGCTTTCTGCACCA
This sequence comes from Candidatus Ruthenibacterium merdavium, assembly GCA_019119935.1. Classification (GTDB taxonomy): domain Bacteria; phylum Bacillota; class Clostridia; order Oscillospirales; family Ruminococcaceae; genus Ruthenibacterium; species Ruthenibacterium merdavium. Next base: position 21,403 of record DWWA01000007.1, on the reverse strand, counting down.
AGCGCATTTCCTCTAAGCGGTCTTTGTCACAAAAACAATAGTACGCCTTGCCCTCTTTCACGAGCTGTTCGGCATACTCTTTAAACATGCCCATGCGCTCGCTTTGCACATACGGGCCGACAGGGCCGCCGATGTCGGGGCCTTCGTCCCAAATCAGCCCTGTTTCGCGAAGCGTATTATAAATAATGTCCACAGCGCCTTCCACATAGCGCTCTTGGTCGGTATCTTCAATGCGCAGAATGAAGGTGCCGTTTGTATGCTTTGCCATCAAATAAGCATACAGCGCAGTGCGCAGGTTGCCCACATGCATATACCCCGTGGGGCTGGGGGCAAAACGGGTACGGACAGTGTTTGACATAACTTTTTACTCCTTTAATCGTACGGCCCGCACGGCCGCAGAATAAAACTTTTTCGGCATCTATTTTGCGGCATTTTTCCGCCTTTGCGCCGATTATTATCCTCTCTAGTTTATCTCTCCCGGAACCGTTTGTCAATTGCTTTGCAGTACAACGTGTGCTATAATATCGTTACATTGAATAAATTAGGGAAATATGCGTTTAATCAGCGCAGAACGGCCCGCAAAGAAAAGAGGATATCAGCCATGGAACAGCAGAAAAAACGGGTATTCAGCGGAATTCAGCCCACCGGAACGTTTACGCTTGGAAATTATGTGGGTGCGGTTCGCAACTGGGGCGCTTTACAAGAAGAATACGACTGCATTTATTCTGTGGTGGATCAGCACGCAATTACCGTGCGTCAAAACCCGGCCGACCTGCGCCGTCAAACCCGCGAAACAGCCGCTTTGTTCTTAGCCAGCGGCGTAGACCCTTCCAAAAGCATTTTGTTTGTGCAAAGCCACGTGCCGGCACACGCGCAGCTTTCGTGGGTGCTGGGATGCTTTTGCCCGTTCGGAGATTTAACCCGCATGCATCAATTTAAAGAAAAAAGCGCCAAACATCCCGAAGACATCAACGGCGGCCTGCTGACTTACCCTATTTTGATGGCGGCAGACATTCTGCTTTACGGCACCGACCTTGTGCCCATCGGCAAAGATCAAAAGCAGCATTTGGAGCTGGCGCGCAACATTGCCCAGCGATTCAACGGAATTTACAGCGAAACGTTCCCCATTCCCGACGGCTACATTCCCAAAGTAGGCGCCAAGGTAATGAGCCTGCAGGAGCCGGAAAAGAAAATGAGCAAATCGGACACAAACGCAAACGCCGTTGTCCGGATGCTCGATGAGCCGGATGTGATTATGAAAAAGTTCAAGCGTGCCGTGACCGACTCCGACAACTGCGTGCGCGCCGATGAAACAAAGCCCGGCGTGACAAACTTGATGTCAATTTACAGCGCGTGCACCGGAAAAAGCTTTGAAGAGATTGAGCGCGAATTTGAAGGCAAAGGCTACGGAGATTTCAAAACCGCCGTCGGCGAAAGCGTTGTTGCGGTTTTGCGCCCGGTGCAGGATGAGTATCATCGCATTTTGGCAGACAAGGAATATTTAGACGATATTTTGAAGCAAGGTGCCGAAAAAGCCAACGCCGCCGCCGCTAAAATGCTGCGTAAGGTGTATAAAAAAGTTGGTTTCCTGTCACTTTAAGGCTAAAAACTTGAATAATTCGTGAAATTTAATAGTTAAATCTGTAAAATGGTTTTCCAAAGATTGACAATATTTGGCAAGGTTTGGTATAATATGATTGCACAGAAACAATAAAACAAAGGAGGATTTCCCTATGAAGTCTACGGGAATTGTACGTCCGGTGGATAACCTCGGCCGTGTGGTGTTACCGATCGAACTTCGTCGAGTATTGGATATCGATAAAGATTCTGCGCTCGAAGTGTATGTGGATGATGACAGCATTATCTTGAAAAAATACCAGCCCGCCTGCATCTTCTGCGGCAGTGCCGTTGATGTTCAGACGTATCAAGGCCGGAACATCTGCAAAGAATGCCGTGAGGCAATTGCTGCGATGGATCACGAACAAGCGTAATTGTTGTTATTTCCGCAAGACAAAGTTCATCTGTTCTGTTCCGGCAGGCAGCAGCAAAGAGGAAAGCTTCGTGCTTTCCCCTGAGACTGTCGAAAAACTGCCGCCTGATTCAGAAAGAACCTGGGCTGCAAGGGGAAAAAGGCTTGGAAAAGGGGGCTACCCCTCTTTTCCATTTGAAATAGGGACACAGTTTGTGAAAAAGCGAAGCTTTTTCGACAAACTGAGGGGAAAGCTTCGTGCTTTCCCCTTTCTGTTTATCAAAAAGTTTCTTCAAACAAAACCTCAAAAGTCGCGCTGCGAATCAAAAAGCGCAGGCCGCAAAAAGAGTTTTACAAAATAAAACCGGCTGTTCTGAAAGAACAGCCGGTTTTTATCTCTTAATTTTCAATTGCTTTTTCAGCGGATCAATAGTGCCGCCGGGTCGAAAGTGCGCTCTGTCAGCTCAGACATTGCCTTTTCTCCGTTTGTTTCCTCGCTCAAGTGCAGCGTGTAGCGGTACTGCGCAAAGCCGGAAAGATCCATTTTGAAGTTGGTTTCCCAGATGTTATTCATCACCCACGAATAAATCGGGCGGCGGTTATTTTCCGGGCTGCCGTCGCACAGGCGCACGGCGTGATGACGCATTTCACCCATGTAAACCAGCGGTACATCATGGCAGGCAATGAGTACACTGCCTTGCGGCGTGACAAATGCAAGGCCGTCATCCGTACCATAGTATTCCATGCAGGTTCCGGGAAGCTGGTCAATGCCGGGGCGGAACGCCTCCGTTCCCTTTTTCAAATAAACCTGCTGTGCGTCGTCTAAATTCAGCTGCATGGGCAGGAAAACGCTCTCGATGTCCTGCGACAGAGTTTTTCCCAGTTCAAGATAAAAGTCAATGCGCGGAGCTTGCTCGAACAAGCGAAGGAACACGCTGGTATGCATAGAGCCTTCCATTTCAAACTTCATCTCTAACAGCGTAAAAACCGGGCCTCGCTCACGGCACAAAATCTCCTTGAGTTTGCCAACGGAAAGCCGAGCGTGCTTTCCGCGGATGTTGCGGCCCAGCAAGCGGCGTTCTTCCCCTTGCTTACCTGCAAATTCAAACTCTGCGCCCCAGCGAATCGGGGTGCATTCATAAACAGGCGTAAAGAACGGGATTTCTCCCTCTGTCAGCATATTTTTCCCGCTGGCTTTGTGAACAAACTCCGTTACGCCTTCACCCGGGCGATACGCCAAGCGGAACCACTCATTTTCGTATTGATAGGGCAGGAAGCAGGAAATGGGGTCATAGTCGCTGATGATATCCTTCACGCGCTCAGAGCCGATGTAGGCATGGCGATGGCTGGGCATTTCGGGACGGAAGGGCTGTTCGGTAAAGGTATACTCGCGCGCCTTGCCGTCCTCAAAGCAATCAAGGAAGGTGATGTGCTGTCCGCGTGAACCGGTGTGAATCTGACATGTCATTTCCTTGCCGTCATCGCGCACCACACGCGCCGCTTTCAAATGCGGATTTTCTAAATAAAATTCAACCGGCTGCAAGCCCTTTGCGCGTCCGGTGGGACACACACGAACCGTTCCGCTCGAGCCGTAGTAGGTGCAGATTTCTCCCTTTTCGCGGCGAATTTTCTGCATCATGCGGGAGGCCGCCTCGTGTGCATCGGAGGCGTAGCCGTTTTTGCGCATATCCAAGTGAAGAACCATAGACTCATACGGGTGGGTGATGGTGCTGGAATGGCCCCATGTGTGCTCTGCATACAAAAGCATTCTGTCACGGGCCGCCTGCGCAAGTTCCGGATATTTTTCTTTGGCACCGCTGTCGAGGCGCAGGCACTCATGGTAACGGTGCCGCGCATCGCGGTAGTGCTTTACTGCATAGGGCGTAGAGCCAATGCCGTGTGCCCACCAATCAGTTAAATCGCCGCGATAGACAGGCACATCGTTCAAATAGGGTGCAACGGCGGCATACAGCTCTTGCAGAGAAACCATCTGCAAACGCACGCCTTGCGCCCCGTAGCGCTCATTATAAGCCGTTACCATCTCCTGAATTTTGGGCTCGGGGGGTGCGTTATCGCTGAACACACCGGACACACTGGTGATGATAAACGGGTAAGCATAGCCGCTTTCTTCACATTCCTCTAAGTATTTCTGCAAATTGCCGTGCAGAATATCCACCGTTTCTACTTCCTGCGGCACTTTGCCGAAAAAGTCCTGTGTCATAAAGTTGGCTTGACGATTCGGCACAATTCCCAGTGCGTTTCCGAGATTGTAGTGCTCACCGTTCCACACAAGCAGCTGCTTCCCTTCGGCATTTTCCCAGCGGTAAGCCGTTTGGTTTTGATACAGCGGATACATGCCGTGGTGGCAGTGAATATTGGTATACAAAAATTCGACGCCGTGATTGATGAGCGCGTCGCGCTGGCCCATGGAAATGCCGTTGATGTCCGCAAACATTGCAGTGCGGTGCTCCACGCCATATTGGTTTAAAACAGCGCACATCTCATCCATTTCGTCGCTCAGCATCTCGCTGTCCACCAAATCAGTGAAATTGAGATAATTCGCAGAAAAGCCCAGCTTGCCTTCTTTCATTAAACGGAAGAAAGCTTCTTTTTCCTGCTCGCTTGCTTCTTTTAAATACTCGCGCACGCAAAACCATGTTTCGCAGTTCCAGCGAAAACCTTCGTGCTTGGGATCACTGCAAAGGCGCACAGCCTCGTGTAAATACTCCACCTGATTGGCAATGATTTTTTCCTGTAAATCCGTGTAGCCGATATCGGTGTGCGAATGGTGAACGATATAGACGTTTTGAATGGTACGGCTCATAAAAAGCTCCTCCTGACTGCATCAAATCCAGCAACTCAAAGCACCGATCTGGCTTCGTGCTGTTTCGCTGTCATTATAGCAAGTGAAAGCCAATATGTAAATACATTTTATTCATTTTTTCTATTTTATGTTAACAATTTTTTATTGCTGTTTTTTTCAGCTCACATTACTGAAATTTTGCAAATTTTGTACTCTTTTTTACAAACGCAGGGTAACAAACTTTACACACAGCCCGCTAAAATAAAACCTGTCCGGGCGACAAATCAACAACTCTGCCTATGTGCAGAACCGTGGCTTTTGCCGCAAATGAAAAAGAGGAGAACTGTATGATGAACAAGAAAACCGCGAGCCTTCTTTGTACCGCCGCCATGCTGGTCAGCGCCGCAACGGGCTGCACCGCTGAGGCCGCTCCCGCTTCCGAGCCTGCAAGCGCCGCTCAAACAGCTGCCGCTGCCGCAGCAAGCACGAAAATTCCTAAATATGTCTTTTTATTTATCGGCGACGGAATGAGCTATCCGCAAATTCAGCTGACCAATTACTATCTCAGCGCCGCTCAAAATGAGGCCTCCCCCAAAACCTTGAGCGTTGACGGGGAGAACAAAACGGTTTTACAAAGTGAAAATCACCTTGCGATGATGGACCTTGCCGTCACGGGTTCTGCGCAAACTTACGACAGCACTTCCTTTGCTCCCGACTCCGCCTCAACAGCAACTTCGATTGCCACCGGGTTTAAAACTTGGAGCGGCAGCATCAATGTGAGCGAGGATTTCAAAACGGAATACGAAACCATTGCAGAAAAGCTGAAAGAGCAAAAGGACTATAAAATCGGCGTGGTATCTTCCGTTAATCTGAATCATGCAACGCCGGCGGCTTTCTATGCACATCAAGCTTCGCGCAACAGCTATTATGAAATCGGCCTGGAACTGATTGAAAGCGGCTTCGACTACTTTGCGGGCGGCGACTTCAACCAGCCCACGGGCAAAGACGAAGACCAAACAGACCTGTATACACTGGCCGAAGAAGCCGGATACTCCGTTGTAAAAACGACAAAGGAAGCCGAAGCTTTAACTGCTAAATCCGGCCCTGTGATTGTCATTGAAGAAAACCTTGCTGACAGCAACGCCATGCCTTACGACATTGACCTTCAAGACGGGCAGTGGGCGCTGGCTGATTATGTGCGAAAAGGCATTGAGGTTTTGAACAACGACAACGGTTTCTTCATGGCGGTTGAAGGCGGAAAGATTGACTGGGCGTGCCACGCAAACGACGCCGCTTCTGCAATTCAGGACACCATTGCACTTGACAATGCCGTAAAAGAGGCTGTGAAGTTTTATAATGAGCATCCCGATGAAACGCTGATTATTGTCACCGGCGACCATGAAACAGGCGGTTTGACAATCGGTTATGCGGGCACAAATTACGATACGTTCCTCACGAATATGGACGAGCAAAAGATTTCCTATGCAAAGTTTGACAGCGACTATGTTTCCGCCTACAAAGAAAACAAAACCGGCTTTGACGATGTGATGAAAGACGTGACTGAGCTGTTCGGGCTGACCGCTCCCACCGCCGAAGCAAGCGACGGAAGCTCAAAGAAAGACAACGCAGACTCGCACCCGGAGTCGGGCGACACCGGCGCACTGATGATGACACAGTACGAGTATGATTGCCTGAAGGCCGCTTACGACGAAACCATGAGCCGCACCGGCGAGGAAGAAGAGTTTTCTCAGGAAGAGTATGTCCTTTACGGCAGCTATGAGCCGCTGACTGTTACCATTACACATATTTTAAACAACAAAAGCGGCATCAACTTCGGCTCTTATGCGCACACCGGCCTGCCCGTTGAAGTATTGGTAGAGGGCGTTGGCGCAGAAAACTTTGCAGGATACTATGACAACACGGAAATTTTCCAAAAATTAGCAGACTTGACCGGAGTAAAATAAAATGATTCATCAGATGATCCAAAAGCACCGCCGTTTTCTCGGCACTTCCTTGATTGCTCTGATCATCATTGCCATCCTCATCGCCCTGCCCACGGGCTATGAGGATGCGCTCCTTTATCAGGGCACCATCCGCGCTGTCGGAAAAGTAGTACAAGTTGACAACAGCACCATTAAAAGCTCCGGGCTGATTCAATCGGGCGAACAAATGTGCACACTCTTAATTGAAGACGGGCCGCTTTCCGGACGCGAAGTAGAAAGTGTCAACTTTTTGAGCGGCTCTTTAGAAAAAGATAAAATTTTTGTCCCGGGCGACCGCGCCTATGTCACCATCAGCGAAAGCAATGGGCAGATTTTATCTGCTGTCATCACCGATCACTATCGCCTTTCCGCAGAGCTTTGGCTGTTTGCGGCCTTTGCCTTATTCCTCGTTCTCTTTGCCGGAAAAAACGGCCTGCAGTCGCTCTATTCGTTTGCAATTACCGTTTTAATGATTTGGAAAGTGCTGGTTCCCGCCTATTTAAAAGGGATGAACCCCGTTTGGGTAGGCATGGGCATCACTGTACTGCTGACGGCCATTATTATTCTGTTTGTTTATGGGTTTGAGCGGCGCACCGTTGTGGCTACGCTTGGTTCTCTTTTGGGAATTTTCACCACGGCTGTGATGGGCATTCTATTTACCGATCTTTTTAAAATTCACGGCGCCGTGATGAGCAATTCCGAATCTCTTTTATACAGCGGATACGAACACCTCAACCTCACCGCTATTTTTATGAGCGGTATTTTCATCGGTGCTTCCGGCGCAATGATGGATTTGTCGGTTGACATTACCTCTGCCGTCTATGAAGTCATTCAAAAAAAGCCGGATATTGGCCGCTGGGAAGCCGCGCGCTCCGGCCTGAATGTGGGACGCGCCGCCATGGGGACGATGACGACTACCCTGCTTTTGGCCTATTCGGGCGGATACATTGCCCTGTTGATGGTGTTTATGGCACAGGGAACCCCTATCGATCACATTTTAAACTACAAATATGTGGCTGCGGAAATTTTAGATACGGTGGTGGGCAGCTTCGGGCTTGTAACCGTGGCTCCGTTTACGGCAATGGCAGCCGGTTTTCTTTTGACAAAGCGCGCTTCTTCCAAAGCACTGGGTGCTCTGCCAAGCCTTTCGGATGCAGAGCAGGCGGCATGACGCTCTTCAAAAAAGCCTTGCCGGAACAGTCAAGAGAAAAAAGAATAAAAAATCCGGTGTTTGTGGGGGAATTCTCCACAGTCACCGGATTTTTTGTTGAAAAGTTTTTTTGAAAAAGCCGCATAGCTGCCGGGAATCATCATCGGCAAAATCGTTTCCCGCTTTTTCTCGTTCCTCACCTTACTCATAAGGAAAACAAAATTTTTTCCTTTTTACAGTCGACTGTAAAAAACACGCCGCAGAGCGAAAAGCCCTGCGGCGTGTTTATAAGCAAAAGAAACTTTGCTTTTAAAATTATACCTGAGAAGCAGCAACAGCGCATGCAACCGTCATGCCAACCATGGGGTTGTTGCCTGCACCGATGAGGCCCATCATCTCAACGTGCGCGGGCACGGAGGAGGAACCTGCAAACTGTGCATCGGAGTGCATACGGCCCATGGTGTCGGTCAAGCCGTAAGAAGCCGGGCCGGCTGCCATGTTGTCCGGATGCAGGGTACGGCCTGTGCCGCCGCCGGATGCAACAGAGAAGTACTTCACGCCGTTCTCCAGCGCCCATTTCTTATAGGTGCCGGCAACGGGATGCTGGAAGCGAGTGGGGTTGGTGGAGTTACCTGTGATGGAAACGTCAACACCCTCGTGCTGCATGATGGCAACGCCTTCCAGAACGTCGTTTGCACCATAGCACTTAACAGCGGCGCGCTCACCCTCGGAGAAAGCACGCTCCTCGACGATGTTCAGCTTGCCGGTGGTGAAGTCGTACTCGGTGTTCACATAGGTGAAGCCGTTGATGCGGCTGATGATATAAGCAGCATCTTTGCCAAGGCCGTTCAGAATAACACGCAGCGGAGTTTTGCGAGCCTTGTTCGCAGTACGAGCAATGCCGATTGCGCCCTCAGCAGCTGCGAAGGACTCGTGGCCTGCGAGGAATGCAAAGCACTTGGTGTCGTCATTCAGCAGCATTGCGCCGAGGTTGCCGTGGCCGAGGCCAACCTTGCGCTGCTCAGCAACAGAACCGGGCACGGTGAATGCCTCAAGGCCCTCACCGATGGCAGCAGCACACTCGGAAGCGTTCTTCAGGCCGCGCTTTACAGCGATAGCGGTGCCCAGAGTGTATGCCCAAACAGCGTTCTCGAAGCAGATGGGCTGCACGCCTTTGACGATGCCCTCCACGTCGATGCCTTTTTCTTCCAGAAGCTTACGGCAATCGTCCAAAGTGCCCAAGCCGTTCTCTTTCAAGCATGCCTCGATTTTGGGCATGCGGCGTTCCTGACCTTCAAATTTAGCCATTGTACCGTTCCTCCCTTCTTATTGCTCGCGCGGGTCGATGTATTTGGCGGCGTTCGCAAAGCGGCCGTAGGTGCCAACGTTCTTTTTGTAAGCCTCGTTAGCGTCTACACCCTTGCGGATATCCTCCATCATCTTGCCCAAACGCACGAACTCGTAGCCGATGGCCTCGTTGTTCTCGTCCAGAGCAACGCGGGTGATGTAACCCTCGGTCAGCTCCAGATAACGCACGCCTTTTGCCTTTGTGGAGAAGATGGTGCCGGTCATGCTGCGCAGACCTTTGCCCAAATCCTCGAGGGAAGCGCCGATGGGCAAGCCGCCCTCGGAGAAAGCAGTCTGGCTGCGGCCGTAAACGATTTGTTTGAACAGCTCGCGCATCGCCACGTTGATGGCGTCACAAACGAGGTCGGTGTTCAGAGCTTCGAGGATGGTTTTGCCGGGGAGAATCTCACCCGCCATAGCAGCGGAGTGCGTCATACCGGAGCAGCCCAAAGTCTCCACCAAAGCCTCTTCGATGATACCGTCTTTGATGTTCAGTGTCAGCTTGCAAGCGCCCTGCTGGGGTGCACACCAGCCTACACCGTGTGTCAAACCGGAAATGTCCTTAATCTCGTACGCCTTAACCCATTTGCCCTCTTCGGGAATGGGGGCGGGGCCGTGGTGAGGGCCCTTTGCGACCGGACACATTTGCTCTACTTCATGTGAATAAGTCATAGCGATGCTCCTTACTTTTGATAGTTTTTTAACATGGGAACCTATCCTTTATTATAAAGAAAATCGAATCTTTTTGCAAGTTTTCCAAAAATTTTTTTCGTTTTTTTCTGTTTGCTTCAGCTTTGCCGCTTTGTGCCGTACTTTTTTTGTATAGTTGTCCTATTGCATTTATGGTTATTGCTTATTTTTGGCAATTAAACAGCAATTCCTCTCTCTTTTTTTCCAATTTGACATAAAGCCGCCTTACAGGTTATACTGTGCACTATGCACATGCGATTGCCTGTGTGTCACCATGCCGCGTTTTGCGCGGCTCACCGGAAAGGAAGTCCTTATGACTCATTTTAACCTCCGCCAGCTCGATCTCAATGCTTTTAACACCGCACTTTCCAGCTGCACCGGCGACGTTTACATGGTAACGCCGGAAGGCGATAAGCTGAACCTGAAAAGCAAGCTTTGCCAGCTGATCGGCTTTCAGCGTTTGCTGCAAACCGACCGCATCGAAACCGCTCATCTGCATTGTACCAACCCCGAAGATGAGCACCTGTTTTCTCATTTCGCCCTTTCAAATGCATAATTTTGCCAAGCCCCGCCGAAAACGCGGGGTTTTCGTTTTTTTCCCTGTGATTTACGAAAGATTGATTGACAGGCCCGTATACATAGTAGTATGATATGAGAGATATGCAACATCAAACGAGGTGTGAAAATGGCATTACTTGAAAAATTATTCGGCAGCTTTTCCTCGAAAGAGCTGAAAAAAGTGCGCCCCATCGCAGATAAGGTATTGGCGCTGGAGCCTGCCTACGCTGCCATGAGCGATACAGAGCTGGCCGGTATGACGCCCAAGCTGAAAGAGCGTCTTGCCAAAGGCGAAACGCTGGACGACATTCTGCCCGATGCATTCGCCGTTTGCCGCGAGGCTTCTTGGCGTGTGCTGGGCATGAAGCACTTCCCCGTGCAGATCATCGGCGGCATTGTGCTGCACCGCGCGTGCATTGCCGAGATGCGCACCGGTGAGGGTAAAACGCTGGTGGCAACGCTGCCGGTATACCTCAACGCGCTGACCGGCGACGGCGTTCACGTTGTTACCGTCAACGATTACCTCGCTCGCCGTGACTCCGAGTGGATGGGCAAACTGTACCGTTTCCTCGGCATGTCCGTGGGCCTGATTACCCACGAGCTGGACAAGGCACAGCGCCGCACCGCTTATGCCGCCGACATTACCTACGGCACAAACAACGAGTTCGGCTTTGACTACCTGCGCGACAACATGGTGGTCTACAAAGAGCAAATGGTGCAGCGCGGACACGCTTACGCCATCGTGGACGAGGTGGACTCCATCTTAATCGACGAGGCCCGCACCCCGCTGATCATCTCCGGCCAGGGCGACAAGAGCACCGACCTTTATAAGCTGGCGGATAACTTCGCCCGCGGCTTAAAGCGCAGTGTGGTTGCCGAGCTGGACGAAAAAACCGACCAAGACGAGCAGGTGGACGGCGACTATGTGGTGGACGAAAAGAAAAAGACCGCCACGCTGACCCAAAGCGGCATTGAAAAGGCCGAGCGTTATTTTAATGTAGAAAACCTCTCCGACGGCGAAAACATGACGCTCTTGCACCACATCAACCAAGCCATCAAAGCGCGCGGCGTGATGAAACGCGACGTAGACTATGTGGTGCGCGACGGCGAAGTGGTAATTGTTGACGAGTTTACCGGCCGTTTGATGGTGGGCCGCCGCTACAACGAAGGCTTGCACCAGGCTATCGAAGCCAAAGAGGGCGTACAGGTGGAGCGCGAGAGCAAAACGCTTGCGACCATCACTTTCCAAAACTTCTTCCGCATGTACAAAAAGCTGGGCGGTATGACCGGTACGGCTTCCACCGAAGCAGGCGAGTTTGAAGAGATTTACGGTTTGTCGGTTGTGGAAATTCCCACCAACAAGCCCATCGCCCGTCAGGATTTGAACGACGCTGTTTACAAAACTGAGCAGGCCAAATTCAACGCCGTCATTGAACAGGTAATTGAGTGCCACGAAAAGGGACAGCCCGTTCTCGTGGGTACGATTTCTATTGAAAAGAGCGAGCTTCTTTCCAAAATGCTGAAAAAGCGCGGCGTAAAGCATGAAGTGCTCAACGCGAAATATCACGAGAAAGAGGCCGAAATCATTGCACAGGCCGGCAAAAAGGACGCTGTTACCATCGCCACCAACATGGCGGGCCGCGGCACCGACATTATGCTGGGCGGCAACGTGGAGTATATGACAAAGGCTGAGCTGCGCCGCGAGGGCTTCTCGGAGGAGCTGATTGCCGAGTCGAACGGCCACGCCGAAACCGATAACGAGGAGATCCTCGAGGTGCGCCGCCGCTATAACGAGCTGGAAGCAACCCACAAGGACGTTGTGGCAAAGCAGGCCGAGGAAGTGCGCGCCGCAGGCGGTTTGTTTATCATTGGTACTGAGCGCCATGAAAGCCGCCGCATTGACAACCAGCTGCGCGGCCGTGCAGGCCGTCAGGGCGACCCCGGTTCTTCGCGCTTTTTCATCAGCCTTGAGGACGACTTGATGCGTCTGTTCGGCGGTGAGCGTGTGCAGAACCTGATGAACAGCCTGGGCGTTGAGGACGATACGCCCATTGAAAACAAAATGATTAACGCGACCATCGAAAGCGCACAGAAAAAGCTGGAGGCACGCAACTTCTCCATCCGCAAAAACGTGCTCCAGTTCGATGACGTGATGAACAGTCAGCGTGAGATTATCTATTCGCAGCGTCAAAAGGTTTTGGCGGGCGAAGATGTGTCCGGCAGCGTGCATACGATGATGCACGAGTCGATCACCGGAACGGCCTCCTTGTATCTGGGCGGCGACAATGCATCCGAGTGGAACTTTGAGGGCCTGCGCGATTACTACCTGCGCTGGCTGTGCGGCCCGGACGACTTCCATTACGACGAGGAAGCGCTGAAAACCCTCACCCGCGAGGACGTCATTAAAGTGCTCACCGACCGCGCCGAGCTGATTACCAAAAACAAGGAAAAACGCTACGGCTCGCCGCTCATGCGTGAGTTTGAACGCATGATTCTCCTGCGTGTCGTAGACACCAAGTGGATGGAGCACATCGACGCGATGGAAGAACTGCGCAAGGGCATTCATCTGCGCAGCTACGGCCAGCACGACCCCGTTGTCGAATACCGTGTCGAGGGCTTTAAGATGTTTGACGAAATGGTGGATTCCATTCGAGAGGACACCACCCGTCTGTTGCTCACTTTGGAGCTGCGGCTGGAAAAACCCCAGCCCGTTCAGCGCGAAGAAGTGGCAAAGCCGACGCACGAAGGCGGCCCTACCGATGGCAGTGTGAAAAAAGTGCCCGTGAAAAAGGCAACTTCCATTGGCCGAAACGATCCCTGCCCCTGCGGCAGCGGCCTGAAATGGAAGAAATGCACCTGCGCGCAGTATCATCCCGATTTAGCCGCGCAAGGCTCTGCCAAATAATTGCTTTTCCCATGGGAGCGCTTTTGCGCTCCCGTTTTTTTTCGGTGCAATGGAGCTTTTGCTCCACTGCCATAGATTCCGCATTGGTGCCGTTACCCCTTTGCGGACAATTTGTCCGCGGCTTTTGCAGCTGTCCGGTTTCTCACCCATGTCATGCAAAAGCCTTTTCCCGCTTTGCACTGCCCGTGAAGTGCAAAGTCATGGGCGCTTTCTGAAAATTTTAAACATTCAGAAACACCCCAAGCAGAAACGAGAGGTATCATGAAACAGGAAAACGCTTTAAAAGCGCATATCCCAAAGGGCTTTCGTTCGGCATTGCTGAAAGAATTGTTTTGCGGGTTAAAGCGCTGGGTGGTGCTTGCGGCCGTTTCGGCTGCGGCGGCCATCATCACTTCTTATCTGACGCCCATTCTGGTCAGTTTTGCGGTAGACTCCGTTTTGGGCGATCTTTCCCCTTCCCTGCCGTCTGTTTTAAACGGCTTTGGAGAACGGCTGGCAAGCCTTGCGCCGACACAGGCGCTGTGGTGGGTTGCCGGGGCGATTGTCGCGGTTAATTTGCTCAACGCGCTGTTTTCTTATCTGCGCGGGCACAGCCTTGCCTTTTTGGGCGAGGGCTTTGCCAAAAAACTGCGCGATAAGTTATTTTCACATTTGCAGAATGTTCCGTTCAGCTATTATTCCGGCGCACAGACGGGCGACCTCATTCAGCGCTGTACCACCGACGTGGACATGGTGCGCCGCTTTATTCAAATGCAGCTGATTCAAATGCTGCGCACGATTGGCATGGCAATTACCGCCGTTGCCGTCATGCTTCCCATCAGCCCACAGATGACACTTATTTCATGCTGTTTAATGCCGTTTTTGGCGCTGTTCAGCTTTGTGTATTTCCGCCGGGTGCAAAACCTGTTTTTGAAAGCAGACGAAGCCGAGGGCGCAATGAGCACGATGCTGCAAGAGGACTTGACAGGCATGCGCGTTGTGCGCGCATTTGCCCAGCAAAAGGCCGAGCTGGAGCGCTTTACCGCGAAAAACCAGCATTATCACAACAGCATCACAAAACTCACCAGCGTCATGGGCGCTTACTGGGGCCTGTCGGACATGGCGGGTTATCTGCAAATTGCACTCAGCCTGTGCTGCGGCGTTTATTTCTGCGTGAAGGGCAGCTTTACCGTGGGTAATGTGCTGCTGTTTACTACTTATACTTCCATGCTCACGTTTCCCATGCGTCAGCTGGGACGCATTTTGGCCGACCTCGGAAAAGCCGACGTGTCCCTCACCCGCTTAGAGGATATTCTCTGTACGCCGGAAGAAGCCGAGCCGGGAAAAGCGCTTTGCCCCGAAATTGACGGATCTGTTTCCTTCGAACACGTGAGCTTCGATTACGGCGAGGGCGAAGTTTTGCACGATATCAGCTTTTCGGTGCAGCCGGGACAGACGGTCGGCATTCTCGGGTCTACGGGTTCGGGAAAATCAACGCTGGTTCACTTATTGCAGCGTCACTGGACAGCCAGCGCCGGGCACATCACCCTTTCGGGCGTGGATGTCAACGACATCGAGCGCCATCACCTGCGCCAGAACGTCGGCCTTGTTTTGCAAGAGCCGTTTTTGTACAGCCGCACCATTGGCGAGAACATTGCCATTGCAAGGCGCGGCGCTTCACAAAGCGAAATTTTTGAAGCGGCACGCACCGCCAGTTTGCATGATGTCATTCAAAGCTTTTCCGAAGGCTATGAAACCGTGGTCGGTGAGCGCGGCGTAACCCTTTCGGGCGGGCAAAAGCAGCGTGTGGCCATTGCGCGCACCTTGCTGCAAAATGCGCCCATTATGATTTTTGACGACTCACTTTCCGCGGTGGACGCGCAGACGGATGCGGCCATCCGCGACGCGCTGACCGCAAAAAAAGATTGCACCATGTTTTTAATCAGCCACCGCATTGCCACGGTGCGGCGCGCCGATTTAATTCTCGTCATGGATGGCGGGCGCATTGTACAGCGCGGCACGCATGAAACGCTTTGCCGTGAAGAAGGCATGTACCGCCGTGTCTGCGCTTTGCAGAACGAACTGGATGAAGCGCAGGAAGGGGGTGCTCTCCATGCATGAGCAAAAAGAATACCAGAACACAAAAGTTGACCTGCGTGTTTGGAAGCGTCTGATTGCCTATGCAATGCGGCGTCCGCAAACCGTCATCCGCTTAATGCTCACGCTGCTGGTAGTTGCATGTGTGGATTTAGCCTATCCGCAGTTAACCCGCTTTGCAATCGACTACTTCATTACAGGCAAAACCACCGAGGGCATCGGCCTGTTTGCCGCAGTGTATGCACTTGTCGTGATTTTGCAGGGTACGGGAGTCTTTTTCTTTGTGCGCGGTGCGGGCAAGCTCGAAATGGATATCAGCTATGACATTCGCCAAGACGCTTTTTCCCGCTTACAGCAGCTCTCCTTCAGCTTTTACGACACCACCAGCGTGGGCTGGCTCATGGCGCGCATGGGCAGTGACGTTTCCCGTCTGGCCGAAATGATTGCCTGGAGCCTTGTGGACCTTTGCTGGTCGGGCTTTTATGTGCTGGGTATCATTGCCGTACTGCTTTGGATGCACTGGCAGCTGGGGCTGATTGTGCTTTGCGTTGCGCCCATCCTGGCGGCTTTGTGCGTCTTTTTCCAGCGCAAAATTCTGCGTCAGCAGCGCTTAGTGCGTGCGGCGAACAGCCGTATTACAGGTGCATTTAACGAGGGCATCATGGGCGCTGTCACCACCAAAACGCTGGTGCGTGAGGAGGCCGGGTGCGAAGAATTCCGCTCTTTAACCGGCGGCATGAAGCAGGCCGCCGTGCGCGCCGCGCTTTGGAGCGCGCTGTTTATGCCCATTGTCGTTGCGCTGGGCAGTGTTTCCACCGCGCTGGCACTATCCGGCGGCGGCAAGCTGGTGCTCGGCGGTGTGCTGGGCCTCGGCACGCTCTCCGCGTTTTTAAGCTACACCACACAGCTGTTTGATCCCATTCAGCAGCTTGCCAATATTTTGGCGGAAATGCAGGCGGCGCAAGCCTCGGCAGAACGCGTGATTGACCTGCTTGATACCCAGCCCGATATTGTCGATTCCCCCGAAGTGGAAGCGGTGTACGGCACAACGCTTGCGCCGCGCCGCGAAAACTGGGAGCCGATTACCGGAAAAATTGAGTTTTCTCATGTAGATTTCCGGTACAAAACGGGGGAAACCGTCCTGCACGATTTCAACTTGACGGTTGAGCCGAACCAAACCATCGCATTGGTTGGTGAAACAGGTTCGGGCAAATCGACCATCGTCAATCTCGTGTGCCGGTTTTATGAGCCAACTTCCGGCCAAGTGCTGATTGACGGCAAGGACTACCGTGAGCGCAGCCAGCTTTGGCTGCAAAGCGCGCTGGGCTATGTTTTGCAAACGCCGCACCTGTTCAGCGGAACGATTGCCGAAAACATTCGTTTCGGAAAGCCGGATGCCACCATGGACGAAGTGCGGCAGGCCGCGAAGCTGGCTTGTGCCGACGGCTTTATTGAGGCGATGGAGCAAGGATATGAAACGCAGGTGGGCGAAGGCGGCGGCCGCCTTTCGACGGGGCAAAAACAGCTCATCTGCTTTGCCCGCGTGCTGCTGGCCGACCCGCGTATCTTCATTTTGGACGAGGCCACCAGCAGCATTGACACCGAAACCGAACAGCTCATTCAAACCGCGATCAGCAAAGTGCTCTCGGGGCGCACCAGCTTTGTCGTAGCACACCGCTTGTCTACCATTCGGGGCGCCGATCAAATTCTTGTGATTGATAAAGGCGAAATTGCCGAGGCCGGTACGCATGAAGAACTGCTCGCGAAAAAGGGCCGTTACTATCAGCTTTATACGCACCAATATCACAGCGAAGCGTTTGATGCGGCAAAATAAACACTGTGACAAAACTAAAAAAGGCACGGGAAAGCTGGTTCTTTCCCGTGCCTTTTTATCTTTCGAAAATTGAAAATAAAAATTTCCGCTTTTGTTTTTTATGCGCTTATTCATAGCGAAGCGCTTCAATCGGGTCGAGTTTTGCGGCTTTATTCGCCGGATAATAGCCGAAGAACACGCCGATTGCCATACTGAAGCTCACTGCCGTCACAATGGCAGAAATACTCGGTGTTGCCGCATATCCCAGCAAGTTTGCACCGAACGAGCCAAGGCCCGCACCCACTGCAATACCGATCACGCCGCCAATGAGGCAAATAATCACACTTTCGACAATGAACTGGATGCGAATGCTGTTGTTGGTAGCTCCGAGCGCTTTGCGTGTACCAATTTCACGCGTTCGCTCCGTAATTGAAACAAGCATAATATTCATTACGCCAATGCCGCCGACCAGCAAACTGATCCCCGCAATCACGGCAATCGCCAAGGAAACCGTTCCCATCATTTCCTGCATCATTTCCATCAGACTTTCAAGGTTCGTAGCCGTTGCGGTATAAGAATTATTCCTCGTATAATAGCTGGCAAAAAAGTCTTTTGTGTTTTGCAAAAGCGCCTGTGCGTCTGCGTCTGCTTTTCCCACCACCGTAAAGCTGGAATAACCCGCTGCGGAATGATTGATGCTTTTTGCAACGCTGATGGGAATGTACATCGCCGTTTCCGGTATTGCGTCGGTGCTTCCTAATGCAATTCCCATATCTTGATATTCGTAAGTCCCGATGATATGAAAGGTATGAACCTTTGTTCCCACGGTGACAGATACAGTTTTTCCGATCGGATCTACTCTGCCGAACAGATTTTCACACAAGACATCGCTTACAACCGCTACGGTACGCTCATTTTCCACATCTTCATCGGTGAAAAAACGTCCGCGCTGAATTTTAACGTCTTGTACCGTCTGATAAGCCGCGTTCCCGCCTGTTAAGGATACGGTAATGTTGTCGTCTTCCTCAATTTTTTTTGAGCCGAGCGACTCTGAAAGCCCAATTGCCTCTACCTGATCTCCGTAATACTTCAAATAGTCGTCAATCATGCTGTCGGTTAAAAGGTCTTCGTCCGACCAGCTTTGGCGGCGAAACATCAGCGTTGCGCCGCCCTCGCGCACATCGGAGTCGCTCTTTTGTGTTAAGCTGACCGTGATATTGCTCGCGCCCATGCTCTGCATGTTGGAAGTCATCGAGCTTTGCATGCTGTCGCCCACGGTCATAATACCGATGACCGATCCAATTCCGATGATGATGCCCAGCATAGTGAGCAAAGCGCGCATTTTATTTGCCCAAAGGCCGGAAATGGCCAGCATAATATTTTCAAAGATGAGCACTGCGCGCGCCTCCTCCCTTTCTCTCTCCGATGATCATGCCGTCGGAGATCGTGATGATGCGTTCACATTCACTCGCAAGCTGC
Organism: Candidatus Ruthenibacterium merdavium; assembly: GCA_019119935.1. GTDB lineage: Bacteria > Bacillota > Clostridia > Oscillospirales > Ruminococcaceae > Ruthenibacterium > Ruthenibacterium merdavium. The sequence continues at coordinate 2,631 of DWWA01000007.1, read as the reverse complement.
TCGGAGTGCGTAATGAGCACAATGGTTTTCCCCTGCTGCTCATGCAGCTGGTGAAATAAATCCATCACAAGGCGTCCGGTTTTGGAGTCCAGCGCGCCGGTGGGTTCGTCTGCAAGAATCATCGCCGGATCATTTGCCATCGCCCGCGCAATGGCAACGCGCTGTTTTTGGCCGCCGGAAAGCTCGTTGGGGCGGTGAGTCATGCGCTCCCCCATTCCCACGGTTTGCAGTAATTCTTTGGCACGCTTTGTACGGCTGCTTCCGGAATGTCCTGCATACATCATAGGCAATTCCACATTTTTCAAAGCCGTGGTTCGAGGAATCAGGTTGAAGGTTTGAAACACAAACCCAATTTTGTCACAGCGGATTTTGGAAAGCTCCTTGTCGTGCATCGTAGAAATATCAATACCGTCAAGAATGTACCGGCCTTCTGTCGGACGGTCGAGCACACCGATGATGTTCATCAGTGTTGATTTGCCTGAGCCCGATTCTCCGACCACTGCGACAAATTCCCCTTCATAAACCGTCAAGTCAATCCCGTGCAGAATCTCCAGCTCGTTTTCGGCGCCCACATTGAACTTTTTCACAATGCCGCTCATGCGGATAATCTCTTTTCTGTCGTTCATGCGCCGCACCCCTTAACCGACAGGTGCAGCCATCACAGCTCCACCGCCTTGCTGACCGCGGCCGCCGTCAGGCCCACCTGCCGGTCCGCCGCCTTCTGCCGGGCCTTCAATCACTACTTCGCCCTGCATCATTCCACCGTTCATCATTTCCTCAATACTCATGGATGCATCGCCGGATGATCCAACGGGCACGCGCACTTCCATTCCGTCTTGCAGTTCATCAGATTCAATTTCAATGTAGTAGCTCGTTTCCATTCCGGTGGTGACGGGCAGTTCTTTCCAGTCATTTCCGTCGCGCACATAAATCACTTTTTCGCCGCTGTCATTTGTTTCCACGGCATCGTACGGAACGCTGTAAACACCTTCCGTTTCGCTGAGCACAATTTCCACTTTTGCCGATACGCCAATCAACAGGCCGCTGTCTGCGTCATCCACGGATACCTCGGCGGGAAAGCCGTTTTCCGAGGTTGTCACGGAAAGCTGTGTCAGCGTTCCGCTGATTTCCTTATCGCCGGTCGAATCGCTTCGGATAATAGCGCGCTGGCCGACTTTCATCTGCTGGATATCATTTTCGTCAATGTTGACGGATACTTTCAAAGCGCCGGTATTCTGAATGGTAGCCAAAGGCGTTCCGCCTGCCGTGGAGGCAGAGGAGCCTACGGTTGCATTCAAAGAGGTGATGGTGCCGTCTGCCGTTGCACGAATGGTGCAGTCTTCAATTTGCTCTTGAAGCTGCTCAACCGTTTCCAGCACCGTGTCATTGTCGAGCTGATCTTTCGCCGTTTGCAGCTGCTGCTCGGCCGTGTCCACCTGCTGCTTGGCCGCCTCGTACGACTGCTTGGCCGTGCTGAATGCTTGGTCGGCATTGGAATAAGCGGTAAACAAAGCCTCATAGTTGCAGTTCGTCTTGGCGCTTTTCAGGCTGTTTTCCGCTGCCTGCCGTGCCGCTGCTGCGTCGTTATAAGCTTTCGCAAGGTCTGCTGCCTGTGCTTGGGCCTGTGCCAGCTGCTGCTGTGCTGCGGCAAGCTGCGCCTGAGCCTGCGCTAAGGCGTCCGAATTCTGCAAAGAGGGCATATTCCCCGCGCCGCTCTCTGCAGAGCCTTGCTGCGAACCGCCGCCCTGTGCAGCTGCCACTGCCGCCTGCGCCGCTTCAACCGCCGCTTGCGCCGCAACGATTTGTGTGTTGCTGTTCAGCGCAATACCCGCATTTTGCTCGGCCGTAAGCGCTGCATTGTAAGCATCTAAGTATGTTTTAATGGAATTTTCAGCCGGAAGATAAGCTGAACGTTTTGCCTCTAAATCGGCTGCTGCCGTCGCATAGTTTTGGTAGGCCGTCTGATACTTTTCCTGCGCCGTGGCCAAACTTTCCTGCGCGCTTTCATAGTTTCGCTGTGCTGTACTTTGGTCGGTTGCAAGGCTTTCCCGTTTCCTTGCCAGTTCCTTTTCTAAATCGGCGGTGTCAAGCGTACAGATCACGTCGCCTTTTTTCACCGTATCGCCCACCTGAACCGAAATGGTTTTTACGGTCTGTGTTTGCTGCGTTGTTACGTTTGCCACATCGGCGCTTGCCACCGTACCGGTTACTGTGATGCTGTCAGCCATAGAATCTTTTTGCAGAACCACACTTCGGTAGGCCGGCTCGTCCGCTGCCGCAGATGCCGCCGCTTGTTTCGATGCTTTTGAAAGGATCGACCCTGCCGCCGCCAGCAGCGCAACGATAATTACAAGCAAAATTACTTTCTTTTTCGTGGGCCGAAGCCACAGCTTCAGCCGACGCTTCACATTATTACTCATACCACTACCCCTTTACCGCAGTTTTCCACGTTATTATAATGGATTGTTGTGTGCTTTTTGTGTCACTTTGACGAAATTTTTGCGTAATCAAAACCACCCGTTGAACGGGTGGTTTGAACAGGCCCTATAAGGGCCTACTTCCTGTGGTTACCCCCTTAAGGGGGTACTGAATAGGCTTGACAATCACACTTTTATTTCTGGCAGCCCCCTA